>NZ_JBVJMF010000030.1:56852-71348 GCF_055584345.1 Streptomyces sp. NPDC104106
CGACCCGCTCACCGAGGCTCGGCCCGAGTCGGAGGCTGGGCCGCAGAGCCAGCCGCACGCCGAGGGCCGCCCCCAGGACGGGGCGGGTCGGCGGGTCGGGGGGCGGATCCCGCGGAGCGTCCTGCGGTGGACCGCGGCGCTGCTGGTCTTCGCGGCGACCGGGGCGTCCACGGCGTACGCCGTCACGCGCGCCGAGCGCGGCGACCTCCCCGGTCTCGCCACCCGCTCGGACGGCCGCTGGGACTACCCCCGGATCGTCCGGCCACCCCTGCCCGCCGACCGCCCGGCCCCCTTCGCCGAACGGAACGACGCGGACATCCACTACGCCGACCTGCGCACGCTCGTGCTGCCCGCGCCGAAGGGTGCCAAGGCCGACCCCGCGCTCGCCGGTGACCACGGGTGGGTGAAGCCGGAGCTGTTCCTCGCGGAGTACGCGAACAAGGACGACCGGGACACCCTCCGGGGAGCACTCGTCGACCACGGCCTCCGGCACATCGCCGCACGCGGCTGGACCACGCCGGACGGCACCCGGACCCGGGTCTACCTGCTGCAGTTCGAGAGCGGCCAGATCGCGAGCGAGGTCCAGGCGCAGGAGTTCTCCGGGTACCAGAACCCGACGTACGCCCTGCGCGGGGCGCCCGCGAACACCATGGACGACTCGATCCCGGCGGACGCCGGACACGACGACGTCCTGCTGAGCGCGTACGCCGAAGCGAAGCCGTACGGGGCGGAGCAGGTCCGGCAGGCCTACCTCACCGCCGGTGACGTCATCGCCCTCGTCGTGCAGTCCCGCACGGGCGGCGCGAAGGAGATCCCGTTCCAGCAGACGGTGGTCCTGCAGACGGAACTGCTGGAGTGATACCTCGCCAAGAGGGCCGGGTCCCGGCCGCGTAAGCTGGGGCCCGGCTCTGTCGTATGCCCACCCTCGCTCAAGGAGCACCCGTGGAGATCTTCTTCGAAACCCTGCTGGTCCTGGTCTGCGTCGGCGTGCTCGCCTTCGCCGGTCTGACCGTGAAGAAGCTGTACCAGGGCCAGCGCTGAACCACGTCTAGGAAAGCTTGCCGACCATGATCGAGATCCCGTCCGACCTGCACAAGGACCTCGTCCCGCTCGCCTTCCTGCTCGGCAACTGGGCCGGCGCGGGCGTGCACGACTTCCCCGGCTCCCAGAAGTGCAACTTCGGCCAGGAGGTCAGCTTCACCCACGACGGGCGGGACTTCCTGGAGTACCACTCCCGCACCTGGGTGCTGGACAACGACGGCAACAAGGTCCGCCCGCTGGAGTCGGAGTCCGGCTTCTGGCGGATCGACGCCGACCGCAAGGTCGAGGTGACGATGACCCGCGACGACGGTGTCATCGAGATCTGGTACGGCGAGATGGCCGACAAGAAGCCGCAGATCGACCTGGTCACGGACGCCGTCGCCCGCACCGCCGGCGCGCAGCCGTACAGCGGTGGCAAGCGGCTCTACGGCTACGTCAAGAGCGACCTGATGTGGGTCGGCGAGAAGCAGACCCCGGACGTCGAGCTGCGTCCCTACATGTCGGCCCACCTGAAGAAGGTCGTCACCCCCGAGGACGTCGAACGCTGGGCCAAGGCCCTCCCGGACGACATGCCGGACGACGGCATCGCCTTCTTCAAGTAGTCATAGACTCGTCGGTGTGGTGAGCACCGACTGGAAGAGTGACCTCAGGCAGCGCGGCTACCGGCTGACGCCGCAGCGGCAGCTTGTGCTCGAAGCCGTGGACACCCTGGAGCACGCGACCCCCGACGACATCCTCACGGAAGTGAAGAAGACGGCGTCGGGGGTCAACATTTCCACGGTCTACCGGACCTTGGAGCTGCTGGAGGAGCTGGGCCTGGTCAGCCATGCCCACCTCGGGCACGGGGCGCCCACGTATCACCTCGCCGACCGGCACCACCATCTGCACCTGGTGTGCCGGGACTGCGAGAGCGTGATCGAGGCCGATGTGGACGTCGCCGCCGAGTTCACGGCGAAGCTGCGGGCGCAGTTCGGGTTCGACACCGACATGAAGCACTTCGCGATCTTCGGCCGCTGCCAGGACTGCTCGCTGAAGCTGAAGAGTTCAACTACCGCGTCGTAGGCTGGCCGTATGAAGAGCCCTCTGCTGTCCCTGCCCGGCGCCGTCCCCGCCGAGGGTGTGGACGAAGGTGTCGCCGCGCACTACGGCGACCTGTTCCGCGAGCAGCGCGCCCTCGCCGACGGCGACGGATTCGTGGACCTGTCCCATCGCGGCGCCCTCACCGTCACCGGCGACGACCGGCTGAGCTGGCTGCACCTGCTGCTCACCCAGCACGTCAGCGAACTGCCGGCCGGCCAGGCCACCGAGGCGCTGATCCTGTCCGCGCACGGCCACATCGAGCACGCGCTGTACCTGGTCGACGACGGGACGACCGTGTGGGCGCACGTGGAACCCGGGACGCAGGACGCGCTGATCGCGTACCTGGAGTCGATGAAGTTCTTCTACCGGGTGGAGGTCGCCGACCGGACGGCGGACTTCGCGGTCGTCCACCTGCCCGCCGGGTCCATCGCCGAGGTGCCGGAGGGCGTCGTCGTACGGGAGACCCCGTACGGCCGCGATCTGTTCCTGCCCCGTGCGGAGCTGGAGTCCTTCGCCGAGGCGCACGGGCCCGCCGCCGGGATCCTCGCCCACGAGGCGCTGCGCGTCGAGCACCACCAGCCCCGGCTCGGCTTCGAGACCGACCACCGGACCATTCCGCACGAGCTGGGCTGGATCGGTACGGCCGTGCATCTGCAGAAGGGCTGCTACCGGGGCCAGGAGACCGTGGCCCGGGTGCAGAACCTGGGCAAGCCGCCGCGCCGGCTGGTCTTCCTGCACCTGGACGGCAGCGAGGTGCACCTGCCGGTGCCGGGCACCGGGATCCGGCTCGCGGACGAGGGGCCCGACGGGCGCAGGATCGGGTTCGTGACGACGTCCGTACGCCACCATGAGCTGGGGCCCGTCGCGCTCGCGCTGGTGAAGCGGAACGTGCCCGTCGACGCGCGGCTGGTCGCGGGGAACACCGCCGCCGCGCAGGAGGTCGTGGTCGAGCCGTAGGCGCTGCCGGTACCCAGTGCCCCAACAGGCCCTAGATCTCCAGCAGCACCGTGAACGGGCCGTCGTTCGTCAGTGACACCCGCATCCGGGCGCCGAACCGGCCAGTCGCCACCGTGGCCCCCAGGGCACGCAGCTGGGCGACGACCTCTTCGACCAGGGGCTCGGCGACGTCGCCCGGGGCCGCCGCGTTCCAGGTGGGGCGGCGGCCCTTGCGCGCGTCGCCGTAGAGCGTGAACTGGCTGACGACCAGCAGCGGGGCGTCGATGTCGCTGCAGGACCGCTCGTCCCGGAGCATCCGGATCGACCACAGCTTGCGCGCCAGCTGGGCCGCCTTCTCCTTGGTGTCCTCGTGGGTCACCCCGACGAGGACGCACAGCCCCTCGCCCTCGATCGCGCCCACCGTCTCGCCGTCCACGACGACGCTCGCGCCGTCCACCCGCTGTACCACCGCTCGCATGCGGACCATCATGCCGGGTGCCCCGCGCGCGGTCACGGGCGGTCCATTATCAATCCCTTACCGCCCATCTGGGGCTGTTCGGGGGCACTCGGTCACATAGGGGTCGCTTGGGGTGGCACGATGCTTTCCACACGCCGGTCGAGGGGACGGTTCACCAGCACCATGAGCACACCGAGCACCAGCGGGTGGTTGAGCACACACGGGACGCAGGAGACGGCGGGCATGCCGGGGGGGCCGGAGGTCTCGGGCATGCCGGGCGTGCCGTGCCGGCCGCCCGTCCAGCGTGGCGACGCCGCCCCCGCTCCCGCGGTGCCCGGCGAGCCCCGCGAGCACGATCTCGCCCGGCTCAGCCTGCCCGAGCTGCGCACCCTGCGCCGGGACGCCCAGCGGGACGAGGCGGACCTCAGTTATGTGCGGCGGCTGCTCCAGGGGCGGATCGACATCCTGCGCGCGGAGCTGTGCCGGCGCGGCCGGGCGTCCGTGCCCCCGCCGGCCGACGGCTCCGTGGTGGACCGGCTGCCGGAGATCCTGAAGGACGCTCCGGCCCGGCACCGCTCCTCGGCCCGCCACGTCACGCTCGGCACCCCGCACAACGAGGAGTACCGGCAACTGGCCGCCGAGATGCTCGGCGAGGTCGAGCTGAGCGACCTCGCGGCCCGCACCGACCTCGAACTGAACAGCGCCATGGGCCGGTTGGTGCGCTACGAACAGGAGGTCTCGCGCCGCCGCCAGCGGCTCCAGCGGACCACCGACGAGTGCAGCGCGGAGATCGCCCGCCGGTACCGGGTGGGCGAGGCCCAGGTGGACGACCTGCTGTCCTGACAGCGGGAGCGGGAGCGGGCGCCCGGTGACGAGGCGGGTGCCGGTGGGCGGTCGGCGTCGGCGGGGGACTGGGCGCGTCGGTGGCCAGCCGGGCGCTGGCGGGCGTGCCTGTGTCGGTGGGTGAGTGGGGCCGGTGGGCGGGCGTGTCGGTGGACGAGTGGTCGCCGGCAGGGGAGCAGTACTCGCGGGCTAGCGCGTGTCGGTGGGCAGGTGGGCGTCGGTGGGTGAGTGGGGCTGGTGGGCGGGCGTGTCGGTGGACGAGTGGTCGCCGGCAGGGGAGCAGTACTCGCGGGCTAGCGCGTGTCGGTGGGCAGGTGGGCGTCGGTGGGTGAGTGGGGCTGGTGGGCGGGCGCATCGGTGGACGACCGGTCGCCGGCAGGCGAGCTGGCGTCGGTGGGCGGGCGTGTGGGTGGATGACCGGTCGCCGGCAGGCCGGCCGGGCGTCGGCGGGTGGCGGGAGCCGGCGTCGGCGGGCGAGGGGGCCTCGCGGGTGAGCCGGTGCCGGCGGGGGCGGGGGATAAGCGGGCGACAGCGGGTGGGGGGCCTGTTTATCGTGTGGCGATGAGCGACGTGGACGTACGCACCGTCGATGAGTCCGAGTACGAGAACTGGCTGCGGGCCGTGAACACCGGCTTCCTGCGGCCGCCCACACCGAGCCCCGGGCAGGTGGAGCGCAACCGCCGGACGGACGGCGAGGGGGCGTCCCGGTTGCTCGGGGCCTTCGACGGCGAGCGGTGCGTGGCGACCTTCCGGTCCTTCCCGCAGGAACTCACCGCGGTGGGCGGCGCGTTCGTCCCCGCGAACGCCGTCTCCGCCGTCACCGTCAGCCCCACGCACCGCCGTCAGGGCCTGCTCACCCGCATGATGAGCCGCGACCTCGCGGCGGCGAAGGAGCGTGGCGACGTCGTCGCCACGCTGGTCGCCGCCGAGTACCCGATCTACGGGCGGTACGGCTTCGGCCCGGCGACCTGGACCGCCGAGTGGACCGTGGAGCTGGCCCGGGCGGGCCTCGACGGGCGCTGGTCCGGTCCGGCGGACGGCGGCCGGATCGATCTGGTCGGCGGCGCCGAGGTCCGCGCACTCGGACCGGCGCTGCACGAGCGGTTCCGCGCGGGCCGGCCCGGCGCGGTCAGCCGGGTGCCGGCGTGGTGGGAGGCGGCGACCGGTGCGCTCGGCGCAGGCCCGTCCTGGAGCGAGCCGTACTTCGCCGTCCACCGCTCCGCCTCCGGTGACGTCGAGGGCCTGGTCGCGTACCGCGCCGAGGACCGCTGGGAGGGCAACCAGCCCGAGAACACGCTCGCCGTGGACTGGCTGCTCGCCACCACCCCGGCGGCCGAGCGGTCCCTGTGGCACTACCTCTGCTCGGTCGACTGGGTGGCGAAGGTGAAGAGTGACGGACGCGCCCCGGACGACCTGCTGCCCCAGCTCCTGCCCGACCCCCGCGCGGCGCGCATCACCGTGCACTCGGACTGGCTGTGGCTGCGGATCCTGGACGTCGTACGGGCCCTGGAGGCGCGGACGTACGAGGCGTCCGGTGCCGTCGTCCTGGAGGTCGTCGACCCGGACGGGACGGCCGGCGGGCGGTTCCGGCTGGAGGGCTCGCCCGAGGGCGGCTCCTGCACGGCGACCACCCAGAGCGCGGACCTCACCCTCGGCATAGGGGAGTTGGGCAGCGTGTGGCTCGGCGGGGAGTCGTTGAGGCGGCTGGCCGCGCTCGGGCGGGTGCGGGAAGAACGAGAGGGCGCCGCCCGGAAGGCCGACGCCCTGTTCCGCTCGCCCGGGCTCCCGTGGTGCCCGGACCTCTTCTGATGCTTCCCTCGCTTCCCTTCGTCCGGCTGCCCCTGGCTGTTCATGATGGTGATCCGTAGCGATCTGTTCAGTTGTGGCTGTGCTGTGCGGTGTTCAGTTGTGGCTGTGCCATGTCGTGTTCAGTTGTGGCTGTGCGCTTCGGTGGCCGTCCCCTGTCCGGGCTCCCGGCTCCCCTCCGGAAGGAAGCCCGGTCGGCCAACCACTGGGAAGCTCGACCATGTCGGGCAAGTTGGCAGCCAACTTCACTGTACTTATCTCCGCGCGGAAGCGGCTCATAACCGGCTGTCGGCGAACTGCCGGAAGTTGGCGGGAAGTTGTACTGTTCGGCTGTGGACCCGGAGCACGTCTCCGCCAGTGGACGGACGAGGTCACAGCGGTCCCGCTCGTCCCATCGCGACATCGCCGACGAACTGCGCGGCCGGATCAGGTCCGGCCAGCTGCGGCCGGGCCAGCGCATGCCCACGCAGGCCGAGCTGGCCGACGAGTTCGGTGTCGAGCGCGCGGCCGTACGGCGGGCGCTGGGCATCCTCCAGGCCGAGCGGCTTCTCACCAACGTCTCCAAGGGCAGCCCCGCCACCGTGGCGCCCATGCCCGGGCCTGCGGCTTTCGTCCCCGGGCCGGCCGCCGCGCCGCAGCCCACCATGGCGGGGCTCGCGCCGCGCATCGCGGCCGCCTTCGCCGCGCCGCACGTGCGGATCGACGCCCTGTGCCTGACCTCCGTCTCGCTCACCCTCGCCGTCGGCGAGCCCCTGCGGCAGATCCACGCGGGGCGGCTGAAACCGGCCAAGATCGATGTCCGGGTGCTGCTGCCCAGCCGGGACATCGACCTCGCCTTCCCGGCGCCGGTGGCCGCCGACGACGGCGGACTGCTGCACCGGCGCTGGCTGGCCCAGCGCAACGCCCAGGGCCAGGTGCTGCGGCAGAACCTGCTGGCCCTGCTCACCACGCACGGCATCGACGTCCACGTCACCTTCCGGGCGCTGCCGTTCACCCCGCCCGTGAAGCTGTACCTGCTCAACGGCTCGGAAGCGCTGTTCGCCTACTACACGCTCAAGCGCGGTGAGCGGGAGATCGAGCACGAGCACCTGGAACTGTACGACGCCGACGGCACGCGCTCGATGCTGTTCGCGTTCGAGGGCCGGTCCGGGACGCGGGACGCGGCGTTCGTGGAGCAGTCGCGGCGGTGGTTCGACGCGCTGTGGGGGACGATCAGCTCGGAGCTGCGCTTCGGCGCGTAGGAGCGCCGGGAGGCACTGGGAGGTGCCGAGGGGCGCCGAGGGGTGCATAGTCACCGGGCAGGTGCTGGGCGCCAACTTCGGCCAACTTGAGCGTGCTTGGCAGCCTTGGACGTACAACTTCTGGGCAACCCTCCCTGGATGGATCAGAGTTGTAGCGTTCGGACGTGACTCGGGGGCAACGGGCAGTGAACGGCAGCAGACGACGCACGCCGCAGGAGATCGCCGACACCCTGCGCGAACGCATCCGCACGGGTGCCCTGCGGCCGGGGGCGCGGCTGCCGACGCAGGCCGTGCTGGCCGACGAGTTCGGCGTCGAGCGCGGTGCCGTGCGCCAGGCGCTGCGGGTGCTCCAGGAGGACGGGCTGCTCAGCGGTGTCAGCAAGGGCAGTCCGCCGCGGGTCGCCCAGCCGCGCGAGACCGACGAGGGGCCGCAGCCCACCATGGTGGCGCTCGCGCCCCGGCTGACCGAGGCGTTCTCGGCGCCGCACGTGCGCATCGACGCCGTCTGCCTGACCGCGCAGAGCCTGATCCCCGCGCTCGGCGAGCCGCTCCGGCTGATCCACGAGGGGCGGCTCGCGCCCGCCAAGATAGACGCCCGCATCCTGCTGCCCAGCCGGGACATCAACCTCGCCTTCCCCGTCTCGGTCGACGCCGGGAGCGAGGAGGACGACGTCGTGCACCAGCGCTGGCTGGCGATGCGCAACGCCCAGGGCCAGGTGCTCCAGTACAACCTCCAGGCGCTGCGCGGCACCCACGACATCGACGTCCAGGTGACCTTCCGGGCGCTGCCGTTCACGCCGCCGGTGAAGCTGTACCTGCTCAACGGGGTGGAGGCGCTGTTCGCGCACTACATGATCAGCCGGCGCGAGGAGCCGACCGACAGCGGCACGCTGGAGATGTGGGACACCCTGGGCTCGGAGTCCCTCCTCTTCTCCTTCGAGCGGCGCTCCGGGCAGCGGGACGCCGCGTTCGTGGAGCAATCGCAGAAGTGGTTCGACGCCCTCTGGGAAACCATCACGACGGACCTGACACTCTCCTAGTGACTTCTGATGCGAACGCGATCGAGAAGCTTCGGGAACTGATCACACCGGCCCGTTTCGTGCTGTGGGACTTCGACGGGCCGATCTGCCGGCTGTTCGCCGGGCGCCGGGCGTCGCTGGTGGCCGCCGATCTGGTGGAGTGGCTGCAGCGCCAGGGCCTGCGCGGGCTGCTCACCGACGCCGAGCGGGAGACCCTGGACCCGCAGGTGGTGCTGCGCGCCGTCGGCCGCCGGCGGCCGGGCAGCGACCTCGTCGCCGGGCTGGAGGAGCGGCTCACCCAGGAGGAGCTGCGGGCCGCCGCCTCCGCCCTGCCCACCGCCTACGCCGACCCGCTGATCCGCACCTGGACGGCCGTCGGCGCCCGGCTGGCCGTCACCACCAACAACTCGCCCCGCGCGGTCCGCACCTACCTGGACACGCGCGGCCTCACCGGCTGCTTCGCCCCTCACCTGTACGGCCGTACCGGGCAGTTGCACCACCTCAAGCCGCACCCGCACTGCCTGCACCGCGCGCTGAGCGCGATGGGCGCCCCGCCCGAGGCCGCCCTGATGATCGGCGACGCCGTCTCGGACCTGGCCGCGGCCGGGGAAGCGGGCGTTCCGTTCCTCGGCTACGCGCGTGACGACGGCAAGGAGCGGGCGCTGCGCGCGGCGGGTGCCGAGCTGGTCGTACAGTCGCTCGAACCCGTCCTGACGCTGCTCCGGAGCGGTCGTCCGGTGGGCTAGCATGCCGACGAGTCCGGGCCACCGCCCGGACTCGCGCGCACTCGCGGCGCCGCGAGCGGCGGGTGCGCACGCGCGCGCAGGGAACGGGTACGAGCCGGTCCTCGGCGGCCGGCTCCCTCCTTCCTTCCCGTGGTTCCCTGTTGCTGTGGCGCGATCGACCTGGAGCGGCCCGTGGGCGCACCGTCTGTCCCCCGAGCCGCGGACGTCGTCGTCCAGCAGCTCCTGGCCCGTGCGCGGGCGACGCCTCCGGTGCGGTCCGGCCGGGCGTACGACGACCACGTCGTGCCGCTGACCGGGCCGGTGGCCCGCCGGCTCGGCCGGGCGGCGGGCACGCCGGTGACGGTACGGGTGCGGCGGGCCGGTGCGCAGGCGCCGGCGATCCGGACCTGGCCGGACGAGACGGTGGTCCTGCGCGCGGTCGGGGCCGTGCTGCCGCGGCCTCAGGTGCCCGAAGTACTGCTGTCCGGCGAGGACTTCGCCGTACTCGGCCACGCCGAGGGCACCGGGCTGGACCGGCTGGACCGGCTGCGGGCCCCCGGGGAGCCGGTCGGTGCGGGCCTGGTGAGGCAGCTGGCGGGGCTGCTGGCGGCGGTGGCGCAGGTGCGGGGGGCCGCCCTGCCGCCGGTGCCCGCTGGCTGGCCCGGCAACCACACCGACTCCCAGGGCTTTCTGCGCGCCCTCGCCCACCAGGCCGACCAGCAGATCCGCCGGCCCGACCGGCACCGCTACGGCGGGCTGTTCGTGGCGCTCGGGGTGCCCGAGGACGCGCTGCTGCGGTTCGCCGAGCGGGTCCCGGCGATGACCCGGCGGCCGTACGGCCTCTTCCACGGCGACCTGCACGGCGGCACGCTGCTCGTGCCGGCCGCCGGGCCGCTGATGTGCGTGGACTGGGAACTGGCCGGTCACGGCGACCCGTTGCACGACCTCGCGGTGCACCTGGTACGGATGCGGTACCCCGAGCAGCAGTGGCCCGAGGTCGTCGGGGCCTGGGAGGAGGCCGTGCGCCGGGTGCGGCCCGCGGCCGTCGCCGGGCTCGGCAAGGACCTGCGGCACTACGTCGCCTTCGAGCACGCGCGGTCCTTGTACGCGGACGTGCTGCGGGCCGTGCGCGGTCTGGAGGAGGCCTTCGACCGGGGCGCCCTGGAGGCGGCCACGGCCGCTGTCCACACGGCGTTGCGGCGGGGAGCCGGTGCGTTGCGGCTGGGGCGGGTGCCGGAGCGGGGGGAGATCGAGAGGGTGCTGTTCCGGCGGGGGGCGTCCGCCGGGCGCCGCCCCGCCCAGCCTGCCCGGCTCTCGTCACCGGGTGCGGGCGGGTGGGGGATCGGGTGGACGCCTGATCCGCGGGTTTCGGAGCATCCCGGGTTTCCACGGGCCGCCGTTCGTGAGGCGCTGTTGCTGGAGGGGGCGGCGCCGGAGGGGCGGGTGTTCAAGGGGGCCACGCATCTCAACACCGTCGTCCAGGTGCCCGGCACCGGATTTCCCGTCGTCGTACGCCGGGAGGTGGCCGTCGTGCTGCGGCGGGAGGTCGGCTTTCTCAGCGAGCACGCCGTGCTCGCGGCGATCGAGCGGTCGGGGGCGGCCGTGGCGGCGCCCCGGGTGCTGGCCCTCGGGGAGAGCCACGCCACCGACCCGGAACACTCCTACCGGGGCGACCTGTTCGCCGTGCACACCTACGAGGGCGGGCGCGATCCCGGGCGCCGGCCCGAGCATCCGGTGCACGGGCTGCGCCCGCACGAGGCGGACTGCCTGGTCGACCAGCTGGCCGCGCTGACGACCGTGGACCACGCGGCGGTGGCCCCGGTGGCCGGACGGCCCGGGTTCCACGACTGGCGCCGGGGCGGTTTCCACGCCTGGCTCAGCGGTCAGCTCGTGGCGCTGGTCGCCGGCCTGCCGAAGGAGTCCCAGCAGGCGGCCCGCTTCCTCGGCCTGCCCGACGCGCCCCGGCTGCGCGAGATCCTCGCCCGGCACCGGGTCACCGACCGCGACCCCGCCCTGCTGCACGGCGACCTCAACCCCTGGAACCTGGTCCGCCGGGACGGCGGCGGCCCGGCGCTCACCCTGATCGACTGGGAGATGACCGTGGTCGGGGACCCGCTGTACGAGCTGGTCCGGCACATGCACCTCACCCCGACCCGCCCGGAGATCCGCGACCGCATGTTCCGCCGCTGGGACGCCCGGCTGCCCGCGCGGTTCACGAAGAACTGGCAGGAGGACTGGCGGGTGTACCGCTGGCTCGAGATCGTCCGCTCGGCCTACGTCGACCTCGACCGCCTGGTCACCGGAACGAGCCTGGACGCTCCCAACGTGCGCCGCGCGCTCGACTCGTACGGCATGACCCTGGCCGCCGCCACCGCCTCCCTGGGCCTGTCGTCCCGGCGGCGGCGCCCCGAGCCGTCCCTGCCCGCCGCCCTGCCGGCCGCCCTGGCCCGGCCCGTCCGACCCGGCGGTCCCGCATAGGCTCGGTCCATGGGTGAGATGGGCCTGCGCGAGCGCAAGAAGCGGCAGATGTACCAGGACGTGTCGGACATCGCCGTACGGCTGTTCCTGGAGCGCGGCTTCGACGCGGTGTCCGTCGCCGAGGTCGCGGCGGCGGCCGGGATCTCCAAGCCGACCCTCTTCCGGTACTTCCCGGCCAAGGAGGACCTGGTCCTGCACCGGATCGCGGACCACGAGACGGAGGCCGCCCGCGTGGTCACGGGGGAGGACGATCCCGTGGACGCGCTGCGCCGGCACTTCCTCGCCGGGCTGGAGCGGCGCGATCCGGTCACCGGGCTGAACGGCCATCCCCAGGTGCTCGCCTTCCACACCCTGCTCTACGGCACCCCCTCCCTGGTGGCGCGGGCGTACCGGCACCAGGAGCGGTCGGAGGCGGCGCTCGCCGAGGCGCTCGGCGGGGATCTGGACGCGCGGCTCGCGGCCGGGCAGATCATCGCCGTCCAGCGGATCCTCGCGCTGGAGAACTTCCGGCGGATCGCGGCGGGGGAGCCGGCCGAGGCGGTGGCGCCGGACGCCGTACGGGCCGCCGAGCGGGCCTTCGCGCGGCTGGCGGCCGCTCTGCCGCAGCCGAGGGCCCGCGATTGATAGCCGGTTAAAAATGTAACCGAGTAACATTTTGGCGGTACGGTGGCGTCATGACGTCACTCGACCCCGCCCTCACGGACGCCCTGCACACCGAGCGCGCCTACCACGACACCTGCCGTGCCGCCCTCACCGCGATGGTCGAGGGTGCCGCCGAGCAGGTGGTCGCCGGTGAGGACGTCTCCGCCTCCGGCGCCGACGCCGAGGTGCTCGGCCACCGCCTGCGCAGCCGGGCCAAGGCCATGCGGGAACTCCCGCCGGGCCCGCTGTTCTTCGGCCGGCTGGACTTCGCCGGGCACCACCCCGAGCACGGCGGGGCCGCCTACCACGTCGGCCGCCTGCGCATCACCGCCGACCCGGCCGCCCCGCCCCTGGTCGTCGACTGGCGGGCCCCCGTCTCCCGCGCCTTCTACCAGGCGAGCGCCCGCGACCCGCAGGGCGTGGAGGTACGGCGCCGGTTCGGCTGGGCACCGGGCAGTGCCGGCGACCGCGCCGACCTCACCGGACTGGAGGACGAGCACCTGGGCCGGGGCGAGTCCGGGGGCGGCGACCTCGTCGCCCGCGAGATCGAGCGGCCCCGGGTCGGCCCCATGCGGGACATCGCCGCCACCATCCAGCCCGAACAGGACGACCTCGTCCGCGCTCCCCTCACCGACTCGGTCTGCGTCCAGGGCGCCCCCGGCACCGGCAAGACCGCCGTCGGACTGCACCGCGCCGCGTACCTGCTCTACACCCACCCCGAACGACTGCGGCGGGCCGGCCTGCTGATCCTCGGCCCCAACCGCACCTTCCTCCGCTACATCGCCGAGGTACTGCCCGCCCTGGGCGAGTCGGGCGTCCGGCAGGCGACCCTGCCGGAAGAGATCGGCCGGCAGCCGGCCAGGGCCACCGACACCCCGGCCGCCGCCCTGGTCAAGCACGACGCCCGCATGGCCGAGGTGCTGCGCCGGGCGCTGTACGCGCGGGTGAGCGCCGAGGGCGTCGCCGACCTCGCCGTGCCCGACGGCTCCTACCGCTGGCGCCTTCCCGCCGCCGAACTCGCCGGGATCGTCGCGCGGGTGCGCGCCGAGGAGCCGCCGTACGCCATCGGGCGCGAGCGGGTGCGCACCCGGGTGGTGGGGCTGCTGCGCGAGCGCGGCGAGCGGCGCACCGGGGTGCTGCCCGCCGCCTGGGCGCGCCGCGTCGAACGGTGCGGGCCGCTGAAGGAGTGCCTGGACGCCGTCTGGCCGAAGGCCCGCCCGGAGGAGGTGCTCGCCGAACTCCTCGCGGACGGCGCGGCGTTGGCCCGGGCGGCGGACGGCCTGCTGGACCCCGCCGAGCAGTCGGCGCTGCTCTGGTCCCGCCCGCCGCGCTCGTACCGGTCGGCCCGCTGGTCGGCCGCCGACCTGGTGCTGCTGGACGAGCTGGCCGGGCTGGTCGAACACCCCGAGGGGTACGGGCACATCGTGGTGGACGAGGCGCAGGACCTGTCACCCATGGAGTGCCGGGCCATCGCCCGCCGGGCGGCCTTCGGCTCGCTGACGGTCCTCGGCGACCTCGCCCAGGGCACCACCCCGTGGGCCGCCCGCGACTGGTCCGTCCAGCTGCGCCACCTCGGCAAACCCGACGCGGCCGTGGTGCCGCTGACCACCGGCTTCCGCGTCCCCGAGGCCGTGGTGGCCCTCGCCAACCGGCTCCTGCCCCGCCTGGGCCTCCCGGTCCCGGCAGCCCGCTCCCTGCGCCGGGACGGGGAACTGCGGCTCCGGCCGACGACGGACGTGCCCGGTACGACGGTGACGGCGGTCCGCGAGGCGCTGGCCCGGGAGGGCTCGGTGGGCGTGGTGGCGGCGGACGACGAGGCGGCCGGCGTGGCACGCGCCCTGACGGCCGCGGGCATCACGCATGCCGGCCCGGACGCGCTGGACGCCCGGGTGACCCTCGTCCCGGCGAGCAGGGTGAAGGGCCTGGAGTACGACCACGTCGTGGCCGTGGAACCGGCGGCGGTCGCGGCGGCGGAGGAGCGGGGCGCGCACCGGCTGTACGTGGTCCTGACCCGTGCGGTGTCCCGCCTGGACGTCGTGCACGCCCGCCCGTTGCCGTTCTGACGCCGGTGCCGCGCGGCTCCGGCGCCGGTGACGCGCGGCCCTGACCGACCCCGGGATCCTCGCCGCCCTGCGGGGCGCGCACCGGCTGTACGTGGTCCTGACCCGTGCGGTGTCCCGCCTGGACGTCGTGCACGCCCGCCCGTTGCCGTTCTGACGCCGGTGCCG
>NZ_JBVJMF010000030.1:71445-75745 GCF_055584345.1 Streptomyces sp. NPDC104106
CCGCGCGGCCCTGACCGACCCCGGGATCCTCGCCGCCCTGCGGGGCGCCCCACCACCACGCTCGCCGATCTCCTCGGCCGCGCCCGGCCATGGACATCGGCATACGGCCGCTGTGGGGACCCGCGCCGCGGGTCGCCGGACCGCCGTCCACCGCCGGCTGCCCGGCGCCGACCTCATGCCGCACGCCGCCGCCCCCCGCGCCCCTCGGGGCTCGCTGATCGTGGCCGGGTCCGGCGACCTCGACCACGGCCCCGCCCTGGGCGGCCCGGGTTTCCCGGTCCCCGTCGCGCCGCTGACCCACCTGGATGTCGGCACCGTGCCGTTGGACCTGGTGGCGGCCCCCGGCCACCCCTGGCCGCCCGTGCCGCCGTCCGCCCCTCGGACCTGTCCGGCGAACGCCTGCTGGTGAACCCCGGCCCCTGCTCCTTCCGCCTGGCCGCCGACCACCTGCTCGGCCCCGAGGTCCGCCGCGTCGAGGCGGGCGGCGTGGCGGTGATGCGCGCCTGGGCGGAACAGGGCCTGGGGGTGGCGCTGCTCCCGCGGTTCGCCGTGACCGGCTCCCTGGCCTCCGGCCGGCTCACCCGCCTGCCGCTGCCGACGTTCGACCTGCGGCTGCGGCTGCGGCTGGTGTGGAACGAGGCGGCGGAGACGAGGGAGTTGCTCCATGCGGCGAGTACGGTGACCCGCTGAGGGGGACGAGCCGCTCTCACGCCCCCACGTACGCGGCCAGGTGCTCCCCGGTCAACGTCGAGCGCGCGGCGACCAGTTCCGCCGGCGTTCCCTCGAACACCACCCGCCCCCCGCCGTGCCCGGCCCCCGGCCCGAGGTCGATGATCCAGTCCGCGTGGGCCATGACCGCCTGGTGGTGCTCGACCACCACGACCGACTTCCCGGCGTCGACCAGCCGGTCCAGCAGGCCGAGCAGATGCTCCACGTCGGCGAGGTGCAGACCCGCCGTCGGCTCGTCCAGGACGTAGATTCCGCCCTTGTCGCCCATGTGCGTGGCCAGCTTCAGCCGCTGGCGCTCACCGCCGGACAGCGTCGTCAGCGGCTGGCCGAGGGTGAGGTAGCCGAGGCCGGCGTCGGACATGCGCGTCAGGATCCGGTGGGCGGCCGGGACGTGCGCCTCGCCCCCGGCGAAGAACGCCTCCGCCTCGGTCACCGGCATCGCCAGCACCTCCGCGATGTCCCGCCCGCCGAGCGTGTACTCCAGCACCGAGGCCTGGAAGCGCCTGCCCTCGCACTCCTCGCACACCGTGGCGACCCCGGCCATCATCGCCAGGTCGGTGTAGACGACACCGGCGCCGTTGCAGGTGGGGCAGGCGCCCTCGGAGTTGGCGCTGAACAGGGCCGGCTTGACGCCGTTGGCCTTGGCGAAGGCCTTGCGGACGGGCTCCAGCAGCCCGGTGTACGTCGCCGGGTTGCTGCGCCGGGAGCCGCGGATCGGGGTCTGGTCGATGGAGACCACCTCCGCGCCGGGCGGCAGCGACCCGTGGACCAGCGAGCTCTTGCCGGAGCCCGCGACACCGGTGACCACGCACAGGACGCCGAGCGGGATGTCGACGTCCACGTTCCGCAGGTTGTGCGTCGTCGCCCCCCGGACCTCCAGCGCGCCCGTCGGCTCGCGCACGGTGTCCTTCACGGCGGCCCGGTCGTCGAGGTGGCGGCCGGTGAGGGTGCCGCTGCCCCGCAGCTCCTCGACCGTGCCCTCGAAGCAGACCGTGCCGCCCGCCGTACCGGCGCCGGGCCCGAGGTCCACGACGTGATCGGCGATCGCGATGACCTCCGGCTTGTGCTCCACGACGAGGACCGTGTTGCCCTTGTCGCGCAGCCGCAGCAGCAGTTCGTTCATGCGCTGGATGTCGTGCGGGTGCAGCCCGGTGGTGGGCTCGTCGAAGACGTACGTGACGTCGGTCAGGGACGACCCCAGGTGGCGGATCATCTTCACGCGCTGGGCCTCGCCGCCCGACAGCGTGCCCGCGGGCCGGTCCAGCGAGAGATAGCCGAGGCCGATCTCCACGAACGACTCCAGGGTGTGCCGCAGGGACGCGAGCAGCGGCGTGACCGTCGGCTCGGCCAACTCCCGTACCCACGCGGCGAGGTCGCTGATCTGCATCGCGCACGCGTCCGCGATGCTGACACCCGCGATCTTCGAGGACCGGGCCGCCTCGGTGAGCCGGGTGCCCGCGCACTCGGGGCAGACGGTGAAGGTGACCGCGCGCTCCACGAAGGCCCGGATGTGGGGCTGCATGCCCTCCTTGTCCTTGGCGAGCATCGACTTCTGGATCCGCGGGACCAGGCCCTCGTACGTCATGTTGATGCCCGCGATCTTCATCCGGGTCGGCTCGCGGTACAGGAAGTCCTGCAGTTCGCGCTTGGTGTACCCGCGGATCGGCTTGTCGGGGTCGACCAGGCCGGACTCGGTGTAGAGGCGGTAGTTCCAGCCGCCGGACTTGTAGCCCGGGATGGTCAGCGCGCCCTCGTTGAGGGACAGCGAGTCGTCGTAGAGCTGGGTGAGGTCGAGGTCGGTGACGGTGCCCCGGCCCTCGCAGCGCGGGCACATGCCGCCGGTGATGCTGAAGCTGCGCCGCTCCTTCACCTTCTGCCCGCCGCGCTCCACGGTGACCGCGCCGGCCCCGCTGATCGAGGCCACGTTGAAGGAGAACGCCTTGGGCGAGCCGATGTGCGGGGTGCCGAGCCGGCTGAAGAGGATGCGCAGCATGGCGTTGACGTCGGTGGCGGTGCCGACGGTGGACCGGGGGTCGGCGCCCATCCGCTGCTGGTCGACGGTGATCACGGTCGTCAGCCCGTCGAGGACGTCCACCTCGGGGCGCGCCAGGGTCGGCATGAAGCCCTGGACGAACGCGCTGTACGTCTCGTTGATCAGCCGCTGCGACTCGGCGGCGATCGTGTCGAACACCAGCGAGCTCTTGCCCGAGCCGGAGACGCCGGTGAACACCGTCAGCCGCCGCTTGGGCAGCTCGACGTCGACGTCCTTGAGGTTGTTCTCACGGGCGCCGTGCACCCGGATCAGGTCGTGGCTGTCTGCCGCGTGGGCTGCGGTGAGGTCCATGCCGGCCAACCTAACGCCGCCCGCGCCGCCGGCGCTTCTCGAATCCTGACGGCCTCGGCGACCGGCCGGGGCTGCGCCGGGCCGGAGGAGTCGAGGCGACCGGCCGGGACATCGAGGACAACCCGGTCAGGGTCCGCGGCACCGGCTACGTCGCACGCTGTGTGCAGCACGAGGCCGACCACCTCTACGGCCGCCTGCGCATCGACCGGCTGTCCAAGCGGGAGCGCGAGGACGTCTCTGCGTGGGCAGGAGCCGAGCGTCACGCGGGCGGCCGGGTGAGTTTGGCGGCCACGGCGTCGAGGACCCAGTCGAGGCCGGTCGCGAAGGACGTCTCGGCGTCCACGTCCGTGCCGTCGTACACGGCCTTGGCCAGCGCCGGGAAGCGGCCCGTGGCCAACATCCTCGTCACATGCGGGCCGGAGGCGCGCTGCCAGTCCAGCTCGGACAGGCCCGTGGCGCGCTCGGCCCGCAGGTTCGCGATCTCGCGCCTGATCGCACCGGTGAAGTAGGCGCTGACAGTCTCCACGGCGCGCATGACGGTGTCGACGTCGGCGAGGCCGTCGAGGGCGGCCAGCGTGGCCTCGGTCACGGCGAGGCCGTTCGGGCCCAGGGCCGGGCGGCCGCCGAGCAGGTCGGCCAGCCATTCGTGACGCAGGGCGGCCTGCCTGGTGCGGTGGGCGAGGACGCGCAGCGCCTCCCGCCAGTCACCGGACTGCTCCCCGGGGAGGATCTCGGCCTGGACCTCGTCCACCATGAGGTCGAACAGCTCCTCCTTGGTGGAGATGTATCCGTACAGCCGCATCGGGCCGGCGTTCAGCCGAGCGGCGACCTTGCGCAACGACACCGCCTCCAGCCCGCCCTCGTCGGCCAGCGCGACGGCGGCGGCGACGATCCGCTCCCGGTCGAGCGGCACGGGGCGAGTCGGCGGCTCCGGCCGGTCCCACACAGTCATGGCCACATCGTACTGTTGCCATACGTCGTATTGGAAAAATACAGTGTATCGACATGAGACAACGCATCGCCGTAGTCGGCGCCGGCCCTGGCGGCCTCACCCTCGCCCGTGTCCTGCACCGCCACGGCCACCCCGTCGCCGTCTTCGAACGCGATCCCGCCCCCGACGCCCGCCCCCCGGGCGGCACGCTGGACCTGCACGAAGGGCTGGGCCAGCTCGCGCTGGACAAGGCGGGCCTGCTCGCCGGGTTCCAGGCGCTGTCCCGTCCCGAGGGG
>NZ_JBVJMF010000031.1:0-71836 GCF_055584345.1 Streptomyces sp. NPDC104106
GCCCTGCACACGGACAACGCCCGTTTGCACACGGAGGTTCAGGCCACCGCCGAGCACCTGCAGCGGGCGCTGCTGCCCGACCTGCCCCACGTGGGCCCTCTCGAGCTCGCCGCCCGCTACAACCCGGCCCGTAGCGAGACGGCGGAGGTCGGCGGCGACTGGTACGACAGCTTCACTCTGCCCACCGGGGACACCACCCTGATCATCGGCGACGTCACCGGCCACGACGTACGCGCCGCGGTCACCATGAGCCAGGTCCGCAACATGCTCCGTGGCATCGCCTGCGACCGCCAGGAACCGCCCAACGCCATCCTGCGCCGCCTCGACCTGGCCCAGGACACCCTGCTGACCACCACCGCCACCTGCATCTACGCCATCGTCCGCGGCCCCGAGGGCGGCCCGTGGCAACTGAACTACTCCAACGCCGGCCATCTGCCGCCACTGCTGGTCACGTACGAGGGTGACACCCGCTACCTCAACTACAGCCACGACCTTCTCCTGGGCGTCGACCCCCACCACCCCCGCAGCCAGGCCACCGTGGACCTGCCCGCCCGCTCCACCCTCCTGCTGTACACCGACGGGCTGGTCGAACGCCGCGGCGAGAGCCTGGACGCCGGCCTGACCCGGCTGCGCCAGCACGCCGCCGCCCTCGCCCGCGAACCCCTGCCCGTGCTGTGCGACGAACTCCTCGCCGGCCTCCTCGCCGAGCGCTATCCCGACGACGTCGCCCTGCTCGCCCTCCGGCTGCCCCCGACCCGGCACCAGCGCCTCTCGTCGGCTGCATCTGTAACGGGGTGAGGGCCCGGCTGAGGCTGATCCTTGGGAGTGGACACCCTGACAATGGATCTTGATGGTCCAGGGAGGGATGTCCAGGTGGGACGCAAGTCTCCGTATCCGGAGGAGTTCAGGAAGGCGCTGTCGCGCTCTACCGCGCCGCAGCCGGGAAGCGGACGTACGCGGCGGTGGCCGCGGATCTCGGGATCACTGCGGAGTCGCTGCGGACGTGGGTCCGCAAGGACGACTCACAGGCCGTGCCCGAGGGCCGCGACGGCAGCGTGAGCGCGGCCGAGGCACTGGCCCGGTTGCGGGCGGAGAACGCCCGGCTGCTCAAGGCAGAGCAGGAGTGGCAGCTGGAACGCGAGATCCTGCGCCGGGCAGCGGCCTATTTCGCCCGGGAGGTGAAGTGAGCCCCCGCCGCTGGGACTTCATCTCCGACAACCGTGCCGACTTCGGCGTCAAACGGATCTGCCGGGTGCTTGGAGCGTCCCGCGCCGGCTACTACCGGCACCTGGCCACCGAGCAGACCCGCATCGAGCGCCAGGCCGAGGAGAAGCGGACCGTGAGCGAGATCCGCGCCATCCACGCCGAACACCAGGGGGCGTATGGGGCTCCGCGCGTCCATGCTGAACTGCGTGCGAGAGGGCGCAGGATCAACCGCAAGCGCGTGACCCGGCTGATGCGCGTCCACGATCACCGACGTCCTCACCCGAACCGGCACCCACCTACGCGACGGGGACATCGTTTCCTTCCGGGCCGCGCTGGGGAGCCAGCTCTATGCCGCCGTCCTGCGGCCCTGGAACCGGCATCAGTGCGGATGCGGACAAGCGGGCACTGAGGAAGCCTGGTGCGATCCAGCCGTCCGCGAGCCGTTCATCGCAGCTCTCTCCATCGCCTGACAGAGCCCAGTCGCCTTCGCTGGGCATCCGGCAGTACGAGGCGCGCACCTCCTGCGGGCAGACACTCGGTCCGGCCAGGCGGGCCCGAACCCTGCGGCGAAGCGCGGCCACGATGTGCTCGGTGCGCTCCCCGTCCATCGCGCTCGCAGTCCGGCCGCTGTGTGACGCCGGTGCTTCCAGGCCGGGGGTGCGGGGCTGCGCCCGGTCAGGTGCTGTCCAGCCCGGAAAGCTGTCGCCATGGGGCGCCGTGCACGGCTCGGCGCCGAGATGTTGCTTGCAGTGCGCTCACCAGGCCGCCGTAATGCTCGCCCCGCCGATGGCCGGTTATGGCAAGGGGGTCGGGGGGTAGTAGGCGTTTCTCAAGGCAAGGGCGATGTGACGGTGTGCGCTTCGCGTGCGCGGGTGAAGGTGGACGGCGTGGATTTTCCGGGTGGCTCCTGGGTCAGGTCGGCTTTGGCTGTGCCGGTGGCGGCAGTGGAGATGGCCTCGGCGGCTGTGGTGTACAGCGCCGTCACCGGTATGCGCACGACTGCTCGGGCAGCCGGTCAGGTGGGTGAGCACGGTGTCTCTGCACTGCGGTGGGCCCGCGCGGTCGTGCCGGGACTGGACGGGGAGTCTGCGGTCGCCCGTGGTGTGTCCGCTACGAGGCTGATCTGCGCCGTTGGACGTAGTCGGGCGGTGTGGACATCGGGTGGGCGTGCACACATAGAGGTGCGTGGTCTGGGGGGTGACGGCGAGCCTCACCACCGGTATGTCGCGGCCCTGACTCGGGCGCTGCGCCGACTGGAGGGCGTGCACTGGGCGGAGGTGAACGCGGTGACCGGGCATGTCCTGGTCGCCTACGCCGAGGGCACGGTGGACATCGACGAGCTTGTCAGCGCCGTCGAAGCCGTAGAGGAGGCGCACCGCTCGCATGTGGCGAACGGGGACGACAGGACGCACTGCCGACGCCCTGACGATGATCTCGCACAAGCCTCGGCGCTGGCGGCGCTGGCCGCCGACTGTGCGGGAGCCGCGGCGGCTGTCATCGGCAGGGTGGCCGGCCTGCCGCAGGTGCCCAGCCCGGTACGGGCCGTGGTGGCGCTCGCTGATTCTGTGCCATGGGTGCGCGGTGAGCTGGAGCGGCGTCTGGGCCACGCACGGGCCGACGCACTGCTCGCGTCGGTGAACGCCGTCGTGCAGGGAGCCGGGCAGGGATTGGCGCCGCTGGCGGCCGATGCGGTGCACCGCAGCTTCCAGTTGTATGAGATCGCGGCCCGCCGCGAGTCATGGCAGCGCCGGGAGCGCGAACTCACCGTCCCCGGGCGCCAGCCGCAGGAGCGTGGCGAGCGCGCCGTGCGACCTTGTCCCTTGCCGGACGGGCCGGTGGAAAAGGCTGCTGACCGGACGGCGCTCGCCCACCTGGTGGGCGGACTCGGGGTCCTGGCCGCCACTGGGGATGTTTCGGTGGCGGCGGAGGGTGTGCTGGCCACAGTGCCCAAGGCGGCCCGCCATGGACGGGAGGCCTTCGCGTGCGTGCTCGCTCATGACCTCGCGCGCCGCGGTGTCGTGCTGCTGGATCCAGGTGCGCTGCGGCGGCTGGACCGTATCAGCGCGGTCGTGATCGACTCGCGGGTACTGTGCGACGGCCAGTTGCGGCTGCTGTCGGCCGTCTCGACCGCGGACGCGCTCGATGACGCGGGAGTGTGGCGGGTAGCCGGTGAGCTGCTCGACGGCCACGGGCCGCAGGAGCTGACCGGTCCCGGACCCTGGCCCGCCCCCGGACGGACGGCGGCCGACGCGACCGCGGAAGCCGGGTGGCACCTCGTACGGGCGGCAGACGCCCCGCCGGGTGGCCCCGCGGACCCGCAGGGCACTGTTCTGGATCTGGTCGACGGTGAGGGGCGACGCTGCGGCCGGGTGCGTGTGGGGTCCTCACTGGACCCCCTGGCCGAGGCGCTGGTGGCCACCGCTCACCAGGTCGCCCGCAAGGTGGTGCTCAGCGAACACGCCAGCACCGGAGAACTGCTGCCCTGGGGTGACGACTCGCCAGTACCCGCAACCCAACTCCTCTCTGCAGTAAATGACTTGCAGCAAGAGGGGCATGTCGTGCTTGCAGTGGTGCGTGGCGAGGACGACGCGTTGGAGGCGGCGGATGTCGGCGTCAGTGTGCTGGGCGGCGCCGGCGGGCCGGCCGACTGGCGCGCCGACCTGGTCTGTGGGCCCGGACTGCGCGAGGTGTGGCGGCTGTTGACGGCTGTGCCGGTCGCCCATCGGGCCAGCGCCCGTGCGGCTCAGTTGGCGCTGAGCGCATCCGCACTGGCCACGCTCTTGATCGCGGGGCGCCGTCGGCGCCGACGCGCGGGCAGGGGGCTGCTGAGGCGAGCGATGATCTCATGGCAGGACGTTCCCCCGGTCTACATGGCCTCGATGTCAGCCATGTGTGCCAACGCGGTCGCCGCGCGGCGGATCAACCATCGCCCGCCGCCACGGCCCGTGATCCGCGACGCCTGGCATGCGCTGACCGGCCGTGAGGTCTGGCAGCGGCTCGGCGCGAGCGAGGCCGCCCAGGTCACCCGCAGCGAGCAGCCTGGTACAGCAGGGTGGAAGAACCGCATGCGCCAGGTTGAGGCACGGCTGGCCGGGGTGCCGCTGCTGCGGCGCACGGTCATCGACCCGGCGCGCTGGACGGCTCGGCTGGTGGTGGCCGCCCGCCAGGAGCTGGATGATCCGCTCACGCCGGTACTCGCTCTGGGCGCTGCGGCTTCCGCCGTCGTCGGATCCAGTGTGGACGCCGTACTGGTCGCCGCGGTCATGGCGGGTAATGCCCTCATCAGCGGGGCGCAGCGTATGCGTGCGGAGCAGGCGCTGGGCGAACTGCTGCTGGACCAGCAGGTCCGGGCCCGCCGTGTCCCCGCCGGTGCTCTCGCGGATTGCCAGGGCGCGGATGACTGCATGGAACGCATCACCGCCCTGCCCACCCAGGTGATCCCAGCCGATGAGCTGTCCGCCGGCAACGTGATCGTGCTGCGCTCCGAGGATGTCGTACCCGCCGACGCCCGCCTGCTGTGGGCGGACGCTCTGGAGGTGGACGAGGCGACGCTGACCGGCGAATCCCTGCCTGTGGCCAAGAGGGTCGAACCAGCACCCGGCGCGGATCCCGCAGAGCGGCACTGCATGGTCTACGAGGGCACGACCGTCGTCGCCGGACAGGCGGTGGCGATCGTGGTAGCCACCGCCGAGGCCACCGAGACCGGCAGGGCCGCCGCCCTGGCCGGCGCCCCTGAGACAGGCTCCAGCATGCACGCACGGCTTGCTGAGCTGACGCGACGGGCCCTGCCGGCCACCGCGATCGGTGGTGCGGCGGTCACCGCCCTGGGCATGCTGCGCGGGCTGCCGCTGCGACGCGCGCTGGAGTCGGGCGTCGCAGTAGCAGTGGCCGCCGTGCCCGAGGGACTGCCGCTGGTGGCCACCGTCTCCCAGCTGGCCGCCGCGCGCCGCCTGTCCCGGCTGGGCGTCCTGGTGCGCTCGACCAACGCCCTGGAGGCTCTGGGCCGGGTCGACACCCTGTGCTTCGACAAGACCGGCACCCTCACCGAGGGCCGCCTGCGCCTGGTCCGCGCCGCCGGCCCCACGCAGGCGTTGCCCTTGGACAGCGACGACGGCCGACGCATCGTCCGCGCCGCGGTCAGGGCCTGCCCGCCACCCGGTCCGGACGGCGGCCGGCAGGTGCCCCATGCCACCGACCGTGCCGTACTGGCAGCCGCCCGCGACCTGCCCCCGGATACCGCCTGGGCACTGGAGGAAGAACTGCCCTTCGAGACGACCCGCGGCTACTCCGCCTCACTGGGCCGCGACGGCGAGCACACGGTGATCACTGTCAAGGGGGCGCCCGAAGTACTGCTCACGCGCTGCACCCAACTGCACGCATCGGGGCAAGACGTCCCTATGACCGCCGCCCGCCGTCGCACCGCAGCCGCGACCGTACGCCGACTCGCCGGGCGCGGCCTGAGGGTACTCGCCGTCGCCGAGCGACCCCTGTCCACCACCCTGGAGGCGGCCGGAGCCGTCGCCGACCATGTGGAGGAGCTCACCCTGCTCGGCTTCATCGGCATCGCCGACACGCCTCGCCCGCACGCTGAGGAAGCCGTGCACCAACTGCACAAGGCAGGGGTGCGGGTCACCATGATCACCGGTGATCACCCGGCCACCGCCGCGGCCGTCGCCGCGCAACTGGGCATTCCCGACGCCGACCAGGTGCTCACCGGTGCCGAACTCGATGCCCTGCCCGCGGCGGAACGCCTCGCCGCCGTCGAGCGGACGGCCGTCTTCGCCCGGGTCTCACCCGCGCAGAAGGTACGCATCGTCAAAGACCTCCGCCGCGCCGGACGAGTGGTGGCGATGACCGGCGACGGCGCCAACGACGCGGCTGCCATCCGCCGCGCCGACGTAGGGATCGCGGTCGCCGGCCGCGGCTCCACAGCCGCCCGCAACGCGGCTGACCTCGTGCTCACCGCACCCGACAACACCCTCATCCTCGACGCGCTACGGGAAGGCCGCGCCCTGTGGGGCAGCGTCCGGGACGCAGCCGCCATCCTGGTGGGCGGCAACGCCGGCGAGGTCGCCTTCACCGTCCTGGGCACCGCACTCGGCGGCGAGGCACCCCTGACCACCAGGCAACTGCTGGTGGTCAACATGCTCACCGACATGCTGCCCTCCCTCGCTGTGGCCATCACCCCCGCCGACCGCACCGACCCCGACACCGCGGTCGACCTGACCGGCGGCCCCGCACAGGGCTTCACCGGCAGCGACATGGGACAAGCATTGGCGATCCGCGGCACCGCAACCGCCCTGGCCGCCCTCGCGTCCTGGCAGATCGGACACCTCACACGCCTCATCCCCGGTGGAGGACGGCGCGCCTCCACGATGGGCCTCGCCGCACTCGTCGGCGCCCAACTCGGCCAAACCCTCCTCACTCGCTGGCACAGCCCCCTCGTAATCGCGACCTGCGCAGCCTCCGCAACCGTCCTCTTCCTCATCGTCGAGACACCCGGCATCAGCCAGTTCTTCGGCTGCACACCCCTGGGACCAGGCGCCTGGACCGTCGTCGCGACCGCTGCAGCCACGGCTACCGCAGGCGCCGCCGTCGCCCCCCGCCTACTCACCAGCCGCGGCGGCCCAACCGGACCGGCCGGCCACCACACGACAGTCGCACCGTCCTCGATGGCGGGGCCGTCCCGCACTCGCCCGTAGGCCGCGCCCGCTGCCGACCGGTGCGCGCCAGAAGGCGAGTGCACAAATGCCACGGACTTGAGACTGATCATGGTGACACGGCCATGAGACAACCAAGAAAGCCCAGGTGGCAAAAGATCGACATGTCGGACGCGGTGAGATCCTACAACCGCCAGGAAGCGGCCTGTACGGCCGTCTCCCGCGTTTTCGCCCCGCCCAGGACTCCTCCCCCGGGCGGGGCGCGGTGCGTCGGACCGTCAGGCCGCCGTACGGCGCCTTTCGTTGGTGGGCTGCGGGCTGCGGCCGTACGGAAGTTGTGGGCGGTTGCCGGGCTAACCCCCGGGGCCCCGACCTTGGTGGCGCCCGCCAAGGGCCGGGGGGCTCCCAGGCTCCACCGTCCGTTCCGCACGCCTGTGTTGGGCGTGCCTGACCCCCGAGGGTGAAATCGTCGTACCCACGCTCGCTCTGCTGGTCGTCATGCTGCTGGTCCTGGTCGTCCTGCTGTTCATCAGCGCGCTCGCCTACGCCGCCCACCGCCTCCCGCGGTTCACCCAGCCGCTGACGGTCGCGCTGCTCGGTGCCAGCGCCCCTGCTGTGGGCAGCGTCCCGCGAGACGTCGCCGGCTGCCATCACCCACACGGGCCAGCCTCGGCAAGGATGTTGCGGCATATGTTGCGCGAGCCTTCCGGAGGTCCGCGCATTTGCACAGGTCACCATGCCTAAACCGGTGTGGTCGGGGGTCTCACATTCCCTCAGCGCACCCTGCGCCGCTCCTGTTTGGAGAAGAAGGTGGAAGGGAACGGGCGGGCGGGAGCGCCTCGGGGGATCCGGGGGCGTCGGCGGTCTCCCTCTCGCGCGTCGGTGGTGCCGCGCGCGTCTCCGGCCGCTGTGGGCGTCCGGGGAGAACGGGAAGGGAGTTAGGACTGGAATCAGAGTGAGGTCTCTGGGGCTCGAGAATGACGGTGGGTCAGTTGGCGTTGGCGCGGCCCGGGGCCTATGGAAGGTGTACTCCGGACCAGGCATCGACTTCGCACTGTCTGTCGGCATTGTTCCCTGCGGTCACGACTGTGCCGTTGGCACGCAGGCCGAGGGTGTGCGTTGAACCGGCCGCCGCGGCGACAACGTTGTGCCAATCGCCGACTTCGCACTGTCCGTAGCTGTTGTCTCCCACTGCGAGAACCCGCCCGGACGCTGTGACTCCGACGGTGTGGTAGCTGCCCGCGTCGAGTGCCACGACGTCTTCCCACTCATCGACCGCGCACGCCCCGGCTGCCCGCTCTCCGGTCGCTACTGCCCGCCCGTCGGCTCTGAGACCGACGGTATGGAGATACCCGGCCGAAATGGCGGCCAGGTCACGCCACCCCTCAACGGCACACTGCCCTCGTCGGTTGTTCCCCACGGCCAGCGCAGAACCATCCGACCGGACGCCGACCGAGTGCCAGTCACCACACGAGAGGACCACCATCTCGCGCCAGGACTGCACGTCGCACTGTCCTTCTGAACTCCGGCCAACTGCCAGCACGCGACCATTCGCGAGTAGCCCGAGCGTGCGGCGCCAGCCCGCGGCCACGGCCGTGACGCCTCGCCATCCGGCGACATCACATTGCCCATCGCCGTTCCACCCCGTTGCCAGCACCGTGCCGTCCGACCTGAGTCCCACCGTATGAGACCTGCCCGTATTCGTCGCTGCATGGACGTTGCCGGCTGCCACCGCGACGACGTCTTCCCATCGCTCGACACGACATTCAGCGGCTGCGGTATTGCCCACAGCGAGAACGGTTCCATCCCAGCGCCGTCCGACCGAATGACGCCTTCCGGCCGCCAGCGCCGACGAGTTGGCGAGCATTTGCGCCTCCTTGTGCTTGGCGCGAGTCCGCGACACGGGATTCCACCTTACGCTGGCCTGGAATCAGAGCGGGGTCCTCAGTCGTCACCAGCAAATGACGGCACAGCCGAGTGTGATGAAGGCCTGGTGGATGTCGTCGCGGATCTCCCAGCGGATGCGTAGGCGGCGGAACCAGTGCAGTAGCGCGATGGCGCCCTCCACGACCCAGCGGTGCACGCCGAGTCCCGAGCCGTGTTCCGTGCCGCGTCGGGCGATGTGCGGGGTGATTTGGAACCGTCGGACCTGATCGCGGTAGCTCTCGTGGTCGTAGCCGCGGTCGGCGTAGAGGTGCTTCGGGCGTCGCAGCGGTTGGCCGCGTTTGCCTCGGATCGGCGGGACGGCTCGGATCAGTGGGATCAGCTGGGTCACGTCGTTGCGGTTGCCGCCGGTCAGCGTGGCGGCCAGCGGGATGCCGTGGGCCTCGACGATCACGTGGTGCTTGCTGCCAGTCTTGCCCCGGTCCACCGGGGACGGGCCGGTGGCCGCACCACCTTTCATCGCCCGCAGATGGCTCGGTCGACCGACGCCCGGGACAGATCCAGTACGCCGGTCGCCCGCAGTTCGGCCAGCAGCCCCGATGAGCGGGGCGATCCGATGTCGCCGCTGCGTTGGACGGTGAAGTCGACCAGGAGCCTCGCGGCCGAGCTGACCCGTCAGGGGCACAGGGTGAGCGCGGACACGGTCGGGGACCTGCTGCGTGAGGAGGGCTTCAGCCTGCAGGCCGGTGCCAAGACCATCGAGGGCAAGCAGCACCCGGACCGTGACGCCCAGTTCCGTTACATCAATGAGCGGTGTGCATCGTGAAGTCGCAGGTCACGGGTCTTGCGTGTCGTTGTTTCGGGGTGCTCGCGCTGATCGTGCGGGGCAGTCTGGGGAGTAGATCGTCTGGCGGGGCGGCTTTCCGGGTTCCCGCCCGTGGTCGAGGGTGTCGCTTCTACGATCCGGCGCATGATGGACCCCGAGGTGCTGGAGCGGATCACCGCGCGACGTGCGGAGCTGGACGGACTCGAAGAACAGCTGGCCAGCCCTCCTGGGCAACCTGCTGCGCAAGCTCCTGCTCTCCCTCGACGACCGGCCCCGAGCCACGTGACAGTCAGCGACAACCGTCCGTCGCCAGCCTTCGCCTTCACAAGAAGCCGGCGCGTGGGTACCGGGCCGCAGGGGTAGCAGATCAACTCAGAGCGTGAGTCTGCGGCTCACGGGGCCCGGTTTCGTGTCCGGCCGCACGGGCCTCGTCGAAGGGCCTTTCGCGAATGGCGCCAGGTTCACGACCGAAGTGGCTGGGACACTGTGCGCACACCCCGGCCTGACGGCAAGAGGCGTTGTCCGCCGCCGCTAACAGCGGGCCCGTTCGGCGAGCCAGGCCGCCATGGCGCGGACGCCCAGGCCGATGGCCCGCTCGTCCGGGGTGAAGTCCGGGAAGTGCGGGTAGGAGGTCGTGACGGCGGCGCCGGGGGTACGGACCCCGAGGAATGTGTACGTACCCGGGATGCGGTTCAGGTAGAGGGCGAAGTCCTCGCCGCTGAAGGGAATCGCCGCGTGCATCACGGTCACGGCGTCCGTGCCTAGCGTGCGGCGCAGTTGACGTGCGACGGCGCGGGCATCGCCCACCGGGCAGACCGTGGCGGGGAACGGCTCGGCGGGGAAGGTGACCTGGGCGCCTTCGTACCGCCCGGCCAGTCGGCGGATGTTCTCGCGCACCTCCTGGTAGCGGTCCGGTGGCCAGCAGCGAGAGGACACGCTCACCGTGGACTCCTGTGCCCGTGCCTGGGCGACCACGAATCGGGTCAGCGGGCCGCCCGGTGTCTGCAGTTCCGCTACCAGCTGTGCCAGCTCGGCTTCGGTTGTGGGTGGCTTCACCGTGGATAGGGCGCCGATCTCGGTGGCGAGCCGCTGTGCGGCCGCGGGCGCGCCCAGACCGGACAGGGTTATCCCGGCGTGGTCCTGTCCGGGCAGCCCGTAACCCGGGGTCACAGCGAACTGTCCCACCGGGAATGGTCCGCAGTGCAACGCGTGGATCTCTTGGACTCCGGTGCGCTCCAGGATCCCCGAGTCCAGCACCTTGCGTGCCCCCGCCAGCGACTCCTCGGCGGGCTGGAAGAGGAACACCACGGTGCCACTCAGTCGTTGACGCATCTGGGCCAGGGTCCGTGCGATGCCTACGGCCACCGTGGTGTGGATGTCATGCCCGCAGACATGAGCGGTCGCGGGCCCGCCACCGATGATGCTCTGCGGCGGCACCGCGTCCATGTCGGCCCGGTAGGCGACCGTCCGGCCCGGCAGCGAGCCGTGCAGGATACCGACGACGCCGTTGCCGCCCACTCCTGTGGTGACGCTCAGCCCCGCGTGCTGAAGGTGCCGGGCCACCAGCTCGGCGGTGCGATACTCCTGCCCCGGCGCCTCGGGGTGTCGGTGGATATCCCGCCGCAATGCGATCAACTCGCGCTCCAGCTGGGCCATATCGGGATGCACCGGCCTGCTCGCCACCGGCTGCCCGTTCCCCTCGGCAAAGGCCGCCCCTCCGCCGAGGATCGCCGCACCAGCCGCGACCGCCCCGCCCAGCATCACACGACGCGCGAGTCCCTGCTCCATCGGTCGGTCCACCCTCTCCCCCTTGCTCCCGTGCCCTCCTGATGTGGTCTCTCAAGCGTGTCGGCAACCCACCCGATCGCCCAACCGGCCAACCCCCGCTTCAAGGTGCGGAAAACCCCCGGGCCAGAACCCACCAAGCACCATCGGCGCCGGCCGACCTCGAAGCTTCGCAGCCAAACGGTGAATAGGTGCGTGCATCGTCAAGTTGCTGGTGATGGCTCTGGTGTGCGTGGGCTTCGGGGTGCTCGGCCTGGTCGGGGGCATCGCCGGTCACCGGGAGACCTCGCGGTACGTCAAGACCAGCAGCGCCCTGACCAGGGCAGTCGCCCATCTCGGGTCGGTGCGGAGCCTGCCGAGCACCCGCCAGTTCTTCAGGTGGGCGAAGCCGTGCTCGACCGGCGCCCGCACCGCGGCGAGTGCGGTGTTGGACAGCTTCTGACCGCGGGTCAGGGGCCGGTTCCGGGCGGCCTTGTAGCCGGTGATCACCGTCGGGTCGGCGTCCGGACCGCTGTCGTCGAGGCCGACGAACCCTAGGTCGGCGATGGCGCCGAGCCCGGCCGCCCGCAGGTGAGCGGTGAGCCTGTCATGGCGGCAGGCGGTGATCTCCGACGTGCGTCCGGGCCGCACTGCGGAGATCCATATCAGCCGGCCGCTCTCGTCGGTGAGCGCGATCACGAGCAGGCCATGGCACTTGCTCTTGCCCGAGTAGTTCCTCCGGTTCTCCCTCCCGGTGCGCCGCCGGGTGCGGATGAGGGAACCGTCCAGCAGTACGATGCCGCCGCCCTTTCGGGTGATCTTCTTCAACGCCCGGTCCAGGCGCGGGGCACGGGCAGCCAGCAGCCCGACCACCTCGCGCACCCAGCGCGTGACAGTGGTGCGGTGTATCCCGTTCCCGCCGGCCAGATCGCCGGGCCGCTGGTCACAGCGCAGCACCGCCACCACGATGCCCGCGATCTTCCCGGCGGACAGCGCCCGCCACCGCGATCTGATCTTCTTGCAGTGGCCGCGGATCAGGTCGGCGAGGTAGTTCAAGGTGGTGCTCGACAGCGGTAGACGGGCGGTGTAGACAAGCGGGTCGGGGCCCTCGGCGTGAGGGTTGTTTTTCTTCACACCAACCTCAACTTCCGCCGGGGTCCGCCAGTTACGCCCCATTCCGTGCGATTACCGGCGTGCGGTGAAGCGTCCGTCGGGGCGTTTGTGCAGCCAGCCACGGTCAGCCAGCTTCGTCAGCTTCCCGCGCAGCGGCTCCAGCTTGCCCCGCACCCCGGTGTCCAGGCCCAGCACCTCGCCGATCTGCCGGACCGCGACCGGACCGTCGGCCTGCCGCACCGCGGCCAGGATGCGCTGGTACTCCGCCGGCAGCGCGGACTCGGCCACGCCCGGCGCTCGGTCCGGGACCAACCGCACTGCCCGGCCCGCTACTTGAACGACCGACGCCCCGGCCTGCGTCTGCTCGTCGGCGATCTGCTCGCTCAGCCGCTGCAGAACCCGTTCGGCTACGGCGAGCTCGTCCCGCTCCGCCCGCACCTCCACCAGCTGTTTGGCCAGCTGTTCTTCGAGTTCATCCAGCTCCGCACGTCGCGCGGTGATCCGCTCCAGCACCTCGGGGTCCATCATGCGCCGGATCGTAGAAGCGACACCCTCGACCACGGGCGGGAACCCGGAAAGCCGCCCCGCCAGACGATCTACTCCCCAGACTGCCCCGCACGATCAGCGCGAGCACCCCGAAACAACGACACGCAAGACCCGTGACCTGCGACTTCACGATGCACACCGCTCAATGAGCGGGCCAGGCAGCACATCGATGCCGGACAGCTGGTGATCAGCGTTGATGCGAAGAAGAAGGAACTCGTCGGCGACTACAAGAACGCGGGCCACCAGTGGCGGCCTGCCGGTGAGCCGGTACTGGTCAAGACGCACGATTTCCTGGACCGGCAGGGACCGGGCAAGGCGATCCCCTACGGGATCTACGACATCGCCGCGAGCACCGGCTGGGTCAGTGTCGGCACCGATCACGACACCGCCGCGTTCGCTGTCGCCTCCATCCGCCGCTGGTGGCAGGGCCGGGGCCGGCACGGCTATCCGGCCGCCACGCGTCTGCTGATCACTGCGGAGGCGGGCGGGTCCAACGGCTACCGCACCCGGGCCTGGAAGACCGAACTCGCCGCCCTGGCCGCGGAGACGGGCCTGGACGTCACGGTCTGCCACATGCCGCCGGGCACCTCGAAGTGGAACAAGATCGAGCACCGGCTGTTCTCCCACATCTCCATGAACTGGCGCGGGCGACCGCTGACCAGCCACGACGTCATCGTGAACAGCATCGCGGCGACCACCACCCGCACCGGCCTGAAGGTCCACGCAGAACTCGACCCGGGCACCTACGACACCGGCATCAAGGTCACCGACAGCGACATCGACGCCCTGCCCATGCACCGCCACCGCTTCCACGGTGCCTGGAACTACACCCTCCACCCTCACCCCCGCGACACCTCTGGCGCAGTCCAGAACCCACGGTCAGCCGGCGGCCCGTGCCCGCAGCCCCGCACAAGGGGTCTGCGAGACCCGGAGCTGACCGGCATGCCCGAACCCGCGCTGGACGAACTCATCAACCAACTAGCCGTGGATTTGGACGAGTTACGTGAGCAAGGGCGGCTCCAACAGCGAGGAGGCGAACGCATCCGTGCTCGCGGTGCAGGGGCCAAGGACAAGCTGACCACCGCCGACAGAGTCCTGGCCACCGTGCTCTACCTGCGCAAACTCGGCACCAGAGATCTGCTTGCCCAGCTCTTCGGAGTCACCGGCAGCACCCTTACCAGGGCCGTCCACCAAGTTCAGCCCCTCCTGGCGGCGCACGGCTACACGATCCCGCCCGACAGTCAGGTTCCGCACCCCCGCTGACGTCACGGCGTTCCTCGAGAACCGCAGCCCCACGGAGATCAAATCAGCATGTTGATTCTCTGCGAGCCCTTACGAGCTGGTGCGTGATAGCGGGTGAGGTGTCGCACTTGGCTGGTGGCATGAGTCCGACTGTGGCGATCATGGTCAATCGGGCGGTCTCGCGCATCGGCTGTTCACGGGGATCTCTCGGCGTCATCTGGCCTTTCTGACCGATGAGTTGGCCATGCCATGGCAGGCCGGGGTTCGAGGGACGTCGCCATGCTGCGCGAGGCGGGGTCAGGAACCGGGCCGCAGGGGCCGGAGCCCGTCATCAACTGGTCTTCGTCGACCGGCTGACGGCCACGCTCATTCATCTGCGACACGACCTTCCGCACGTCGTCCTGGGGCTGCTGTTCGGGGTCGACCGCTCCACCATCACCCGTGCAATCGGAGAAGTAGGCACCCTGCTAGCCAAGCAACGACCCCCAGTTCATCGATAAGGTTCGCGACATCGTGGGTCTTTACCTCGACCCGCCGGAGAAGGCGCTGGTTCTTTGCGTGGACGAGAAGAGCCAGATCCGCCAAGTTCGAGCAGCAGGCCACCCTGGAGGGCTGCGACTTCAACGCCTCCCCGAAACTGCCCGCTGCCCAGATCCGCGACCTCGCGGCCCTACGCTGGCTCCACTCCGGCGAGTCCGTCATTCGGTTCGGACCCGTCGTTATCAACGGGGCTGAGCCCCTCTCTTCTCTGTCTGCAACGAGCGTCACCGTGAGCGTTCAGCGTCGTTGATGCATTGCTATCAACGGGAGTTCTTCAACGAGACGGAACGACATCAGTGGCACACAGCTTGGCGGTCCGGCCCGCGAACGGGCAGCGGACTGGACCGTGATCGACGAGAAGTACCGGACCGTCGCGCCGGTCGAGGACTGGCTGGAGGCTCATCGGCAGCTGTGGTCACCGAACACGGTCCGCGGATATGCGACCTCGCTGGCCCAGTGGTGGACGTTCCTGGAACAGCGTGACGAGACCGGAAGGTGGGGCGATCTCGGCGTCCCGGCGGTCGCCGGGTTCCTGTCCTGGCTGCGCAACGGCCGCACCGTCGAGCACACCCTGGTCGAGCCCGAACAGGTGCCGGAGACCGGGACGGCATACCCGGTGGCCCGCATCTGATCGGCGAACGCCACGATCAGCGGTTTCGGGGGTCGAGCTCCCCGGCGAAGAAAATCGTCGCGGACTTCAGTACCTCGTTGACCTCGCGCAGCCGTCTGTTCTCCGCCCGCAGCCTGCGCAGTTCCTCGCGCTCGTCCGTGCTCACGCCCGCTGCCTGGCCGCTGTCGATCTCGTGCTGGGTGACCCAGCGCCGCACGGACTCCCGGGAGACGCCAAGGGAATCAGCGACCTGGACGTGCAGTGCACGCTCGGAGGAGTACTCCGCACGATGCTCTGTCACCAGCCTCACGGCCTGGCTACGAAGGGCTGCGTCAATCTTCTTGGGCACGTGTCCCATCCTCTCTGACAGCTCACAACGGAGCGGCAGAGAAGTCGGAACGGTTCAGCCAGCGGTAGTAGGCGTGGCGGTCGTGGGGCGGGTCTGCCAGCGGGGGATTGGGGTCAGGGGCCATCCGATGGCGATAGTGGCGCCGTAGGCGGCCATGGAGAGGAAGTAGTTGTCGGTGGTGTGGTTCTCCTGAACCATGATCACGACATGGCTCACCGGACCTGGTTGCGGCATGCTGGGTGTCCTTCGCCGAGACGCGTACACGTTCGATTCATTGACGCACCGATGACGCCCGGGCGCCGTCTCGGTGGGTCCGGCCGAGGGGTCCGGCCACCGGGACGGCGTAGCGCGGCAACGCCGGGGCGGGGGCGATGTGGGTGTTCACGCCGCCCGGTCGCCGAGGCGGAAGCTGGGCGTGCGGGGAGGCCGTCCCTGGCTGGGATCGGCCACCAACGAGGTGGCGCCCGATCATTCGGCGGCGGCGCCGTACCGTCCAAGGGCCCTCGCCCGCATCGGCGAGTGGACAGCGCGAGCCTCGGGCAGACGCCGGGCTGATCGGCGGACCGGCCAGCGCTGCGACGTCCGGTACCACCCGCCCGGCCTTGGCACCCTGGTTCAGGGAGTCCAGCCGGACGTTCTGCTGCCAGCTCGGACGGTCGAAGACGGTGCTGACACCGCCGCCGGTCGCACCGCCCCCACCGGCGCGTTCACCGGGCGCTACCCACCAAGCCTCCTCATCGGCACCATTGATCACCGTACCGCCCACGCTGAGAACGAAGGCACTGGTGGCGGGGTAGTTGATGTGGCAACGCCCGTCATCCTCCTGATCGCCCGAGCCGTCGTCGCCGGAGGAGACGCAGACGGTGATACCCAGCTCTGCCGCTGCGGCCAGCCGTTTGTCGATCTCGGTGATGCCGACGTCCGCCCAGTCGGGGCTGTCCTCGGGCCACCCGTAACTGATCGACAGGGCCACCGGCTTGTCCTGGAGAACCTGGTCGAGCAGATCGATCCAGCCCTTCTGGTCCCAATTGGTGAAGTAGACCGAGATCTGCGCCGCCGACGCGAGACCGGCGACGATCTGCACATCCTGTCCGCGTACAAGTGAACGTGCACCACCTCGTACGGATGAGAGTGCACCGTTCGTGATGCGGTGAGGGGCAAGGGTCGCGAGTCTGCTGCTGTCGGTTCGAGGTGGCAGAGGGGCGGCTGACGGTGGTCTTGGATCCGCATCGCTGGCTGGAGCTTCGGCGGTTTCGCGGTTTGTATGAGTCCGGCGCGATGAGCCTGCGGGAGATCGCGAAGGAAGGTCGGGGATGTGGTCGGCGAGGTTCGTGGGCTGACACCGAGGAGAGTGGCGACCAAGGCGGACCGCGTGGCCACCGCTTGGACGTTTTCCCTGTTCAGGGGAAGTTGGGTGAGCGCGCGTCGGCGGACGTGGTCGGTTCTGGCTCCGCTGCCAGTTTCCTATCCGTCCGCCTCATCCCGAACGCCATCGGCACAGAGTCCCTGCGACTCAGAGAGACGTGCTCATTGCAGACAGAAGATCCATCTGTGCTTCGTGGAACTCGTGTCGTGCCGTGTCCCACTCCGTCGAGGTCAGCGAGCCATCTGGCTTGAGCAGGTCTCGCCAGTGTCGGAGAAGCTGGTATGCCTGGTCTGCCTTCTCCCGTACCCCTGGTGGTGCCAGGAGAGCGTCCTCTGCCTGTCGTGGTCGGTCAACGCGGAGCCGGTCCGCCGTCGCGGGCGGTGTCACCGTCAGCGGATGTGGCCGCCCCGCTGTACGGGGCCTCCCCATCGGATGCGGTGGACGATGTGGCCCCGGCGGACCCTGTTCCCGTGATGTACGGGGCGGGGCCGGCGGAGATGGCATCGGCTGCGGCGAAGCTGGCCACGCCACCGTATCCGCCGGCGCTCTCCGCACTGCCCGGCGCTGAACTGGCGGCGGTGAGGATGTGGTCGGGAATTTCGAGGACAAGTCGCATGGCCTCTCCTCAGGCAAGGACCGCGTAACGCGCCTCGAACTGCATCGCAGCGGCGGTCAGGTTCTTGACGGTGATCCAGTACGTGACGTGGTCCGCGTCGGCGCGCTCGATGGCGACGTCCCAGTCGACTTGCGCGGCGCCCGGACGGGCGCTGTCGGGCACGACCTCCCACAGAACGTGCTGTGGCGCCGACCAGTTGTAGGTGAACCAGCGGCCTGTCTGATTGGGGTTCAGCGTGCCGCGGAACTGTACTCCGGTGATCACGGCGGCCTCCTTGTCGGGGGTGTCGAGGTGGATTCAGGTACGGCCGAGGACGCAGTAGCGTCCTTCGAAGGTGACGCTCTGGCCAGTCAGGTTGGTGACCTTGATCCAGTAGGTCAGGTTGTTTCCGGACGCGCGCTCGATCTCCACGTTCCAGCTGAGCTGAGCGGCTCCCGGCTGAGGGACGACCGGCAGCATCCGCCATTCGACCCGTTCCCATTCAGGCCAGTTGAAGGTGAACCATCGGCCGGATGAGTGCGGGGCGACGGTGCCGGTCCACTGGACGCCCACCCGGGGGTAGGTCCGCGCTGGCCAGGCGGGGACAAGACACTGGCCTGCGGCGTTCGACCAGTACGACTGCACCGTCACCCCGTCGAGCTTGGACGTCGCCGAGCAGACGTCGCCGATCTCGCACCAGCCGCCCTGACTGCACGTTCCCGTCACGCCAAGGAACGCGGTTCCCTCAGGATCAGTCGCGGATTCAACGAGTTCGTGGCTGAGGATCGTGGTAATCCTGTCCAGATTCCCGGAGTTGGTGACCCAGGCGAAGTGAATCCGCTGACCCGATCGCGTGTAGTACGTGTGCTCGCCGCTGAAACTGGTGTTACTCGGGCTCACGCCGGTCGGCATCACCACGCAGTAAAGCGTTTGGTTGTCGATGTCGGGCCCGGGCACCGTGCCCGCGGTGATCTGACCGTCGAGGAAGGTGCTGACCTGGGCGTCGGTGAAGTTGTTCGGCGGGTTGGACGATGCGATCACTGTGGAGCCGCGGACGAAACCACGCCCTATGCCGCGGTACTGGGCGAGCCCGGCCATGTAGGGGCCGGCCATTATGGTCTGGCAGGCGGCAGTGATCTGGGCGGAGGTCGGCGTCGGTGCGGGGGTGGACGTCCAGGCACTTCCCCAATAGATGAGGAAAAGTTGCGTAACCTGCAGAACTTTTCCCCCGTTGTCCACGAATTTGTCCGCGCCGCCACCTTCCGTTGGCACGTCAAGGAACGTCGGTTCGAGCGTGCGAACCGATTCGAGGATTGAGCGGTCGACAACACCGCCTTCCAGGGCGGTCGTGACGCTGGGCCTCGTGGCGGTCTCTTGATCCGGCCGCGGAGGTGCTCCCGAAACATTTGTTGCCATGGTTTTCCTCCCTAGTCGGGTTGCAAGGCGCCAATGGGAGTCGGCTCGTCCTCGTTATGGCGACCGGCCGGCCACGCCGGATTCATGGAGGCTTCGGCGCAGGGCCGTCAAGGCATGACAAGACTGTCAAGGCAAACCGTTGAGGCAATCCGGCGGGCGGTAGAGCCCAGTGGAGAACAAGGCGTTGTCCACGGCGCGGCACGGCCGGTATGCACCAGTCTTCACCCGACAGCGGTGATCTGCAAGGCGAGCCGCAGCGCGTGAAGCGAGAACAACAACCTTGTCCTCGCCCTCACTTCGGAGATCACGCGGCTGAAGAGGCACTCCGCGAAACCGACAAGGCTCTGCGGGACGCCCTCGCTCAGGCCCACGGCGAGAACCTCGAACTGCGACGCGAGTTGGCTCGCTGCGGCGGCGGCAGCACAGTCGTCCCCGCCGGCAGCACGGTGATCGGGCCCTGCTGAAAGGAGGGCCGAGCACTACCGAGCCTTCGTCGGCATCGCCGCGGCACTCATTACTTCCGGCGCCTCTCGTGACACCTCGCGACGCGGCGGGTTTGCGCTACGGGACGTTCCAGGCGGAGATAAAGGGCTGCCCGTCCTCGGTGGCCAGGAAGCTGAGAGTGCCTGGATGCGGGTGGCCGAGTAGCCGGCTCACGGAGGCGTCGAGGCCGAGCCAGCGCACGGTGAGTGCGCGGGCCAGGTGGCCGTGCGCCACGACGGCGACGTCGCCGTCGCTCAGCAGCGGCCGGATGCGGTCCAGCACAGCGTCCGTGCACGCGGCCACCTGGTGGAGCTGCTCGCCGCGGTGGTCGGCGTCGCCGGTAACGACGCCGTCGCGCACACAGGACCCAGCCTGGCCTTGACGCGCGGATCTGCTCGACAGTCAGGCCTTCGTAGCCGCCGTAATCCCATTCCAGCAGGTCCGGATCATCACGGTGACCAGGGGGCCAACCAGGCACCCCCACACCGGATCGTGCTGATCACTCACAGGACAAGACCATCCCACTGCTTGCTGATCTCCGAGTGACTGCGCTGTGGTGGTGCGCCCGCCGGGGCGGAAGGCGGCCGGGTCGGTGTCATCAGCGCGGCTCGCTGGTGCTGTCCAGCACGGCGAGACCGACCGGTGACCGGGTGAACAAGCGTTGACCATCACCGTCCCGGCATCGCAGCCAGCGCCGGCACCACCGCGGTCTGTCATCGACGTCACCTCAACCGCCGTCCGACGGCGGAGATACATCTCGGTCGTCCAGCTCTCTCGGTCTCCGGTCTGCCGCGCCACCCAGGAAACGGCGACCCCGCGAGCTGCGGGTGGCGGCGGTCGAGTCGAGCGGTGGTCGGGCGGTGGATAGGCGGCATGGCGCGTGAGCTCGGGCTGCTCGGGGGAGCCTGCCGGTCTTCGTCACTTTTCCGCTCTGCACATTCATTCACCACATGAGCATGAGTCCCGGTCGCGGGTCCGCGAGCTGGGTGGCAGGGTCAGGTTTGTGATCTGTGACGGATGGTAGGGGTAGCCGCACTGTTCGTCACCGAGCTTGGGAAAGGAGTGGCCGTGACCGAGCAGGCACAGTATGGGTCCACCGACGACGTGGTGACGCTGCTGAAAGAGCAGCATGTGCGGATTCGCCGGCTCTTCGAGCGGGTGCTGACGGCGAGCGGAGACGAGCAACGGGAAGCGTTCCGGGACCTGGTGCGGATGCTGGCCGTGCACGAGACTGCTGAAGAGGAGGTCGTGCACCCCTACGCCCGTCGGGCGCTGGGGGAAGCCGGGGATCGGGTGGTGGACGAGCGGCTGCAGGAAGAGCGTCAGGCGAAAGAGATGCTCAGCCGTCTGGACGATATGGATCTCCCGGACCCGGAATTCCTTCCTTTGCTCCGCTCACTCCAGGAGTCGGTGCTCGAGCACGCGGAGGCGGAAGAGCGGATGGAGTTCGAGCAGCTGCGCGCGAATGTCTCGCCCGACCAGCTGTCGAACATGGCCAAGGCGGTCAAGGCGGCCGAGGCAATGGCACCGACTCATCCACACCCGGGCACCGAGTCCATGGCAAAGAACGTCGTGCTCGGGCCCATGGCGGCGGTGATGGACCGCACCAGGGACGCTGTCCGCAAGGCCATGGGCAAGGACGGTTGACGCACTGTCGCACGCCCCTCCTTCATCGAAGACGCGCACGCGCCTGGACGGCATCCCGCGCCCGCAGCGAGCCCCAATTGGCCGCGGCGCTGCCGTGCTGGCCAGTGCACGTGGCGGTGCGGTGGACGGCTCCGATCGCACGCATGCGCACTTGGGCGGGAGGGAGGTCAGGCACCGCTGGCTTTGTTTGGATGCCGGCCGTTGACCAGGTGAACCACGCGCTGCGCCACCGACACCGCGTAGCGGTTGCTGATCACCCTGGCGCCCTTGCGAGCCCCCTGCAACGCGCCCTGCTGCCTTGCTGCCCGCTACAACCCGGCCCGCAGCGAGGCGGCGGAGATCGGCGGCGACTGGTACGACAGCTTCACCCTGCCCACCGGGGTCACCACCTTGATCATCGGTGACGTCACCGGCCACGACGTACGTGCCGCAGTCGCCATGAGCCAGGTCCGCAACATGCTGCGCGGCATCGCCTGCGACCGTCAGGAACCGCCCAACGTCATCTTGCGCCGTCTGGATTTGTCCCAGCACACGCTGCTCGCCACCACCGCCACCTGCATCTACAGCATCATCCGCGGCCCTGAGGGCGGCCTGTGGGAACTGCACTACTCCAAAGCCGGCCACCTCCCGCCGCTGCTGGTCACCCACGAGGGCGACACCCGGTACCTGAACGACAGCCACGATCTGCCCCTGGGCGTCGATCCCCACCGCCCCCGCAGCCAGGCCACCGTCGCGCTCCCGGCCCGCTCCACCGTCCTGCTGTATACCGACGGGCTGATCGACCGCCGCGGCGAGAGCCTGGACGCCGGCCTGCCCCGGCTGCGCCAGCACGCCGCCGCCCTCGCCCGCGAACCCCTGCCGGTGCTGTGCGACGAACTCCTCGCCAGCCTCCTCGCCGAGCGCTCCCCCGACGACGTCGCCCTGCTGGCCCTGCGGCTTCCTCCGGCCGGTGCTCGAGGGCGCCCCGTCCCTCGTCCAGCGTCAGATCTCCCCGCGCACTCCCCAACGCGGCCCAGCGCGATGGCCCTCTTGCATGACGCCGGCCAGGGACCCCGGGAGTGAGCGACTGGTAAGCGAGCCGGCATGTTAAGGGGCACGGGACAGTGGCGGCGCTATCTGCTCATGACGTCATCCTGGGCCGGATGTAGGGGGCGATCCGCCTGGAGGGGGAAGACCGTTTGGACCACTGACAGCGGCAGGACGCCTTCCCAGCCGAGCAGCCGCATCCCGGCCCGGCCGTCCGCACGGATGTGCAATCCGGCAATGGTCGTCTGCGCCCATCCTTGGGCATCGTCACGTGCCGTGTCCCAGGAGCGCCCCGGATCAGGATGGACGCTGCGGCCCGCCCCCGCGGCGCCCGCATCTGTCTGCGTCGCGTTCATGCGGCGTGTGGGTGCTGCTCGGACTGTGCTGCTGTCGAGGGGGAGGCGGCGTTGCTCGCTTCGCCGGGGATGAGCTTCAGGTGGCGGCGTTCTCGCGCGTGTTGCGGGCTGGAGGAGGGGATGGGCAGCCAGTCCTCGAATCGGTCCATCACCAGCAACAGCAGTCCCAGCGCCGGTAGGAGCAGTACCGCTATGACGACCACAGCGTCGCGTCCCTTCTTCGATGGCGATAGCACCTCGGGTGCCCGCCTCGCAGGAGGCGGGCACCGCGGCGTTGTGAGGGTGAGGTGAAGATTGCTGCTGGAGGGCGGCGCCCGGCGGGGCTTTGAGTCTGCGCGGCGCGGATACCCGCGCTTGTATGGCGAAGCTGCATCTTTCAGGGCGAAAGGACGATCACAATGGTGCTCGGGCTCGGGCTTCCCGGGTGCCGTCGCCGCGGGAGGCTGGGCCGGATCAGCAGGTGGAGCAGGCGGCGCCGGGTGCGCCGACGAAGCTGCCGAAGCGGGCCTGGGGTGCGGTGCTGAAGGGGAGTCTGAAGGAGTTCCAAGATGACGAACTGGCCGACCGGGCGGCGGCGCTGACCTACTACGGGGTGCTGTCGCTGTTCCCGGCCCTGCTGGTGTTGGTCTCTTTGTTGGGGATCACCGGGAAATCGGCCACCGACAGGGTGCTGGCCAACCTCAAGCAACTGGCACCCGGTTCCGCGCGGGACATCATCACCCGGGCGGTGGAGCAGTTGCAGGGCAGCACGGGCACCGGATCGCTGATGGCGCTGGTGGGCATCGTGCTGGCGGTGTGGTCGGCATCCGGGTACGTGGCCGCCTTCATCCGCGCCGCCAACGCCGTCTACGACATGCCCGAAGGCCGCCCGGTATGGAAGATCCTGTCGGTGCGCCTGGGCGTCACGATCGGGCTGATGGTGCTCGCGGTGGCCAGTGCGCTGATCGTCGTCTTCACCGGCAGCCTGGCAAGCAAGGCCGGGCAGACGCTGGGCCTTGGGGACACGGCGGTGACGGTGTGGGGCATCGCCAAGTGGCCAGTGCTGGTCGTCCTGGTCACTTTGATGATCGCGATCCTGTACTGGGCGAGCCCGAACGCGAAGGTGAAGGGCTTCCGCTGGGTGACACCGGGCAGCTTCCTCGCGCTGCTGATCTGGATGATCGCCTCCGCCGGATTCGCGTTCTACGTCGCCAACTTCGCCTCCTACAACAAGACCTACGGCACCATGGCCGGAGTCATCGTCTTCCTCGTCTGGCTGTGGATCACCAACCTCGCCGTCCTGCTCGGGTTGGAGTTCGACGCCGAGGCCGTGCGCCAGCGCGCCGTCGCAGGCGGGCACCCGCCCGAGGCCGAGCCCTACACCCAGCCCCGCGACACCCAGAAGTGGGACGAGGACGACGTGCGCCGACTGGACGACGTCTGACCGCCAGGGCCTGCAGGCACGGCAACCACAGGATCATCCTGCGCGGTCGGGCGCGATGCCGCCTGCGGCCGCCACCTGCCAGGTCTCCCCGTCTGAAAATAGCAGGGGCATGATGGGGTGATCTTCGGGATACTTGCAGGTCATGAGGCTGTTGGCGGGCTTGCGTGAGGCGGATCGGCGTGTGACCCAGAGGCTTGCCGCCTGCACGGCGCCGGGCGTGCACGGGACGCTGTCGGTGGTGGAGGAGTGCGCGGAGAGCACGAAGCTGTGGTGCGGGGCGGCGGCGGTGATGGCCTGGGCCGGCGGCTGGCGCGGGCGGCGCGCGGCGGCGGCCGGCCTTGCGGCGCTGACGGTCGCGCAGCTGATTTCCGACGGGCTGTGCAAGCAGCTGGCCGACCGGCCCCGGCCGCCCAAGGAGTGGATCCCGCATGACGAGGTCGAGGACCGCCCCGCCTCCTCGTCGTTCCCCTCCGGGCAAACCGCAGCGGCTATAGCGTTCACCGCGGCCGCCTGGCCCACATGGCCCGTGGCGGGCATGGCGTGCGCGGTCCCGGCCGCCACGGTGGCGATCGAGCGTGTGCAGAGCGGCGCGCACTACCCCAGCGACGTCGCCGCCGGCGCCGTGATCGGCCTCGTGGCCGCCTGGCTCGTCCGCCACAGCCCCCTGCTGGCGCTGCGGCGGCTGTCGTGAGCGCTCTGGGCCTCTTCGCTGAGTTGGCGAGACCCTTCGGCGAGTGCGTTCCTGCCGGTCACCACTGGCAGGCACTGTGACGGTGCATGAATGCGAGCCCACATCGTTGTCCTGGACTGGCTTGTTTGGGGTACCCGCGCGGTCACCAGGAGGTGCCGCGGTGCCTTTCTGGGCGGGAGAAGCCAGTACAGGGGAGGTGATCGCCATGTCATCCACGCAGCCGCACCACGGTCCGCGCCAGCAGGTGCCGGCGGCCGAGCCGGTGGGGGAGCTGGTGCAGCGGGCATCGCAGCAGCTGACCGAGCTGGTGCGCGGCGAACTGCGCCTGGCGCAGGTGGAGATGAAAGACAAGGGCAAGCACTACGGCAAGGGCGGTGGACTGTTCGGAGGTGCCGGCGTCGTCGGCTTGCTGATGGCGCAGGCGCTGGTCGCCACCGTGGTCGCCGCGCTGGCGGTGGCGCTGCCGGTGTGGGCGGCGGCGCTGATCGTTACCGCGGCGCTGGGTGTGATCGCCGCCGTGCTGGCCATCAGTGGAAAGACGCAGGTCGACCAGGCTGCCCCGCCTGCGCCTGAGCAGACGGTTCAGAACGTCAAGGCCGACGTGGCCGAGATCAAGGAGAGTGCGCACCGATGACCCAACCGCCTCACGACGAGCCGACCGTGAAGAACACCGAGGAGCTGCGCGGGCAGGTAGAGCAGACCCGCGAGGAGCTCGGCCAGACAGTGGAGGCGCTCGCGGCCAAGACCGACGTCAAGGCCCGCGCCCAGGAGAGGGCCGCCGAGGTCAAGGGCCAGGTCGCCGCCAGGGCCGGGGGGTTGAAGGAGCAGGCCGCGCTGCAGGCGGGGCAGTTGAAGGAGAAGGCGGCCCAGGCCGTTTCCCGGGTGCAGGACAAGGTTCCGGACCCGGTCAAGGACAGGGCCGCCCAAGCGGCGGGGCAGGTTCGTGTGAAGGCGGCCGAGGCCGGCCAGTTGTGGCAGGAGAAGGCGCCCGAGTCGGTGCGGGTCAAGTCCTCCCAGGCGGGCACGGCGGCTCGGGACAACCGTCGTCTGTGGCTGGCAGCCGCCGGTGCGGCCGTAGCCGTCTGGCTGGTGTGCCGGCGCCGGAACGGGTGAGGTCATGAAAGCGTCCAAGCTCGCCTACAAGCCGGTCGGCCTGGCGCTCGGCGCGGTCAGTGGCATGGCCGCCGGAACGCTGTTCAACCGGACGTGGACGATGCTCGGCCACGACGAGGACGCCCCCGGCGCCACCGACGAGGATCGTGGTTGGGGCGAGGTGCTCCTTGCCGCCACGCTGCAGGGCGCGATCTTCGCAGGCGTCAGGGCGGCCGTCGACCGTGCCGGTGCGGCGGCCGTTCGCCGCCTGACCGGCACCTGGCCCGGCTGATTCGTTGTAAGAGCCGGGGGCTGGTACGACGCGTGCCGGCCCCGCCGGCACGCCCACGAGAGCGTCCCGAAATGTCTGATCAGAACGCGGCCACCACGCTGACAGCCGCAGCCGTCATCGCCATGACTCTCATCGCCCGGGCAGCAGTCCTGCGCCACGGTCGAGAACGCGCCGCCGGCTCGGCGCGCCCGTTGCGCCGCCGACCCGCGCCCGGCACCGACACGGCGCCGCTCCCGACGTCTTCGCCGGCGGACGACGTTGCGCTCTGCGTTGTTCGAGAGGCAGAACAGCACGTCCAGCGCTGCTGGCAGCACCTGCAAGCACATACCGACCCGCCCCAGTGACTCTCGCGCGCGGCCGAGACCTCCTTCGGCGAGCGACCCGCAGGGCCTATAGGGCAGGTGGTGCGCCTCATCACCGGTGCTGCCATGGGCGTGCTTAGCGCGGTCCGGCCGAGAAGCGTGGCGGCCGCGCCCACGGGTGCGCCGACGCGGTTACGGAGCTCTTCGGCGGGGAAGCCGACGTCACCTACACCTGCACCCGCGAGATAGGTCTCGTTCGGGTCCGTGCTTGAACGCATCGTGCTGCGGTGAGTTCTTTCACCGCCGTTCCTGGCTCCGCTGGGTGAACTTCGCGTCGAGTTGCTCCGCGATCGCCATCCAGCCGTTGCGGTGGTTGGTGACCTGTTCGGCAGGCAGTCGTTCGTGGGTGAGGGTCATGTCGCAGTCGTCTCCGTTCGCAGCGAGTGAGACGGTGACGACCGATTCCACGGCGGGGTCGGCCCAGGCGTCGCAGCTCCAGGTGAACTTCAGCAGCCTGCCGGGTTCGAGGACGAGGTAGCGGCCGGTCACGACCATCGTGGCGGTGCCGTCTTGGATGTCGAAGCGGAATGTGCCGCCCTCGACGGGATCGACGGCGACATGGGTGGGGCGGGCCGGGTGGGGGCACATCCACTCGCGCAGCGCCTCGGGGTCGAGCCATTCGGCGTAGACCTGATCCGGTGTGGCGGGCAGCCGTCGTGTGATCGTGATCTGCGGGGTCACGCTCATGTGTCGTTGCGCTTTCGTTCGAGACGACTGGTCAGGGCGTCCAGTCGCGGCGTCCAGAACGCCGCCTGTTCGGTGATCCATGCCTGCACCTCGTCGAGCGCCCCGGGGGTGAGGTGCAGCCCTGGACGGCCTGGACGTCTCACTCGCCGGTGTGACGCTGCCGTCCATCCAGCGCGACCTCGCCTTGAACGCCTCCCAGCTGCAGTGGATCGGGTCGGCCTACGTGCTCGGCTACGGCGGGCTGCTCCTGCTCGGCGGCCGGGCCGCCGACCTGCTGGGACGTCGCCGGGTGCTGCTCGTGGGACTCGCCGTCTTCGGGGCCGTCTCCCTGCTGAGCGGACTGACCAGCACGGCAGCAGTCCTGATCGCGGCCCGCTTCGCCAAGGGCGCCGCGGCCGCGTTCACGGCCCCCGCTGGCCTGTCGATCATCACCACGTCGTTTCCGGCAGGGCCCGCCCGCAACCGCGCCATGGCGATCTACGCCGCGGTCGGTGCCACCGGATTCTCCTCCGGGCTGATCATCGGCGGCCTGCTCACCGAGGCGAGCTGGCGGTGGGCGTTCACCATCGCCGCGCCCGTCGCGGCCGTCCTGCTCGTGATCGGGCGGCGCGCCGTGCCCAGGGACGTCCCTGCGGCAGCGGCAGCGCGGCGGCTGGACGTCGGCGGGGCGATCACGCTGACGGCGGCGATGCTCGCGGTGGTGTGGTCGATCGTGCAAGCACCGTCCCGCGGCTGGCTCTCCGGCACGACGCTCACCGGTTTCGCGCTGGCCCTGGTGGCGGCCTCGGCGTTCGTCGTGATCGAACGCCGCCACCCGCAGCCCCTGGTCCGGCCGGGTCTTTGACGCACCGCCCCGCTCGTGCAAGCGACGACAGGCGCCTTCATGCTCTTCGGCGCGTACGTCGCCTACCAGTTCACGCTCACGCTGTACCTGCAGACGACCCACCTGTGGTCACCGCTGCGCACGGCGCTGGCGTATCTGCCGCTCGGCCTGGGCATCGCCTTCAGCGCCGGCCGTGCGGCCGCACTCCTGCGGCGGATCGGCACCCAGCAGATGATCGCGGCCGGTTTCGCGGTCATGACCATCGGCTATCTCACCGTGCGGCACCTGGCGAGCACCCCGCACTACACGACAACGCTGCTGCCGGCCATGATCCTCATCGGCGTCGGCATCGGGATCTGCTTCCCGGCGCTCAACCTTCAGGCCACGCACAGTCTGCGAACACGAACAGGGTGTCGGTGCCGCCATCCTGCAGAGCTCGCTGCAGCTCGGAGGGGCCGTCATCGTCTCCGTCGCCGCCGCTGTGATCGGGACGGTCTCCCCTGCCGGCGCGCTCACCGGCTACCGCAACGCGCTCGACCTCGTGACCGGCACCGCCGTCCTCGGCCTCGTGCTGGCAACCCTCTTCGCCATCACCACCAACCGCAAGGAGAAGAAGTAGCCATGCCCGTCTACCAGACCGCTCACTACACGATCCGCCCGGAAGGCGTCGAACCCGTCAAGGCGGCGATCGCCGAGTTCGTCGAGTACCTGACCAAGAACGAACCCGGCACGCGGATGTACACCGCCTGGCAGCAGGTCGACGACCCGACGAAGTTCGTCCACCTGTTCATCTTCGAGAACGAGGCCGCCCACCGGGCCCACGGCGAGTCCGAGGCCGTGCGCCGATTCGAGTCCGCCTACCGCCCCTACCTCGCAGAGGGCCCCGTCGACTTCACCGACTACCTCGAAATCGCCGGCAAACAGCCCCGCTGACGCGAGGAGCATGTCCACCTGGCGGACCTTGGCGCAGGTCGGGCCGGACGAGGCGGAGGGCATCGCCCGCACCGAGGACCAGGAGGACGTCGCCGACGTTCTCCGCCAGCTGGAGGCCGGTGGGGGGCACCCCGCACCGGCCGGCGCGCACGCGCACCGCGCCACGCGCGCATCGGGTGCGCGCTGTACACGCTCGATTTATCAACTGCCAAAACAACGTCTCCTATGAGGAAGGGCGCCATGAACGCTCCGATCACCCTGGCCGTCGACATAGACGCCGACGCCTCGCGCATCTTCGAAATCCTGTCCACCACCGGCGGTCAGCGTGCCTTCTGGACCGATGACTGCGACGTCACCGGCGAACGCGCGCGCTTCGGCTTTCCTGAGGCCCCCGTTGACCTCGAGGTCGATGTGACGACCGAACCCGACAAGCTCGTCAGGATGCGGGTGACCAGGGGCTGGCCGGGCTGGACACGCTCGACATGGGAGTGGGAACTGGGCCCCGCGACCCGCTCGGACTCCGGGACCGGAGTGCTCTTCCGTCACTACGGCTTCGGGGAGGGCTACCAGGAGACCGACCTCGGACACACCAGCCACACCTGGGCGCAGATCCTCGACCGCTTGGCGGCGTACGCCGCAGGAGGCCCGGCCCAGCCGCTCTTCCACGCCCGCCCCTGAGGACTCCAGACGGGCCGCCGTTCGACGTGGTACCGAGCGGTGAAAGCAGCCGCGTCCCGCCGCCTCCAGCTCGCTGCCTGCATCGGGCCGGGCGACAACGCTGAGCCGGTCATGACGATCACGCAGCTGGGCGAGGACTGACCCGGCCGGACGCGGGGCCCGTGTGGTGAGCGGACAGTGCGGCTCGAGGCCCCGGGGCGCTTCATTGCGCCCACGGCCGAGCTTCGGCCGGCGGCCGGGGCACTTTGGCTGCGTGGTCGGGCTGCACTCGCCCGGCTCCCGTCAGGGGCCCGGCCTACACCACCCATCCGTAGCCCCCGGCAGGGGGCGCGCCATTGCCGGCCGACGGCCGGCCCCACGTTGGGGAGGGGGCCGCCGTGCGGCGCCGGTAGGAGGTGGCGGGTCGCCGCACTGCGGTGCCCGGCGGGTTGCTGCGCCCCACTCTCGTCGGGGCCGGTCGGCCTTGGGTCGGCTCCTGACGTCCCGGGTCCTGGCAGGGGCCCGGTCCCGGGCCTGTGCGAAGCCCGGAACAGGGCTTCCCTCAGTCGCCGACGGTCGGCCCTGCGGCGGTGGCTGAAGCGCGCACGTCGGCCGTAGACCCCGGCCCGCCGAGACCCTCTGCAGCGGAGACCGGAACTGGAGAGCAAGCCCAGATTGGGGCCGGGAGAAAGGGTCCACGCCGGGATGCGCCGGACGGGATACTTCGGGAATGTCGCAGATAGACCTCGAGGGCGCCCGGTCGGTGCTGCGCGCCCAGACGCCCACCGCGCTGCTGGGGTTGTGGGAGGGCCAGTGGCTGGATGCCAAGGGCGCCCCGTACGAACTGCGCGACCCGGCCAAGGTGATAGAACTCGCCAAGGACGTCACTGCGTTCGCCAACGGAGGCGGTGGGCTCCTCGTTCTCGGGATCACCACGCGACTGGAGCACGGCGAGGAGGTGCTCGACCGGATTGCTTCCGTGGACCGGGTCGGTGGTCGACCTCGATCAGGTGCGCAAGGTGATCCGCGAGCGCGTCACCCCGGCGCCGCGCGGCGTGGCCGCCGGCTGGTCCGACGACGAACAGTCCCGGGTGGTCTTCATCGATATCCCGCAGCAGGCGCCGGGCACGGTCTTCGTTGTCGCCGCTCCAGCCGCAAGCCGGGCCAGGTCCCGGCCCATACCGTTGCCGTCCCGGTGCGTGACGCCTCCTGGCGCGGAGCGCGGCGTCTTGGTAGACCCAGAACACCGTCACGAGGAGGAGCGCCACGGGAATCAGGACGGTGACGTACGACCCCATCACTCAGGGCTCTAGAACGCGCGGGCACAGGGGTCCGTGTAACGGGCAGGCAACAAACCCCGCGCGCCGTTCCTGGCCGGCACAGCGCTGCGCCAGGATTGAAACGCAAAAGGGCCGACTGCCAAGCCCGACCGGGCAGTTGCCTCACCGGTCGGAAGCAACCCTGGCTCACGCAGCGTGACGCCCACCCTCAAGGAGATATCACATCGTGCCCACCGTCAGGAAGACCGCCCGGAGCCTGTTCGCTGTAGCGTTACTGGCCGTAGGCCTCAGCGTTGCAACTCCGGCGAATGCCGCGCCCGCCATGAATCAGACGCCTTGCACTACTGGCGACTTGTTGCACATATGGGGCCATTATAGTCGTCCGCTCATTATCGGCCCTTCCGGGCCCTTCGAATACTGCGCCGCCAACGCGGGGACCATGGGACTCGGAGCTGGCGCCTGGGTGGACAAGATCTCCACTGGGAACAACGACATCCAGATGAACGACGCCAACGGCGCTACCATCAGGATCAGTCGCTGGAACATCGTGACCTACCCCAACCAGCCGCCGAACATCACATCTATTCAGATCTTCTGAGGTGCTGGCATGTTCAGCGGCGGCGCGCTCGGGATCGTCGCCTGGCGCCGGACCAGCGCGGGGCGCACCCTGTACTGGAACGTCGGCGCGCAACTGCGGCCCGAGGCGCGCGGCCGGGGCATCGGCACCGCCGCGCAGCGCCTCCTCGTCGACTCCCTGTTCGCGCACTCTCCCGTCGTACGGTTCGAAGCGGACACCGAGACTGGCAAGTTCGCCGAGCAACTATCCCTGGAGAAGGCCGGGTTCACCCGCGAAGGCGTGATGCGCGCCGTGGGGTTCCTCGACGGGCAGTGGCGGGACGCGGTGATACGAGGAGACACCGCGCGGCCGGACACGGCTCGGAGTCCGGCCGCGCGTGACCGTCTCCGCCCGGTCCTGTCGCCCGGGCGGGTTCTCGTCGTGCCTCAGGGCCGCACGGCGCATTGCCAGGCGCGCGGATCAAGCCCACCCCTGATCCGCTACAGAGAGCTACTTGTCACTTCGCGGCAGCTTCGGGAGAAACAGGGCACAGACAAGGCCCCACGTCCCACTCGCCCCAGTGGTTCCGTTCGCGGGCGCCGCTCGTCAGCCGCACGACCTGGTCCTTGTAGACCGCGTCGGCTAGGAGCTGTCCGGTCGATCACGTGCGGAGCCAGGTGACCAGCGCGGCCGTGGTGGCCGTGGTAGCGCGCTCCGAGGGTCCCCTGATGCGGCTGATGGGCTGGACCGACTGGTCCATGCTCGACCTGTACGGCGAGGACCTCCAGGTCGAGCGCGTCTTCGAGGCCAAGCGTCGCTGCGGCAATGTCTTGGTTCCGGCGGGTCGGCTCCTTTGCGGCGCTCTCACGCACGATGGTTCAGGCCACGAGCAGGCGCAGGCCCAGCTCTGCCGCGTCGAGGGCGAGGAGGTCCCGGTTGCGTTCGGCCCACCGGCCTGAGGAAAGGTCGTCGCGGAGGCTGTCCACCGCCCGCTGCTCGGCCTGCGGGCCGACTCTGGTCCACACCGATACCGCGCGGCGCACACGTTCGTCCAGGTACGCCTCGGGCTGGCGCCAGTAGGCCTCGAAGAAGCCGTCAGCGCAGTCCCACGGGATGAGCACAGGCTCCGCGCGGCCCCCGATCGCGCGGGTCATGTCGGCCAGTGAAGGCCAGTCGACGAGAAGGTCAGCGAACTCAGGCAGGTAGTCGCGGGTGAGCCAGAACCGCTGAAGCCAGCCCGTCGAACTGGCGTCGTACGTGAACACCACCACGCGGCGGGCCACCCGCCGCATCTCGCGCAGACCGGCGACCGGGTCCGGCCAGTGATGAACGGTGCTGACCGCCATCGCGGCGTCGAAGGACTGGTCAGCGAACGGCAGGCGCTCCGCACTGGCGGCCACGCACGGCGCCGCATCCGCGGGACGCTGCGCCCGCATCACCGCCGACGGTTCCACCGCCGTGACCTCGCGGTCCGGGGGCTCGTAGGAGCCGGTGCCGGCCCCGACGTTCAGTACCGTCCGGGCGTCCCCGAGCGCCTCCCAGATCCTCGCGGCGATCCGCGGCTCGGTGCGCCGCGTCGCAGGGTAAGCGGACCCGATGGATTCGTACAACTGCGCGCCAAACACTTTCAGTTGGTCCTCCGGCGCCGTCCTGATCCCCATTGCTCGTGCCTCCAGTTCCTTGTCGATGGCCGTCACCATGGCGGCAGCGCGGTCGCGCTGTTCCTGCAGCAGGCCGCGCAGGCGGCGCAGGTGCGCGACCGCGTCGGTGGCCGGGTCGTCCACCAGATCTGCGATCTCGCGCAATCCGAAGCCCAGCCGCCTGTAGCCGAGCACCTCCCGCAGCCGCTCTACATCGCCCGCCGAGTAGGCCCGGTATCCGGCCGCGGTCCGCGCGGACGGTCGTACGAGGCCGACCTCGTCGTAGTGATGCAGCGTGCGGACACTCACGCCAGCCAGCTCGGCCACACGTCCCACGGTCAGGTGTTCCTCCATGCCACCGACAGTGCGGTATGACGCCACGTGAGGGTCAAGCGCTTCGCTCCTGGTACCGCGCGTGGCTTCACGGGCCCGCCGACCAGTAGCTTCAGGCTGTCGAGCGGTCATGACCGCAGCCAGACAGCCAGCGACGCTGCGGTCACCGTGCCCAGGTAGACGTAGCCGCGCTTGTCATACCGCGTCGCAACGGCCCGGGAGTTCTTGAGCCTGTTGATGGCCCGTCGACGGTGTTGCGCTTCTTGTACCGCTCCTCGTCGAAACCCGGTGGCCGTCCGCCTCGTGAGCCCTTGCGCAGGCGAGCAGCCTGGCTGTCGCTCTTCTCCGGAATCGTGTGCCGGATGCCCCGACACCGCAGATATTCGCGGCAGGGGCCGTTGCTGTATGCCCTGTCCGCTGCAACGCTGTCGGGCTTCTTACGAGGCCTGCCCGGGCGGAGGCGTGGAACGCGGATCTTCTCCAGCACCGGCACGAACTGGGTGCAGTCTGCGCGCTGGCCTGCGGTGATGAGTAGGGACAGCGGGCGGCAGCGCCCGTCGGCACTCAGGTGGATCTTGCTGGTGAAGCCGCCACGCGAGCGGCCCAGGCCCTCGCCTCCCGCGCCACCTCCACCAGGCGGTCGAACAGGCTCTGCCCCGGCATCTCGTTCTGGTGTTCTGGCGCCGCATCCCCCTTTGAAGCGACCGCCGCGGGCGGCGGGTCGGTCCGGGCGCCGGCCGCGTGCTGATGCGCGCGCACGATGGTGGAGTCGACCGCCACGTCCCAGTCGATCTGGCCCGCCGCGTCGGACGCGGCCTGAACCTGCTGCAGAAGACGTTTCCAGGTACCGTCCGCCGACCACAGCCGGTGGCGCTCGTATACCGTCTTCCACGGTCCGAACCGCTCCGGCAGATCACGCCATTGAACGCCGGCCCATACCCGGTGCAGGATCCCGTCGATCACCTGCCGGTGATCACGCCACCGTCCGCACTGACCATTGCTCACCGGCAGGAACGGCCTCAGCCGTTCCCACTCCGCATCCGACAGATCACCGCGTTCAACCCGCCCCATGCTTCCAACAAACGAGCAGATCAAGCGGCAGTCATATGATCGCCCGGACAGCTCCTAGCTCCGCCACTGGCACCGCTGCCCCGGCTGCCGCGCACGCACCACCCTGCCCCTGCCGCACCTCGCCGCATGGACCGCCCACATAGCCTGCCGATCACTGCGCTCGACCCACCGCGCCCCCCGCGGACGCAAGCCCTGCGGTGTCCTGCGCGTGTCCTGGACGGGCAGTCAGAACGAGCCCCGTTCCTGCCTGCTCACTGTCGCCGTCGACTTCTGTCCCTCCGGTGAGCACCGTGTCCTGGCGCAAGTCCCCTACCGGGAAGCCGCCGAGCGGTTTCCGCGCCTGGCTGGCCGAGACGGCCCCTGCCGTGGCCGCCGCGGCCGGTCCTGACCGCCTGGACGGCCTCCCTGCCCAGTTCCGGTCAGGAAACGCGCCACCGCCACTCCGCCACGATACGGACCGCCCCCTCCCGGAACTCCGGTCGAACTTCCGACCCTTCCCGTCATGCCTCCCAACTTCCCCTGCAGTCACGGTCGCCACGCTGTGAGGGGAGGGACAAACCGACTCGAGGGATCATGAACCGCTGTGTGCTTGGTCTGCCAGCGCGTGATGCCGTGCGAGGCGTCGGCCGCGCCGACGGAGGCGCACACGAAGCTGCGGACGCCGGCCGCGGCGGCGGCGTCGGCGACGTTGCGGCCGTAGCGGAGCTCGTCGTCGATGGTGAAGCCTGGCGGGGTGCCGGGGTAGCCGAGGGTGGGCTGGACGCTGAAGACGCCGTCGACGCCGCGGGTGGCCGCGTGGAGCGAGATGGGGTCGCCCATGTCGCCGCGGACCAGCTCGACGCCGGCGGCGGCGAGCGCCTGCGCGGCGGGGGCGGCGGGGTTACGGACGAGAGCGCGGACACGCTGCCCAGCGGCGAGCAGGCCGCGAGCCGTGGTTCCGCCCTGGGCGCCAGTGGCACCGGTGACGAGAACGCTGATCATGTTCCTCCCTATGGCGGGGTGTCGAGAACCGGAGGTCAGGTGGTGGGCACGGCCGAAGGCGGGGTCGTCGGCAAGGTAGCCGGGCTGCTTCGGCAGGTACGGGAACAGATGCCGCAGGTGGTTTCGGGCATGCCGGAGCCACCGGACCTCGGAGGTGTAGCCGAGCATGGCCTGCATCATCGACAGCGTCACCAATTCGACATCGCTGAGCTGCGGTGTGAGGCCGACCACCGGCCGCCACGGGGCGAGCTGCGGCGAACCCTGCAGCAGGTCGGTCCTGACGTAGAGTGCGGTCGCAAGAAAGTCCATGTCTGGTGTCACCGCCCGACTGTGGACTCCCTCGTCACATGCGCGCAGCCAACCTTTGGGATCGATCCTCTGGATGTCAGAGTTCACAACCTGTCATCAAACATGCACGCTCGCCGCACTGGCAGACTGAACCCATGGCAGGGACTCTGTACGCGCAGACAGTCGGCGATCCCTCGAACCCGGCTCTGATCCTCCTCCACGGCGGTGGCGCGGCGTCCCGCATGGGGAAGAAGCAGTTGTCCGGCCTGTCCGAGCAGTATCACGTCATCGCCCCGGACCTGCCCGGCTTCGGCAGGTCCCCGGGACCGTTCTCCCTCCGTGCGTGCGCCGACGCGGTCGCCGACCTGATCGGCAAGTACCAGCCGGTCCACCTGTGCGGCATGTCATTGGGAGCCCTTGTCGCCGCGCAGGTCGCCGCCGACCACCCCGCGAGTGTCAGCCGCCTGATCCTGCAAGGCGCCTCGATCCGCCCAGCCGAGCGCGGTCGACGTGCCATCCGCTTCTATCGCTCCCGACCCGGCTGGTGGTACATGAAAGCCGTCTCCGATCTCCACGATCGCCCGACCCTCCTGGCCATGGTCAACACAGCGGAGAAGGCCGACATCGCCGATCTCCTTCCTCGTATCGCCGCCCCGACGCTCATCCTGTGCGGCGCGCGCGACAAGGAGTGCCTGCCGGACGCGCAACTCCTGGTCGACGCCATCCCACGTGCGTACCTCGTCGTCGTTCCCCATACCGGACACGGGATGCCGATGACGGCTGCCAAGGTGTTCAACGCGATCGTCGATGGCTTCCTCGCCGACGCGTCCCCCACGAACGGCTCACGTAGCCGCGACGACAGCTCCATGCGGTAGGTGTCTGACCCCACCGCAACGCACCGAGCCAGTCATCGTCGTCCACTGGAAGCAAGCCCAACAGCCCTTGGAATCGATCATCTAGAAGCGTCCCACCGCGATGAAGACTGCGACCGCGAGGTAGATGACGTTGACCGTCACGAGCTTGTACTGGCCGAGGCGGCCGTGAGTGACCATCGCGCCGAGCACCAGGGCGCTCCAGCAAGCGGCGGTCACCGGGACCATGACCGGTGCTATGTCGAGCGCCCTGGGCAGGATCAGGCCGACCGCGGCGAGGAGTTCGAGGGCTACCAGGGCTCTGATGGCGCCTGCACCGAATCCCGTGGTCCATTCGGCGCCGTGGATGGTGGCGAGCTTCGCTTTCGGGATGAAGGACTTCGTGAGGCCGCCGGTGAGCGCGATCAGGGCGAGCAGGCCGGCGGCGATCCAGAGTGAGATGTTCATGACTCCTCCTTCGATGCGGTCGTTGGTGTCGGCCCGGGTGGGTATCCCCGGGCCGGGCGGTGGTCGGTGTGCTGGTCAGTTGGCCATGCCGGCGAACTGGCCGGGCTGGTAGGAGCCTCCGGGGTTGCGCACGATCACGTTGAGCCGGTTGTTGGCGTTGATCATGGCGATCAGTGAGACCAGCGCGGCGATCTGGTCGTCGTCGTAGTGCTCGCGCACCCGGTTCCAGGTCTCGTCCGACACCGCCTTGTGGGCGTCGGCGATCCGGGTGCCCTCCTCGGTGAGCGCCAGCGCCGCGCGTTCGGCGTCGGTGAACACCGTGGACTCGTGCCAGGCGGCGACCAGGTGGAGGCGGTCCGCGGTCTCGCCGGCGGCCGTGGCGTCCTTGGTGTGGTAGTCGACGCAGAAGCCGCAGCCGTTGATCTGGCTGGCGCGCAGCATCACCAGGTTCTGGGTGGTCTGGGGCAGCGGCGAGTCGAGGATCGCGAGGGCGACGTTGTAGATCCGCTTGGCGATCTTGGCACCGAGGTCGTTGGCCAGCAGATCGAATCGGGGTCCCATGGTGTTTGTCCTTGCCTCGTGGGTCTGGGTACCGCGCGGATCCTTCGCGCGGCGTAGTGCGGATCGCGGACACCGGCCGTCGGCTAGCCGAGGCGGCCGGGCTCGTAGTCGCCGCCGCGCTGGCGGACGATGACGCTCATGCGGTTGGTCGCGTTGATCAGGGCGATGAGCATCACCAGGTCGGCCAGCTGGTCCCGGTCGTAGTGCTTGGCGGCGTCGGTCCAGACCTCGTCGTCGACGCCGCCGGCCGCGTCGGCGATGCGGGTGCCCTGCTCGGTCAGCGCCAGCGCCGCGCGTTCGGCGTCGGTGAAGACCGTGGACTCGCGCCAGGCGGCGACCAGGTGGATGCGGGTGGCGCTCTCGCCGGCGGCTGCGGCGTTCTTGGCCCACACGTCGGTGGCGTAGCCGTCGCCGTTGATCTGGCTGGCCCGCAGCAGCACCAGCTTCTGGAGCGCGGCGGGAAGAGTCGAGTCCTGGAGGATCGTCTTGCTCGCGGTGCCGAAGTGAGCGGCGGCCTTGGCCGCTGGCGCGTCGGGGTTGCCGAACAGGCTCAAACGAGTGGTCATGGTGTGCTCCGTGTGCGTCGTCGTTGGCGGAGGTCGAACAGGAGATGCCGGTGGCCCGAGCGGCGTGACACCGACGGTTATGTGACCTACGTCACCGAAATCGAATGTCACGGAGCCGGGGGGACCGGCATCTTGTGTGCGGCAGAGGAAGATCCAGAACGGGTGGGAGCCAGTGATGAGGGAGCGCAGTGACGGGTCCACGCACAGGACCGAACCGGCCGCCGACGGCGACCGCGTTGATCACGCCACCGAGACCTTCGTCGCCCACCGGAACCTGTTGTTCACCGTCGCCTACGAGATGCTCGGCTCGGCGGCTGACGCCGAGGACGTCCTGCAGGAGACCTGGATGCGGTGGATGGATGTCGATCAAGGCGTCGTGCGCGATCCGCGCGCGTATCTGATTAGAGTCACGACCCGTCAGGCGCTGATGCGGCTGCGTTCGCTTCGCCGGCGCAAGGAGACCTACGTCGGCCCCTGGCTGCCCGAACCACTGCTGACCGCGCCCGATGTGGCCGAGGATGTCGAACTGGCCGAGGGTGTCTCGATGGCGATGCTGTTGGTGATGGAGACGCTGACGGCCACCGAGCGCGCGGTGTTCGTGCTGCGGGAGGTGTTCGGCCTGGACTACGACGAGATCGCCGAGGCCGTCGACAAGACGCCGGTCACGGTCCGGCAGATCGCACACCGGGCCCGCAACCATGTCGCCGCGCGGCGCCCGCGCGCATCTGTCTCCCAGGCCGAGAACCGCGCCGCTCTGCTGGCGTTCCGACGCGCGGTCGAAACCGGCGACCTGCAGGGTCTGCTCGACCAACTCGCCCCGGACGTCGTTTTCTTGAGCGATGGCGGCGGAGTCGTCCAGGCCGCGCTGGAGCCCGTCGTCGGCGCCGATCTGGTCGCGGCCCTGTTGGCAGCGGGGCTGGGGAGGATCGCAGGCACCGCAGCGGTGCAGTCGGCGCAGATCAATGGACACCCGGCACTGATCATGCGAATCGGCGGCCAGGTCGAGGGCGTCCTGGCGGTACGGACCGAGGACGGCCTGATCACCGGGCTGTACTTCGTGCGCAACCCCGAGAAGTTGTCACGCCTGGAGCAGGAGACCTCCCTGCGCCGCTGAATCCGTACCCCCAGGGAGCGGTCGGCGGGGAGCCTCGCCGGCCCGAAAATGCATGGTGGTGAATGAGGGATTTGATGATCGACGTGATCGTGGTCGGCGCCGGACCGAGCGGCTTGATGCTGGCCGGCGAGCTCCGGCTGCACGGTGTGCAGGTGCTGGTGCTGGAGAGGGACACGGAGCCGACCAGGCAGGTCCGGGCGCTCGGCCTGCACGTGCGCAGCATCGAGGTGATGGACCAGCGCGGCCTGCTGGGACGGTTTCTCGCACACGGCAAGCTGTACCCGATCGGCGGCATGTTCGCCGGCATCCGAAAGCCGCCACCGCAGCGGCTGGACACCGCGCATCCCCACATCCTCGGCATCCCGCAGACCGTCACCGAGCGCCTGCTGACCGACCACGCCACCAAGCTCGGCGCCGAGATCCGGCGCGGCTGCGAACTGGTCGGGCTGAGCCAAGACGAGCACGGGGTGAGCGCCGAGCTGGCTGACGGCACCCGGCTGCGCTCCCGTTACCTCGTCGGCTGCGACGGCGGCCGCAGCACGGTACGCAAGCTGCTCGACATCGGCTTCCCTGGTGAGCCCGCCCAAACCGAGTGGCTGCTGGGCGAGATGGAGGTGGCCTTCCCGCAGGAGGCGCTCAACGCCGTGGCGGCCGAGTTGGGCACGGCGGGCCTGCGGTTCGGTCCCGTACCCCACGAGGACGGGGTGTTCCGCTTCGTCGCGCGCGCCAAGGAGGTGGCGGAGGACCGCACGATCCCGCCGACTTTCGAGGAGTTCACCGGGCGGCTGCGGGAGGTCGCCGGCACCGACTTCGGGGTGCACTCACCGCGGTTCCTGTCCCGCTTCGGCGACGCAACGCGGCTGGCGGAGCACTACCGGGTCGGCCGGGTGCTGCTGGCCGGCGACGCGGCGCACATCCACCCGCCACTGGGCGGGCAGGGCCTCAACCTCGGCATCCAGGACGCGTTCAACCTCGGCTGGAAGCTGGCCGCCGAGGTGGGCGGCTGGGCTCCGGAAGGGCTGCTCGACAGCTACCACGCCGAGCGGCACCCGGTGGCCGCCGACGTGCTGGACAACACCCGCGCGCAAAGCGAACTACTCTCCCCCGAGCCGGGCCCCCGGGCGGTGCGCGGGCTGCTGTCGGAACTGATGGACTTCGAGGAGGTCAACCGGTACCTGATCGAGAAGGTCACCGCGATCGGGGTCCGCTACGACTTCGGAGAGAGGCATGAACTGCTCGGCCGGCGGCTGCGGGACGTGGAGCTGAAGGGAGGACGTCTCTTCGGGCTGATGCACGGCGGCCGCGGGCTGCTGCTCGACCAGACCGGCCAGCTTTCGGTAGCGGCCTGGGCGGACCGGGTCGACCACGTCGTCGACGTCAGCGGGGAACTGGACGTGCCCGCCGTACTGCTGCGTCCGGACGGCCACGTGGCGTGGGTCGGCGAAGACCAGCAGGATCTGCTCAGCCAGCTGCCGAACTGGTTCGGCGCTCCGTCAGATGAGCACGCAGGCACTCGGGACAGGACGTGTTTCATAGGTGGTCGCTCATGAAACACCCGGCCGCCCTGCGGTCCACCTGCGACGATCATGTTTCATGAGTTGTTGCAAACGACTGGACGTCTGAAACGCACTCATGAAACAGTCCGGGTCGTGAGCGACGACTTCAAGCGCGTGGAATCGCACGACTGCCCGATGTCCACCTGCGCCGCCCCCGCGGGCTCCCCCTGCCGGACCGGCAAGGGCAAAGTGGCCGTCCAATACCACACCGCCCGCTTCCGACTCGTACCCCAACTCGCCAAGGGGCTAAGCGTGCCGACACCCGCCGTACGCAAGCCGGGGTCGGCATGGACTGAGCTGCCCCGGCCCGTGAGTGCCGGCGCGGAGCCGGTCGGGCATGTCCGCCTTGGCTATGCTCGCGCCTCGACCACGCGGCAGTCCCTCGACGCACAGCTCGACTCCCTCGCCCAGGCCGGGGTGACGCGTGTCTTCTCGGAGAAGATCTCCACCCGCGCCACCAAGCGCCCCGAGCTGGAAGCCGCCGTGAAACTCGCCGGGGAGATCCGCTCCTCCGGCGTCGCCGTTACCCTCGTCGTCCACGAGCACAAACGGCTCGGCCGCGGCATCGAACTCGCCATGCTCGCCGAAGAACTGAAGGCGAGCGACGTCGGCTTGGAGTTCCTCACTGGGGAACTGAAGGGCTCGCACGACCCCTCCGGCATCGTGTTCACCGTGCTCGCGGCCATGTCCGGCATGGAACGCGAGTACATCCGCGACCGCACCCTCGAAGGCCACGAGTCCGCCCGCAAGCGCGGCAAGACCATCGGCGGCGCGGGCGTCACCGACGAATCCATGCTGTCCATGGCACTCCACCTGCGCGATCAGGAGATGAGCCTGCGCGACATCGCCAAACGGCTCGTCATCACCACCGGCGCGAAGAAGGGCCAGCACCCCTCACCCGCCACCGTCATGCGGATGCTGCGCGAACACGATGAACAGGCCGCCACAACGGTGAGCGCGTGATCACCCCGCTACTTTGCGGCTGGTGTCTGGGCTAGGACTTCGGCGCCATCATCGGGGAAGTCGCTTCTCAGCCGGTGGGAAATCTGCTCCGGACTCCACGCCGTCGCCCATCTCCTGTCCTGCCGATGCGGCTTGTTCAGGCCCTTCCACGCGGGCGTCTCGGGGCCCGTGACGATCGTGCCGTCGGGTCGGCGGACGCTCCCCTCAAGCCGCTCTTGCACGTACTCACGCAACCTGTCGTTGCCCACGAGCATCGCCGTCTTCGGGCGTTTCGCAGCCTGCTGCGCTTTCCACTGCGCCACCAGCGCGCGGTAGAGCTGCTTCCCGCTCCTGGTCGTCGCGTTCGCCGGCGTCGGCCTCGGCCTGGCGGACCCAGCCGCGCAGGGCCTCCTTGTGGACGCCCAGATCCCTGGCGACGTGCGCGATCGGCCGGCCCGTGGTGCGGACCTCGCGGACAGCCCGCTCACGCAGCTCGTCCGGGTATTTACGTGGTGCTGGCACTGCTCGTGGTTCTCCTTCGGGCCAGGATCATAAGCCTGGCTTCAGGGACTCCACGAAACCGGGATCAGCTCACCTCCTGTTGCTCGGTGGGATTCGACACCCACGAGCTGTGCGGGAGGCCCCGCTTTCATGCCCCGCCAGCCACGAGATCACCCGACCGAGTCGGCGACCTTGAACTCACGCCCACCAAGATCGATACTGCAACGCGGAGACGCTGGCGGAGTACCAGAACCACCGGAGGACAGGGGCCTGGGGGGTCGGTCCGGGGGTCATCGACATCACCAACCAGACGTCCTCCAGTGAGGCGGTGCTGCTGACCGGCATGCACGTGCTGGTCCGGCAGCGGAAGTCGCCTCCTGCCACCGGCATCGTCGTCAGGGACGGCGAGTGCGGAGCAGGGCAGAGCGTCAGGCCGTTCTCGGTCGATCTGGACAAGCCCAACTCGCCTGTCATCGCGCAAAGGGACCTGGGAGGGCCGGGCGACCCGGGACATCCGCCGGTGGCCTTCCCGTTCAAGATCTCGCCGAACGACCCGGAGGTGTTCGAACTCACCGCGGCGGACACCACCTGCGACTGCAGCATTGCTGTCGAGATCGACTGGGTCGCGGCGGGCAAGACAGGAAAGACGATCCTGGACAACGGAGGGGCGGGATTCCGGGTCCTCGCTGCCCCGACAGTGCCCGCCTACAAACCCAATCCCGGCGACTACAAACAGCTGCTGCCCGCGACCTACCAAGAGGCCAACGCCGTATGAGCGGCGGGCCGGAGGAGCTACCCGTCGGCCGCGGACCAGCAGTGGTGACTGCACTGTAGCCGCAAGCACCACGGGCCCCGCACGAGCGTGGCATGCGGGGCCCTCCGCGTGGCTTGACTCTCAAGGGATCTCGTAATTTCCCGGTGAGCCTCCGTGATCAACGGGCACGTGGTCGGCGGCGTGGGTCTGAGAAGACCGGGTCGCACCCGGCCTCGTGGAGGGCGTCGAGCTGGCTCTGGAGTTCTTGCTGAGCTGTGCCGCAACGGGCGTGACCCACCCTCGTGGGCTTCGTCCCGGACTCTGGGGCGGCGGCGTCGATGGCCGGGCCCATCTCCCACGCACGGCCGGTGCCGCGGTCGGCGGGGGTGCGGACTTCGAGCTCGGCGCGGAGCTGGGGTACGAGCATGAAGCGTGGGGTGTGTACTTCGGGGCGACCTTGCCGCCGCGGGTGCTCCAGGTACTTCCGGCGGGGACGGAACAGGTGGGCAGCCGAACTGTTCGACGGCGGTGGCCGGTTCGGCGAGGTCTGGTATGTCGCAGAAGCTATCGCTGGGGCCATTGTGCGAAAGCTGTTTTACGAGAGGTTGTGAGAACGAAGATCGGAGGCAAACCGGACACGGTCCGGCGGGGGCCGCGGCCTCTCGGAACTACTCATTTCTGCGAGCGCGGCGTGACGCGTTCACCCCGAGTTGTGGTGCTGAGCCAGTGGGCGACCACGGCGTCCAGGTAGGCGTCGGTGATGGGGCGGCGATCGAGGAAGCGACGGAACATCACCGGCCCGATGAGGAGGGTCTGCTCTTCAGGGCTGACCTGGTGACCTGAGGGTTCCAGGAGTTGGTTGAGGGCCTCGCGACGGTCCTCGGCGATCCGGGCGAGTGCCTGTGCGCTCACGGGGTCACGATCGGCCTGAGCGGCCAAGGTCATCAGGGCGGTGGCGGTGGCCGAGTCGGACATCCCCTCGCGCAGGCTCTTGAGGAATGCCGTCGCGACCGCGCGCGGGTCCGCGCCAGCCTGCGGGTAGGCGGTGGGCTTGCCTTCCAGGATCAGGTCCACGAGCAAGGCTTCCCGGGTGGGCCAGTGCCGGTAGAGGGTCTGCCGGGTCACGGCGGCCCGCTCGGCCAGCAAGGAGTACGTCAGGCCGATCGGGCCGACGTCTGGCAGCAGGTCGCGTGCGACCGCGAGTACCCGGGCGCGTGTGCGCCGCACCCGGGGGTTGGACAGGTCCGGCCTGGAAGAGATGTCGTCGGTCACTCGACAATCATACAAGTTGTGTGTTTACCCTTGGAGTCATACAACCTGTTCGATTGTGCTGGGCCGCGCCCCGCACCGCCGAATACCCCAGGAGAATCCCCATGCCTACTGCCATCACCTACGACCGCTTCGGCGGCCCGGAGGTCCTCACCGTCTCTGAAGTTGACCTTCCTCAGCCCGCGCCGCACGAGGTGCGCGTTCGGGTCCGCGCCGCCGGCGTGAATCCGCTGGACAACAAGATCCGCCGCGGTGAACTGGTCGGCGTCTTCCCGGCCGAGTTCCCCATCACCCCTGGCCAGGACGTCGCAGGTGTCGTGGACGCCCTCGGCGACTTGGTGACCGGCGTCGCGGTGGGCGACGAGGTCTTCGGCAAGGCCCCAGCCGGCGCGTACGCCGAGTACGCCCTGATGCACGCGCCCGTGCACAAGCCACAGGGCCTGTCATGGGAGCTGGCGGCCGCCCTGCCCACGGTCGGCGAGACCGCCTTCCGCGCACTGGGGCACCTGGACCTCCAGCCAGGCCAGACCCTGTTGATCCACGGCGCCGGCGGCAGCGTCGGTGTGATCGCCGTCCAACTCGCCGTCTCCCGCGGAATCACCGTCATCGGCACCGCCCGCCCAGACGACCTCCAGCGCATCACCGCGCTGGGAGCCGTCGCCCTGCCCTACGGACAGGGCCTGGTCGAGCGGGTCCGCGCAATCGCCCCCCACGGCGTGGACAAAGTCTTCGACACCTCCGGCGCCGGCGTGCTGCCCGAGTCCATCGAACTGACCGGGGGACCGGAACATGTGATCACCATCGCGGACATGAACGCCGCGCAGTACGGGGTGCGCTTCACCGGGGCCGACCCCTCCGACCGTGCCCCCGAAGCACTGCCCGAGCTGGCCGGCCTGGCCGCCTCCGGCAAGCTCACCCTGCCAATCGGGCGCACCTACCCGCTCACCGAAGCTGCGCAGGCTCAGGCCGACGTCGACGCCCGTCGCAGTCGCGGCAAGATCGTCCTGCTGCCCTGACCCTTCCCCACCGAGCCATCGCCCTCGGCGCTGGAGCGGCGCCATCTACGCTCCCGGGCGTCCCCCTGAAAGAATGCCGCCACGCCAACGTCCAGGCTCAAATCACCGCTCTGGTCGTCGTCTCCGGCGTCTGCGCCGGCATCTGCGTGCTGCGGACCGGCGTGAGCGCCAGCCGCACCGGGTGCGGTCCGTCGCCGAGGCGGCGCAGAGCGTGCTGCTGCAGCCCTTGCCCGGCCGCGCCGGCCCGCTGCGGATCGTCGGCCTGTACACATTCCGGCCGAGGAGGAGGCCGATCTGGGTGGGGAGCTGTACGCGGCCGCGCGGACCGACCACCACAGCACCCGGCTTCTCATCGGCGCGTCCGCGGCAGCGGCCTGGCCTCGATCAACAACACCGCCTTGCTGCTCGGCGCCTTCCGCGCGGCCGCCCATCGGCAGGCCACCCTGCCCCGCCTCGCCGTCCACCTGGACGCCGCGTTCCGCTGGGACAGCAGCCAGTGGCGCTCGCAGATGGAGCAGGACACCGACGAGGACTTCGCCACCGCGATCCCGCTCGACATCCCCGACCACCAGCCGGTCGCCCACCTCATCAACTGCGGCCACCCACCGCCGCTGCTCCTGCGCGGCACTCACCTCACCCCCCCCTCACGCCGGAGGCGAGCCACCTTCTGATTCGGACTCGGCGGCACCTTCGGCATCACCGCCTACGACGTCCAGACATTCCCGTTCGAGGTCGGCGACCTTCTCCTCCTCTCCACGGACGGCGTCATCGAAGCACGCGACAGCGCCCACCTGTTCTACCCGCTCACCGAACGGGCGCCCGCGTGGATCAAGGACGACCCCGACGAGTTCCGGCGCGCTCTCCACGACGACCTGCTGGCCCACGTCCAAGGCCACCTGAACGACGACGCGGCCGCAGTCGCGATCCGCCGCCTGGCCCTCTGATTTTCGGTCCTGGTCACCCCCGGGGAGGAACGACTCTCGAAGGATGGTCAGCCGCCGGGAATCTTCCCGGGGGCGGGCGTAGCGTGGAGTGACGGAGTCAGGGGGGTGCGCTGCGGCGAACGGTCCTGATCACGTCCCCGCCGAGGCCGCGCGACACCAGCACGCCGAGCCGTCTCGGGCGCTGTGAGACGGAGAGCCACACATGCCTCGATCGATGCGCGCGCTCGTAGCCCTGGAGGCCGGTGAACCCGCCAATGTACTGCGGCTGGAATCCCGGCCTGTGCCGACGTCGAAAGCCGGTCAGGCACTGATTCGGGTGAAGGCGACTCCTGTGCACGCCAGTGATCTGCACGTGCTGCGCGGCCGTTACGGGTTCTCCCCCGAGTTCCCCGCTGTCGGGGGCTACATGGAATGTGTGGGTCACATCGAATCCCTGGGCCCGGACACCGAGGGACTGAAGGCCGGTGAGCGCGTGGTGGCCGCCGCGATTCCGGCTGTACCCGGGCCCCCCGTCGCCGGCACCTGGCAGGAATACCTCGTGACCGACGCCCGAGATCGCAGCGCTCGGCGGTGACGCGGTCATCTGCACCGAGGACGAGGACCTCATGCAGCGTGTGGCCGAGACGGCGGGACCGGCCGGCGTGCGCAAGGCCGTCGACTGTGTCGCCGGTCCCGTCGGCGCCCAGGTGTCCCAGGCACTGGCTCCTGGAGGAGAGCTGGTGGTTTACGGCGCTCTCTCCACCCACCGGCAGACCGACCCCGCGGCACTGACGATCCCGCTGCAGGCACGCTCGGTCATCTACGAGACCAAAACAGTCCGTGGCTTCTGGCTGAACCGCTGGTTCGGCACCGCCTCACCCGAAATCGTGCGGCGCACGCTGGCCCGGGTCCGCGATCTCGTCGCCGACGAGGTCCTGAGCATCCCCCAGGGGCGCCCCTTCCCGCTCGCACGCTTCGCCGAAGCCGTCGCGCTCGCCGAAGCACCTGCCCACGGCCCCAAGCCACTGTTCGTCTTCGAAGGCGGCCGGACCGAGGACGAGGGGTAGGAAGCGGCCCCCGATGCGGCCACGGTGTTCCGGAGCCACCGGATGAAGCCTCCACCGTTGGGCCGGCACGGTACGCCGGTATCGACTCATCACGAGAGGGTGCAAGCCGCCGGTGGGACCACACGCATCCCAGGTCAGCGTCCAACATGCCGCAAGGACACCGCGCAGAACGTCCAGAGCTCCTATAACACCTGCTCAGGCGCTACCTTGCGGGCCATCTACCGCGCACATGGGCCAACTAGCGTGCTCACTCACACCAGCCGTTCCCATACCGGCTCCCGGGGTGTCTACCGGCGGTAGAATCCTCCCATGAGCAAGCCGACCAGCATCAAGACGAGCGAGCGGGTACGCGATCGGCTCCGCACGCTCGCCGAGGAACGCGGAACCACCATCACCGAGCTGCTCGAAGAACTCGCGGGGCGTGAGCTGACGCTGGCCGAGCGGGAACAGCGCGCCGTGGAGGCCGCCCAGGAGCTCGGAGTCGAATACACAGAGCATCTGCAGCAGGCCGGCCAGGACGCCTGGGCGAAGATCCGCGCCCATCAGGGCGGCACCACCGCATGAACCTGACCGCCGTCCTGGACCATACTGCTCTGGCCGCCCTGTACCGTGCCGATCCGTTCTTCACCGGCCTCTATATCGAGGCCTCGCGCGGCACCGGCCGCGTCATCATCCCGTCGCTGTCCATCCTGGCGGCGGAACGCCAAGTGGCCGGTGCGGGCAAGCATGCCGCGTCCCTGCGGTTCGCGGAGAACGTGCCATTCACTGCGGCGCACGCTGTGGACGCGATGGACTGGACAAACGTGGACTGGCCGGTGGCGCACGCGGCGGCAATCGCCTGGCAGGCGGTGAAGGCGGGAGAACCACTGACTGTCCTGTCGCTGGAACCCGAACTGTACGCGCGCACCGGCATTACTCCGCTGAACCCCACCTGACCTGGCCGTGCCGGCCGTTCCACCTCGTGATCCGGCGGGAGACTCACGTGTCCGAGGACACCACCGCTGCCTTCCGTGACTTCCTTGCCAACGTTGCTGACGTACCAGGGGAGCGGTCGATCACCGACCGTCTGGATACGATTGAGCGGGTTCTGTTCGCTCTCGCGCGTGCGCAGGGCGTCGATCCGGACACTCTCTGAGCCTGCCCGCTTGAACGGCTGCGGCCCGCGAACACGTCAGGTGTTGATGGGGATGCCCGAAATCCGAAATTAATTCCCCAGGGTCTGCTCGATTCCCCACTTGGTTGAGCGGTAAACGATGAGGTCGAGGCCGCGCCCCGGACCGCCTTGGGCTCAGCCCAGCGCGTCCATCAGGGAGGTGACATAGGCATCAAGCCGCTCCTCCACGGCTCGTGTCGTCAGCTCGGTCCGTCCTGCCTGCCGCCACGGCTGAGCCACCGACTGCCCTTCCTCCGAGAACGCCAGTGGCTCCCGCACCTGCCAGTACAGCCGCTCGTCCGCGGCCGCGGCCAGCCTCCCGCCGGCCTCCTGGTACGCCTCGGTGAAGCGCAGGCCCCACACCGGGCCGTGCAGCAGCGCGAGATTGGTGGCACAGTGCGCCACGTCGAGGTCCGCCGGGCCTCAGGAGGCCGCCGCCCAGTCGACGACGCCGGTGATCCGGGCGCCCGCGGCACCGGCCGGGTCCTCGGGCGGCAGGTCAAACAGCACGTTGGTGGGCTGGAAGTCCCGGTGCAGGAACCGCCCTTCGTAGCGCGGCGCGGGCTTGCGGATCACGTCGATGGCGGCGGCCCAGACCGCGGCGTCGGTGCCCTGGGGGATCACAACCGTGTCGGCGGTCGTCAGCGCCACGTGGGCGCGGGTGAGCAGGGCCCGGGGCCGAGCCTCGGCCAGTCTGTCACATTACAGACTTACGCGATCTTTCAGGCACCTTCACGACGCCCGGTATGGGGTTGCCTGATCGCTGAATCTTGCGTCAGTGGCGTGTGTAGGGGACCACGAGCATCGCCGAGGCGAAGGCTCGCCGCTTGATCTCTTGCAGGGTCCGGGCAGGCGGTGTGCTGCCGTTGAAGGAGGTGGGCATCGGTTCGTGGAGCGCGTACAGCGTCAGCTGGTACGTGTGGGTGCTGCCGTGGGGTGGGCATGGTCCGTCGTAGGTGGCCTCGCCGAAGTCGTTGAGTGCCTCACGGGCGCCTGGGAGAAGGTGGTGGGCGCTGATTGCGTGGGTGCTTGGGGGGATTCCGAGCTGGAGCCAGTGAATCTTGTGGTTATTGAGGTCGACCATGGTCAGGGCGAGTTCCCGTGTTCCGGTCGGCACGTTCGCGAAGTTCAGACCTGGTGAGTAATCCCTTGGATCGTCGCAGGTCATGAGCGAGGTGAAAGCTCCGGTGCGGTCGAATCCCTGTCCCCGGGTGAGGGTGAGGGGTCCGGCGGGCACAGTGGTGGGGCGTGTGGTGGCCGTGGAGGACGTGTGTGAGCCGGGGGCGGGCTGTGATGTGCCGGAGCAGGAAGCGCACGCGAGCAGTGCCGCCGTGGCTGCGACGGTTGCCAGGGTTGGGTGTCCTCGCATGCGGCCCACTGTAGAGAGGCGGGTGCGCGGGGTGAGTCATCCACGCTGGTCCGCCCCAGTGGCGTATGTGCGGCAGTCCCTGATCCGTGTCGGGGACCGGTCTTACTCGACTCCTTGCGATGGGGGCTGCTGCTCGGCGTCGCGGATGGCGCGGGCGGCGTTGATGAGTCCGATGTGGCTGAAGGCTTGGGGGTAGTTGCCGAGGGCTTCTCCCGTGGCGGGGTCCGTCTCCTCGGCAAGCAGGCCGACGTCGTTGGCGTGTGCGAGGGCGGCCTGGAACACCTGCCGGGCACGGACGGCATGCCCGGTCAGGGCGAGAGCGTGGGCGAACCAGAAGGTGCAGAGCAGGAAGGCTCCTTCCGCTTCGTCGATCTCGTCGCCGAGGTAGCGGCGGATCAGGCCGTTGCGGTCGGTGAGCTGTGTGGCGACGGCGAGGACGGTGGACTGGACGCGGGGGTCCTGTGGCGGCAGGAAGCCGACGATGGGCAGCATGAGTGCGGAGGCGTCCAGTTCGTCGCTGCCGAATGCCTGGGTGAAGGCGCCCGTACGGGGGTTCCAGCCGCGTTCTTCGATGGCTTGGCGGATCTGGTCTCGCTCGTGGCGCCAGTGGGGTACGCGTTCGTGGGCTTGGAGGGCTGGGGCCATGGTGATGGCGCGGTCCAGGGCGACCCAGCACATCAGTTTCGAGTGCAGGAAGTGTCTGCTGGGTCCGCGTCTCTCCCAGATGCCCTGGTCGGGCTCGGTCCAGCGTCGGGCGGCTGTGTCGGCCGCTTGGACCAGGAAGGCGCGGGTGGGCGGGTCCAGGCGCTGTCCGGGTGGGAGGCATTCGTGGGCGGCGTCGAGGAGTTCGCCGTAGACGTCGAGTTGGCGTTGGCGCCAGGCGTCGTTGCCGATCCGAACGGGGCTGCTGTTGCGCCAGCCGGTCAGGTGGGGTAGGAGCCGTTCGCTCAGATCGCGTTCTCCGCCGATGCCGTACATGATCTGCAGGTCGGCGCCGCGGTCGAGTTGGGTTGCCGCGGCCCGGGCGAGGAAGTCGAAGAACCGGTTCTTCTCCTTCTCGCAGACGGCCGTGGCGAGCGCTTGCAGGGTGAAGCTCGCGTCGCGGACCCAGGTGTAGCGGTAGTCCCAGTTGCGCATCCCGCCCGGTGTCTCGGGCAGGGAGGTGGTGGCCGCGGCGACGATGGCCCCGGTGGGAGCGAAGGTGAGGGCTCTCAGCACGCGCCCGCTGTGACTCACCTCGTCCTGCCAGGGGCCGACGTAGCCGCGGTGGAGCTTCGACCAGGAGCGCCAGCCTTTGATGGTGTCGGACATGCGGCGCCGGATCCGCCCTGCCCGCCAGCCCACCGGCTCTCTTTCCCACGCCGCCCCGACGTGCAGGGCGAACCCGAGGCGGTGCCCCGCCGAGAGCGGGATGCTGCCGTGAGCTGTGGAGCCGCTCACCCGCAGGTCGATGGGGCTCGACAGCAGCAGGACATGGGCGCCCCCGTACGCCGTGAGCCCACCTCGCACGGCGGAGAGGAGTGGATGGATGAGTCCGAATTCCGGGCGCGGCGCGTAGGCGATCTCGATGGCCACCTGCCCTTCGGTGCAGGTGATCTGCCGCAGGAGCGTTCCGGGGGACGCGGTGCCGAGCGCGTGCCCGCGTTCGCGCCGTCCCAGGGCGAGGGCATCGCGCAGGACCGCCGTGCCTCCGGGCGTGCGGAAGACCGTCTCCAGAACGAGGGTGTCCTCGATGTAACGGCGGCTGATGTCGACCGGGCCGGTGACAGGGCGGATGGACCAGTGGCCGGCGTTCTCGTCGAGGAGCCGGGCGAAGATCGCCGGGCTGTCGAACCGGGGCAGGCACAGCCAGTCCACCGAGCCGTCGAAGGTGACCAGCGCGGCCGAGCGGCAGTCGGACAGCAGGGCGTGGTCACCGATGGGTCGCGTGCTCATGCGTGGCAGCCGGTCCATCCGGGGCCGGACGCGGCCCGGCCGGGACAACGTGGGTAGTTGCCTGTGCCGCAGGTCTCTCCAGGTGCCTGACGGGTGTCATGGATTCCAGCCTCCCTGAACAGCGGATTCACCTCCAGCCAATCAGCACGATCGACGCATAGCACGTGTCGGTTGCCGGCAGTTGTCCCGACCGGGTGGCACGGTCTGGTGCCGCGCCCTGCGCTCGCCGTCCGGTCGGCGTACGTCATGTCTGCCCGCAGCCGCGTGGCGAGGCGGCCCCGCTTCATCAGCGAGGTCCCGAGGTCGAGTCCTGGCGGGCGAGGGCGAGGAAGCGTCGGTGGTCGTATCTCCACTGGTCGGTGACGCTGAGGGCAAGGTCCTGGGCGATCCTGTGGAGGGCTGGTGCTCCCAGGCGTGCCCAGGGAAACGGCGGGCCCTCGTGGCCCTGGATGTCTTCGAACCGGGCGGTGCAGCGCTCCTCGACATCGGCCGTGTCGACTTCGACGAGGAGGAGCCCCGTCGGGGCGGTGAGCTGGATACAGCGGCCCGGTAGGGCGCGTGGGTCGCCGCCGATGCCGATGTTGCCGTCGATGAGTAGGACGGTCTGCCAGCCTCCCTCGGCCGGTAGCCGGTCGAACACCGATCGGCACAGTGCGATCCCGCCGAGGGCGACGGTATGGGCCGCCGCGCGGGGGGTGACGTCGACGCCGAGCGCGAAGACTCCGCGACTCAGGAGTGCCCGGCACAGCCGGCCCGGGCCGCAGCCGACGTCGAGAACGGGGCCGACGCAGCGATTGAGCACGGATTCGTCGGCCCCGGTGGGATGCGCGTACCAGCGGTGCACCGGCATCCGGATCCGGCACCCGTCCGCCAGCCGCAGGTACACCGGTCCGTGGCCGGTCCGCAGGGCGAGCGCATAAGGGTCTCCTCCGGCGCAGGGCGAGCCGTCCTCGTCGGCCGTCACGATGCAGCGTCGTGACCTGGTGCAGGTCGTTCCTCGTCGGCGTGGGCGGCCCGCCGGACGCGGCGGAGCTTGAGAGCGAAGGCCACGGCGGAGGCGGCGAAGAGCACGGCGGTGATGGCCAGCCACCGGCCGAGGTAGACGTCCATGGACAACCCGGTGGCACCCGGGTAGGGGATCGAGAGGGCGAAGACGAGGGGGAACCAGACGAGCAGGAGCACACCCGAGAGAAACGTGGGCACGCGCAGGTAGTTGATCCACGGCGGTTGTGGCATGCGGGTGGCGCGATGCCCCAGGACAGCGTGTGCCGACAGGTCGGCGAGCGAGTACAGGGGCAGCAGGAGCAGGTCGTGGAGGACCGCCGCGCCGACGAACCAGACCGCGACCTCGAGCGGGCGGACGGCGAACAGGCGCACCATGGCGTAGCCGGTGATCGCGAACGAGGCGATCAGGACGAGAAGGTGCAGGGGGCCGGAGCCGTACCAGCGGACGAAGCGTGGCATGGTCACGTCCTGAAGGTGAGCCGGTGCACCCACTTGGTGTTGTTCACGCCGGGGTTGGCCGGGACGATGACGCGGGCTGGGTAGCCGTGGTCGAGCGAGAGGTCCGCGCCGTTGACGTGCAGGGCGAGCAGCGATCGAGGGTCGTGGATCTGGTTGCCTCGCAGGACCACCGAGCTGTAGGGGCCCGATGGTTGGACGGACTCCACCAGGACGCTTCCGGCGGCGGGGAGGCCCGCCAGGGCGGCGAGGTCGGCCAGGCGAAGGCCGCTCCACTGCTGGTTGGGGGTGGACCACCCTTCCACGCAGGCGATCGGCAGTGCGGCGGCGTGCTGGGGCATCGCGAGGAGTTGTGCGCGGGTGTAGACGAGTGTCGGGCCGGGGCCGTGGATCTCCAGCCGCCAGGCGGGGCCGACGTGCGCGGGGGTGACGCCGACGGAAGCGGCCGTCTTGTTGATCTGGAAGCTGTTCGGGCCGCTGCCCGGAGTACGGTTGTGCGGAGCGAGAAGGGCGGTGGCGCGCAGCCGGCCGCCGATGCTCTGTCCTGCGGTGACCACGAGGAGGAGCAGCGATCCGCCCCCCACCATGGCGAGCGCGCCGCGCCGGGTCATCGTCGGCGGCGCGGGAGCGGTCGGGACCAGGCCGTCGGGGTCGGGGGGTTCGGGCCGTGTGTGGGCGAGGTCGGTGCGCAGTTCCGCTGTCAGGCTGCGGGAGCGCAGGGCGCGGGTCATCCGGCGGAGTCTGAGGCTCACGTGGACGACGAAGGCGGCGATGAACACCCAGGCGCCGTAGAAGTGCAGGGTGTAGAAGGAGCCGGGAAAGACGTAGAAGAGCTGGATGTTGAAGATGCCGGTGACGAACTCGAAGATCACCCCGCCGACCAGCATGAGCAGGGACAACCGCTCCAGCCCGTGGGCGATGGAGCGGACCGGCAGCCACTCGAACAGCTTCGGGATCACTGACCACAACTTGGCCAGCAGTACGGGCACGAGGACCACGCCGAGCGTCACGTGCACGCCCTGGGTCAGCCGGTACAGCCAGTAAGGATGGGTGGGCCAGGCGAAGACGTAGAAGCCCAGCAGGCCCTTATCCGAGGTCTGGTCGTTCAGCGCGCCGAGGCCCGGGTTGTAAGAAGCGTAGGAGAGCATCCCGGTGACGAAGAGCAGCGGGATGCCGATCAGCAGCACGAGGCCGAACACGGACGTCAGCCAGGGCCCGCGCAGGGGACTGCGCCAGAAGCCGGGACGGAACGGCCCCGGGGGCGCAGGAGTCTGCTCGACCCGCCGCACAAGGGCCCGGGCACGAGCGGCCCCCTTGGCTGCCCGCGCCGCCGCGGCAGCGCGGACCCGCTCGAGGCGCCTGTGCGCATGGCCCTCGTCCGATCTCGGGCCCTGCGGCCCGCCGGAGCCCGGGGCCATCGGCCGTCCGCCACTGTCCATCGGCCGCCGCCTCCTCTGTTCCGGGCCGACCTCCAAAGGGGTGGATCGAATCCCACCGCGCCGTCGGTGCCTGTCAGGTCGTCAGCCATAAAGTGACACAGATAGGGTCGGCTTCCGGCACCTGACGTGCATGCAGTGTCCGTCGCCAGCCGGACGGTTGAACCGGCGCTGCGCACGGCTCGACGCGTCGCACGGTGGCCTCATGATGGTGGGGTGCGACGCCCCAGCGCACGGCACAGCGCCTTCGCCTTCCCCCGGCCCGGCCGCACCACGCTGACCAGACAAGTGCTCTGGTTCGTCGTGATCGGTGTCGCCTCCACGGCGGCCCAGGCCCTGCTGTACTGGGTTCTGCGCCACTGGTCACCGCCCATCCTGGCAAATTTCGCCTCCCTTCTTGTCGTCACCGTCCTCAACACGGAGGCCAACCGCCGGCTGACCTTTCGCGGGTCCGCGGTCCGGGCCCTGCCGGCGCATCTGGCCGCGGGTGGCCTGTTCGTCCTGGCGTATCTGGTCACCTCGGGCGCTGTCCTGCTCTTCCGCCACTACCGGCCCACCGCCTCACCAGCGGCGGAGACCCTGGTGCTCGGGCCGAGCTTCGCGCTGGTGACCGTGGTGCGCTTCACCGTCTTGCGGATGGTCGTCTTCAGACGCCGCCACCGATGACCCCTCGTCCCGATGGGGCCGGCACCCGCGCTCACGCACCGTCCTGCCGCCTGTCTACGCGGCCACGCGCCCGCGCCCGGACGACTGCACCAGCGAGCACCGTCACGGCGGCCACCGCGTACGCGGAGACCTGAACGCCGTGCCACTGCAGTGCGTCCGCGACATACAGCACGGTGCCCGCGGCAGCGATGGCGAGCCACTCCCACGGGCCGCCCATTGCCACGAGGGCCACGACGAGCAGCGCATACCAGTAGTACGCGGGTGAGGTGAGCAGCAGCGCAGTACCCGTGACCAGCAGCGATCCGTGCCACGGCCGCTCCGGATCGCCGCGCCGCAGGACGTACCAGGCGCTGAGCGCCACCAGTGCGACGGCGGCCGGACCGGCCCACGCGTCCGGCAGCGCCAGCCGCAGCAACGCGAACCGGCCAACGTCACCTGGCTGGTACCCCTCCTCGCGCAGATAGCCGGGGAGATAACCCAGGACCGCGGAACCGGATGCCAGCAGGTACGGCAGATAGGCGAGCGCCACGACACCGACGGCGAGCAGCACGCTCGCCGTGTGCCGCAGCCGGGCACGCGCATGCCCAGGGGCCAGCGCCCCCGACAGCGCACCGGGGAGGGCGAGCACGGGCAGCAGCTTGACGGCGATCGCCGCCCCGAGCAGCGCTCCCCGGCGTGCTCCCACGGCCGTCCCGAGCGCGGCCACTGTGAGCAGCACTCCGAGCGTGTCCACATGGGCGTCATTGACTGCGGCGAACGGCACCGCCGGGCACCATGCCCACAGTGCCACCCGCCGCGGGTCACCACGCGTATGCCGCTGCACCAGCAGCAGCGCTACCGTCGTGGCGACGGCGAGCACTGCACCGGCGAGTTGCAGTGGCTTGTGCCGCCCGCCTGCCGGAGAGACGGCGTGCACCAGCAGGAACCACCCCTCGGCCACGGGCGGATAGATCGTGTGTTCGGACGGCCTGTTGATGTGCGTGCACATATCCGCCACCCAGTGGAGGTCCCACCTGCGGCACGCGGTCCCGACGGGGAAGAGCCACGGATCACGCAGCCGGGCAAGCTGTGGCGCGTTCGGCGGGTAGGCGTACGGGGAGATCCCCGCGCTCTGCACGCGACCGTCCCACGCGTAGCGGTACATGTCGTCGCTGGTGCGCGGTGAAGCCGAGAGCGCCGCCATACACAGGGCGATCCCCCCGACCAGGATCAACGCCACGGCGGTACGCACCGGCACGCGGCGCACCATCCACGCCGCTCCGGCGAACAGCACCCACGCGGCGGCATACCAGTACAGCAGCGCAGCCGGATGGCCGAGATCACCGCCGATGCGGACCGTCGCGGCGACGACGGCGACGAGGGCGGCGAGCAGTGCCGTGGCGCAGAGCGTGCGTACTCCCACACTCGCCACAGTGGCAGCTGCCAGCGCGTCGGCAGGCCTCGCGGCGCCGCGTGTCCTGATCCAGCCGTAGCCTCGAAGGCATGCTCGTCCTTGTCACAGGAGGGGCCGGATTCATCGGCTCCCACATCGTCCGGGCTCTCATCGAGGCCAGGCACGGGGTGCGCGTGTGGGACGTGCGGCCCCCCGAGCCGCCGCAGTTCCCGCCCGGCGTCGCGTTCGTGTGCGGCGACGTGCGGGACCGGGCGGTGGTCGAGGAGGCGCTGCGCGGGGTGGACGCGGGCTGCCACCAGGCGGCGATGGTCGGCCTGGGCCGCGACTTCGACGACGCGCCCGCCTACGTGGGGTGCAACGATCCGGGCACCGCCGTCCTGCTCGCGGTCATGGCCCGGCTGCGGGTCAGCGAGCTCGTCCTGGCCGGCTCGATGGTGTACTACGGCGAGGGACACTACGACTGCGCCCGCCACTGGACCGTCCGGCCTGGTCCGCGCCTGGTGGCCGACCTGGACGCCGGACGGTTCGAGCCCGTCTGCCCGCGCTGCGGCGATCCGCTCACCCCCGGCCTGGTGCCGGTGCACCTGGCCGCCGCCTGGGCCCGGGCCACCGGCGGCCGGGCGGCCGCCCTGCGCTACCACAACATTCTCTTCGTACGCTGAAAGACGTGACCGATAGGCATCGGCCCCTGGCGGACGTCGTACTCCCGTGCCTGAACGAAGCGGCCGCCCTGCCCTGGGTGCTGGAGCGGATCCCGCCCGGCTGGCAAGCCATTGTCGTCGACAACGGCTCGACCGACAGCTCCGCCGAGCTCGCAGCGTCGCTGGGCGCGCACGTCGTCGGCGAACCGGTACGCGGCTTCGGCGCCGCCTGCGCGGCCGGGCTGCGCGCCGCCACCGCGCCCGTGGTCTGCTTCTGCGATTGCGATGCCTCCCTCGACCCGGGGCTGCTGCCGTCCCTCGCCCAGCCCGTCCTGGACGGTGAGACGGACCTGGTGCTCGGGCGGCGCAGGCCGACGACGCACGGCGCCTGGCCGATGCACGCCCGGCTCGCCAATCGCGAGCTGGCCCGGCTGATCCGCCGCCGCACCGGCCTGCGCCTGCACGACCTCGGCCCGATGCGGACAGCCCGCCGGGAGGCCCTGCTCGAGCTGGACCTGACCGACCGCAGGTCGGGCTACCCGCTGCAGATGGTCGTCCGCGCCGCCGACGCCGGATGGCGGGTGCGCGAGGTCGACGTACCGTACTACCCGCGCGCCGGCCGTTCCAAGGTCACGGGTACCTGGCGTGGGACCTGGTACGCGGTGCGCGACATGAGCGCGGTGCTCAGCGAGCCGCCGCGGAGCCCGGCAGGAGCACCCCGGTGAGCGGCCCGGCCGGGATGACGCCCGTGAGCGCGGACGGGCTGACCGCGCTGTTGGTGATCGCCAAGAAGCCGCGGCCTGGGCACGTCAAGACCAGGCTCACCCCGCCGTTCACCCCTGCACAGGCGGCCGCTCTGGCGGAGGCAGCGCTCGCCGACACCCTCGAGACCGTGCTGCGCTGCCCGGCCCGCCGCCGAGTGCTCTTCCTGGACGGCGTGCCCGGACGCTGGCTGCCGCCTGGTATCGAGGTGGTCCCGCAGGCATCCGGCGGCCTGGACGAGCGGCTGGCCGCCGCCTTCGCCGCCGTAGCGGACGGCCCCGGCCTGCTGGTCGGCATGGACACCCCACAGCTCACCCCGAAGCTTCTTACCGCCGGGTGGGGCCAGATCAACTTCGTACCTTCTGGAGCCACTTCTGAGCCGTGCCGTGGAGCCCAATAGTGAGGTGATTACAAACAGTCACCCCGATGATGCCGTGCGTGTCGATCGTGTAAGGCATCGGGTGGTCACGTTGTCCACGATGTGTTCAGCTATGCCGGGCGGCCACGGGAAGGCGCGGGCCACGAGTCGCTGGTGCGCGTAGCCGTGTAGGAAAACCCAGATGGTGACGGCCTCGGTGAACGGGTCGGAAGGAGTCGGAGGAGTCGGTGTATCAGTGCCCGCGCAGGCTCGAACGGCGTTGGTGAACACCGAAAGGGCGCCTTGACCGAGGGTGTCGACCACATGCTGGTCGACGGTTCCGCGTTCGACAGCCGCGGTTGCGTCCCATTGGCCGCTGAACATGACGTGATAACGACCGGGGTGTCGTTCGGCGTAGTCAAGATAGGCTCGGCAGACCGCGCGGAGTCTTTCCGCCGGCACTGTGATGCCGTCGCCGGCCGCGGTCAAGTGGTCGGCCAGGTCGGCGAATGCTTGACGAGCGACCGCGAGCAGGATCGCGTCGATGTCGGCGAAGTGCGCATAGATCGCCGGGGGGCTTACCCCGATCATGCGGGCCAGGCCGCGCAAGGTGAGCCCGTCGGCGCCAGTGTCGTCGACGATGCCGAGAGCAGTCGTGACGATCTGCTGGCCCAGCAGGACTCCTGAGCCACGTGGATTGCGTACGCGTTTCGTCGGCGTGGGCGGCGATGGGGTCATACGAGCACCGTACAAGATGACTTGACGCCCGTAAATAAACGCCGTTAACTCATCGGTGTGAGCCCAAGGACACAGACACGCGCCATTGATCGAGGAGACGAGCGGATGAAGACAGTGCAGATGGTCCTGCCGTCGGTCGGTGAACCCGAGGTGATCGAACCGCGGCTCACCGAGCTTGATCCGATCACAGCCGGTCAGGCCCGAGTGCGCGTGACGGTGACCGGGGTGTCCTTCGCCGAGCAGGCCATGCGCCGGGGCAAGTACTACCAGCAACCGGCGTTTCCCTTCGTCCCCGGCTACGACCTCGTCGGCGTCATCGAAGAACTCGGCGAGAACGCCCCGGTCGGCCTTGCCCCCGGCCAACGCGTCGCCGCCCTGACCAAGGTCGGCGGCTGGGCCGAGCACGTCGTCCTCGACGCCGCCGACCTCGTCCCGATACCGGATGCCGTGACCGATCGCGACGCCGAGACCGTCATCATCAACGGCCTGACCGCGCTGCGCGTCCTCCGCCTGATCGACGCCCGTCCGGGGTCCACCGTCGTCGTGCTCGGCGCGGCCGGCGGGGTCGGGTCGGTGCTCGTCCAACTAGCGCTGCACGCCGGCCTGCACACCATCGGCACCGCCGGACCCAGCCAGCAGGAGCGCCTGCGCGCCATGGGAGTCATCCCGATCGACTACCGCTGCGAAGACCTCGCCCAACGCGTACGCCAACTAGCACCCACCGGCGTCGCCGGAGTCGTCGACCACGTCGGCGGCCCCGGCATCCACACATCCTGGCGCATGCTCGCCCGCGGCGGACACCTCGTCAGCCTCAGCGACATGAGCGTCGCCGACGCCAAGCACCCGGTGATCCCGTTCATGCGCCACTACCTGCGGCTCCAACGCTGGAACATCCTGCCCAACGGCCGGCACGCCACGTTCTTCGACATCTGGGCCGGCCACCGCGACCTGGACGCCTTCCGACGCCGGCTCGGCGAAGACCTGCGAATCCTGTTCGGTCACCTCGCCGCCGGGGAACTCACCGCCCCTATCGACTCCGTCTATCCACTCGACCAGGCTGCCACCGCTCTCCGGCGGGCCGAACAGGGCGGACTCGCCGGCAAATCTTCCTGATCCCCTCATAAGCACCGATCGAGCGGCGCGGCTGTCGTCGGTTCACCACTGACGACTGGCGACTGACGGCCGACGAGTGCCGTGCCCGCGCCGACCGCAAGCCCGCACCAGGGATGCCCCGGACATCCGGATCTGCCGCGTTCCCGGCGCCCACCCCGCCCATCGACTACTCAGCGTGAGTGGTGGACGTGGCTCGCCGGGCCCACTCCGTCGCGGCGTCCCGAGTGCTACACGTCCCTACCGACAACGGCACGGATCAGAATCACTGGTAAGGATCAGATACGGATCAGGTCCAGTGAGAAAGGGTCACCTTCACTGAGACCTCACAACCACTGTTTCCCGAGTTTTCGCGAGCCTCACCCCATGTGCCCCAGTTACCTGCAGGTCCGGCGGCCGGGTGGTTATGAGGCGTCGGTGCGAGGGAAGAGGTATTCGTCCAACAGGATTCCGATGGCGACGGCAGCTGGTACGGCGATCAAGGCGCCGATGATGCCCAGCAGGGCGCCGCCGGCGAGGACGCCGACGACGGTGACGACGGGATGCACGTCGACGGCGTACTTCATTGCGCGGGGCATGATCAGGTAGTCCTCGGCGAGGCGGAAGCCGACGTAGAAGCCGGCTGTGGCACCGGCGATCGGCAGGGACACCGACAAGGCGACCAGGCTCACCGCCACCCCGGCGATAGTCGAACCGACGACGGGGATCAGGTCCATCAGAGCGACGAAGAACCCCAGGGCGGCCGGATACGGTACGCCAACCGCCGCGCACCAGGCGAAGGTCGCCAGACCGGCGATGCCCGAGGTGGCCAGGTTGGCCAGCATGAATCGGCCGGTCCGGGCCAGGATCTCGTCCGTCACCGTCTCGACCCGTGCGCGCCTGCTGGCAGGGACGAAGCGGAAGCCGAACTGCTTGATCACTGGCAGAGCGACCATGAGGTAGATGGTCACCACGACCACGATGACCGCCGATGTCACCAGACTCAGCACCATCTTCCCCGCCCCCAGCAGACCACCGAGCAGGCCAGTGCCACCGGAGGAGAGCGCACCGCGGACCCTGGACACCAGATGGTAGCGATCCTCCAGATGGCCGAGGAAGGTATGCCGGTCGTGGAGTTGCGTGAGCCAGTTCGGGATCGCCTTGATCAAAGCGTCGACCTCGTCCGTGACGGGCTGGGCGATCAGGACCACGAACCCCGCAAGGCACAGCGCGAAGACCGTGAGGACGACGAAGACCGCCCAACCGCGCCGTACGCGGCGCCGGGTGAGCAGGCCGACCAGCGGCTCCAGGCCGATGGCGATGAAGACGGCTGCCAGGAAGAGGGTCAGCAACTCGCCGATCTGCAAGACCGTGTTCACCACTAGCCAGGCCAGCGTCGCGCCGAGTCCAAGACCGAAACCGGCTCGCACCCAAGCCCCTCGCCGGACACCGACATCCGCCCGCAGGGCCCCGCGTCCGCTCCTGGCCCGCCCACCTCTCCAGGGCTCCCCGGCAGCCGCTCGTGTTGGCCCCACCATGCCATTCTCCGCCGGTCCACGCCGACGGACGCGGGCACCGTAAGCGCGTGCCATGAGCTCTCCTCCCTCATGCCGTTGCCCCCCGTCTACCCCGGCCAGGGGGACTTCGGCAGGGCCTGTGTTGGCCAGCGCACGTCCCGGAGGGGAGCGGCACCGTGCTTCCTGCCCCCACAGCAGGAAGCACCCGCAACGCTTCCAAGGCGGCGCCCGGGACCTTCGAACGAGTGGGGCGGGACCGCCCACAGGGCGACCCCGCCCCAGGTCAGGAGCCGGCGACGAACTCTCGCGCTGCCTGGCACACTGGTCGCGGTCGTCGCGCGGCTGCTTCCCCTGATCGGCCTAGGGGCAATACCGGTAACTTAGCGACAATCCGGTCGTTGTTGGTGGTGTGGCAAGAGCGGGTCAACTGACGTCATCTGGTGAGCGGTTGTCGGACCGGATCGCGGTTGGGGTGCTGACACAGGCGTTTCCTCAGTCGCTGGTGGACGAGGTGTTGGCGGAGACGGGGCGGGTGCAGCAGCGGAACCGGCTGTTGCCGGCCCGGCTGGTGGTCTACTTCGTGTTGGCGATGTGCCTGTTCTCCGGGCAGAGCTATGAGGAGGTCGCCCGGCTACTGACCGCAGGTTTGCAGGGTGCTCGGCGCTGGCGCACGTCATGGGTGGTGCCGAGTACGGCGGCGATCTGGAAAGCCAGGTCCCGGCTGGGGGTGGCGCCGCTGCGGCAGTTGTTCGCGAGGGTGTGCCGTCCGGTTGCCACACCGGACACCCAGGGTGCCTTCTACCGCGACTGGCGGCTGACCGCGATCGACGGCACCACATTCGACCTGCCCGACACGAAGACGAACGTGGAGGCGTTCGGCCGTCCGCCCCGCTCCGGGCGCGGTGAACAGGACGTCGGATACCCGCAGTTGCGCATGGTCGGACTGGTGGAGTGCGGCACCCACGCCGTCTTCGATGCTGCGATCGGAGCTCTGCGCACCGGGGAGCGGGCTCTGGCCCAGTCGGTCCTGGTGTCCCTGCGGCCGGGCATGCTGCTGCTGGCCGACCGCGGCTTCTACGGCGTGGACCTGTGGCGCGCAGCCGCGGCCACCGGGGCGGACCTGCTGTGGCGAGTCCGCAAGGACCTCGTGCTGCCGGTGGTCGAGCAGCTGCCGGACGGCTCCTACCTCACTGAGATCTTCGGCCGCAGCGACATCCACCACACCCGTCGTGGAGTGCCGGTACGTGCGGTGGAATACACCATCGCCGGCCATGAGGGCGTCTACCGGCTCCTCACCACGATCCTCGACCCGGACCAGGCCCCGGCCTCGGAACTGGCCGCCCTCTACGCCCAGCGATGGGAGTTGGAGTCCACCCTCGACGAAATCAAGACCCACCTCGGCGGGCCGCACCTGGTACTGCGTTCGCAGCACCCCGACGGGGCCGAGCAGGAACTGTACGGCTTCCTGCTCGTCCACCACGCCATCCGGCACCTGATGCACCAGGCGGCACGACAAGCCGACCGGGACCCCGACTGGATCTCCTTCACCCGCTCACTGCGCGTCGTGCGCCGCCAGGTCACCCACCAGGCGGCGTTTTCCTCCCGGCAGACTCGCCCGCGCGGTCCAAGCCACCCACGCTGAACTCCTCGAACGCCTCCTGCCACGGCGCCACCGACGGGCCAACCCCCGCGTCATCAAACGCAAAGTCGCCAACTGGCCGCTCAAACGCGTCGCCCACCGGGCTGCAGACCGCCCACCCACCGCGACCATCACCCTCGTTGGCGCCACCAAACCCAAACGGGTCAAACGCACACCAAAACCCTAAGTTACCGGTATTGGGCCTAGGGGAGTTGTTCGGCCTGGGACTACCTGCCTCATGCGGTCGTCGCCCTGCAGGGGCCGTCTTCGGCGATGCCACCGTTCAGAAGCTGTTGTCTTTTCGGGCGTGATCGACGCGTTTCCGCTGGTCGGGGATAGGAGCGGTGATTCCGTGGGAGCCGTGGCCTGTCGGGTCGTCGCTCCCCGGGAGGTCATGAATGCCGTCAGTCGTCGGACTGCTGGATCAGCACGAGCTCGCCGCTCGCCGTCGAGTCGACGGGCTGCGGGAGGAGGCCGACCGCATCCAGGCCGAACTGGCCGCGGCCGAGCAGGAATGGCAGGAGTGGGCGATTGCCCGCAGGCGGGTCGACACGGTGCTGGCTCCAGACGGTGGCAACACCGCCGGCACCGAGGTCACTGAGGGTCCGCGGGATGCGGACGCGCCGCTGGAACCCCGGGACGCCGCGAAGCCGAAGTCGCAGGTGTCGGTGTGGCGTGAGGGCCTCGACGGGCGGTGCTGTCGGTGGACTACCAGCGCATCCTCACGGCGCTCGTGGACCGGGACCGGCTCCATCAAGGGCCGCTGACCTGCCAGGAGATGGCCCATACGTTCGGCATGGACGTGGTCCCGGCACGAGTGGAGGCACTGCGGTCGAAGGCGAAACGCCTGGTCGCGCGGGGCTGGTTGGCCGAGCGGCAGCCGGGGCGGTTCACCCTCGCCCAGGGCCCGGCCGGGCAAGTCGGCGCGTCATGAGCAGGGTCATCGACCAGTAGACCATCGCCTCGGCACTGGCGGTGCGCCGCTCGAAGTCGCGTACCAGACGGCGGCTTCGCATCAGGTGGGCGAAGAGACGCTCGACGATCCACCGCTTGGGCAGCACCACGAAGCCGCGCATGTCGTCGCTGCGTTTCACGATCGCCAGAACCAGCGCGAACGCGGCCAGGCAGTGCTCGACGAGGCTGCCGGTGTAGCCGCCGTCGGCCCAGACCAGCTCCAGCCGGTGGTGCATGTCGGCGACCTGCCCGAGCAGCACCTGGGCGGCGATGCGGTCGCCGGTGTCCGCGGCGGTGACCATCACGCCCGGCAGAAGGCCGAGCGTGTCGACCACGACATGCCGCTTGCGGCCGTTGATCAGCTTCCCGCCGTCGAAGCCCCGGCTGTCCGCTCCGACCACGGCGTCCGCTTTGACGGACTGCGAGTCGATCACTGCGGCCGTCGGCTCCGCATCCCGCCCCAGCTCCTCGCGGACCCTCGCGCGCAACCGGTCGTGGAACTCCTTGACCAGGGCGTTGTCGCGGCAGCGGCGGAAGAATGCGTAGATGCGGTCCCACGGCGGGAAGTCGGCGGGCATCGCCCGCCACTTGATCCCGTTGTCCACGAGAAACCGGATTGCATCGAGCATGGCCCGGTGGCAGTCCCCCTCCGGCCGGCCGCCCCGGCCGCGCATCCAGCCCGGCACCGGCAGCAGCGGGCGGATCACGGCCCACTCCCCGTCCGTCATGTCCGTCGGGTAGCGACGCTGCCGCGTCCCGTTGTCGGCGGCGTTTCCGAACCGGTGAGCCAGGCAGTCGCACTCCCAGGTGACCGCACTGGACCGCCCGGCCATCGGCACGCAAGACTGCTGCACCAGGGGCTCCTGCTGCTGCTCGGTGATTCGACACCCACGAGCTGTTCAGGAGGCCTGTTCGTATGCGCCCAGCGCCCCGCGACCACCCGATCGGGACTCCCGTTCGACGTGCATCTCCCAAGATCGAAAAGACAACAGCTTCTCAGGTCTTCCAACAGGACGATGCAGATGGCGATCCGCGTGCGAACGTCCTGATCACAGCGTGGGGCGCTGGTGGGTGATTGGGGACAGCTACCACCTGAGCGTCAAATTCGGCATGTTGCAAGGACCGGGTACGAAGTTCGGCGGGTTGGACGGCCGTCCGGCCGACGGTGAAGAATTTCTGCGACGGACCATGGGGCACTGGCTCGGTATCGGCGGGCAGTGCCCGCACCGTGCGCATGACCGCATCCAGCAAGGGAACTCCGGCTCAGCGCCCGGCCGCGGCCCTGACTACAGCCATGTCCTCGCCGGTGAGTTCGGCGACACGGTTGGGTGGGAGGCCCGCGGCCAGTGCCCGGGCGAGCATCTCGTCACGGCCGTGGGCGCAGTCACGGTATGCGAGGAGTTCGGCCTCGACCTCAGCCAGGGCTTCTGGAGCCGTGCGGTGGCGCAGTCGGCTCAGTTCCTCGTCGGTCAACGGAACCGGCAGCCGCTCCGCCTTCTCCGGGATGGCCCCGGTGTGCTCGGGCGGCGCGAGCCGCAGCCGGGGAGACGCCTCCGACGCATGCTGCGCGTTGAGCCAGGCACGCACGGCGGGGGTCTCCATGCAGGCGAGTGCTCCCACGGCGGACGGTGGCACGCCTGGCGTCTCAGTGGGTTCGTCTACGAGAAACAGGTACGCGTCATCAGTCATGGCATGCTCCTCGTCCCAGGTTCCTGAACCGGTGGCATCCCTTTACCCCGTTCGCCTCCGCACAGCCGCAGGAATCGTTCCCGTTGCGGGACATTCGGGTGGCACGTGGGCTCTGGTCATCTTGCGCACCTGACCGCACAAGCCACAGGGACGCATTCCGCTGGCGCAGGGCGATGGCAAGAGTCCCGGGGGTCGCTTTTCAGGCCCTGCGGAGAGCAAGGCCGCTGACCAAGGGGGTGGATCGTGTCGGCTGTGCCGCACTTTGAAAACGCTCACTCAAGGCACCGCTCTGGAGGTGAGCTCATGGCTGTCAGCGAGAAGCCCCGCGTCAAGGTGGAGCCGATCCGGGCCCTCCACCTTGATCGTGGACACCTCGACACTGGATCTTGCATTCAGGCAGAGGAGTCCCGAGTGGGGACCTACAAGCACTCGGCGGAGTTCCGGGCCGACGCGGTGGCGCTGGCTCGTTCGTCGGGCCGGCCTGTCTCACGCATCGCCGCCGAGCTCGGCGTGAACCACGAGACCCTGCGGCAGTGGATCAAGGCCGCGGGGAAGGCCGAGACGCCCGAGGCGGTCGCGGAGTCCGCGAAGGACGCGGAGATCGTGGTCTTGCGCAAGCAGGTCCGCGAGCTGGAGATGGAACGCGACATCCTGCGCCGGGCGGCCAAGTATTTTGCGGGCGAGACGAACTGGTGAGCCGCTTCGAGTTCGTTGCCGACCACCGCGACGCCTTCGGCGTGAAGCGGCTGTGCACCGTACTGAACCTGTCGAGGTCCGGGTTCTACCGCTGGTTGAAGGCCGCACCGGCGCGGGCAGCGAAGAAGGCTGCCGACGCCGTGCTCACCCGGCGGATACGCAAGGTCTACGCAGAGTCGGGGAGGACGTACGGGGCCAAGCGGATCACCGCCGAGCTCCGTGCGGGCGGTGTGATGCTGAACCGCAAGCGCGTCGAGCGGCTCATGCGCCAACACGGTATCCAGGGGCGGAGGTTGAAGCGGCGGCACCGCACCACCATCCCGGATCCCGACGCCCAGGCGGTGCCCGATCTGCTGCCGCGGAACTTCACCGCGTCCGCCGCCGACCGGGCATGGGTCGGTGACATCACCTACCTGCCCATCGACGGCGGGAAGTTCCTGTATCTGGCCACCGTCATCGACGTGTTCTCCCGTCGCCTGCTGGGCTGGTCGATGGCCGATCACATGCGGGCCGAACTCGTCACCGGCGCGCTCCACGCGGCCGTCCGCACTCGTGGCGGCCGGGTGGACGGCGTCATTTTCCACAGCGATCCCGGGGCTCAGTACGGTTCGAAGGCGTTCGCCGACGTCTGCCACCGGGCCGGGATCCGCCGGTCTATGGGAGCGGTCGGCACCTCCGCGGACAACGCCGCCGCGGAGCCGTTCTTCGCCTCGCTGAAGCGGGAGATCCTGCCCGGCCGGCGCAGCTGGCCGACCGCACGAGCCGCCCGGCTCGCAGTCTTCCGCTGGCTCGGCTTCTACAACCACCGGCGCAGACACTCCCCGATCGGCTACCTCGCGCCGGTCGCCTTCGAACAAAGATCAACTACGCTGGCCATCGCTGCATGACAACCGGTGTCCACGATCAAGGTGGAAGCCCCGTACTCGGGCGTGCCCTCTTCCAGGACCGCCAGCTGCTCGAAGAACAGCCGGGAGAGTTCGCGGGCGTCCCTGGGCGCCACCTGGGAAGGGTCGGTGACTTCGGGCAGCTCGGTGGTCTGCGTGTCCAGCGTGCTCATGAGCGCCATGAAGGTCCCCTCCTGGATCCGAACTCGTGCCATGGGCCGCTTCGAAACGGCCGACGGCACGGCGGCTACCCCTCATTTTCCACCCATGTCTGCCCCCGCCCCATTTAGGGGCGGGGCCCTGAGCTGGGGATCTGCAGGAGGGCACCTGGGCCGGTGCCGAGCCGCCACAGACAATCAGCGGGCTACGGATGCGATGGCGTCGCGGGTGCGCGGATTGGGCCGCTGGTCGGGGCAGGCCCGGTGCGGTCTACCAGTAGTGGCGTCGGCCGCCGACGGCGTGTCCCACGGAGCCGAGGAGGAACAGGACGAGTCCGATGGCGAGCAGGATGATCCCGATCGTCCATAGGATGCCGATGTGCAGGATGAACCCGACGATGAGCAGGATGACGCCGAGGGCGATCACGGTGGCCTCCTTCTTCTGCGACCAGGTGTGCCGGCCGCTGATGGCGGCGCCATGTGAGGCGTCGCCGGCTGTCGGCTCCGCGGGGGTGGGGGGCGTCAGGTGGTGAGCAGGCGGTTGAAGAATGACCGGTAGTGGCGCAGGGCGGTGCGCAGGGCTTCGGTGTCCGCTTGGCCGCTGCGGTTCCACTGTTCTTCCAGTTGTTTCTTGCGCTCGTCGAACGTGGTGGCGAGTGTCTGCATGACGTTGGCGACCAGGCCGTCGGCTGCCTGTACGGCCTCGCGGGGGTCATCGACGAACGTGTTCTGGATCTTCTCCCAGCGTTTGTGGAAATCGTCCTCGTCCTGCGGTTTCAGCAGCTGCGGGGTCTCGTCGGCGTCCGCGCTCTGCTGCGCCGTCGCCTCCCCAGTCGCGGGGGCATCCGTGGGACGGGACTCGGTCTCGTCGCCGGTGGCGGTCCTCTCGTCACCTTCGCCGGGGAAGACCGGGGGCGACGATGCGGCGCCCGGTGGTTCGTCCACCGTCTGGTGCGGCTGGGCGAAGTCCGCGGTGGACAGGCCGCTGTCAGAGCTTTCCGGCGTGTTGCCGCGCTGCATGGCTCCTACGGGTTCGGGCACGGGTGTCAGGCCGGGGTGCGGCGGGACTGGCCGCCGTCGGAGAGCAGCTCGTCGAACAGGGCGCGGTAGTTCACCATGGCGCTGCGCAGCTGCTCGGTGGTGGCCTTGTGGCCCGCGCTGAGCGTGTCGATCTCGTGGGCGGCCCGGTAGTGCTCCAGGGTGCGGCCGTGCTCCACGGAGAGGTCCTTCATCTGCTGCTCGAAGCCCTCGGTGGGGTAGCCGCGCGCCTGCATCAATGAGGTGACCAGCCGGTCCGCGTCGTGCACCGCGTCCTCCGGCCGGTCCACGAACTCCTGCTGCACGCCCTCCCAGTCCCGGGCGAAGCGGTCCCGGGCACTGTCCGGCAGCGGCTTGATGTCGAGTTCGTCATGGCGCTTGGCGCGCTCGCTGAGCTCAGGCTCGGCGGCGAGCTGGCTGTCGGCTCCCTGGACCGTGCGCTCGTACTCCGGGCCGAAGCGTTCACGCAGCCTGCGACGCCGCATGAAAAGAGCCAGGGCCGACACGATCAAGGCCACGACCACCACAGCGGGAATGACGATCGCCAGAAGAGTTCCTGTAGACATCGGACCGCCTCCCGCCCGACCGCTTGTCTCCCCTAAAGGGAAATCAATCAATCAGGGCAATTCACCCATACGGTGATACCCGGGCGAGTCCCGAAACATACCTTCGCCTGCCCACACCCCCCCCGGCGGGCGCGCGGGCGGCCGCGGCCGGCCGGGTGCCGGCCGATCCCCGGGGAGCGTCACCGTCCCTGCCTGCACACTGAAGTCCCTTACCAGGGGGCAAGCACCCCTCGTACATGCCCCCACTGCCATATGGCATAGGTGGTGCGGCAACGGGAAACTCGGTGCTGACATCCCTTGAAAGACCGGAGGAAGGAACTCGACATGAACCAGGTCAAGGAGAGTTCATCGGATCTTCCTCAGCCGTTGCGGGCCATCGCCTCCACTCTGCGCCGCTTGCCCGGAGCCGAGCAGGTGACCATGGCCGCCGACAGTGCACTGGACCGAATCGCAGCCGTCTCTCCACGCGGCCGCCGGATGGCGGTCTACACCGGAGCCGGGGTCCTCGGCGTCGCCGGAGTGGTGGAATGGCCCGTAGCGCTCACCGGAGCGGCCGTCGCCTGGCTGACCCAGCCGCGCACCCGGCCCAGCGAGCACCCCCCGGGTGACATGGCAAAGGACGCCAGGCGGCCGGCTGCGTCCGGTACCGGCACTGCTCCCTCGGCAACTACGGGCACGGGGACCTACGGCGTCGGCGACAGGCTGGCGCCCTCCCATTCCCACCAGGACCGCCCCGCAGATCACCCGCATGAGCAACCGGCCAGGGTCGGTGACGCTGCCACGGCGTCGGCGCTCAAGCAGGTCGCGGAGGCCTCCGCGCACCATCCCGAACCGCACCCGTCCGAGGAGGACTCCCAGAGGCGTGCCTGACGTCAGCTGACGAGACTCTTTACCGCCACGCTGCGGGTCGACCGGGTGCGAGGCGAGGCCGGCTACAGGGGCTGGCGCCCAGAGATGGCGCCGCCGGGGTCGTCGGCCAGGGCGATGCGGGCGGTGATGCGTTTGCCGACGGGCTCACGCTGTGCTTCGAAGCCCTGGGCGACGGCCATCACGATTTCCAGGCCGTGCTGTCCCACCCGGCCGGCGTCCGCGGCCCGGGCGATAGGCAGTACCGGGTCGGAGTCCCACACCACGACCTCGACCGTGTCACCGGTGATGTGCAGGTCCAGGAGCACCGGGCCCGGGGCGTACTTGCGGGCGTTGGTGACCAGCTCGCTGACCACCAACTGCGTGAGGTCCATGGCCCGCTGGGAAACCGGCAGCCCGTGGTCGGCCTGGACGCGAGTGAGGAAATCGGCAGCCAAATGGCGGGCCTGGGCGATGACCGTGCCGTCTCCGACCAAGGCCACCGTGGTCTGCAGGGCCCGCTGGCCGGGCGTGGTGGCGTCCTCACCACGAGTGGCACTGGTTTCATCCACAGCCGCCTTCACTCCCCGTTCATCTCCGCGCGTCTTCCCGCTCCGGGAAGGATGACACCTGATACGCCTCTGTGACCTCCGTCTCGCCCAGGCGTCACCTGATACATGCAGGGCAGCGATCGGCGGACGAAGGTCTGGCTGCGCCGGCAAGACAGACATGGCTGAGGGAGAAGCGGCGGACACACAGAAGGCTGAGCAGACGGGCAGCCTGTCGGTGGTGGTCACTGCCACCGACGGCATCCGCGTGCTGATCCTCGCCGGGGAGATCGACCATGACACCGGTGACGCCCTCCGCCAGGCCCTGGAAGCGGCCGGCGCGCCGCACCCCCGCGTCGTGGTGGACCTGCGGCAGGTGACGTTCATGGACTCCAGCGGCATCAACATCCTTCTCGTCGCCCGCCGGCCTCTCACCGAGGCCGCGGCGGCTGGCTGCGCCTGGCCGCTGTCGGTGAATCCGTGATGCGCACCCTGCACATCGCCGGTGTTGATGCCGTCACCGACTGCCGTGAAACGCGCCGCCACGCGCTCACCGACTGAGTCTCTTCTCGCCGGCTGCTCATGCGCAGGTGGTGCCCCACTGGGGAGTGTCTACAGTAATCAACGGCGGATCCGATGATCAAGGAGACGCCTGATGAGCGAGGCCATCACCGAGCACGGGACCGTGGAAGAGCCGGTCGTCGAGTCGGCCGCGGAGGCGGTGTCGGACGAGCAGTTGATCGCGATGCTGGTCGACCGCGCCCGCAATGACGGGCTGCAGCTGACCGGGGAGGGCGGGCTGCTGCAGCAGCTGACGAAGCGGGTGCTGGAGTCCGCCCTGGAGGGCGAGATCACAGTCGGTACGCAACCGGTGAATGACCCACGTGGGGCAGGTCGGGCAGCAGCGCCCGCTGCAGGTGCTCGGCGGTGGCCTGAACCTCCGTGTGCAAACGGGCGTTGTCCGTGTGCAGGGC
>NZ_JBVJMF010000032.1:0-68715 GCF_055584345.1 Streptomyces sp. NPDC104106
CCAGCGCCTGCTGGAGAACCGCGTCCACATCGAACTCGTCCACCACAACCACCCGCATCCGCCCGACATGACCCCCTTGATCCACATTCTCCGCCATCGCCGTGTCAGCCAACGTCCGAAAGGGAACGGACTCGAGGCTGGCGTGATCACCGTCTGTGCCGATCCGCGACCTTCGGTACGCCCTGTGCGGGGTAGGGAAGCCGTATCAGCATGAGGCTGATCAGCGATCGGACAGGCCCAAGACGGGCGCCGGGACCGTGGATGCGCTACGGAGCCAGCGGCGTGGCAGTGGCCGCCGCGGCCGTGGCCGGAGCCGGCGCCGTCGACCCCGACAGTGCCTGGTACAGGTCCCTGCGCAAGCCTGCATGGCAGCCGCCGTCATGGGCGTCGGCGCCGTGTGGACGCCGCTGTACGCCACGATCACCTACGCCGCCGGCCACGCTCTGGGCACCGTCCCCGACCCGCGTCAGCGCGCCCGCCTGGTTAGCAGCGTGGCCGTCAATCTGTCACCTAACGCGGGGTGGAACTGGCTCTTCTTCGGTCTGCGCAGCCCCAAAGCCGGTCTGGCCGGCACGCTGCTGCTCAACCTCCGCAACGCGCAACTCATCCGCCACACCGCCCGCACCGACCCGCCCGCGGCTCGTGCGCTCCGCCCTATGCAGGCTGGTGCGCCCTTCGCCACCGCCCTGAACGCCGCCCTCGTCCAGCAGAACACCGGAAATGCACGGTGACTCTCCGCCCGCCCGAGCCGGAAGCCAGGTGGACGACGATCCGCTGCTCGCACCTTCCAGCGTGTTCTCGGAAAGGGCCGGCCTGGCGAGTGCTCTGTCACGGTCAGGGCGTATCGCCGGAGTAATAGAAGCGGCAGCTGACGCCGGGGCCGGGTCTGCAGGGTTCGCCGGGGCGTGGGTCGTACAAGGCGCGGCCGCCAGGCCAACGTCCGGGTTCGGTGGACAGGGCGACACCGTCGTCGACTTCCTCGGTCCGCCACCCGTGGATGTCCAGCAGCAGGCCGCCCAGCGGCCCGCCGACCAGTTCGGCGTAGGTCCGGTGTGGGAGCGGGCCGGGGTTGGGGTCGTCGTGTTCCGCGCCGTAGACCCGGCCGTTCAGCAGCTGCTCATCGCCGTTCATCTGATCAGCGTTGCAGCCGCCACCGACCGCGGGCTTGCCCAGGGCTGCCCTGGGCTTGCCCGCGTGGTCGGTGGCCGCGGCTTGCCCGGGTCAGGTGCGGAAGCGGGAGAGCCAGCCGCCGGCCTTCTGCGCGGCGGCCTGTTCCTCTGCCTCCTGGCGCGGGCGCATCCTGCTCCTGGCGCTCGCGTTCGTCGGCTTGGGCCTGCGCTTGTGCTGCGACGGCCCGGTCCTGGCATTCCTCGCACAGGTGCGGGTGTGACTGGCGCTTGCTCCAGTCCGGGGTGTAGCCGATCGCCTCCCACCTGGCGTCGGTGAACTTCTGCCCGCAGTCCGTGCACACCGGCCGCCGCGCCTCCCGCTCCGTACGGCGCCGCTGTTCTTCCCTGGCGGCCTGGCGGCGGCGGGCGAGGTAGGCGTCCCGGCGGGCGTTGCCGATCGCGTTCAGCAGCGGCTGGCGGTGGTCGCGGGTTGGGAGGCAGGTCGTTCACGTGTCTAGCTTGCACCCCAAATTCGAACAGGTGATCTATTCGAGGCGTGCGACAGGTCGACTACCTCACCGAGGCGCAGGAGCGCGTGCTCCGATGCATCCGCGATCACATCACCGACCACGGGGAAGCCCCGACAGCCGCCGAGATCGGGGCTGCGGCCGGCCTACGCAGCAACTCCTCGGTCCACTATCAGCTGGTCGAGCTGGAGGCGAAGCAGGCCATCGTCCACGAGCCCGGCCGGTCACGAGGAATTCGGCTCGCATGACGAGCGCCGACCGGTACCACCTCCTGCTCGCCTCCGGCGGCCGGTCGGTACAGCGCGGCTGGTGGAACAGCGAGGAGACCGCGCGCCGGAAGTTCACCCGCTGGATCGGCGAGTACGGCAGCATCCCGGACGCCCGCATCACCCTCACCGACGAGGGCGCCGACGGGGAGTTGGCCGCGTGGCCGGAGCCGGAATGACACCGGCCCTAGTCACCCGTCCCGGTGCTCATCCGCACGTACAGGCCCTGGCATTCGCCGAACCACTTGTGGCCCTCGGCGAGAGCGCGGGCGCCCTCGGTGCGCATCCGGTCACTCATGGGGATCACGCACGAGCGGACCACTTCCTGCTGCCGGTCCGTCCCGAAGTGAGAGGCCGCCAGTTCCACGCTCTTGGCCATGGCTGTGGCGGCATCGTTGACGGACTCGAAATCGGCTCCTGCCATCCCGTCGACTTCCCACGCCCATGACATTCGCACGCCCATACCGCCAGCGTAGGCGCGGGTGGGAGGATGCGGCCCGGCGTTGTCAGTGGCGGATCGCAGGCTGAACACATCATCAGCCCATTGCTCTGGCGCTGATCCTGCCCCGGCCGTGATGCAGACGCTGTTGGCTCGCAAAGGCCCTCGGCTGCCACGACAGGACCGCCACCCGCCTCGTCACGGAAGTCGGCGGAACCTGGAGCCGATACGCCCCTGGGGATCACGCACGGTGAGCATCAGTCCCTGACAGACCGTGCGATGCGAAAGCCCACGTCGTCGACTTGGAAGGTCGGGTGGCTACGGCGGCGCACGGAGGCCCGGCAGCTCCAGTGCTCGTCGAACCAGCCACCGCCGCGCAGCACACGATAGGTGCCATAGACCTCGGCGTCGTAGACGTCCCAGCACCACTCCCAGACGTTGCCGAGCAGGTCGTACAGCCCCCACGGGTTCGGCCGCTTGCCGCCCACGTCATGCACTCGCTCCTGCGAGTTGCCGCGATACCAGGCGACCTCGTCGAGCGGCCCGTAACGCGGTCCGGTCGTCCCGGCCCGACAGGCGTGTTCCCACTCGGCCTCGGTCGGCAGCCGGTACCCATCGGCGGACGGATCCGACGCGATGCCTTCGCCCTCGGCAGGAAGGCGGTAGGCGGGTGTGAACCCGTCCCGCTGCGACAGAGCGTTACAGAACCGGACCGCGTCCCACCAGGAAACACCCGTGCACCCGGCGGTAGCCCCAGGACGGGTTCTCCCGGGCCAGGCGCAGGATCAGGACGCGGATCGAGCGGACGGTGGGCGGCCGCCCGGGCCGCTTCGGCCGGCAGGTACGGGCATGGCGCTGCTTCATGAGGCCGCGGTGCCAGCGCAGCACGGTGTCGGGATGGACCAGCAACCGGAAGCCGGCACAGCACTTGGCGGGGCAGCGGCACCAGCAGAGCGGCGAGGAGGGTCCGGTCTTCCGGAGCGAACTTCACCCGGGCTGCACCGAGCTGCCGCTCAAGGACGATGATCTGGTGGCGCAGGGCGAGGATCTCCGCATCCTTGTCGCGATCGCTCATCGGCAGCAGCCGCAGCGCGGCGAACGTGTTGATGCCGGTCAGGTAGGCAGGACGCAGCAACACGAGCGCTCATCCTGCCGTACCGCCGAACAAGCCGCTGAGCTGCACGGATGACATTCTCGGCAGGCGCAAGGCCGGAGAGCTCGACGCGTCCGGGCCACGCAGCGAATGGACGGCCGGCGCGAGGGCGCGGCCGGGTCTTGCCGGCGGCAAGTTCAGTTCCTCGGCAGGGAGCGGAGTGAAGGTGTTTCAGCCGTGGCGGCTGATCGTGGTCGCCGCTCGGGCACACCGGGCGTCATGACAGATGACAGGCTCGGCAGACGGCCCGACTCGGGCCGTTCAACGCGCGGGCCCTCACGTGTGGACAGGCAGGGACCCCGTGATCCAGTCCAGCGCACAGCGCACCCCTCCGATGCATTCCCCCGTGCCGCCCCGTGAGACGGCACCCGGTAGACCATGGTCAGCGGTCATCGGTGCCATCACGATCGCACGACAATCGAACATACGCACAGCTTTTATTGCCGTCTACCGCGGACGCGGTGCGCCCACGTGAATGGTGTCGCAGAACACCGGGGTCACATGCCGGCCGTGCGGGTCGGTGATCTGCAGCGAAGCGCCATAGTCGGTGGACGCGGGGTGCGGTGGCAGCACTTCGATGCGCGGGGCGTCGTCGACCGGGATGGCACAGGAACCGTCTGCGGAGGGGGATGCCGGGTAGAAGAGTGGGAAGTCCACCGTTTCGGCATGGTTCAACACCATCCGGACCGGCGCCTTGGCTTTCGGCTCCGACCAGACGGCAGGGCCTTTGCCGACGTACGCCTGCACCTTCGGACAGCCATCGAAGGCACAGGGCGCGGCGCTGGTGTTGGTCGCGCTCAGCAGAGCCGTCGGCGCCTTGCTCGGCTTATGGGTGAAGAGCGTCAGCTTCCATCGCAGCTGCGCGGTCCCACATGCGGCTCCCGCCGAGGCCGTGGGGGACACACTCGTCCGTCCCCCGCCGGGGGTCGCCGCCGTCGCCCGGGACGACGGCCCGGCGCCCGGCTTCCCGGCGTCCGGATGCGCTGGACCGCACGCCACGGCAGCCGCCATCACCGTACGTTCGCGGCGGGCACGCAGATCACGATGACGCCGCCCGGGGACGACCCGGTACTGCTGCGCATCGCCGAGGCGGTCGAAGACGAACTATTCGTCGACGAGGCGCGCTTCAACGGCCTGCTGCTGCGCACCATCCACCGGATCGACCGGATCGACCAGGACCGGATCCGCGTGGCGTACCGGATGGAGATCACCGGCGCCGGCGCCGACGAGGCCGGCCCGCAGATCGGCCCGGGCATCACCGCCGACTGGCCCGAGACAATGGCCTCGCTGGCCGAGCTGGCTCTGAGCTGATGCCCCTCAGCCCCGGCGACAGCCCCGGATTCCTGCTGTGGCACGCCACCCTGCGCTGGCAGCGCGACATCGCCACAGCCCTGACCCCGCTCGATCTCACCCACGTTCAGTTCGTGCTGCTCGCCTGCACCTGGTGGCTCAACACCCAGGGCGAGCATCCCAACCAGCTGGCCCTCGCCCCCAAGCCGGCACCGACGTCAAGATGACCTCCCAGGTACTACGCATCCTGGAACACAAAGGACTCATCGAGCGTGAAGTCGACCCGGCCGACACCCGCGCCAAACGACTGCGCGTCACCGACACCGGCGCCGACCTGGCCCCACGCGCGATTGCCGCCGTTGAGCGCGCCGACGCGCGGTTCTTCCAACCGGTGCCCCTCGACGACGCGGTAGCCCTGCTCGGCCGCCTGGCCCATCCCGAAACCTGAAACGCCCTCACCGACAACTGCAGGCCACCGAACCCGAACCCACCGGTCGGTGGCATCTGCAACAGGCCGGCCCCACCGCCCCAAAAGGAACGGCCGCCCTCCTCTCATGCCTGTCACCCCCGCCGTGGCCGTCGTGCTGACCGCCTCCGAGCGCCACCGGCTGAAGAAGATGGCCTATGGTCACACGACACCGCATCAGGCCCGGCAGCGGGCAACCATCGTGCTTCTGGCGGCCCGAGGCTGCCCCAACGCCCGGATAGCCGCGCAGACGCGGATGCACGTGGACACGGTGCGCACCTGGCGGGGCCGGTTCGCCGCCGGCGGCCTGCCTGCCCTGCCCGACCGCAGGCGCTCGGGGCGACCGCCCTCGTTCACCCCGCTGCAGGTCGCCGAAGTCAAGGAGCTGGCCTGCCAGTTACCCGCCGAGACCGGGACCCCGCTGTCACGCTGGTCGTGCCCGGAACTGGCCCGCGAGGTGGTCGCCCGGGCCATCGCCCCGGCCATGTCGGCCTCCACCGTGCACCGCTGGCTCAAGGCCCACGCGATCAAGCCCTGGCAGTACCGGTCCTGGATCTTCATCCGAGACCCGAGCTTCCAGGCCAAGGTCGCCCGCGTGCTGGACCTGTACGCCCGCACCTTCGACGGCGAACCCCTGGGCGAGGACGAGTACGTCATCTCCAGCGACGAGAAGACCTCCATCCAAGCCCGCTGCCGCTGCCACCTGACCCTGGCCCCGGGCCAGGCCCGGGCGATGCGCGTCAACCACGAGTACGGCCGCGGCGGCGCGCTGGCCTACCTGGCCGCCTACGACGTCCACCGCGCGAAGGTCTTCGGCCGCTGCGAACCCAAGACCGGCATCGTCCCCTTCATGAACCTGGTCACCCAGGTCATGAGCACCGAGCCCTACGCCAGCGCCAAGCGCGTCTACTGGGTCGTCGACAACGGCTCATCCCACCGCGACCGAAAGGCCATCGCCCGCCTGACCAGCGCGTTCCCGAACGCGGTCATGGTCCACACCCCCGTCCACGCCTCCTGGACCAACCAGATCGAGATCTTCTTCTCGATCGTCCAACGCAAGGTCGTCTCACCCAACGACTTCACGGACCTGGCCCAGGTCCGGAACCGGCTCCGAGCATTCGAAGACCGCTACAACGCCACGGCACAGCCGTTCCAGTGGAGGTTCACCACCACCGACCTGGACGATCTGCTGGCCCGACTCGACCGACACACCCTCGCCGACCGACAAGAAGAATCCTCCGTCGCCCTGGCTGCCTGATCAACCCCGAAGGACTTCGAGAGCCGACCACTAAGACACGCTCACGTGGCTCATTGTGTTCGAACGAACACATACTGTGCTTGTGGGTATGGAGCGGGGGGCAGACCTTGAAGCGTCCCAAAGTCGCGTGGAAGGACGCTTGGTTTCATGGCTCACCGCAAGGTGTATCTCGCCGTCGGCAGGACCAGCACCCGGATCTACCGCTTTGACCCCATCGACGGAGACACCCGCGTCGTCGACAACGTTGCGCCCTACGCGAGCGGCTACACCGCCATGGGGGCGCAGTACCGCGGCGACGACACCGAGCCCTTGTTGCTGGCGGTGAGCCGCAACAAGCTCATCACCATCGACGTAGCGGCCGGCACCCTGAAGGAGCAGGTCATCGACGGACTGCCGAACGGTCCCTGGTTCGACGGCGACATGGACCCCGACGGCAAGACACTCTTCGTCGTCAGCAACCCCGACACACCCAGCTACGCCATCGATGTGGCTACCGGGAAGATCACGTCCCGTAACGCACCGGGAGGCGGCCGGTGGGACGACTTCGCCTACCACCCCAAGGACGGCCGGCTGTACTCGGTGGAGGGCGACAACGGCGACCTGCTGCTCATCGACCCGGACCGGCAGCCCATGAAGACCGTCCTCAAGCAGGGTGTCTTCCCGCCCGCGCAAGCCAGCGCCGCGGCAGGCTCACGCAAGGCGTACGCGGCCACCTTCTTCGACCAGGACGGCAACTTCTACGCCGTCGACTCCGCGGGCAACGTCAACCACCTCGATCTGACCACAGCGAAGATCCCCGACCACTCGCAGCGCATCGGACGGGGGACGGTACCGGTCGGCGCCCTGGAGATCGTGAACGGGGCCGGGCGCATCACCCCGCTGCCCGCCCCGCCCAGTTACGACGAGATCGTCGTGACGAAGAAGTTCAAAGGAACATGGGAGAACAGCGAGCCCCGGGGCAGGGTCTACAGCTTCGACCTCACGCTCACCGCCGTCAGCAAGGACAGCGGCACGGCGGAGGACGTCAGAAAGTTCCGTATCTCCTTCGACCTGCCTACGATCAAGGGTGCGAAGGCCGAAGCATCCGGCGTTGAGGTCATCGCTCAGGACGGCAAGGCATACCTGAACTCGGTGGGCGACCAGTTCCTCGCCGCAGGCACGGCCCGGCCGATCACCGTGCTGATCACCGTGCCGGGCGACCCGGCTCACCTGCCCCGGGAATACCCCCTCGACGGCCTCAGGGCCACGCGCCTGCCCAGCCACTGACTCCACCGCACGGGACAACGCCTGCAGAGCGCGAACCGAAGATGCATGGCGTCACCTCGCCCGCCGGCAACCCCTGCCTCGCAACGACGGGCGACCCACGGCGTCAGCAGCCCAACCGATCCGCACTTCTTGACGGATCAGAGGAAACGTTCACGGGCCGTGGAGCGCATCGGCTCGAAGACGACACGAGCTGACCTGCTTCTTGCGCAGGCGAGCCCGACCCCGCGTATGCGTCCATCCGCCGGACGGGATTGCGCCGCCACGTGCACGCGAGTGCGCCGGCCCCGAGCAGTCGCCCGTCCAGTCCAACCCAAGTTCGGCGCGGCGCGCCCGTGCGCGCTGCCCCCGGCACACACGAACACGAAGGAGCCCCTCATGAGCATGACCGCCGCCCAAACGCCCGCCGGGCAACCGGGATACGGTGATGCGAAGTATCCCTTCCACATCACCAAAGAAGAAGAACGGCAGTTGCGTCTCCAAGGCGCCGAGGCCGCCCCGTCGCTCGTGGTCGGGCAGGCCACGTCCTTCGACGAGTACGCCCGCCAGCTGATGATCCCGCCGGCCGTCATGGACCTCGCGCGCAAGGCCGAGGACCTGCGCCTGTCGGCGTGGGAAGTCGAAGCCATGCGCAAACATCTCGCCCCCGCCACCGAACCCGGCGAGAAGGTGGGACTACTGCGGCAGATCCTGGTGGAGAAGTACAGCCACGACCAGTCTCACCCGCCGTACATCCGCGTCGCCTGCACCGGCCGGGGCGACTACGACCACCTGGCCGCCGAACACGGCCACCTCCACCCCAACGACCACCCCAAAGGCGACATCGGCTCGCCCGTCGTCCTGGAGATCTGGCCGGCGCAGCACTACTCGCCCATCCATTCCCACGGCCACACCACCGGCATCGTCTTCTGCCTCGCCGGCCAACTCGACGTCATGGTCTACGAGCACCTCAACTGGAACGCCCGCAAACTCGGCCTGATCACCCTCACCCCCGGCCAGTGCGCCTGGCTGTCCAAGGACAACTACGCCGTGCACCGGGTGTACTGCCCGATGGACGGCGGCGGAGGCACCACCGGCCCCGGCTACATGAACGCCACCGCCGACTTCGGCGCCAGCTTCCATGTCTACCTCAACCCGGAGCAGACCGGCATCCAGGACGACGACGGCAACAGCTACAGCCGCGACGCCTTCGACTACATCGATGAGGAGTCCAAAGAGCGGCGCGTCTTCGCCACCGAGTCCGACCTCTCCTGGAGCATTCTGCGCCGGGTCCTGGCCAACACCCCGCTGTCCTGAGTTCAGCGAAGGGGTACCGCACTCTCCAGCGTGGCTGCGTCCGTCGCTACTCGACCAGGCGAACTACGCCGACGCTGTCCATCCGCAGCAGGGCCCAGACCCGCGTACCCCACGGGCGTACGCGGCGACCAACAGAACGGAGGACCCGGCGTCAGGGCCACGTCCCCATGCGCCGGGGCGCCGGGCTGCGTCGCGAACCGTTGGAGAAGGCGGTCGCGCTGCTGGATGCCCAGGCCGCGTACGCGCCGACGCTCGGAGACCTCCATCTCCGAAAGGAGCTTCTGGGCCCGCACCTTGCCGATGTCGGGGAGCGATTCGAGCAGGGCGCGGACCGTCATCTTGCGTATGGCCTCGGAGTCACTGGCCAGTACCTCGGCCAGGGACATCCTGCCGTGCTTGAGAGCGTCCTTTGTCGCGGCCCGCTCCTTGCGCGCGGCGGCGGCCTTCTCAAGAGCAGCCCGGCGCTGTTCGAGACTGAGCGGGGGCAGAGCCACTGTACGACAGACACGAACGACCCCATCATGTCTACGAGTCAGGGGCTTTGACCAGCAGGTATGAGGACTTTCAAGGATTCGCCACCGATCTCGGCCGGCCCTTCACCGCGACCGAAGCCTGGCTTCAACCTGCCGCGCAGCCTGGCCTCCCTTCACCGACCACGTCCACCTCGCCACGGGCGACCTGCGCGCCTACCCTGGACGGCGGTACGCGGCACGTCGCATGATCACATCTCATGACGGACGCTCAGGAGATGGTCGAGCGGCAACTCGCCGCGTACAACGATCACGACATGGATGCCTTTGTCGCCACCTACGCCGGCGACGTGCGCGTGCGTCTGCGTGATGGGACCTGCCTGCGGGGGCGCGACGCTCTACGGGAACGGTATGCAGCCCAGTTCGCCGAAGGCCGGTGCCGGGCGGAGATTGTCGGCAGGCTCACCGAGGGCGAGTGGGTCGTGGACCACGAGATCGCCCACGGGCTGGGCGACGTTCCCCTTCGTGTCCTGGTCGCCTATCGCGTGCGCGCAGGGCTCATCGACCGCGTCAACTTCCTCGGCTGAATCAGCGCCCCGCGGATGTGAACTGGGCTAGACCCGGTAGAAGTTGAATAGCAGACGACGTGGCGCCAACGGGCCGGCCGTCCACAAGACAGACCAAGATCCTCGTCCGCCTATACCGACACGCCGCCCACGCAATGCCCCGGACCCGCAGACCTGAGCGGACTCGACGACGAAGAATTCCCGAGCGCACGAGCCCGCCTTTCCGGGCCGGCGGCGTGCGCCCTCGACCCCGCCAGGAGCTGGGGTGCTGGCTCTCAGCACGAGAGCGGAGGGCGAGGCAGCGGTGCCCTCCCCCCTCCCAACGTCGCCCCGAACGGGTGATGGTCCCGGCACGGGGGCGGGCCTAGGCTGACAGCCGGGCCTCGTAAGGGTTCGGGGCCTCCCCACGGCCTGCGGGCTCCGGCCTCATGTTGTGAGGTCGGAGCCCGCAGGGATGTACCGCTTGCTTCGCAGATGGCCGGAGCGGATCTGCTGCGATCGGCCGCACAGGCGGCTGGTCGTCTTGCCGTCACGCGGGAAGTGCCTCCCCGGCGCAGCGCTGGGCCCTATGCGTGCCTGCTGCTGGAGGCTGCCCTCGTGGTCCGCGTGGTGGTCACACGCAGATGCTCAGGGCGCAGACGCCGACGTTGACCGGCAGGATGGTGATGCCGAACTGGCTCAGGTAGGTGTTGACGACCGCGGTCTGCAGCGCGGTGAGCTGGGTGGCGATGGGGGCGTTGACGTTGTTGTCGGCGACGTTGGCGAGCGCGACCTGCAGGTCGTTCAGCTGGGTTCCGTTCAGGACGTTGATGTCGTGGACGTTGACCGTGGTGTTGTCGAGCACGTTGTTGACGGTGATCAGTCCGGAGCAGGTGACCGTGTGGTTGGAGCCGCCGCCCTGGTTGGAGCAAGTGTAGGGGTGGCTGGTGGCGGGGCGCTGCTGCTGCGCCGCCGCGGGTGCGACCGCCGCGCCGGTCAGGGCTGCGGTAGCGGCGACGGCGGCGGCGAAACGAGCAAGCTTCACGGGTCGTCTCCTTCATCCAGGCCACTGGCCTGTGCCGGTGGCACGTGTGGTGCGGGACGCTGGAAGTCTTCCGCCGTAAGCAGCCCAGGCCCAAGAAGGATTTCGGCACGCCGGACACGCCACACGAACGACACGCCTGCCAACCGAATGGCCGCTGGTGGGAGCCTGATTCATCGATGAGCGCCGTATTGAAAGCTGTAGGTTGCTTCTCGGCCCCACTCCCTGACCTTGCAGGCAAAACCCCAGACCGCGGTGCTGCACCACCGGCGGGATGACGCCACGCTTGCGCACGTCAACCACGTCCCAAAACGCCACGCCGCCAGGCGAGGAGGTCCCGCGTCCCGTCGCACACCACACGCCCGCAACCTGTGGGTGGAGGAGCCTGACCCGGGGCATCGGGCGGGCCGGCCACCGCGTGACGCTGGGGGCGCGCCGTCGTTGGACAGCGCGACTCCAGACAGGGCCCCGGGGATGTCATGGCTCACCCGCCGGGGCCCGAGGTGTATCCGGCTCAACTCGCAGGGGCAAGAGCACCATCGCCAGCATGAAACAGGCAGGCGCGTCACCGAGCCCGAGCCCCGGTCGCTGTCTCCAGCCGCCCTTTAGCCCCTGTCGGCCGGGAATTCAGGGGCCGAGCACGACCGCTGGGACCTCGCGCTCCAACACGGCCAGCGCCTTGGCGTGGCCCCCCACGGCGTCGTAGTCAAAGGTGAAGGTCACCACCCGGACCCGGACCTGGTCGGCCAGCGGCTGGACCAGCTCCCACTGCCGTATCCGCCGGGCGGGGCGGTTCGGCAGGGGCGCCTCGGTGTCCTGTCCCAGGCGGACGGTGATGGTGGTGTCGTCATCGGTGACGTCGTCGATGGTGAGGCGGACGATGCGGCTGACGGGCTGGGCATAGAGGAGAACGAGCGCGGCAACGATCCGGCTCCGCAGCGGCAGGGAGTCGTCGTTGAGGGTCCGCCGGAGGAGGGCGAGTCGGCGGTGCTGGGGCAGCGACGCCTGGTCCTGGGTGATGGCCTGGGGTGGAAGGGTGAGGCGGGGCATCCGGCCGGTCCTCATGCACCAGCGCAGGAAGGTCTGGGCCGGCCGCCGGGCGGCCGGCTTCTCGGTGTGCCAGGCGTCGAGGTCGGCCTGCCGGCAGTCCTCGATGGTGCGGCCTCGGTCGGCGAGCCAGGCAAGGAAGGCGCCGGCCTGGGTGGTCTCCTGCTTGGCCTGGTGGGTCTGGGAGCGTCCCAGCGGCCTCTTCGCCGCCGTGGCCCGCAGGCGTCGCATCTGGTGCCAGGTGGCGAAGTGCCGGAGAAGTCGGTGGTGTTCGGCGTCCTCGATGGCGGCGAGCCGTTCGGTCAACCAGCGCTGATAGAGCAGGATTTGACGGTCGACGCGTGGAAGGACGCCGCTGTCCATGAGCAGGTCGCGCAGGTGGTGGACGGTTCGCCAGGGTGCTTCCGGGTGCAGCCCCTCGTGAGTAAGCGGGATGGTGCCAGCGGCCAGGCCTCGTAGCAGTCGGACGACGTTGGGGTTGCGGAGCCAGATCAGGGGCTCTTGGGCCGGTCCGTCTCCAGCAGGGCGGTCACCAGCGGCAATAGTGGAGGGGCGACACGGCCGGTGCCGTCGTCGAGGAGGCGGGCGAGGATGTCGGCGAGGGTGCAGCGCTCGCAGAGGCGCCCACCGAGCAGGAGCCCCTCGAAGCCGCAGCGGTCGCAGAAGAAGTCGCGGCTGATGCCCGCGCAGTCGCGGCAGATCGGTGTGCCGGCGGTGTCCAGTCCGGGCAGCAGCCGGTCGGCTCGGCAGCGGGGGCAGCAGCCGCGGACGCGCATCGCGCGGTCGTAGCAGGTCCGGCAGATCGGGCCGTCCGACCAGTCCGCCGACTTCGCCGCCCGCCGACCGCAGCGTGCGCAGTTGCGGACGTGCCACCGCTCGTACTCCTCCGGTGTCATCGCTCACGCCTCGGGCGTCAGCCGGACCCGTGTGGGTCGGCGGGCGGCCAGGTTGATCGGCGCCTCCTCGCCGACGGCCCGGCGGGCCGGGAGGTTCTGGGCCGAGGTGGCGATCAGGTGCAGGGCTATCACGTGGTCCCCGTGGTCGACCACGACACCACCGGCACCATGCCCTGGCTCGCCTGCCGCTACGTGCCCGGCCTGGCACTGAACGAGACACTCACCCGGTTCGGCCAGCTGTCACCGGTGGCCGTGCTGCAACTGGTCGGCTGTGTCGCCGAGGCACTGCGCGCCGTGCATGCGGCCGGTGTGATCCACCGTGACCTGAAGCCCAGTAACATCCTGCTCGGCACGGACGGCCCGTGGGTGACCGACTTCGGCATCGCCCGCGCCACCGACGGCACCCAGCTCACCATGAGCGGCGGTCTGATCGGCACCCCCCAGTACATGTCCCCCGAGCACGCCCTCGGTGAGACGCTCACTCCGGCCACCGACGTCTTCGCGCTCGGCCTGATCGCCGCCGTCGCAGCCACCGGCCGCCACCCGTACGGAGGCAGCGGCGCGATCACCCTCGCCACTCAGATCGCCAACACCGCGTTGCGGCCGCCGGATCTCGCCGGCTATCCGGCCGTAATCCGGCCGGTGCTGGAGCGCTGCCTGGCCGCCGACCCCGCGTCCAGGGCCACCCCCGCAGAGCTGGCCGAGCTGTGCGAGGAGGCGGCAGGCCGTTCGCTGCGCGACTTCGACGGCTGGCTGCCCACGGCACTGACCACGGAGATCGCCCAGCGAGAGGCAGCCGTCCAGCAGGCCCTGGCGGCCGGGCCCACCCCGGCTCCGGGGTACACCCCGACCGTGAACACGGCGCCGCCTGGCTACACACCGACGGTGAACGCGGCGCCGCCCAGCTACACGCCGACGGTGAACGCGGCGCCGCCCAGCTACACGCCGGGTGCCACCGCAGGCCACCCCGGCCACACGCCGGCGCCGTCGGCCGCGCCAGGCGGCCGGGTCCCGCCGGGCGATGCCCAGCCCGCCAATCGCCGACGGCTACCGCTGCTCATCAGCGCGGCCGTCGCCCTGGTCGTGGCCAGCGGCCTGGTGTACGCATCGACCGACCATGGACAGAGCCCGAACACCTCCGCCGGCCAGCACCCGAGCACCGGCCGGGCTCCGGCGAGCGGCATCCCAGCGCCGGCCGGCAGCGGCGGCGGCACCAGGCAGGCGAGCCCGGATACCTCAGCCGCGAACGCGAAGGACGCCGCACCCGCTACACCCTCCGGCCGCCCCTCCGGCCGGACACGCGGCTGCGGCATCCGGCCGAGGCCGCCAGGGCAACACGACGGTGATCCTCACAAACGGCCGGGGCACGCCGCAACAGGCCACCCTCCAGTAGCGCCGCAGCCTCCGACCGCGGCTGGTGTGTCCGGGGCGTCAGACACGCGGACACCGGGGACATGCACATGGCCCCCGTGCGACGTGCCGGCCGCCGCGAAGGCCACGCCCGACACACGACCGCTCCTTACCCGCCCCCGCCGGTCCGCCCTGTCACGATCCGTCCCATGCAGCCACTGCCCACACCCTGCCCCGCCGCACTGATCCCCGACGCCACCGGCACCGAAGCCTTCCACCACGCCTATCGGCAGGCCATGGCACACCACACCGTCTTCGTCGCCATCGAAACCGAAAGGCGTCAGGGGTGGACCGTGAAGGCGGACACCCTCACCGCCGGCCCCGGCCACACGGTCGACGACACCGTGAACGAGGCCGTGCGCGCCGCGATCACCCGGCTGGTCCACAACCGCGAGGTCGACCTGGACGCCTACGCCGGCCCCGTCTACTTCATGATGCACAGCGTGCGCAGCGAACAACGAGCCCGCGAACTCGCCGCCGCACTCCACGCCGCCCTCTACGGCGACCTCGAACCCCTGACCCGCGCCGTACCTCCCCCTTCGTGACCCGGCACACCCGAGGTGAGAAGCAGCCTCTCAATACCTCGCGGTGCAGTCGATGCCGGTCAGCTCCATGTCGAGGCTGTGGGCGCGGGTGCCGCGCCCACGGAAGTACAGATCCAAGGCACCGCACAGGCCGCCGAACTACTCGACGCTGGAACCCCGGGCTGTACCGGGGGCTGCGCGCGGACCGGCCGTCCTTCCTCGACCGATGTGGTGAAGCCGGCTGGCGTCACCGCACTTACCGTCGCGCGCCGGAGTCTCGACACGGAGCGCATCGTGGCCGCGCCGCGCTGCGCCGCCGCAGGGTTCGGGCCCGCCCGGCCCGGGTGTCTGCCAGTAGGCGTTGCGCCTGGTGCTGCCGATGCCCAAGTGGAGGCGATCTGTGCTCTGTCAGGCGCTGGAGAGAGCTGCGATGAATGGCATCAGATCCGTTACGAGCATCTGACGTTCGGGCGCGATCCACAGAGCGCGATCTTCACCTTCATCATCCCGATCGTCGTCGAGGACAGCCGCGGTGGCCTGTGTCCTGGCATGGCACCGGGGTACAGGCCACCGCGGCCACATCAGGCGAGGACACCGATCGCACCCGTCCGCCCTCAAGAAATCGCCCGGTGCCGGCCAGCCCACGGTGCTCCCCGACGACCCGCGCTCGGCGCTCCGGCCCCGGCGAGCAGCCGCCCATCCGTGGCCCGGCACCCGCCTCTGCTCCACCGGCGGGGCGGGTGCCGCGGAGGCGGGCGCCATCGCGGTGCTGCGGGGGTGATCAGACGGCGCCCTGGGCGGTCACCAGGAGCGTGCCCAGCGCGGCGGGTCCGGGTGGGGCAGCACGCGGGCCGTGATGTTCGTGAAGCCGTGCCGTTTGAGGATGTCGGCCCACTGCTCGGCGCTGTACTGCCACCGGTAGACGGTCAGTTCGCTCTCGCGGCCCTGGAGCCACTTGCCGCTCATGCGCTGGGCGCCCCACTGGCCGGGGGCCGGCTCGCGGTGGGAGACGACGAAGACGCCACCCGGCGCGAGGCGCCGGCGCACGCGGGGGAAGAGGTCGTCGGGGTCGGTGAACCAGACCGCTCCCTGGGTCGAGTAGACGGCGTCGTACGCGCGCGGCTCCCGGTCGAGGTAGGCGCACGCTTCGGCCTGCACGAGGGTGAGGTTGGGCAGGTCGGACCAGAACCGGCGGGAGCGCTCAACCTGGACCGATGAGAAGTCGACCGCGGTCACCTCGATGCCGGCGCGGGCGAGGTGGGCGGCGTTCTCGCCTTCGGCCGGTCCGAGGTCGAGCGCGGTCCTGGGCCAGCCGAGGAGTTCGGCGCCGGACCTGGGTGGTCGGGGATGCCGGTCCAGTCGAACCGGGAGGCCGGCGGGCGCTGCTGGGGGTGCTCGCCGTGATTGGCAGTGGTGGGCGCGTCTGCGGCGACCGCGTTGAGGGGGCTACTGTCAGTCGAGGCCGCCGGTCTCTTCGATGTGTTTGACGAAGGCCGCCACGATCCGGGGGCGTGTGGCATCGGGGACGAGTGTGTCATCGAGGTCTTCCTCGATTCCCCATTCCGTGTTGAACATGACGGGGACGTCGGCTGGTACCACATTTTTCCTAAGCCACAGGGCAAACCGTGCTGCCAAGTGGGCGTTGCAGTCCAGGACGGACACGCCTTCAGGGACCAGGCTGGCCAGCCCTTCCAGGTCCTCGTCATCGAGAGTGATTCCGAAGCTCATCGATGCCCCGCGGATGGGTCCGCCGCTGTCATCGACACGGATGAATTCGTCCGCGTTCCGCTCCCGTAGCCGTGCTGCCAGTCCGTCGAAGGTCAGGCCCCGACTCTGCCCGTGGGGCGGGGTGAAGACGAACATGGTGCGGAGTTCCGCGATCTGTTCCGGTTCCATTGTGGTGCTTCCTGTGCGTGCCGGCTGAGCACGACACGTGGACGCGCTGACCCGGCCGTGCAGGGTGCGTTACATGCGGCGCCGCTCTGTCGGCGGCAGTAACGGTCGAAGTCACCCAGCCCGGGGCTACCGTCCGCGGACGGCGGCGCCCCGGGAGACGAGACTCCGCGCGCGCTGAGGGAGACTGGCGGCCTCCAGCGCACTGTATCTCCCGCTCGCCACGAGCTGGAACTTGACACCCTCCCGACCCTCGGGGTGCTCGTAGCCGTCGGGGAGGAACCGCCGGTAGTGCTCGCTGGCGCGTTGGAAGAACTGCGGGCGCTCGGAGCGGGAGAGACATCCCTCGAGATTGAGAAGGAAGAGGTAGTGACGGATCATACGAGTGAAGAGGAAGGGAGCCACAACCTCCAGGGCGCCGCGCTCCTCGAGCAAGTCGAAGCTGTCTTCGTACCGGCCGAAGACGTCGAAGTGGGTGCCGCCCGGTGAGCCTGCGGGGTGTTGAGTGTGCCGACGGCGGATCTGGACGCAGTTCCACTTCAGGACAGCGACCCGGTCGGCGGCGAGCATGGCACGGTGGACCACTGTGACCTCCTCGTGGAGACCGTCAGGGAACGCGAGTTCCTGCCGGATCCACAAGTCGCGGCGGACCAAACGGTCCCAGGAGTAGGCGGGAGCACCGAACAACTCGGGCTGGTCCGTCGAGGCGAAGGGCTCACGTCCCTGCCGGGCAAGCAGGCCGGCGGCGGCACCGGGCCATGAGCGGCCGCGATGGAGGCGAGTGTGCCCGAAGAGAAGAACATCCGGCTCGTCTGCCGATTGCAGCCGATCGACCATCGCCTGAAGCGTTTCACCCCCGATGATGTGATCGCTGTCCAGGAACAGCAGGTAGTCACCGGCGGCGCGCTCCGCCCCCGCGTTGCGTATCCGGCCGATGCCGGCGACGCCCGTCAGCCGCACGACCGAGACCCGCCCATCCCGCCGAGCATAGTCATCCACCAAGCCCGCAGGGCATTCAGCAGACTGGTCCAGGACCGCGACAACCTCCACGTCCCGGAAGGATTGGTTCAGTATCGAATTCAGGCAGACCCCCAGCTGTCCCTGAAGGTCGTACGCGGCGACTATGACGCTGATCATCGGCGTGAACTCCGCTCTAAGCAGTGCGAGATGAACAGGGGCGGGCCCGCCACGGGGGTAAACGGGCCCGCCCCTGTCTTGATGCGGCCCGCGTACCTCCCCCCGGAGAGCAGGCGGCGTGACCCCGACCGGGGTCACTGTGTTCAGCGCGTCCCAGGTCCTGCGTGTCACAGGGGGCGGCCCATCGTTACAAGATCACCAAGCTTGTGCTCGATCTCCTGCTGCTGACGAACGCGACTTCCGGCAGAGTCAGGAGCAGCCCCCGCAGTCCGCCTGAAACAAAATCACCTGACTCTACGAGAATCGGGGTAGCTCAACTCCCATCCGTCGGTGCCTTCGCCGATGTCCGCCACGATGACGTCGTCGATGAAGTGGTCCTCGAAGTCGCTGTCGGTGAGCTCGCCTGCCAGCCAGAGTTCCTCGATTGCGTTCCAGTCGCCGCGGCTGCCATCGACGGCACCATCATCGAGACCGGCACCGACTCCTAATGGGCCGTGATCTGCGCTCGCGTGCACTTACTCGTTTGCAGCGGGGGTGCTGCCCTCCAGGTGCTGGCGAATGCTGACGTACTGCTCGGGCTCTCACTCGGGCGAGGCGACCAGCTGGTCTTCGACCCCGGCGTCCATATCTCTGTCATGCCCTTCTTGTGGTGGGCGGGACGGCTGGACGCCTCACCGGTAGCCAGGGCGCGCCCGACGTCGTGCAGGGTACCGGAGTACGGTTCTTGGAGCCCGATGGTCGGCCGGGGCCGGGGCCGGGCCGGGTCGGTTTCGGTGCTGGGCCCTTCCAGGCGGTGATCACGGGCTCGATCAGCGCCCAGCGTTCGTCGGTTAAATCGCTCTTGCAGGGCTTGCGGTTACTCACCCAGCCGCCTCAGCACGGCACTGGCCCGGCGCCCTGCCAGGGACGGCAAGGCCACACGTTCAGGCGACGACAGAACAGATATCAGCTCACATTCCGCCCTCTCAGGGCGAATCCGTCCCGCAGTACCCCGGCGAACCAAGTCGGCAGATGCCCGGGGGCACCGATGTCCTCGAAGCGACCGCGCAGCGGTGTGAGGTCACTGAGCGTCTCGTTGACGTCGAGGACGAGGACCTGGTGCTGGCCGGCGGGCGTACTCCTCTCCTCTCCTCCTGACGTCCGTACGCGGATGCCGGACGTCGTGCCCAATCAGGCTGCCAGTACCCGCCCTGCATGCAGTTGCTGCAGCAGGCCGCCTTCCCCGTCTACTGCAGCGTGCTGCCGCGGTAGGGGCAATCGGAATCCGCGGACGGTTCGAGTTTCGAGTCGTACGTTGGCACCGCGGTTGTGGCCATGTTCCGACAGGCGGCTCAGGGCCTGGTGGATGCGGGTCGCAGGCTCGTCGATGCAGAGACGTTCCTCCGCGTAGGCGTGGGTGAGCGGGTGAACCCGGAAGCGGTGGAGTGCGGTGCGTTCGATCAGGTGCTCTGCTGCCAGAGCGGCGAGGTGATGTTCGGCGGCGGCGGACGGTTCGCCCAGGAGTGCGGCGGCTTCTGCGATCTCCACCTCCGTCGGCGGATGGAGTGCCAGCAGGCGAAGGAGTCGCTGTGCACCCTGTGGCAGCCGTGCGTCGGTGGCGGCCAGTGCAGTGCGCACGCCGTCCTCCAGAGCCAGGGTGATCAGTGGCTCGCGGTAGTAATCGGCGAGCGCCCAGGCGGGATGGTCGCGCATGTGGCGGCCGATGACGGACAGAGCGAGCGGGAGGTGGCCCAGTAAGCCCGCGATCTGCTGGACAGCCGGGCGGTCTGAGGCGAGGCGTTCGGCTCCGGCCGCTGCCCGCAGCAGTTCGACGGAGTCGTCCGGGGCGAGCGGCGGGACCGGCAGACGGGCGGCTTCAGTCAGGCCATCCAGCGCGCGTCGGCTGGTGATGAGCGTTCGGCATCCCGGGGCCCCGGGCAGGAGCGGCCGCAGCTGTTCCTCGTCTGCCGCGTCGTCCAGGACGATCAGTGCGCCCGTTCCTGCCAGGAGTTGGCGGTAGAGAGCTGCTCGTGCGTCGAGGTCGTACGGGATGCGGTCGCCGGTCATGCCGAGCAGCCGCAGAAAGGTTTCCAGTACGGCAGCAGGGTCGGCGTCTGGGCCCTGAGCGACGGAGCCTCGCAGGTTCGCGAACAGGACAGGCACGTCGGTGCACTCCTGGGCGAGCAGCCGCTGGGCGACGTGCAGGACCACTGACGTCTTGCCCGCGCCTGCCATGCCCTCAAGTGCCAGCGTCGGTGCCTGCCCGTCGGAGGTCAGCAGTGCCTCCGCCTCGGCCACCAGACCGGTTCTGCCGACGAATACGGAAGGTCCCGCAGGCAGCCGGTCGTAGGCGCTGACGCGAGCGGCGGCTTCGGCCTCGCCGAGCACCGCACGCAGCGACTGCCGCCAGACGGAGACGACGGCTTCGTCAGCGCCGATGAGCGCCTTCACCACGGCAAGCAACAGGTCGGCGTTGGGGCGGCGGCGGCCCATCTGGAAGCAGTTGCCCACCGTGGAGCGGGCGGGCCATTCACCACGCGGGCGTCCCGTTCGCTGCCAGTCCCGGTGGATGCGCCTCGTGATCTCGGTGATTGACGGGTTGCCCGCCCACGCCTTCAGCAGTCTCAGTTCCGCGACGAATTCGTCTATTGTGCGGGCTTTTGCCGGATCCAACACCTGCGGCACGAACATCCTCCCCCATGGGACACCTGGGCCACAACCAACTTGGAATGCTCGTTTCAAGTTAGACGACATGGGGTCTCGACTGTCAAGCGGTATCCGAGGGTTGACCTCCCGCCACGGAGCGCATCCAGGATCATCCACGATCACTCCGGAAGCCCGCATTCCGTCCTGATGCTGAGGCCCGTCCCCGCTCACCGGCACCCCAGGCATCCCACTCGCCCCTGACGGCGAGCCTCGTGTGCCCCGTTCCAGGACAGGAGTCCGTGCATCACCATGCCCGAAATCGGTGTGTCCCTGCGCCCCGTCGGCGGCAGCGTCGTCGTGGGCCAGGCCAGAGACCACACGCTCACCATCGACCGGCCCAAGGAGAAAGGGGGCACCGACGCCGGCCCCATGGGCGGAGAGCTGCTGCTTCTGGCGCTCGGCGGTTGCTACGTGAGCACCTTCCTGGCCGCCTTGAGGGCCGAGGATCCGCAGGCCGACGCCTCCGAGATCAGCTTCCAGGTCGACGGAAGCCTCGTGAGCGCGCCGACCCGATTCTCCGAAATCACCGTGCAGGTGTCGGCGCCCACCGCCCTCCAGGACCTGATCGCCAAGCCCCTGCTCAAGGCCGAGCGGGGCTGCATCGTTCACAACTCGATCCGTGACGCCATAACGGTCCGCTTCACCCACGAGTGGCGCTGACACTCCCCCACCGAAGGAGACAAGACCGTGGAAATGCAGCACCCCACGATGCAGCACAGCCCGAGCCAGGACCGCGGCATGGCGGACATGGCGAAGCAGCCGAGCTGCATGCCGCACGACCCCATGGGCGCTACGGCCCCGGGCACGCGGCGCGTCACGATCGTCGGCGCGGGCTTCTCCGGCACGCTCACCGCCATCCGGCTGCTCCACTTCGCCGACACGCCCCTGGAGATATGCCTGATCGAGCGGGAGGAGGGCTACCGCTACGGCGGTATCGCCTTCGGCTGGGCGTCCACCAACTGGGAGCACATGCTCAACATCCAGGCCGGCCGCATCACCCTGCGCCGCGAGCGTCCGGAGGACTTCCTGGAGTGGGCCAACGAGGAGGCGGACCGCTCGGAGTGGCCGCAGAAGTGGCAATACCACACCTTCGGTGTGGCCTGCGTCGTGCCACGGCGGATCTTCCGGCAGTACCTGGCCGAGCGGCTGCACGACGCGGCCTCCGACGCCCACACCGAGGTGACCCTGCGCGAGCTTTCCGGTGAGGTCATCGACGTACGCGGCCAGGGTGGCGGCTACGTCGTCAAGTACGCCAACGCCGCAGAGCAGGGCGGCGTGCACGACCTGCCGTCGGACCAGGTGATCCTGGCGACCGGTCACCTCTCGCCGGAGCAGGCACCCTTCTACCACCGGATCAAGAACTCTGACCGCTTCCTCGCCGACCCCTACGCCCCCGGTGCGCAGGACTGGTTCCAGCAGGTCGGCGCTGAGGAGAGCGTCCTCGTCACGGGCTCCGCGCTGTCGGCCTTCGACACGGTGATCTCTCTCATCCACGCCGGCCACCGGGGACAGATCCTGATCTGCTCCCGCGGCGGCCACATGCACGGCACCTACCCCGTCGACCACGAGCACGACATCTGGCAGGCCCGCCGGCCACCCTTCCTCGACACCAAGAAGCTCACCCCCGAGACGGTCGTGGAGGGCATCAAGGCGGAGTACGCCCACCTGCGCGCCGAGCACGGGGTGGAGCCGGGCAGCGCACTCGACGCCGTCTTCCCCGAGCGGGTCATGAAGGCGTGGGAGCCGTACGTCATCGAGCTGATCTCCCGCATGGACGCCCGCGACGTGCGGATGCTGCTCGACCGCTACAAGAGCCTGATCGTCACCAACCGCACCAGCACCGTGCGGGAGATCGGCGGCGTCGTACGCAGCCGGATGCGCGGATATAACGGCGCACCGAAGACCGTCGAGGCCCTGTCCGCCGGCATCCAGGACATGCGACCCGCCGAGGACGGCACAAAGATCCGGGTGGTCTTCGCCGACCATCCCGACATCGTCGTCGACCGCGTCGTCAACTGCTTGGGCAACAAGACCGATTACGAGCGCCCCGACCACCCCCTGTGGCACGGCCTGGTCAACGCACACGGCTACGCGCAGCCGCAGACCAAGACCCACCGGGGCATCGAGGTCGGCCCCCACGGACAGCTCATCGCCGCCGACGGCACGGTGACAGCGGGCCTGTTCGGCGTCGGCCCGATGCGCCAGGGCGACGAGACCACCCGCCGGGGTCGGCTGGGTGCGTTCGTGTTCAGCATCGGCACCCTGCGCAACCAGTGCTTCGACACGGCGATGGAGGTGCTCCGCCGCCTCGAATCGGCCAGCGACGAGGAGCAGATGGACATCCCCGACGGCATCCACCACTGCCTGATCCGCAGCAGCGACTGGATCGCCGCCGACCTCGCCACCGAGGAACCGCAGGCCACCCGCCTGCGCGAGCGCCTGCAGAGCTACGCCCGCGACAACGCCTATCCCAACGCCGTCAACTACCTGCAGGCCCAGGACCGCACCGAGCGCCGCAAGTACCGCGCCATCCTCGACGACGACCTGGCCGACTTCGGCGCCGCCCTCGCCCGCGAGTTCGGCCTCACCGCACAGCAGGCCCGGCGGACCGTCTCCCTGCTGGCCACGCTCGTGCAGAAGCACGCGGTCCACAACCTGTGCGACATCACCAAGCTGGCGGGCTGGGACTCCCAGTACGCCGAGCAGGTCAAGCACGCCCCGAAGAAGGGCGCGTGATGGCAGAGCACGACGAGCAGGAGCTGCTGAGCCGGCTGTTCATGGTCCGGCACGGCGAATCGACCTGCAATTCCGTCCACCGCATCGCCGGACAGCGCGACGCACCCCTGACCTTCCTCGGCCGGATCCAGGCCGAGAAGGTCGCCAAGGGCCACCGCGGTCAGCACTTTGACCGCGTCTACGTCTCCCCGCTGACCCGCGCCTATGAGACCGCCGACACCATCTTCCGTCCCGACGCCCACGAGGCGGACGTCCCCGAGGTCGTGGTCGACGAGCGCCTGATGGAGCGCGACTTCGGCAACTACACGCTGGAGAGCAAATCCATCCTCCAGCGCCGCCACGGCATCGCCGAGTACGAGCGGGCCATGAACGCCGACAGTGCGACCATGCACGGCGGCGAGACGTTCCAGCAGTTCAAGGACCGTGTGCACGCCTTCTACGAGGAGGAACTGCTGCCCGCGCTGCGGCGCGGCGAGACGGTGTGCGTGGTCTCGCACAAGTATGTCGTGGAGTTGATCTGCCGGTTCACCCTGGACCGCCCGGCCGACGAGTCGTACGACCTGCGGCTGCCCAACTCCCAGATGCTGCAGGGCGACCGGATACACAGCTACGTCAAGAACGAGAACAAGACCATGAACATGGTCTACGACTGGATCGTCGTCAACCATCCCGTGGTCTTCTGCGCCGGCCTGGCCGCGGGCCTGCTCGCCAACCTGGCGGGAGCGCGGATCTCCACCTCGCCCTATGTGCTGCTCCTGATCCTGGTGCTGGCCAGCGTCATCACCATGTGCCGCATCGAACTGGAGAACGCGCGAGCCTTCGTCACCGACCGCGGCACGCTGAGGTCCGTCGCCCTGCGCTACCTCGTCCTGCCGATGGCCTTCGCGGCCCTGGTGCGCTGGTCGGACGCGGGCAGCACGAGTACGGCGGCGATCGCCGCGGTGTTCCTCGCCACGCCCAGCTCGGTGGTGGCGATGACCGTCAGCCGCTGCCTCGGCGGGATGATCATGCCGACGTTCGCGCAGGTCCTGCTCTCCTCGCTGGCCGCGACCCTGTCGTTCTCGGCCGTGCTCGCCCTGACCCTGCACGAGGACATCGCCCCAGCGATCGCCATCAGCGCCGCCACCTCGACCGGCGTCGTCACCGCCGTCTACGTCCTGGTCAAACGCCTGCGGGAACGCTCGCCCATCCGCACGGCCAAGTACGGCGAGCGCAACGGATACGTCGCGGTGCTGCTACTGACCGCGTTCATCGTGCTGGTCTGCCTCAAGCTCGACCTGGACGGCTTCACCAGCTACGCGCCCACCGCCGTAGGCATCGCCGTCGGCCTGCGCCTGGTCGCCGCGCTGCTCAAGCGGCGCCGCCACGTCCAGACGCTCGACGACTACACCGCCATGACCTACCCCAACGTGTTCGTGGTGGTCATCATCGCCGCACTGACCGGCAACGGGCCGCTGGAGCAGGTGGCGATCTGGACCCTGCTGCCGATGTTCGTCCTGTCCTTCTTCGACAGCTTCTACGCCCGCCACCTCGCCGTCGCCCCCGACGACCCGCGCTGGCCCGACGTACTCGGCCTCAAGGACCACCCGTCGGCCGAGCAGCGTGCCACCGCACCCGTCCGCGCCATTGAAGACCCCGACGCCCGGCTGTCCGCGAGGAGTTGACCTTGTCCGCGCCACCCGCTTCGTTGATACCCCGGCCGTTACTGTTCTGGACCGGTGTCGCCCTCACCTGCGTCGGCGTCGCCGAGCACTTGTGGATGTTCATCGACTCCGCATCCATGCACTTCTGCATGTCCATGATGGACATGTCACCGGCGATCATGTGGGCTGCCATGGCCGCCATCGTCGTCGGCGTGGTGCTCTCCGGCTTCGCCGTCGTGCAGCCGCGGACAGCCGGTCCCGCCGCCCCCGCTGCGGCCCAGGCCACGAGGGCGAGTCGGCGCCGCCTCATCGCCATCCTGACCTTCGCCCTCCTGGTCGACCAGATGAAGCCCGCCACCCTGGCATTCATCTCGCCGGGCCTGCGGGTTGAATACGGCCTCAGTGCCGCCGACGTCTCGTGGCTGCCCACGGTCGCGCTGACCGGCACCGTGCTCGGATCGCTCGTCTGGGGACGCGCGGCGGACCGCATCGGCCGCCGGGCCACCATCCTCATCGCCTCCCTGCTCTTCCTCGGCACCACGGTGTGCGGCGCCATGCCAACCTTCGCCGGCACCCTCGTCATGTGCGCCCTGATGGGCATGGCGGCCGGCGGCATGCTGCCCGTCGTCTACGCCCTGATGACCGAGAGCCTGCCGCCCGGCCGACGCGCAGCCATCATGGTCCTGCAGGCCGGGCTGACCACCACCGGCGGCTACATGGCCGCCTCCGGACTGGCCGCGATCCTCATTCCGCTGGCCGGCTGGCGCGTAACGTGGTTCGCCCAGCTCCCGCTGGTCCTGGTCCTGATCGCGCTGAACCGCTGGATCCCTGAATCGGCCGCCTTCACCGCCCGGCAGACAGGAGCGAAGCAGGTCCCCGCCTCCACCCTGTTCAAGCCCCCGCAGACGGCCAAGACACTGGTCGTCAGCGCTTACGCACTGGCCTGGGGCCTTGTCTACTGGGGCTTCATCACCTTCCTGCCCAGCCAGTTGGAATCCGCCGGCCGGCACGGCATGTCCGCTGCCACCCTGCTGTTCCTCTCCTCACTGCTGGCCATCCCCACCTGCGCGGTCGGCGCATGGCTCTACATGCACTGGTCGGCCAGGGGCACCATGGTCGTCTACGCGGCCCTCACCGTCGCCGCCCTCCTGACGCTGGCAGCCGTCGGCATGGACGGCAGCAGGCCCATCATGCTGACCACCGTGATGCTGCTGTTCGCCGGCACCGCCGGTGTCATCGCGCTCATCGGCCCCTACACCGCCGAGATCTACCCCCTGGCCATCCGGGGTACCGCCGGCGGCTGGGCCGCGGCCGTCGGCAAGTCCGGCGGAGCCTTCGGCCCGCCCCTGATCGCCCTGGTCCTCTCGGCACCGGGCGGCATCCGCACCGCCGCGGTGTTCGTGGCGCTCCCCATGGCTCTCGCAGGCATCGCCGTCGCCGTCCGCGGCAGCAACCCGCAGGCCGCTGCCCCGACCCCAGAGGGCACCACCGCGTTGGACGCCGAACTCGACGAACTCGTCAGCAGCGAGGTCGTTGGCGCCCAGGCTACAGCGATAACGCACCTGCCGGGCAAGGGAGGTACGCAGACATGACCGGCGCCGTCAACGGCGCGGCACTTGCTGTCTTCGCCCTGTTCTTCCTGCTCGTCACCGTCATGGGCTTCCTCGCCGCGCGCTGGCGCAAGTCCGGCGATGAGCACACGCTCGACGAATGGGGCCTGGGCGGCCGCTCGTTCGGCACCTGGATCACCTGGTTCCTGCTCGGCGGCGACGTCTACACCGCCTACACCTTCGTCGCCGTACCAGCGGCGATCTACGCGGCGGGCGCGGCCGGCTTCTTCGCGGTGCCGTACACGATCCTCGTCTACCCGCTGATCTTCACCTTCCTGCCCCGCCTGTGGTCCGTCTGCCACCGCCACGGGTACGTCACCACGGCGGACTTCGTCCGCGGCCGCTTCGGCTCGAAGGGCCTGTCGCTCGCCGTGGCCTTCACCGGCATCCTCGCGACGATGCCGTACATCGCGCTCCAACTCGTAGGCATCCAGGCGGTGCTGGACGTGCTGGGCGTCGGTGGTGGCGAGAACACCAGCTGGTTCGTGAAGGACCTGCCGCTGCTGATCGCCTTCGGCGTGCTAGCCGCGTACACCTATTCGTCGGGCCTGCGTGCCCCGGCCATGATCGCCTTCGTGAAGGACACGCTGATCTACGTCGTCATCGTCGTCGCGATCATCTACATTCCGATCAAGCTGGGCGGCTTCGACCACATCTTCGCCCAGGCGAGCGAGAAGTACGCGGCAGCTGGTGCGGGCGGTCTGCTCCCACCCGCAGAGGGGCGATGGACGTACGCCACCCTGGCGCTGGGCTCCGCGATGGCCATGTTCATGTACCCGCACTCGATCACGGCGACGCTCTCGTCCCGCAGCCGCGAGGTGATCCGCCGCAGTACGACGGTCATGCCCCTCTACACCCTGATGCTCGGCCTGCTGGCGCTGCTCGGTTTCATGGCGATCGCGGCCGGGGTCAAGGTAACCAACGGGCAGCTGGCGATCCCGCAGCTGTTCGAGACCATGTTCCCGAGCTGGTTCGCGGGCGTGGCCTTCGCGGCGATCGGCATCGGCGCGCTCGTCCCCGCGGCGATCATGTCGATCGCGGCCGCGAACCTGTTCACCCGCAACATCTACAAGGACTTCATCAAGCCGGACGCCACGCCGAAGCAGGAGACCAAGGTCTCCAAGCTGGTGTCGCTGCTGGTAAAGGTGGGCGCCCTGGTCTTCGTCCTGACCATGGACAAGACGGTCGCCATCAACTTCCAGCTGCTGGGCGGCATCTGGATCCTGCAGACCTTCCCGGCCCTGGTCGGCGGCCTGTTCACCCATTGGTTCCACCGCTGGGCGCTGCTCGCCGGCTGGGCGGTCGGCATGATCTACGGCACTCTCGCAGCGTACGGTGTCGCCTCGCCCACGCAGCAGCACTTCGGCGGCTCATCGGCGGCGATCCCGGGCATCGGCCAGACCGGCTACATCGGTCTGACGGCGTTCGTGCTCAACGTCGCCGTGACGGTGGTCCTCACCTTCGTCCTGAAGGCGGCCAAGGCCCCCGAGGGCATCGACGCCACAGCCCCGGGGGACTACACGGCCGATGCGGCAGAAACCGAAGCCGTGTCAGCTGCCGCCCTCCGTCCAGGCACTTCACCTGCCCCCAACCCCAGTTGAGAGCCCGAACCACGGATGCCTATGCCGCCGCCCTGACGCCGAGCGAGTCCAGGGCGGCGGCCACCGTCTTTCGCAACGACGCGGCGTCGGCACCGGCACGCGAGCGCAGGTTGACCCCGTAGGCGAGCAACGCCAGCAGATCCGCGGAAGCACCGGGATCGGCCCCGGGGGTTAGCTGACCCTGGCGCTCGGCGGTGACCAGTGCCGCGTACATCGCCTCGCGCAGCTCCCGGTGGTGCTGGTCCAGGACGCCGCGCACCTCCGGATCACTGTTCTCGGCCCCGGCGTGCGCGTTGGAGACCATGCAGCCCCATTGGGCGTACTCGCCCGAGCAGCGGGCCTCGATCAGGCCGGCGAAGAACTCGGAGACGGCCGGCAGACCTCGCTCGTCCTCGGCCAGGCGCCGGAACATCGGCTGGGAACGCTGCTCCAGGTACCGGCGCAGCGCGGCGAGGTAGAGCTCATGCTTTCCGCCGAACGTGGCGTACAGGCTGGAGCGGTTGAGCCCGGTCGCGGTCACCACCTCCTGGATCCCGGTCGAGGCCACGCCCTGCCGCCAGAACAGCCGCACCACGGTCTCCAGGGTGGCATCCGGATCGAAGTGCTTGATGTCCGGCACGTTTCACCCCACCATCCTGAAATAAGGATTCCAAGATACTCCCCGTTCACCACCCCGCAAAGGTGCTGACGGGTACAGAGCAGGACAGGCCGTCCACCTGCGCGAACGCATCCAGGTTCGTCCACGATCCACCCGCGGTGGCACCAATCGCCACGACCATGCCCCCATGAATCGCATACCAGCCCTCTGGGCGGCCGCGTACGGGTCGCAGACCCCCCGCCTCCGCCGCTACCTCGCCCGTCGCGCGGTCCAACTCGCCGCGTTCATCAAGGCTCTCGCGCTGGCCGACCATCGCCCCTTCACCAGCCTCTGACCCATCGGCACCTCCGCATGGCTGGCGCGGGACCACGCACGGCATTATCTTGAAACGGGCATTTCAAGATTGGGGTCCCGCTCCAGTCGCCGACCAGGAGGAACGAAGCGCCATGACCACCCTGAACGCCGAACTGCGCACCTTCTACGAAGCACGTCAGCAGCAGATCCCCGCCGAGATCCGGGAGATCATGCAGCGGGCTGGCCAGGCACTCGCCGACTCCGGCCAGGCCGACAGCGCCCTGACCGTCGGTGCGCAGGCCCCTCGCTTCAACCTCCCCACCGCGACCGGACAGACCCTGGCCCTGGACGACCTGCTAGCTGACGGCCCGGTCGTGCTGACCTTCTATCGTGGTGCCTGGTGTCCGTACTGCAACATCGCCCTGCGCTCCCTCCAGCAGCACCACGAGGCCATCACCGCCCGCGGCGCCCGCCTGATGGCCGTCTCCCCGCAGATCCCCGACGAGTCCCTCACTCTCACCGAGAAGCACGCCCTCGCCTTCGACGTCCTCAGCGACATCGGCTCAGACACTGCCAAGCAGTACGGCCTCGCCTTCGACCTCCCCGAAGACCTCGCCGCCGTCTACGACAAACTCGGCTTCGACCTCCAGCGCGTCAACGACGGCCACCCGCGCACGCTGCCACTGCCCGCGACCTACGTCATCGACCGCGATGGCACGATCCGATGGGCCTTCGTCAACACCGACTACACCACCCGCGCCGAACCGACCGACATCCTCGCCGCCCTCGACACAATGAGCTGATCGCGGGCAGCTGGTCTGGGCATTCTGACGGCCGCGAACGACCACGCGGGGCCAGAGCTGTGACCGGAAACGATCAACGGTTGGGTGTTGGCGGCCCTTTTACCCCGGTCAGGGACCGATGATGAGGAGATGACTGCTGGCTCACGTGCTCATCCGTTCAACTCTGCTGCCTCCCAGTACGAGGCGAGCCGTCCTCCTGAGCCGCCCCCCTGGCCGCTAGTGCCGTGACCGGATAGGTTCACCGAGGTCTCGTGGTCTGCGGGTGCATGAGGCACCACCGCTTCCCGGTTCCGACTGGTCGCAGGGTTGAACGACCTCGTTTGCGTGGTTGTAATCAACTTGCTGCCCGCCCCGTCGGGCGGGCAGGGTCTGAATCATGCTTGAACTACGCACCTTGGAAGCAGACGACTGGCTCCTTTGGCGGGAGTTGCGACTGGCCGCGCTTGCTGAGGCGCCCTACGCGTTCGGATCGACGCTGGCCCAGTGGCAGGGCTCCGGCGACCGAGAGGAACGCTGGCGTGCCCGTCTGTCGATTCCTGGCGCGCACGATCTCATCGCGCTCCTCGACGGCCTCCCAGTGGGCATGGCCAGCGGAGTGCCGGGCGAGGGAGCAGAGAACGTGGAGTTGATCTCGATGTGGGTCAATCCCACGGCTCGAGGCAAGGGCGTGGGTGACTACCTGATCCAGGCGGTCGAGCGGTGGGCGGCGGAGCGTGGTGCCACGACGCTGCGGTTGTCCGTCATGCCGGACAACCGCAAGGCGACCGCGCTCTATGAGCGGCACGGTTTCACGGACACGGGTGAGCCCGGCGATCTTCTGCCCGATGGCGTGGGCAGGGAGCGGGTCATGGCGAAGAGCCTGGCCGCTGTCTGATCTCCGCATCCGGGCACGGCGGGATCCCCCACGTGCTCAGGCTGCGGCGGCGAGGGGGCGTCCGCCCCGGCGAACCCTTCTCGCTGCGGACGCGAGCGCGTTGCCGGCGTTGTGCGGCGAGTATGTCGGGGTGGCGGGCGTTGGCATTGCGCCAGCGCAGGTAGGCGTGCAGCGCCCGGGTCCGCACCGTGTGATTCGGATGGTTGGAGTTGGCCAGGGTGAACTGCCGCAGCGGGCCGAAGTGCGCCTCGATCGGGTTGGCCCAGGAAGCGCAGGTCGGGGTGAAGCACAGCTCGGCCTTGTTCTTCTTCGCCCAGCGGCGGATGTCCGCGCCGGTGTGGGCGGAGAGGTTGTCCAAAATGATGTAGATCGGGGCACCGTCGGGCCGGGCGTCGCGGATCGACTTCAGCGCGGCCAGCGTGTTGGCGTTGCCCTTGCGTCGGCGGTTGACGCCCACAGCCGGTCGTCGCCGACGGAGTAGCAGCCCGTACCTTTCAAGGAGGCTCGATCGGGCATGAGCGGCATCCCCGGGACACCGGTGCTGCTGCTCGCCCTCGCTACTAATTAAGACGTCGTTTCAGTTGGATTCAGTCCGTATCGACCCGCCCACATATTCCAGACCTGGCGCTGGTTGTCCACCGCGCCGATCAACGTACCGTCGACATCAAACAGGACGTACTTCCCGGAACTGGGCTGAACGAGTTCGCTGATCCCGTTGATCATGCCATCGGCCCGCCCGGCAACGCAGCCAAGGCGAATCGGTCACATGATCCGCCGGACAGGCCGTGGCGCACGAGGTTGACCTTCGTGACGTTGAGTAAGCATCCTCCTTGCGTTCGTTCATACGGCGGTGGCGGTCTGGGGCGGCTCGCTGGTGGCAGCCTCGCGCAGGAGCCGCTGGAGGGTGCTGAAGGTTCGCTCATTGCTCAGGATGGTGAAGTGGTTGCCTGGCAGGGCGGCCGCGTTGGGAAAGCTGCTGCGGGCGGAAGCGGCCGAGACCACCCTGTCCTCCTCGCCTGCATAGACGGAGAAGGGTATTGGGCAGCTGCTTTCGGTGACGGCATGGGCATTGATGATGTGCTGGATTACGGCTGAGCGCGTGTCGTTCACCGGCTCGTCGAAGGGGCGCAGCGCTATCTCCTGCCGATTGCCGAGGGGGAGTCTCTTGCGTAGGACGAGAGCAAGGTCGGAACCGTGGTTGGGGCAGGCAAGCAAGACGACCCTGCGGATGCGGGCCAATTCAACTCCGCGTCGGCGGGCAAGCATGCGCGCGAGGAAGCGCTGGATGACGAGGCCCCCCATGCTGTGGCCGACCAGGACCAAGCGCTGGAAGTCCGCCGCTTCGGTCTCCAGGTAGGACACCAGGCTGTCGGCGATGGTGTCCAAGGACGGCAGCACGCGCAGGGCGCCGCTTAGGCTCAGAGGGTTCTTCAGGCTCAGAGGCTTGTTGCCAAACAGACCGGTCGCGTATTCGAATGGCGGTTGCGGCTCCAGATCGGCCAAGTCCGCGGTCCGGGCTAGAGAGGCACGCACGTCGTTCCACGTGGCGGCTGACGAAGTGATCCCGTGGACGAACACCACCCCCAGCGCCCCAGCTTCCAACGTGTTCGCCCTCGAAATAGGCCGGTTGTGTGGTGGCGCCACGTTGACCGAACGCGACATACCAAGGGGTGTGTCGTGGAGCGGCGGCTTCGATGGCATTGTCGGTTCCGAGGGCCAAGCTGACGTGGCATCGGTGCCCTCCGCCTCTCCGGGGTCCAGCCAGTCCAGGACGGCGCACAGCAGGAGCGGCAACTCGTCGTGTGCTTGTACGGCTGCGAACAGCCGGGCGTCCGGATCGAGGGTCCAGCGCTGCTCGCCCAGGTACCCCCGGATGGGATCGTCCGCCGCGAGTTCGGAGGCACAGTTGAACATCAACTGCGCCGCGGCGGGCCAGTACGCGGGTGCCGTGGCCACCAGTCGGCGTTGCTGGCCGGGGAGGTCGGCGCCTAGCAGGCAGGTCATGACGACCACGCCGGACTTCCTCAGCTCTCGGGACCTCTTCCTGAGTCTGGCCGCGCCGTCCCGATCGGACGGCTCCCCATCGGTGATGATGCAGAGCAGGGGCCGGCTTCCTCGGCGGGCGGCCGACGTCAGCGCCGGCGCGGCGATGTCCAGGGCTTCTGCCATCGGGGTGCTCGGGCCGAGCATCTGCCACCGCCGAGCGGACAGCCGGGCCTTGACTTGCGGCCACTCCTGGACGAGCGTGTCCATTCCCACGACGGCGTCCGAGGGGTTCTCGGAGGCGGTAAGCATGCTGCGGATCCGTCCGTCGCCGGCCGCCGGGGTGCTGGCTCCGCGAAACGGGCGGTAGCCGAACCCAAGCGTCAGCACGTTCAGTTGATTCAGCCGAGGAGCGTGGGGATCCTTCTGCAGCGCGCCAGCCCTGTGGACGACCTCGTCCAGCGCGGTTCGTACCGTCTCCAGCCGCGACCTCCGCTTTCCGCCGCTAGCGTCCAGCACCGGGTGCATCATGGAGAAGGAGACATCGACCAGCAACCCCAGGAACGAGGCCCCCGGGCCCTCCTCCTCGGCGAGATCCGAACCGTTCCCTGCCACCGGGCCCCCTTAAGCCATCGGTCCGTCCGGCGTGGCCGGGCGAAACCGCACTGCCGGAAGGACGTTCCCGATGAGACTGTGGCACAGGCGAAAGCCGGGGGAAACCATGCCCGTACCGCGGTCATCGCACCCCGAGCCATCGGTCTTGTCTCCAGTGTCGCCCGAGCCGGCATCCCCGTCCCCTGTGCTGCTCGGCGTGGTGCTCGATGTCTCCGGTTCCATGCAGCAGAGTGCGAACGCGCCGGGGGCGGAGGGGAGGTCCCGTCTCCGTCAGCTCCACGAGAGCCTCCAGGAGCTGCTGTCGGACGATTGGTCCTCGCAGGCCGCCGGATACCAGCGTGAGAGTCCCACCAAGATCGACGTGTTCGTGTACGCCTTCGGGCTCCGCCACGGCGGCGGAGGCGGAGCACTGAGCCAGGCCTTCCATGCCGCGATCGACGAAGCGGGCAGCGGCACTGTCACCCGATCGTTCTGGCACAGCTTCGTGGACGGCTTCACCGAGGGCTGGCACAGCGAGAAGGGGAACCCGGTCGCGCCCGCAGCCTGCGACGTACTGTCACTGCTCACGCTGGTCAACGGCGCACCGGTCGAGCAGCCAGCGGGCCCAGGCCGTCCAGCTGTACCGGCTGTACCGGCTGTGCGGGTTCCCTCGTGGAGCAACCCGGACCTGGAGGAACTGCGTCAACTGGCCGGCGAGTACGGCCGTGAGGGCTGGGAGCAGGTTGCCGCCGCCTACCTCACTCAACCCGGCCAAGTGACCACCGTTGTCCGCCGCCTACGCCAACACCCCGACCTGGCCGCCACGCTGGCCAGGCTGACACCCACCCTGACACCTGACCAACTCCGTCTGGTTCTCGCGCACTTACAAGCCGACAATCCCTCGGAATCGGTGAAGGCACTGCGCGGGGCCGCCGGGGACATGGGCGCGGTCAACGCACTCTGGCAGGCGGGCCAGATGATGAGGCACGTCGCACACCTGCGGCTGGTCCGCGAAGCACTGCTCCAGCTGGCGGCGCCGGGCAATGTGGCCCCCGAGGAGATCCTGACCACGTTGCGGATGACCGTGACGCCGTTGCTTCTCGAGGCGGTGGTCGACGCAGGAGACACAACACTCCCGCTGGACCGGGCTCTGCGCCTGGCCGAGGGTGCCCGGCGCGGCAATGCCACCTTGCTGGAGGACCTCATCTACGGCGCCACGCCGATGCGGCAGGCACTGCAGACAACCGCAGAACGCTTCCACCGCGAACTCTCCCGTGCAACCGAGGGGACCCGTCCCGTGCTCCTGATGGTCACCGACGGCTGGAGCACCGACGGCGACCCGGCCCTCGGATTCAGGCGGTTCGACGTCCCCGGCCTCACCACGGTGATCTGCTACCTGTCGGACGATGACCTCGACAGCGGGCTCACGCTGCACGCACAGGCGGATGAATCCTGGTCTGCCGCGGCCCGGTCCCTCTTCAACCACGCGTCCCCAGTACAGCCGGACCAGCCCCTCGCCGACGCTCTCCGGGAGGCTGGGTGGACTGTCGAGCCAGGCGCCCGGTACTTCTTCCAAGGCAACCACCCCGAACTGGTGGCCAAGCTGGTCAAGGCGGCAGCCCACTAACCTCGCAGAACCGGTCCTTGATCATCCAGCTTCCGAGCCGAATAGCGCAGGGTTGGAACACCGACTCTTCCCCAGTCAGGCGTCCAGCAGTGGATGTGTGAGCACATCCTCGGGATCGAGCCCGCGGCCGAGGACGAGAAGCCGCCGCCGCGCCGTACCCAGGCCGACAAGTGGGCGATGAACTACGCGGCCGCCAAGCAGTTCTACGAGCGCGAGGGACACCTGCGGGTGCCGCGCAAACACATCGAGACGATCGTCGTCGGCGACGGGAAGGGGGGCAGCGGCGAGGACCAGGAGGAGCGACAGCTCCGGCTTCGTGCATGGATCGGGAACCAGCGCAGCAGGGCCGCCACGCTGTCCCCGGAACACGTCGAGCAGCTGTCCGCGATCGGGATGCGCTGGGCGTAGCCAACTGGATCCGAACGCAGGACGACTGGCCCCCCGCCCCGGGCGGGGAAGACGCGACGGGCACACGGAACACCCCCACGTCGGCGGGGAGGACGGGGGCTTCGGCGCCTCCGCGGGAATGTTGATCGGAACACCCCCCGTCGGCGGGGAGGACTCGCCGAACTGTGCGGGCCGACGAGCGGCGTCGTGTCCCTGCCTACCCGCCTGCACTGGGGCCCGGACAACCGGTAACGTTCGCCGGTTTTCCACGGTCCGAAGGTAACCAACAGCGCCGTTTCGCCCTCTTTACAGGTGACCTACCTACTGGGGGGCACGATGAACTGGTCTAGGGCCGTGGCCGTCACAGCGGCCGGTCTCGCGCTGTGCGGGTGCGCCACCGCGGCCGGCACGGCCGGAGCGGCGCAGAGCGCGAGTGCCTCCGCGCACACCGCGCACAAGACCCCGTCCACCACCGCCGGCAGCCCCCGGGCCACGAGCGGCAAGCCCGACCTGATCCTCAACGGCCAGACCGACGCCCGCCCCGGACAATTGGTCCACATGATGCTCTACGACGTCAGTCGCACGCAGGGCGGCGACGCGGTGACCGCCCAGTCGCCCGCGTTCGGCGGGCCGGTACCGCTGCGGTGGGACGGCGATCACTACTGGGCTCTGGCGACCCTCAAGATGACGGACAAGCCCGGCTGGTATCCGCTGACGGTCGCAGTCCACGGCCGCACCGTGGCCCACGACAGGATCCAGGTCGTACCGTCCCTGCGGCCGTCCTTCACCCTGCCGGCGTCGTCGGAGGTGACCCGCCCCGGGGAGCCGGTGTGGGTGAGCTTCGACGACCTGTACCCCGGTGAGCAGGGCACCGACTTCACCGTGCGGTCCGCGGCCCTGCCCGGACCCGTGCGCCTCGTCCACGACGAGAACTTGGACTTCTACAACCCCCGGGCCTTCTCGGCGCGGCCGGAGCTGAAACCCGTCCTCGCGGACGGCACGTACAGTTTCGAGCTGTACGGCCCGAACGGCGACCGCATCGCGGTGAAGCACCTGAAGGTCCGCGCGTCGCGGCCCGGCGACCACGACTACCTGGGCAAGGCGTACGGACCCGAGTTCTACGACCCGGGCCGGGGCTACTCGGGCAGCACGCACGACTTCCGGGTCGGCGTCGGCCGGCAGGTCGCGGTCATGTGGCACGACGAGTACCCGGACCCGGGCGAGGAGACGCGGCTGACCGCCACCTCCCCGGCGTTCACCGGTGCGGTCCACCTCCGCCACGACGACAGCAAGGGCGCCGACGGCGACGACCCGCGTTTCTTCGGCACGGCCACCGTCCGCTCCGACCTCAAGCCCGGCCGCTACCCCGTGACGATCGTCGCCCATCACGGCCGAGTGAAGAAGACGGAGTACCTCACGGTGACGGCGCACTGAGCAAGGACAGGGCAAGCCGTTCGGGACCGGCTCGCCGAGGCGCTCCGTGAAACCGGAGGAGGCGCAGCTCGGCTCGGACTCAGGGTCGCGGCAGATGGCTTTGATGTTGTCCGTGCTAAGCAGCCCTGCGTCTGCCGAGAATGTCATCCGTGCAGCTCAGCGGCTTGTTCGGCGGTGCGGCAGGATGAGCGCTCGTGTTGCTTCGTCCTGCCTACCTGACCGGCATCAACACGTTCGCCGCGCTGCGGCTGCTGCCGATGAGCGATCGCGACAAGGATGCGGAGATCCTCGCCCTGCGCCACCAGATCATCGTCCTTGAGCGGCAGCTCGGTGCAGCCCGGGTGAAGTTCGCTCCGGAAGACCGGACCCTCCTCGCCGCTCTGCTGGTGCCGCTGCCCCGCCAAGTGCTGTGCCGGCTTCCGGTTGCTGGTCCATCCCGACACCGTGCTGCGCTGGCACCGCGGCCTCATGAAGCAGCGCCATGCCCGTACCTGCCGGCCGAAGCGGCCCGGGCGGCCGCCCACCGTCCGCTCGATCCGCGTCCTGATCCTGCGCCTGGCCCGGGAGAACCCGTCCTGGGGCTACCGCCGGGTGCACGGGGAACTCGCCACGCTCGGCATCAAGGTCGCCGCCTGCACCGTCTGGGAGACCCTCCACGCCCAGGGCATCGATCCCGCGCCGGAGCGGGCCGCGACCACGTGGGCAGGCTTCCTGCGCTCCCAGGCCGGCGCTCTCTTGGCCTGCGACTTCATCGAGACCGTCACCCTGACCGGCCGGCGCCAGTACATCCTCGCGGTCATCGAGCACGCCACCCGCCGCGTCCATCCTCGGCACCACCGCGCACCCGACCGCGCAACGGGTCGCCCAGGCCGCCCGCAACCTGGTCACGGACCTGGAAGACGCCCGAGCCACCGTCACCTACCTGGTCCGGGACCGGGACGCGAAGTACCCCGCGCTCTTCGACCAGATCCTCGCCGACGCCGGCATCCAGGTCATCCTCACCGGTGTACAGATGCCGCGTATGAACGCCATCGTCGATGGAGTGATCTTCCATGCGGACAGGGGCTCGCACTACACCTCAGCGGCGTTCACCCAGGTCAGCGATCGTTTCGGCATCCGCAGGAGTATGGGCCGGGTCGGGTCGAGCTACGACAACGCGCTGGCCGAGAGCTTCTGGCAGGGGCTGAAGCGAGAAGCCGTGCGCGGGGTGTTCACGACGGCGCGGCAGGCCCGGCTGGAGATCTTCCAGTGGCTGACGTACTACAACGCCCGCAGGCGCCACAGCAGCCTCGGCTACCTCTCACCCGTCGAGTTCGAACAGCAGCATCGGGCAGATGCATAGACTCACCCTCGCGGCATGAACCCCCGTGTCCACACTCCGGGGAACACCTCACCGGCCGCCTGAACTGCCCACTCCGCCTGTCCGTCTGTGGCCGGGCCCACGCCGGTGGCGGCCAGGTGTCCGCCGGCGGTGTGCGACGGCGGCGACTGTGCGCTCGCGCTGCAGGGCCCGTCCATGCGCGCAGGTCCGTGCGAAGACCCGCTGGCCGCCCGCAGAAGGCTCCGCGGGGACTCCCCCCATCGGCTGCGCTCGGGGCGCAGGTGGCCTCAGGGGCGTGCACGGTGACTGCATGAACAAAGCTGAATCCTGTGGACCCTTCCAAAGCCGTTTGCCGGATTCCGCGCGTATTCGCGGTGCGAGCCGCCCTGGGGCGTTGCCTGTGCGGCAGACGTGGTCGCGGCCCCTTGCTCACCGTTCGGAGAGACGCCATGACAGGTGCGCCAGGCAGGTTACGAGTGGCCAAGGTGCGAGCCCTCAGCCTTGTCCTCCTGGCTTCCGCGGCAGTGACCGGCGCGCTGCTGCGGCCGAACCCCGCCATCGCGGACGGTGCGACAGCCGCACACGGCACAACCCCACCCCCCGGCGGCCACGTGCCGACGCCCCCAGGAGCACACGCCGAGGTCGTCCCCAGGGAGGCGATGGAACCCGCCGCTCCCATCCTGCCGCGTGACGGGTGGACCGCCACCGTCAGCGACGAGGACACCGGCGCGGACATCCACCACGCCCAGGAGCCACAGCCGCACAGCATCACCATCGACATGCACCGCACCGCCGTCGTCTCGGGCCTGGTCTACCAGCCGCGCCAGGACGGCAATCCCGGTGGCCGGATCGGCGAATACGCCATCCACCTGAGTGCCGACGGCACTACCTGGGGGAAGCCCGTGGCCACGGGAACCCTGGCCGACGATGCGGCTGTCAGGAAGCTGCGGTTCGCGGCCGAACGAACCCGCTACGTGCGGCTGACCGCCACCTCCGAGCCCGGCGCGCGCGGGCCGCGGGTCTCGGCGGCGGAGATCAACCTGCTCGGGGATCCGAGCACGCCCGGACCCGGCGTCGATCTGCCGCGCGACGGGTGGACCGCCACCGCCGACAGCGAAGAGACCCAAGCGGGTGACGGCCGTGCCCAGAACGCACTGGACGGCAACCCCGGCACCATCTGGCACACCCAGTGGTCCGGTGATGCCCCACCGCTGCCGCACAGCATCACCATCGACATGCACCGCACCGCCGTCGTCTCAGGCCTCTCCTACGAGCCACGCCTGGACGCCGGCGCCAACGGTCGCATAGGCCAGTACTCGATCACCACCAGCACGGACGGCACCACCTTCGGGATACCGGTGGCGACCGGGACCTGGAAGGACGACGACACCGTCAAGGGCGCCACGTTCGACCAACCCGTCACAGCGCGCTATGTCCGTCTGACGGCCATCACCGAGGCCGGCGGCCGCGGGCCGTGGTCCTCGGCCGCCGAACTACGCCTGAGTGGTCCGGCCAACCCCGCTGAACACGGTGAGTGGGGCACGCTGATCGGCTTCCCGCTGGTGCCGGTCGCGACCGCCGTACTGCCCAACGACAAGCTCCTGGCCTGGTCCGCCTACGCCCCCGACCGCTTCGGCGGGAGCAACGGCTACACCCAGACCGCCATCATGGACCTGACCACCGGCAAGATCACCCAGCGCCGCGTCGACAACACCAAGCACGACATGTTCTGTCCCGGCATCGCGATGCTCGCCGACGGCCGGGTACTGGTGACCGGCGGCAGCAATGCCGAGCGCGCCAGTATCTACGACCCCGCCACCGACAAGTGGACCCCCACCAGCGACATGAACATCGCGCGCGGCTACCAGGCCATGACCTTGCTCCCCAACGGTGACGCGTTCGTCATCGGCGGTTCCTGGGGCCTCGACAACGCCCCGGACAAGGGCGGCGAGGTCTGGTCGGCCGCCACCGGCACCTGGCACAGACTGTCCGGCGTACCGGTCACCCCAACCCTGACCGCCGACCCGGCAGGCCCCTTCCGGGCGGACAACCACGAATGGCTGTACGCCACGTCCAACGGACGAGTCCTGCAGTTCGGCCCCAGCAAGCAGCTCAACTGGATATCCACCGATGGCGAGGGCGGTATCACCTCGGCCGGCACCCGCGCCGACAGCCTCGACGCGATGAACGGCGATGCCGTCGCCTACGACGTGGGCAAGCTCCTCACCCTGGGCGGCGCCACCGCGTACGAGAACGCGACGGCCACCAACCGCGCCTACACCGTCGGCGTCAAAGGCCCCGACGGGGCGCCCGTCAGCGTCCGCACCGGCGACATGGCCTACGCCCGCTCCTTCGCCAACAGCGTCGTCATGCCGAACGGAAAGGTCGCGGTCTTCGGGGGACAGTCCTACGCCAAGCCCTTCAGCGACAGCCACTCCGTTCTGAGCCCCGAGATATGGGACCCCGCCACCGGCCGCTTCACACCCATGGCATCCATGGCGCTCCCCCGTAACTATCACAGCGTCGCCAATCTGCTCCCCGACGGGCGGATCTTCACCGGAGGCGGCGGCTTGTGCGGCGACTGCGAAACCAACCACGCCGACGGTGCGATCTTCACCCCGCCCTACCTCCTCAACCCCGACGGCAGCGAAAAGCCCCGCCCCCACATCATCAGCGGCGTTCCCCCCGCCGTCGCACACGGGCAGCGGCTGACGGTGACGTCCGACATGCCCATCGACAAGTTCGCCCTGGTCCGAGCCGGAGCTGCGACCCACTCAGTCGACAACGACCAACGCCGAATACCGCTGACGTCCCGCAAGACCGCGGCCAACACCTACGAACTCGACATCCCGGCCGACCCCGGCGTGGCACTTCCCGGCACGTACATGCTCTTCGCGCTCAACCAGCAGGGTGTTCCCAGCAAAGCCGCAATCCTCACCGTCAACTCCGCAGGCACCCAAGTGAGCTCGGCAGCGCGCCTGTCCGCGCCGGCTCGGCAGTTCGCCGGCCTGCGGCGGTGACGACCGGCCCGCCGACGTCGCGCCGTAAGCTACTCCGCGGTCTGAATTCACGGGAGGCGTGTGTGGGGCGCGAAACAGTCCTGAGCGGCCGCTACGAGTTGGTCGAGAAGCTCGGGCAGGGTGGCATGGGAACGGTCCATCGTGGGGTGGACCGGCAACTGCGCCGCACCGTCGCCGTCAAGCTGCTCTCCTCACAATTGGCTCACGACCCGCAGTCGCGAGCCCGCTTCCGGCGCGAGGCCCACGCGGCCGCCGCGCTGAACCATCCGGCGGTGGCCACCATCCACGACGTCGGCGAGGAGCCGCACCCGGACGGCCCGCGGCCCTACCTGGTCATGGAGTACGTGCAGGGGACCACCCTCGCCGAGGTCCTGCGAGACGGCCCGCTGCCCGTCGCCGACGCGATCAACACAGCCTGTGCGGTGCTGGACGCGCTGGGGCACAGCCACGAACGCGGCATCGTGCACAGGGACGTCAAGCCCTCGAACATCATGCTCACCGCACCCGGCGCCGTGAAGGTCCTCGACTTCGGTATCGCCAAGGCGTTCACCGAGGCCGCCACCCGCATCACGGGCAGTGGCGCGGCCATAGGCACCCCCGCCTACCTCTCGCCCGAGCAGATCAGCGGTGCGGAGATCGACCACCGGGCCGATCTGTACGCGATAGGCTGCCTGCTGCACGAACTGCTGACCGGACAGACCCCGTTCCGTGGCGATTCGCCGTTCGCCGTCATGCACCAGCACCTGTACGCCGAGCCCGAGCAGGTCTCCCGGCTCCGAGCGCAGATACCGCCGGCGGTGGACGCAGTGATCCTGCGCGCGCTGCGCAAGGACCCGGCGGAACGATTCGCCGATGCGGGACAGATGCGCGCCGCCCTCGCCGACGCTCTGCCCCAGGCCTCCATGCCGACGGCCCAGTCCACCACGCCTCCGCCTCCGCCCGAGGGGACACCATTCGGCGGCCGAGCCGCTCTCCGGGACACGTTCCGGCCTTCACTTCGGCCTTCAGCCGACAGCGCTCTGGCTCTGCTCGGATGCCTGCTCTCGGTGCTGTGCGCCCGTGGCCACCTGGTGGACACCGCCCACTTCGGCCAGGTCGCCCTCGCAGCCGCCGCGCTGGGTGTGCTGACACTGCCGTGGTCGGCACGCCTGTCCTGCACGCTGGGCTGGGGACCGGTGGCCGAGGCTATGGCAGTCAACTCCCAACTGCGGCGTGCCGAGTTCGGCTGGAGCCACTCCTACGTCGCCATCGCTGCACTGCTGGCGTTGACCGCTCTCTGGTGCCTCGTCAGCGCGGTACGCAGCCAGGAGCGCGGCGCCGGCTCACTGGTCGCGTTCTGGTTCAGTGCCACCGCGTCGATCTGGTACTTCCTCGACGACCTCCGCAAGCTCTTCGTCTTCTACCTGCTCCTGCCGTCGGTGGCCCTTGCCACCGTCTCGCGGGAGACCGTCGCAGTCGTGCGGCGCCGAACCCGTGACAGACGGGCAGCACTGGAAGAGCAGGCCAGCGGCGCGACGCCACCTGGCCGCAGGCTCACGGCCACGTCGACCCGAAGCCCCAGGGCATGACGAGGTCGGCGGAGGTCAGCAAGTCAGCCGAGGCAGTCTTCACCCGGGCTGCCGGGCTCGCCCAAGGCGGCTGCAGGAGGTGCGCCGGACTCTACTCGTAAGTCCAGGGCCGGCCTGTCTCCCGGTACTCCTACACGGGGATCGGATCGACGCCGTTTCGCATGCGAGCGGTGTACAGCAGGTCCTCGAGGTGCGCGATCTCGTGGTGGATGAGGCAGGGAGAGGCCGCCCGCCACGGCGCGCCAGGTCCGAGAAGGGGCACCGCTGGGACAGCCGGTGCAGTCGAGTTCACAGCCGCTGCACGCCCGCCGAGCCGGTGCCCTTCGAAGCCTGTCTCGTCCACGTTCAGGACGCCGTCGCCGGTACCGAGGTGCTCACGAGTTGGTGCGTGATAGCGGGTGAGATGTGTCTGGCCTGGTCGTGGCCTGCTTTCAGGCGGTGACGGCGCGGTCGGAGACAAGGCCGGCGATGGCGCGGTAGGTGTCGGGCAGGCGGTCGCGGCGGTGGGTCCAGCGCAGTAGTTGTTTCCAGCGTTTGTGGTCGGCGAGGGCGTGTTCGACCAGTCGGATCATGCCACCAGCCAAGCGCGACACCTCACCCGCTGGGCCTTGACCCAAGGCCCCTTCCCTCGCTGCCCCCGCACCTGGTCCAGCTCGGCTTCGACTGCATCCTGGCGGTGGAGAGCGGAGACGACGCCGCTGCGGCGCGGCTCGCGCCCGAGGTGCAGCAGCTGCCGGGGCTGCTGCCGGGCATCGCGGAACTGATCGTCTTTCCCGTGACCGCGTTGTCCGACGACACCGACGCCTGCGCCGACTCCTTCGTCCTGGACGAGGTCGGCGTCATCTACCTGATGACGATCCGCGCGTGGGCCACGCACGCCCCCGCGGCCTCCGCGCCGGGGATCGCCCGCACCATGGCTCACTTCGTCAGCCAGATCCTCGCCGACTCACCGACGGACGCCGTGCGGGCTCTGCAGACGCTGCGCGATGAGCAGATGGAGCAGGCCCGTGCGGTGGTGGACACCGTGGTGGCTCTGCACCGGTGACCGCACCACCGTGCGGGTGGATGCGCAACTTTGATCACGGGGCCCTGCCTGCACTTTCCCGGCTCGCGGTGCACTGCGGCACCGGAATCCCCTCTTCACTGTGCAACCAGACACTCCACACGATGCGTTGCCGGTCCTAGATTGTCGTGCGAGCCAACAACGGCCCAGTCGAGGCCGCCATCAGAGGGGGAAGCTCACTCATGCTCAAACTCGGCAAGTCCATGCGCGCGCGGACCGAAAGAGAAAGCGGCTTGATCCGGATCAGGAAACTGCTGTCCAACCGCCTCGTAAAGCTGGCCGCGACTCTGACGGCGGCGCTCGCGATGCTGCTGGGCACCACCGGCACGGCGAACGCGGGCGCAACGTTCAACCTCCGGACCCCCTGGGGCGGCGGTCCGTGCCTCCGGCCGGACTCGTACGGGAACTTGGGGGTGAGCGTTCACGCGTATGGGTGCGACGGCTACTCCAACCACTGGACATTCGCGGACGTGCAACAAGATGGTTCGGGCCGGTGGAGGTACCGGTTCGAGTGGGTCCCCAACGGCGGCTGCCTTATCCCGAACTGGAATCGGCAGGCCTCGCCGGTGGTCGTCACCAATGGGAACAACGTCTGCAATAACAGCTCTTCGCAGTGGTATCTGAACGGGCTGTCCGACGGGAACACTCAGATCGTCAACGTTGCCACCGGCCTGGTGCTGGACTATGACTCGTCGGGCGCCAACCGCGGGCTCCAGCTATGGCCTGCGTGGGGCGACCTGAACCAGGAGTTCTTCGCATCCTGACCGCTCAGCTGGCGGCGGCGGTGATCTCTCCGCGAAACGGACATGATCACCACCGCCGCCGGGTGGGCACCGAGCACACCCCGGGCCCGCAGCTCGTCCAGGTCGGGCAGGTGGACTCCGGGAAGGCCGTCGAGAAGCCGGCCGCGGTGGGACAGCGGCCGTTTCGCCAGGGCCGCGGCGCGGGAGCCGGCCCCAAAGAAGATCGCGGATGCCGTGGTCGGAAGGACGCTGCTGATCTGGGCTGCTGCGTCGCGCGCTGGTTCTCGGCGATCTGTCATCTTTGAGTTATCGGCGTTTCAGGCGGTGGCCGAGTCTCTGGGCGGTTCCTCGATCGGAAAGAGGATCGGGCTGAGCAAGTACCGCGCGCGGTCGCCTGCGGGCTGGTTGGCCAGCCGGGGGGCGATCGCGCTGCGCAACTCACCGATCAGCTCATGAAGTTCGTCGCGGCTGAGCCAGACGGCGTGCTGCCGGTAGCCGACGAGATCCGCGGCCGGGTCGGCGTGGTCTTGTCCGAGGTACGCATTGAACTCGGCGGCCAGCACGGCGAGCGCGATGGCGAACGCGCCACGGTGATCGTCGAGGGAGAGCGACTTGACGGTGTCGGCGTCGATGACCGCCCGGTCCTGGCGCAGGCGGAAGACCCGTTCCACCGCGCCCCGCACCCGCCGCTCCTCGGCCACTTCGAGGATTCCGCCCCCGGAGAGCAGGTCGACGTGCCGGTAGACCATCGCCTTCGACACGTCCGGCACCAGCGCGCACAACTGGGACGTGGTCAGCATCCGCCCGCCACGCATGGCGTGCACGATCCGCAGGCGCACCGGGTGCGCCAGGAGTTCCAACGTGTCCATGAGCCAACCTTCTCTCAATCTGCTACCGTTCGCAAAAAATGAGAAAGGTAGTGGGGGATGGACGCGAGTCCGATACAGAGTGCGACGCGGGTCGTCGACCTGGCATGCAGCGGGCGCTTCGCCGAGATCGAAGAGCTCTTCGCGCCGCGGCTGCGAGCAGTTGTGTCCGCGGAAACGGTGCGGACGGCCTGGGCTACCGAGACGGGCATGAAAGGGTCGATCTCGCAGATCGGTCAACCGACGACCGAACAGCGCGACGCGGGCCTGGTCCGCGTGAGCGTCCCGGTGACTTGCGAACGCGGGGGCCTGAACGTGGTCATGTCGGTGGACGACACCGGCATGCTGCACGGCCTACGATTCGCACCCCTGTCCACCACCTCGTGGAAACCACCGCCCTACGCGGCCCGGAACAGGTTCACCGAGCAGGAGGTCACAGTGGGCACCGGCCCACTCGCCGTGCCCGGCACGCTGACGCTGCCCCGCAGGCGCGGCCTGCGGCCCGGCGTCGTACTCCTCAGCGGCGGCGGCCCCTTCGACCGCGACGAGACCAGCGGAGCGAACAAGCCGCTGAAGGACCTGTCCTGGGGACTGGCCAGCCGCGGCGTGGCGGTGCTGCGGTTCGACAAGGTGACCCACACCCACCCGGACGTCGCCTCCGCGCCCGATTTCACCATGTCGGACGAGTACGTGCCGCATGCGGTCGCCGCCGTCCACCTGCTCCACCGACACCCGGCCGTGGACGCCGAACGAGTCTTCCTGCTGGGCCACAGCATGGGCGGCAAGGCAGCACCGCGCGTAGCAGCCGCCGAACCCTCCGTCGCCGGCCTGATCATCCTGGCCGGGGACGCCCAGCCGATGCATCACGCCGCCGTCCGGGTCGCCCGCTACCTGTCCACCGTGAACCCAGGCCCCGACATCGAGGCCGCCGTCACCATCGCCGCCGAACAGGCCGCACGTGTCGACAGCCCGGAGTTGTCCGCCACGACGCCTGCCGAGGACCTTCCGTACGCCTTCCCCGCACCGTACTGGCTGGACATGCGCGGCTACGACCCGGTCTCCGCTGCGGCCGAGACGGACAAACCGATGCTCATTCTCCAAGGAGGACGCGACTACCAAGTGACCGTCGACGACGACCTCGCACGGTGGAGGCGTGGCCTCGTCCACCGCTCGGATGTCACGATCCGTATCTACGACGCCGACGACCATCTGTTCTTCCCCGGCGAAGGGCCATCCACGCCGACGGACTATGACGCGCCCCAACACGTCGACCATGCCGTCGTCACCGACATTGCACAGTGGCTGGCACCGAACCGCGGGAAGCTCACCCGCTTCCTTCCCACAGCCAGACGCCGCCGAAACTGATCACGGGCTCAGGCGCGACCACGTGTCGACTCGAAAGGCCGGACCTCGAATACGAACGCACCCGGGCCGGTGGGAGAAGCTTCGGTAGCCATCGCGGCTCAGTCCACAACTTGTGATGCGATGAAGGGGCGAAGCCCAGCCCTCCGCGGGTGGCCTGGGTAGACGCCAGTCACCCACTACGTGACGGCGAAGGAGCCCCAGGTGAGCGAGTACGACGGACACCAGTACGTCGGTGCCGACCTGCACCGCAGGCGGTCCGTGACCGTGCGTCAGACCGACGACGGCGTCCAACTGAGCGCAGTACGCATCCTCAACGATCCGGTGGCACTCGGTCTGCAGATCGAGCAGGCCGGGCCCGAAGGGGCCCACGAAGCTGACCGCGCCGGTGATGGCGGCCATCGGCGGCTGGCTGACCGCCGATACCTCCCTGACCTCGAAGGACCTCGCGGGCAGAGTCCTGGAGGAGTTCGGCTTCACCGTCCACCCGCGTTCCATCGAGCGCGCGCTGTCGCGTCGGCGCGAGGCGGAGACCAGCACGGCTGAAGGGCCCATAGCCCGCGGCCGCCCCGGGCGGTGCCGCGGCAGCCGCGGTCGCCGAGCACGAACGGCTGCGGGAGAACGCAGGCCGTGGCGGACGCCGGATGGGACTGGGGGTGCTCGTCGCCCGCGGCATGGTCGCGTACTTGACGGCGGCCGCCGCGCTGGGCGCGGCAGCGGCGCCGAGGAGACCGGTTCCGCCGGCGGCACCGACGGTGATGGTCGACTCGTCAACTTCTTCACCCCCGTCACCCCGGCGGCCATCGAAAAGTTCGCACGTTGACGCCACGCTCAGCCGCTCACGGGGGAGCCCTGGGGCCCCAGGGCTCCCGGCGAATGCGGTCGCCGAGTGCAGGGCGGCGCACGCGGACAGGTGCATCGCGCGCGTGAGCTGTCGGCTGCCGCCTCCGGGCGCGTGTTCGCCGTGGATGGAGGTCCCTGACGAATTCGTCGTCGCCGGGCGGGTCCGGCGTAGGCTTCCGCAGCAGGCGTCAGCCCTTCAGGGGCGCCTTCCCCTGCTCGCCGACGCAACGGATCTCGGCGTGGGTGGTGTTGTGCCGTCGCCTCCACCGCTTGAGCCGACGGCGCTCGGAGCGGTCCGAACCAGATCGGCCAATGTCCGTCGGCCGCCGACGACATGTCCCACGATGTCTCGCCCGGTTTCCCGGCGGCCTCACCTCCCGGTGCCGTCGCCGGCCTGGTCCGGCATGTCACGGGTGATGGAGTGGACGCGGCGCAGCCGTCCGTCCGGAGCCAGTTCCCCGAACAGGTAGATCTCGTTGCTCAAGCGACGCCATTTTCGCATGGTGGAGCGCAGGGTGTACCGGGCGGCGACGCGGTCGCCGGCCACCAGAGTGTCATGGACTTCGACGTCGAGGGCGATCGCGCTCTTGCGTGCAGGGCGGGCATGGGCGATCAGCCTGTCCCGGTCCAGCCGTATCCCATCGCTGTGCCACTCGATGTCCGGGGTGTGGTACCGGTCGATGACCACGCCGGGGTCCTCGTTGCCCAGGCCCATCTCCCGGATGTACGACCTCAGGTACCCGGCGAGCTCCTGCGCAGGGGTAGGCCGGGGATTCTCACTCATGACACTCCTTCGGGACGGGACCTTGGCGGCAGTGGTGTTCGGGCGGCCAGTTCGAGCAGTTCGTCGACCGTCCACTGGTCGTAGGCGTGTTCGCCGTACTTGGCGGCGAGGACGCGGCCGTCGGGCGCGATCAGGAAGTCGGCGGGAAGGCCGAGCCGTCCGCCGCGCGGCCTGCGGGCCGGAGCACGCTCCCGCCCGCGGGCGATCGTCCACGCGCTGCGCAGAATGGCCCGGGCGGTTGGTCCCCAGGCGCGCGGGCTCAGCAGCGCGCGAGGCGCCGACTCGACGCCGAACTCGGTGTACAGCCGCTTGGCCGGGTCGGCGATCACCGCGAAGGGAAGGTCGGATACGTGGTCCCGCAGTTCTTCTGCGGGGGAGTGGAAGATCGCGACCTCGCGGATTCCGGCCTGAGCGATCTCCGCGTGTCGCCGCACCACCGATCGCAGGTGCAGGTTGCAGATCGGGCAGCCGGCGAACCGTCGGAACTGCACATGAGTCAGCCGGTCTTGGTCGGGCACAGTGACCGGGGCGCCCGACACGGCCGTGAGCCCGCGGGAACCGACAGTGGCACCAGGCCCTAAGGTCCCTCCCTGCGTGCGCCTTCGAGACGTGCGCATCATCTCCCCCTCACTTTAGGCGTACACCATACGCTTACCAGCGTAGGCGTATGCCGTACGCTGTCAACCGTCATGCCTCGCCCTCGTTCACTCACCCCGGATCAGCTCGCCTCGGCCGCCCTCACCGTCATTGATCGCGAGGGGCTCGCCGGCCTGTCGATGCGCGCGGTCGCGCAGGAACTGCGGATGAGCACGATGGGGCTCTACCGCTACGTCGCCGACCGCGAGGAACTCGAACGGCTGGTCGTCGAGTCCGTCCTCGGAACCGTCGACACCGAGCCGGCGCCTTCGTGCACGCCGTGGGAGGAGCGGATCGAGGCCCTGGTGCGGCGCCTGCGCGACACCATCAGTGCACACCCCGCGGTCGTGCCGCTGACGGTCACCCACCGGCACCAGTCCCGCGCAGTGTTGCGCTGGTCGGAAGCAGTACTCACCGTCCTCGCCGAGGCAGGCTTCGACGGCACACGACGCGTCATCGCGCTACGGGCCCTGCTGAGCTACATCATCGGGGCCATCCAACTGGAACACCTGGGGCCCCTGGCAGGCGAGGGCACGGTCGCCATCTCCGCGCTGCCGCCCACCGAGTTCCCGCACCTGGCCCAGACCGCGCAGCGCGCGCGTGACGTGGGTGCCGACGAGGAGTTCCTGGGTGGGCTCGCCGCGCTGATGCGTGGCCTGCACACGTAACACCCACGCTCCCCGTTGGCGGTCGGAGCCCCCACTGCCCTCGCATACCGGTGCGAGGGGCCGGTCAAGACGTCAGGAGAGGCGAAGAGGGTTCGCGTCGGCGCGGCCGCCGGTGCCAAGGGTCCGCCGGTGTGCCGGGGGCATCTCCGGGATCTCCCCCACCGACCCTGCGGCCGACGCCGAACCCGACGGCCCGGCAGCAGACGCCCCGTTCTTCCCCGCCGACCCCCCACCTCCATGCGACCCGGCCGACGAACACCCCGCCAGCGCAAGACAGGACAGCACCACCAGCGGAACAGCACGACGACCCAACAAACCCATGTCATCACCACGCCCCGACTCCGGCCTGTCACGGGATCCCACAGCTGTACCTTGCCAGCCGTGTCGGCACTGGCCAGGAGCTCGTCCTTGGGGGCCCCGGTGCCGGGCAGACCGGAATCTATGACGGCTGCGAGCGGCGCGAAGGACCTGTTTGCACGGTGAAGCGGTCCCTCCGGTGTCGGTCTGCACAGCGAGCCTTGTTGTGCCCCTGCCAGCACCTGCTTACCCTGCGACCGAACCGACTTGCGAGTCTCTCGGGGGCGACATGCACGGTGATCTGCGTGTGGACACGGCGGCTGCCGGACGGATTCGCCGGGCCGACGACGTGCTGGACATGCAGCGTGCCGCCCGCAAGGGCGGCACCAAGGCGGTGCTTCGCTGGCTGGCGGGCCGCACCGGCGCCACCGTCTTTCTGATGAACTCTGCGGGTACCGCGGCCCACCCGCCCCACGCTCCCCTCGGCGGCACCGAGCGCGCTCTCGCGCTGCGCGGTACGCGAGAGTTACTGATTTCGGCGCTTCAGGGTGATGGTGCTGGGAGGTCGAGGGAGAGTCCGGTCCCAGCAACGAAACCGTCGAGGAGATCCGGGCGGTACTGGAGGCGTTTGAGTCGGTTGCGGACGAGGGCCTCGAGCCGGTCGAGAGCCACGCTCGCGAGGTTGGCGAGACTGCGTTTGACGTGGGCCCACAGGTACTCGACCGCGTTCAGTTCGGGTGCATAGGAGGGCAGGATGAACACCGTCAGCCACTCCCGTGCCTCGATCAGCTCGCGCATGGTGTGGGAGACATGGGTGTTCAACCGGTCCCATACGAGCACGATCGGTGCCTTGACCAGCTGGTGCATCCCGTCGATCAAGCGGATGTAGTCGTCCTCGGACAGGCTGCGGCGCTCGCCCTTGCGTCCGGTGTGCAGCCGCAGCCGGTTGCACAGCCGGGTCCTCGAGCCCGGGCGCGTCGCGATCAGCCCGGCGACGGAGACCCTCCCGGAACGGCGGCCGGACACTCTCACGACCGGGGTGATGCCCCGCCTGCCCCAGGTGCGGCCCTTCGGCGGCCTGCGGGTGAACCCGGCTTCGTCCTCGAAGCAGATGAAGCCGTCACAGGCCGCCCGGGCGCTTTTACCTCCCCCCACGTCGCCTCCTTCCACACGGCGATGGCCTGCTCGTCGCGTTCCGCGGCTCTGCGAGCAGGAACCTGCGGGGTGAACCCGAGCCGGCGCATCAGCCGGGTGGCCCCCGAGACGCTGTAGGAGACGTGGAACTTCCTGCCGATCAGCGTCGCCACCCGCGCACCGGTCCACACCTGGTCCTGGTCCCAGCCGTGCGCAGCCGGCCCCTCCTCCAGGTACGCGGCCAGCTTCTCCAGGCAGCGCGGGGACAGCCGGCACCGCGATCCGCTCGGGCCGCGGGAGGCCAGAGCCCGAACACCGCCGTCCCGCCATAGCTGATGCCATTGATAGGCCGACTTCGGGCTCACCCGCAGGCGCCGTGCCACCTCCAGCGGCTTGATCTTCTGCTCGAACAGCTCGGCCGCCTGATTCCGTACCGTCTCCCGGCGCCGCCGTCCCGCAGCAGACAGCCCGCCCCCATCCCCATATCTCACACACCACCAGATACAGCCAGCACTGCCAGCCCATCAGGGACTTCGAGCGAGTTCACCCTGACGAGCCGCAGTCAGTAACCGAGCGGCGGCTGGGGTCCGTTGCCATCGACCAGGACGGACTCACCTGCATCGTCCTTCCCCTCGATGGATCGCGGGGTGCCGCCGCGCCCCTTCTCGCTGCCGTTGCGCCCCATCCGGCACCACCTGAACTGCCGCTCCTGCTTGCGGATGCCACATCCGTGCTGAGTCTGAGTTGGCTGGCGGAACACACCCGGCGCAAGCAGCGTCGGCTGAGGATCGCCGAAGCCGGGACGCGCGAAGCGGTCCTGCATCTGCTGCTGAACGGACATACGTCCGCCGCGCGCCAGATCGCGCGGGCGCTGCGCCCGGCTCTGCCCGCGATGGTGCGGGTGTACGTCATCGAGGGTCCACCGAGAGTTCGCGGCCAACTGGTCAGGGATCTGACCGATACGGCCGACGGCGCGTGGATCGTGCCGTGCCCGGTGTACGCCGACCACCTCTTCATGCTTGCGCCCGGTGACGGCGCCCCGGCACCGGTCTGGCCCCCCGAGCTGGCGGCGGCCTGCTGGATCGGAGAGAGCAGTGCCGTGCCCCTGCGGGAAACCGCCACCGGCTACGCCCAGGCCTTCCATGCTCTCGCCGCCGCACGCGGCCGCCCCGAACGGCAGGCCTCGTTCGCGGCCAGCCCCGACCTGGCACTGACCATCGGGCCCGCTGTAGCGGCCTGGTCCGAGGCCTTCCTCTCACCGATCCGTACCCACCGCGCCAGGCGGGCCCAGGACCCCGACAGCGCGGAACTGCTGGCCACCGCCGCATCGTGGCTCAGCTTCTCCTCCCGTGCGACGGCCCACCTGGATATTCACCGCAACACCCTGAGCGCGCGCCTGACATGCATCCAAGAACTGCTCGGCCTGGACCTGCATCGGCTCGCCGACCAAGCCGCACTGGCACTCGCTCTGCGCACCATCGCCGCACAGATCCCGCCCCCGCCAGAAGGCGATGCCACACGCGCGGGGGAAATGTGGCCCACCCTGGACGAACTCCTGTCTCTGCCCCGCGTCGGGGCGTGGGCCCAACAACAGTTCCGCCCTGTCACCGCGCCCGACGTCCCAGCATGCATCGCGGAGACCCTCACCACCTGGCTGCGCCTCGACGCACGCATCGGCCCCACCGCGACCGCACTGTCCATCTCGGCATCCGCCGTACGCAAGCGCCTCACACGTAGCGAAGCACTGCTCAAACGCTCGCTTCTACGCTCCCCCAGCGCCACCCATGACCAATGGCTCGCACTACACGCCCTCGACCTGGCCCAGCCAAGCGAAGTGCCGCGCCACTTTGCCGGCCTCTCCGGGAGCACATGATGACGCTACCTGCGGCGGGGCGGGCACGTCGTGTAGGCCTAGGGAAGCTCCCGGCGCTGACCTGCCCTTTTGGGTTCAGAAACAGCAAGTCAGCCAGCACACTGTGGTGGAAGCCGGGACCGCCCAGTTCCATGGCCATGGCGTACTTGAAGTCGATGCGGCAGCGGACCGACTCGGCGGCCTGCCGGTCCGACAGGCCGAGCAGGAACCGCAGCACACAGACGGTGGCCAGTTGAGCAGGCGAGAGACCCGGACGCCCGTCCCGCGGGTACCAGTCGGCGAAGTCCTCGTCACACCACAGGCCAACCAGCCGGTCACGTACCCATATCGCCGTCGTACCACCCGGGTTGCTCGCCCGCGCAACCTGCACAGTCAGAGACGGGACCTGCTCACCGGAACGGGGACGAAGGGACAACGAGCACCTCGACAGCTGTATCAATCGGCGAAACCACCCGAGCATGCCCGTCGATCTTGCTGCCGCACCGGGAAGCTCCAAGATCCCCGACAGAGTCAAGAACCTCCGGCCGAGCACCGTCGCGGGCTGCCTTCGGGCTCCGCCCGCGGGGCCGTCCAGCAGCTGCTCGCGCACCGACGGCTCGAGGTCGCGCAGGGGGACCGATGCCCAAGCGGAGGCGACCTGGGCTCTGTCAGGCGCTGGAGAGAGCTGCGATGAACGGCTCGCGGACGGCTGGATCGCACCAGGCTTCCTCCAGTGCACGTTTGTCCGCATCCGCACTGATGCCGGCGACGTGGTCGGCTCCGGGCCCGCAGGCCGGCGGCATCGAGCTGCGACCGTCCCAGCGCACTCCGGAAGGGAACGTCACATCGATGACGATCCGGCGGCCGCCGATCTGGATCGTGAGGTAGCGGTGGACGTCCCACAGCCCGTCAGCGGGGACCGCAGCAACAGCCCGGAGGCCGAAGCTCCGCTCGGCCTGCTCGGGCGTGCACCGGTAGACGCGGTGGACCAGGCGTGGATCCGTCTCCGGCCACCGCTCAGCGAGCACCGCGGCCAGGAGGGCGTGCTTGGTGGAACACGTTCCGCGCCACTCGGCGAGCGCCCCTTCGGCGCTGCGGACCGCCGGTCGCCCGTAGGGCATCAGGTGCACCGCCTCGACCACATCGGCCATCGACGCGCCCTGCGCCAGCCCGGCCCGGCGCATGAACATCTCGAACACAGCCCTCCCTCGTCTGCTCCTCCTTGCTCTCCTGCGCAAGAAGGCAGAGCAGCCGGCGCGCCGGAGCGGCACACCGCGGCGCAACGAACTGCAGAAGAACACGAAACCGTCTGGGAGACCTGGACGGGCGCGGCCTCTAGTCCAAGGTCATCGTGCCGTGCGTGTAGCGCATGCCGTATTTCCCGCCGATCTCGTTGACCTTCTCCAGGTCCATGGCTCCCGTGTCGGTCCTGACGGCAGGTCCGGCCTCGAAGAGATCCTCCATGAACTGGTCCCAGCCGCCCGGTGTGGACACCTGCAGTGCTCGTGCCGGGGGCTGGGAGGCGTTGCGCATGGCGTGCGGGACGCCGTGCGGCAGCAGCGCGCACATGCCAGGTGTCAGGCGGTACGTCCGCCCCTGGAAGTCGATCTCCATCTCGCCTTCCAGTACGTAGACGAACTCGTCCATGAGCTCGTGTACATGGGGCGGGACATCGACGTCGAGGCGGTTCTCCAGGACGGCGAGCCGGCCTTCGCTGTCCGTGGTGGTGACCTTGACGCCGAACCCGGGCGGCAAGGGGACCCGGGTCTGCCGGGTCTGTCCGGGCTGGAGCAGAACAAATCGGTCAGCGGACATGACTGAGTCCTCCCTGTCGGCCACATGATGCCGGTTGGCGCCTCTCACCCTACGCCCGAAGTGGAGAAAAATCTCCGGTTACTGGCGACCGTCTACGATCGCCGCATGACCACCGAGCCGCCCTTGCGCACCGACGCCCGGCGCAACCGCGAGAAAATCCTCGCCGCCGCTCGCGAACTCTTCCGGGAGCAGGGCACCGCAGTGGCCCTCGACGACGTCGCCCGGCGCGCCGGCGTGGGGGCAGGCACCCTCTATCGCCGGTTCCCCGACCGCGACGCGCTGATCCGGCAGGTCATGGTCGACGGCTTCGAAATCTGCCTGGCAGCGGTGGAAACGGCACGCCTGGAACTGGCCGATCCAGCAGCGGCGTTGGAGCAGCTGTTCCGGCGCGTGGTGGAACAGCGCGAACGCCTCGTGCTTCCGCTGATCGGCGGACCGGCGGTACGGGACCCACGGGTCCAGGAACTCCAGCACGCCATCCGCGACGGCGTCGAGGAAGTCCTTGCGGCCGCCCAGGACGCCGGCGTCGTGCGCGACGACGTCACCACAGAGGACCTGATCACCGCGGCCGCCATGGCCTGCCGCCCCATGCCCCACCTGCCCGGCGCAGTAAGCGCAGCTCTCGCCGTCCGGCATGTAGCGGTCTACGTGCACGGACTGCGCCCCGAAGGCGCCGCCCCCCTGCCCGCGGCCGCACCCTCACCCGAGAGCTTCGGCCGACGCGTCGCCATGGAGCAGCGTGAGGCGAAGGAAACACCCTGATTGCCGGGCTCACCGACGCCCCGCGCGGGATCACCCGCAGACACCATCCGCCTGCCGCTGGCAGTCGCGGTTGCTCGCGAGCGCCCTCGGCGCCGCGCTCCCGGGCTGCCGGACCCGGTACGCCCTGGTTGGGCCTGCCGGTTCAGCAGCTCCACCAACAGGGCTTCGCGTATCTGGCCGAGGGGCGGCTCCTCGCAAGCGCCGTGATCGCGGCCGCCGTCAGTGCGGGCCAGCCGCCCACGAGCCGGTCCATGATGCTGATGCCCAGTACCAGGCCGCGCTCGCGTGCCGCACGTAACACGGTGTCGGTCAGCCCGCAGCCGGATAGCGCCGCTGCGACCGCCGGTGCCAGACCGGATCACGCTGCCCGCCACCGATGGGCAGCGTGATCCGGCCCGGATGACCATGCTCAAGCCGGTTGGCCTGTGGGAGGTTCGGAAGGCGGGCGATCCGGCTCTGTACTTACCCGTCCAGCCTCACCGCCCCGACCCGCGGAGGAGCTCCGCGCGCCGAGGGGGCACGCCTTTCGGGTGCGGGACGGTGGGCGGTTCTGCCCGGTACCTGGCGGGCCGGAGTTCCCCTTTACGGCCACGGGGCCGTACTCCGGCCTGGCAGGGGGCCCGCTGAAGGATCTTGGAACTTCCGGGGAAAACTAGCCACGGCCCGCTTGACGGTCACGTGGGAAGCGACAGCTGATCACGCGAACCCGCGCGGGACTTCCTGCTCAGCCACCGCACCTCACGCGGGTTGCCCGCCAGGCACGTCCAGGAATCCACGAACCCTCGCGCTTCCCAGGGCTTGCGGTTGGATCCGGTTGGCGGAGCCGTTTCGTCCGTCCCAGCCATTCTGCACACTGGAGCCCTCGCCCCCAGAGAACGGGATAGTCATGAAGCATTCGACGCTGTTCCGGCGCATGGTCGCCGTAGTCGCCCTGGCCGGGTTCGCAGTCGCCGGACTCGGGTTCACGCACGTCCACGGACCGGGCGACGTCACCGGCGGCCTGGCCCAGCCTGCCGCAGTGCACGGACCGGGCGACTTCACCGGCGGCCTGGCCCAGCCTGCCGCAGTGCACGGACCGGGCGACTTCACCGGCGGCTGACCGCTGCAACGCGGAACGTCCCGCCGCCCGACCTGGGCAGCCGGGCTCGCGACGCGGAGGAACCGGCGAAGCCGCACCGCTGCCATCCGCCAGACGATCAAGACTGCCAACTCCCGCCCACGATCAGCGCGAGCACCCCGACCGCGCGTCACACCAGCCCTCTGACCAGCACGTTCGAAGATGGCGAAGGCTCAATGTCGTCCGCCCCCGGCCAGTGGACTCCACTCGGTGGAGTGGAGTTGAGCATCGCCGGTGCGCACCACTACATCGGGTGCGCTCGGTCGCCGGCCTCCCGGCCGCGGTGCGGTCCTGGCTCCTGCGGACGGCGTGCCTGCTGGTCGTCCTGGCGCGCCGGGTGCCGTGCGTCGGCGTCGTCCTGTTCGGCGTAGCGGTCCATGGTGGCGCGGGCCCGGTCGGCCGCCGCGGTGAAGGCGTCCCTGAGGTGGCGCAGCCGCTCGGCCGTGAGATCGAGGGCTTCCACGTCGGTGCGGGACTCCCGCAGAGCCCGCAGCGCCGTCATGTCGACCGCCTCCTGTCGGCCGGCCTCCGGCTCCTGGTCGCCGTGCTCGGGGGCGGCGGCCGGGGGCGCGAGCAGCTGCTCGGGCATCGCCGCCTGCTGGTCTTTTACCTGGGCACCGGGCCACCGTTGCGTCACAGCGCCCACTCGGCGGGCATGGCCTTTCCGCCCGGCTCGTTATACAGCGCGAACATCACTCCCGGGTGGCCGACCGAGTCGAGTTCAGGAACCGGCGTGGAAACACTCCCGGCCGGGTCGGCCGACCGAGGGGTAGTAGCAGCATCGCAGTCCCGTGGTGTGCGCGGCGGCGATCATGGTGGTGGTGACCATCTGTCCGGCCGTCGACAGGGCAGTTGGGGCAGTGGTGGCCTGAGCATGCCCGTCAGGACTGGTGACCTCGATACGGAAACCGCCGTGTGTGGGCCAGCTGCGTATCCACCCGGCCTGGCAGCTTGGGCTCAGTCGGATTTCCAGCCTGGTCCCGTCGGCCGCGATGCGGGAACTCACCGTGACGGGATCTTCGCATGCCGTGGCCTGCGGGTCACGGCCCTCGCAGGAGCGCAGTTGGCAGACGGGCGGGTGTGCGGCGGCCACCGGGCCGGTTTCATAGGAGGCGTGGATGATCGCGGCGGGTGCCAGCATCGCCGTACACAGCAGGAGGAGTCCCGCGGTGGTGGCCCAAGGCCGTGCGGTGATCAGAGCGGAAGCAGCGAGCAATGCTCGGTGCACGAAGCTGCGGGTAACCGTGGGCTCCCCGTCATCGGCGCTACCGTCTCTCTGAGCGGTGGTCTGGCCCGGCTTGGCTTCGGCCGGGGGCGCGGTGTGCCCGCGCCGGTTCCATGCCGCGTCCGCGCGTTCCCAGACCGGCAGTACGGCCTCCTCGCTCACCTGCGCCGCCCGGCACAGCGCCTGCACGGCGTGCCGGGGAGGGAACTGTTTGGCGTTGAGGTAGCGCTCCCAGGACGACTTGCTGATGGCGGTGGCGCTTCCCAGCTCCGTCAGACTCAGACGGCTGCGGTCCTTGAGCTGACGCAGGTCGCTGACCAGATCCCGGTATGCGGGGGGCAAGGTCTGCGGCAACGTCCTCCACTGGGATCTTCCGGTAAGTGCCTCATCGTTCGGGCTTTCCTTTCTCGCCGCGGTGGACGGTCATTCCACGTGGCGCAGCAGGGACCACGTCTGCTCGTCGACGATTCCGTCCGGGGGGATGTGGCCTTGTTGCTGCAGCTTTTTCACTTGTGCTTCCGTCCGCTTACCGAAGTAGCCGTCCACGTCGCCCGGCGACAGGTGATGGAGGCGCAGGAGGCACTGGGCTTCCGCCACGTCGGGACCCGTGATGTTCAACGCGACGACGTCGGAGCTGGTGGTGCTGTTGCCAGCGAGCATCAGATCTCCGTGCCTGACGTAGGCGCAGCTGTATCTGCCCACTCCGGTGGCACTGCCCGCCGGACGGCCGGCGGCGCTCGGGCGGGCGGCGATCAGCCACCCGGAAACGACGGCGGAGAGCAACAGGGCGCCTCCGACGAGGGACAGGGCAACCCCGTGCACTCTCTCCTGTTTCTGGTCGTGCTCTCGGACTTCGCCCAGGTCCACGCACGAGGCGGAGGGAGGACCGGAGGGAGCGGGAGACTGTTGGGGAGCCGTCTGCGCGACACGATCCTGAGGGGCGCCTTCCGTCGCGGGACCGGATTGCTGTGCTGCGTGGTGCAGGTCCAACAGCGGTGAGACGTCAGCCTCGGTCAGACCGGCGAGGGCTTCGACCGCCGCCACGGGCGGCAGGGCCTTGCCGTTGAGATACCGCTCCCACGACGAGCCGCTGAAAGGCGTCCTGGCCTGGAGCACCCGCAGCGTGAGACCGCTGTGGTCCTTCAACCGCCGCAGCTCCTGCACGAGTCGTCGCCCGTTTGGATCCAAGGTCTCGGGCAGTTCTCTCCATCTCATGACACCCCCTGAGCATGAGTTTCCTGGATGCCGCCCTTCTCTGCGACCCCACCTGCCTCCAAGCCGTGCCCCGTCACATGGATCCGGCCACCGACGTCACGCCCCGACGACGCGGCGGGATTTCCTGAGAAGCCGTCTCCATACATACATCGCCGCACGTCACGGGCCGGGAGGTCCCGAGAAATCGCGAGACGCCCGATGCATATGGCCATCGGCACGGCTCCTTCGAGAAGCTCGCCCAGGCCGCGTCACTTCGAGGAGGGCTGATTCCCGGCGCAGCGCACCCAGCCGGGCTGCCTCAACACATGGGGGAGTAATGGACTAGACGCTTAGGCAGGTTGCGTTGGTGCCCACAGCCAGCGCTGTGACAGACATGGCCCGACGAATTGCGGCAGCTGGGTCTGGCTTTTCGAAGACAACGGCACGCTCAACGAGATCGTCGGCTGTCGCTGCTCTGACCGGTACTTCCGGTCAGGAAAGACGCATTCACGACACAGGGGGCATCTCTCATGCACAGGATCAGGACTCTCCTCACCGGAACCGCCGCCGTCGGGCTTCTCACCGCGGGGCTCGTCTTGGGGGCACCCGCGGCGAACGCGAGCGGCTCGGGTAGCTGCAGCGGCGGGGACGGATCCACGGGCACGGGCGGCGACGGCTGCCTGTACTACCACCCGGACCAGGTGGGTGGTTACTTCGGCTCCCCCTACAACATCAACTACCAGGGCAAAACCTTCGGGGGCTGCAACAAGGGCAGTGGTGCCGGCGACGGCCAGCCGGTCCGCAACAACGCGGCGTCGGTCCAGAACTGGGACTACGCCTGCACCCTCCACGTCTGGGTCTACCCGCTCGGGACCAGCGGCAACATCCAGCAGTCGTTCGCCCCGTGGACGGCCGGGAACCTGAACTCGACCCTCCGCAACAACAATGCCTCGCAGACCTGGGACGGCCCGGGCGCCTGCTAGGACGTGTCCGGCGGACATTCCCGGGCCCGGGAATGTCCGCCGGAAGCACTGAGGAGAGCTAAAGAGGCCGACCGGGGAGGGCGGATCGTCCATGCACAGTACTGCAAAGAAAAGCCGGGCCGGTTCCGCTTCGGTCGCGAGCGGCCTGCTGGTCGCGGGGCTGCTGCTGGCAGGCTGCGCGGCCGGAGCAAGCTCGCCCGCCCCGGCTGTCGGCGCTCCCACACCGACGGGACCACATCAGCTCAGCGCGCTGCCGATCACGCGCTACCAGCCCACCGCCGCGCAGGAAGCCATACTCACCCGGGCCGAGGCGTCCCTGGTCCGCGCCTGCATGAAACGGTCGGCCCTCAACTACACCCTCCCGACGGTCACCACCCCCGGCGTCAGTGACGATCCATCCGGTGACCTGCCGGCCAACGACCCCGCCTTCGCCGCCGTCCACGGATACCGCGACCGAAACGAGGCCGCCGCGCAGGTCGCGCACGAGCGGCGAGCCAAACCCGCGGCACCGTTGAACCCCCAGGTCGCGACCGCCCTGGTCGGAAGGAGCACCCCGGGGCACAACGCGCCCACGGGCGGCTGCCTGGGGCAAGCCCGTCACACCATCGCCGGTGCGGCGGCCACCGACCCGGACGCGCTCTTCGGTAGCCCCCAACTGGTCACCGACATCCGGATGAACAGCTACTTCAATGCGCTGTCGGACAAGCGCGTCATGGACTCGTTCGACGCGTGGTCGACGTGCATGAAGGCGAAGGGATTCGACTACTCGAGTCCAGTCGCCGCGGTGGACGACACCCGCTGGAACGCGCTGCGGCCACCGACCGCGCTGGAGATCAGGACCGCCACCGCCGACGTGGCCTGCAAATACCGGCACAACGTCGACGGCGTCTTCCACGCCGTGCAGGTGGCCTACGAGACCGTAGCTATCAGGAGCCACCTCAGTGCGCTGCAGGCCATCAGGACAGGCCTCGACCACGCGCTGGCCACCGCGGCCCGGATCAACGCCGATGCCCCGAAGCGGCCGAGCTGAGCGATTTCCAGCCGGGCCCACTCCACATCCTTCAGATCACCCCGCCCCACGGGACGGAACGATCCACCAGCCAGCCTGTCACGCGCCCCTCAGACAGGCCTAGGTGCGAATCATGAAGTATGCCCAGCTGCTTCATGTGGGCAAACTGGCTATATCGGTGCCCTGCGGATTGGACTCCGCCCTGACACGGAACCGGTCACCGACCGGCCCGGTGTAGGAGAACGAGTAGGTCAAGCTGCTGGTCGCACTCAGGCGAGGGGGTCTCTCACGCTGGATCGCCCAGGTCCGCGCAGCCGATCTGCCTCATCTGCACTCCTTCACCCGGGGCCTGGACCGAGACCACGACGCCGTGATCGCCGCGCTCACGCTTCCGTACAGCAACGGCCCCACCGAGGGCGTCAACACCAAGGCGGACCGGATCACGCGCCAGATGCACGGACGGGCAGGCTTCACCCTCCTTCGCCACCGCATCCTCCTCGGATAGCGGCACGCTCCGTCACCACCGAATGTGAGACAGGGCCGAACGATTTACAGTCCCGTGCGCGGCATGGACGTGATGGTGGTCTGCCGGCAGGCCGGCCAAGCCCGTTCAAAGAGCCGCTCTCCCATGGCTGGCATCGCCGAGGTGGGACGCCGGCCGTGGGAGAGCGGGCTGATCGGCGGGCGCGGCGGGCGCCGTCGTCGTTCTACGGGTGGTTCGCCGGGGCGCGGAGGCGTCGTACGTGGGTGGGGGCAGCGCCGGTCGACTCGCGGTCGATGTAGGTGGTGTGCAGGGTGTGTCGGCGGGGGCGGGCTGTGGCTCCGTTGATGCGGCGGATCAGGATGTCCGCGGCCAGGCCGCCCAGTTCCTGCACGGGCTGGCTGACGACGCTCAGCCGCGGCCGGATGAGGGTGGTCCACTCCGCGTCGTCGAAGCCGATGACCGAGACGTCGCCGGGGATGTGGGCGTCGAGGTCGAGCAGGGCGTCCAGGGTGCCGAGCGTGGCCACGTTGTCGGTGGTGAACAGCGCGGTGGGGCGGTCGTTGGAGGTCATCAGTTCCAGTACGGCCGAGCGCGCCCAGGCCCGTTCGTAGCCGGTGTGCCGGATCAGTTCCGCGGAGCGCGGGATGCCGGCCGCGCGCAGGGCCTGGCGGTAGCCGGCGACGCGTTCCGTGGTCGTCCAGATGTCCGCGCCTGGGGCGAGCCGCGTGCCGTCGTCGCCGGGCATGGCCGAGGTGATCACCGCGATGCGGGTGTGTCCGGCGTCGGTGAACCGGGTCACCGCCGCCTTGACCGCTCCCCGGTTGTCGACGACCACGGTGTCCAGTGCGGCTCCGGTGAGGACACGGTCGAGGAGCACCACCGGGATGCCGGCGGAGACGGCCCGGGCGAGGTGTTCGTCGTCGGTGGCGGCCGGTGCCACCACGAGTCCGTCCACGCGGCGCTCGATGAACAGCTGGACCGCGGCCTTCTCCTTCTCGCTGTCCTCGTCGCTGTTGGCGAGGATGGCCTGCAGTCCCGCCTTTGCCGCGACGTCGGCGATGCCGCGCACCGCGCGGGCGAAGTAGGCGTTCTCCACGTCGGCGACGACCACTCCGAGGGTGTCGGTGCGGCCGCTGATCATGCTGCGGGCCACGGCGTTGGTGCTGTAGCCGAGCTCGGCGGCGGCGGCCAGCACTCGTTCCCGGGTGGCCGCGCTCGCTGATCCGTACCCGCCGAGGACGCGCGCGGCCGTCGCCTGTCCCACACCGGCGTGCCGGGCGACGTCCGGGATGGTCACGCGTCGCCGCGGCTGCGCTTCTGGGGGCATGTCCGGCTCTCTCCATGTCGGCCCGGCGAACACCGGGGGAACGGGGCGGTGGAATTCAGCGCCATTCAACCATTGACGTGAGGCGTTGGGCCGAGGGTAAGGTACGACCGCGTTGGTAACGTTATCAATCTTCGCCCACACGCATCCGCCCGCCGCCTTCCGGGACGGCCGTCCCCCGCGCCCCGTCCGACGGCCGCCCGCTTCTCCCCCATCCGAACTCCGGAGGTCTCCGCGATGGCAACCGACACTCTTTGGCCACCACCGGCCACCGCAGGCCCGGCCATCACCCTCGTCGACGTCGTCAAGGACTTCGGCGGCGTGAGCGACACAGCGGCGGTACGAGGGGTGAACCTCACCATCGGCGAGGGGGAGTTCTTCTCGCTGCTCGGGCCGTCCGGCTGCGGCAAGACCACCACCCTGCGGATGATCGCCGGATTCGAGGAGCCGAGCAGCGGGCAGATCCTGCTGCACGGCCGGGACATGGTCGGTGTCGCGGCCAACAAGCGGGACATCAATATGGTGTTCCAGTCCTATGCGCTCTTCCCGCACCTGAGCGTCGCGGACAACGTGGCGTTCGGGCTGCGCCGCCGACGTGTGCCCAAGGACGAGATCCACGACCGGGTCGACCGCATCCTGAACACCGTCGAACTCGCCGACAAGGCCGACCGGCGCCCCCGGCAGCTCTCCGGCGGCCAGCAGCAGCGCGTGGCCCTGGCGCGGGCTCTGGTCAACCGCCCGCGCGCCCTGCTCCTGGACGAACCGCTGGGCGCGCTCGACCTGAAGCTGCGCCAGTCCATGCAGCTGGAGCTCAAGCGGATCCAGCGCGAGGTGGGCATCACCTTCATCTACGTCACCCACGACCAGGCCGAGGCGCTGACCATGTCGGACCGGATCGCGGTGATGAGCGGCGGGCTGATCGAGCAGGTCGCTCCCCCGCAGGAGGTCTACGAGCGGCCCGCCACCGCGTTCGTCGCCGGCTTCATCGGCACCTCGAACCTGATCAGCGGGCGTCTGACCAGCACCGGACCCGAGGGCGGGGTGATCGACCTCGACGACGGACAGCGCATCACCGTCCCAGTGTCCGCCGCGCCCGGAGCGGGAGCGGACGTCCAGCTCACGGTACGGCCGGAGAAGATCACCATGACCACCGGCCCGACAGGCACCGCCAGCCGCATCCGCGGGACCGTGCGCGAGGTGGTCTACCTGGGCACCTCCACCAGTTACACGGTGGCCACGAGCGCCGGCGCGGAGATGACCGTCTTCCAGCCCAACGACGGCACGGCGTCCGTCGTACCGGCCCGCGGCGACACCGTCTGGCTGTCCTGGGCGACCGCCCACTCCTACCCCCTGGGCGCCCCGTCCACCGTACCGGCCACGTCCGCCGTCGGCCGGATCGCCCCCGACTCCGGTTCCCTCACAGCGAGCTGACGACAGGTCGACCACGATGCCCCTGCAGCCCACACCTCCCGCGCCCTGGCTGCGCGGACTGACCGAGCGCCGATGCTCCCGGCGCGGTCTGCTGCGCGCCGCACTCGGCGCCGCTGCCCTGGCCCCGCTCGCCGCGTGCAGCGTGCCGGGCGCCCGCAAGCCCGTGCCCCGCACGGCCACCGAGATCGCCGCCGCCGTCAGCGACTTCTGGACCGGCCGGAAGAAGAAGGACCGGCTCAGCTTCGCCAACTACACCCAGTACATCGACACCGACCCCGCCGACCAGAGCCGTCACCCCACCCTGGCGGCGTTCACCCACGCGACCGGCATCAAGGTCACCTACGAGGAGGTGATCGACGACAGCGCCTCCTGGTTCGGCAAGATCCAGCCGGAGTTCGCCTCCGGACAGGGCATCGGCTACGACCTGATGGTGGTCGGCGGCGACAGCTACCTGACCAAGTACATCGAACTGGGCTACCTCGCGCCGCTCGATCACAGCCGCCTGCCCCACTTCGCCAGGTACGGCGGGGCCGCGTTCAAGAACTCATCCTTCGACCGCGGCAACGTCTACACCGTGCCCTGGCAGTCCGGCATGACCGGCATCGGTTACGACCCGGCCAAGGTGGGCCGGAGGATAACCAGCTGGCAGGACCTGCTCGACCCGAAGCTCAGCGGCAAGATCGGCATGTGGAACGACGCGGTGCAGATGGGCAACGTCGCCCTGCTCGCCATCGGCGTCGACCCGGAGAAGTCCACCCACGCCGACTGGCGCAAGGCCGCCTCCTGGCTGCGCGGGCAGCGCGACGCCGGCTTGGTGCGCTCCTACAGCACCACCACCTACCAGTCCTCCCTCCAACGCGGTGACCTGTACGCCTCGCTGGTGTACTCCGGTGACATCTTCCAGGCCAACCAGAGCGGTTCACGGCTGGAGTTCGTCATCCCCGACGAGGGTGGACTGCTGTGGACCGACAACCTCTGCATCCCCTCGACTGCCGCCCACCCCGTCGACGCCCTGACCTACATGGACTACGTCTACCGGCCCGAGGTCGCCGCGAGGATCAGCGAGGCGGTGCAGTTCGTCTGCCCCGTCCCCGACGCCCGGGCGGTCATCGCGCGCGACGCGGCCGCCGCCACCGGCAAGCGCCGGCCCCTGCTCGCCTCCCTGAGCACCAGCCCCCTGGTCTTCCCCACCAAGGCCGACGAATCCAAGCTGCGCCACCTGCGGGTGCTCGACGAAGCGGAGGAGAAGCAGTGGAACGCGCTGTTCGAACCGATCTACCAGTCCTGACCCGCCGCCGACGGCGCCGGCCCCGCGCGGTGCCGGCCCCGTATCTGATGGTGCTGCCCGGCTGGCTGTGGCTGGCCGCCTTCTTCGTGACCCCCGTGCTCGTCATGGTGTCGCTGTCCCTGCAGACCGGCGACTTCATCGACGGCTTCCGCCAGACCTTCCACTTCCACACCTACGCGGCCGTGGTGGAGACCTACCACGTGCAGCTGGTCCGCTCCCTGTTCTACGGCGCCGCGGCCACCGCCGCCTGTGCCCTGGTGGGTTACCCCGTGGCCTACTGGATCGCCTTCCGGGCCGGCCGGCACAAGTCGGTGTTCCTCTTCCTGCTTCTGCTGCCCTTCTTCGTCTCCTTCGTCATCCGCACCCAGTCCTGGAACGTGGTGCTCGCCGACAACGGCGTCCTGCTCGGCCCGCTCAAGCACCTCGGGTTGCTGCCCGCCGGCTTCCACGTCCTGGCCACCCCGTACGCGGTGATCGGCGGACTGACCTACAACTTCCTCCCGTTCATGGTGCTGCCCGTGTACGTGGCCCTGGAGCGGATGGACGCCAAGGTGATCGAGGCCTCCACCGACCTGTACGCCTCCCGGGCGCAGACCTTCTGGCGCGTGGTGCTGCCCCTGTCCCTGCCCGGGCTCTTCGCGGGCGTGCTGCTGACCTTCGTGCCTGCCTCCGCCGACTACGTCAACGCCGGCATCCTCGGCGGCCCCTCGACCACCATGATCGGGAACATCATCCAGACCGAGTACTTCACCAACCTCGACTACCCGGCAGCCGCCGCCCTGTCCTTCGTGCTCATGGGCACCCTGCTGCTGGCCGTGTTCGCCTACGCCCGTGCCCTGGGCACCGAGGACGTGCTGGAGGTGGCCGCGCGATGACCACGGACACCGTCGCCCCCGCCCAGGACGTGAACGAGACGTCCAAGCCGTACACCGGCCGCCGCCCGCACCGCCGTCCCACGCTCACCGTGTACACCTGGCTGGTGCTGGCGTGGCTGCTGCTGCCGATCGCCGTCATGGTCCTGTTCGGCTTCAACGACACCCACAGCAAAGTGAACTTCACCTGGCAGGGCTTCACCCTCACCTGGTACCGCCACCTGTTCGCCATCCCCAACCTGACCTCGGCGCTGGTCAACAGCCTCACCATCGCGCTGGTCGTCACGGTGGTCGCCACCCTGCTGGGCACCCCGATCGGCCTGGCCCTGGGCCGCCACCGCTTCCGCGGCCGCGGCTCCGTGGACCTGCTGCTGTTCGCAGCCATCGCCGCTCCCGAAATCGCCCTGGGTGCCGCCCTCTTGTCGCTGTTCATCGTCCTCGGCGTGCCCCGTGGATACTGGACCATCCTCCTCGCCCACGTGGCGTTCTGCATCCCGTACGTGGCCATCACCGTACGGGCCCGCATGGCGAGTCACGACCCGACGCTGGAGGAGGCCGCCCGGGACCTGGGAGCCGGGCCCTGGACGGCGTTCCGGCTGGTCACCCTGCCGATGCTGATGCCCGGTGTGGCCTCCGGCGCCCTGCTGTGCTTCGCCCTGTCCATCGACGACTACGTCATCACCAGCTTCAACGCCGGCCGGACGGTCACCTTCCCGCTATGGGTGTACAGCGCCGGCCGCACCGGCGTACCCCCGCAGGTCAACGTCATGGGAACACTGATCTTCGTCGGCGGCCTGATCATCGCCGGTGCGAACGTCCTGTTCTCCCGGCGCCGCACGGCCTGACCCCCCACCCCCGTAACCGCGCGTCCCGCGCACCCGCGCCCCTCAGCACACCAGCCCATAACGGCCTGTTGGACACAACCCCCTCGAAGGAAGCCATCACCACCATGCTCTCTTTCAACGAAGCCGAGTTCGTCGCCCAGACCGAAAGCCTCGTGGCGCTGCGTCCCCGCATCGAGAAAGTCGTCGACCGTCTCATGGACGAGGGCTACGACAACGTCCTCCTCGTGGGCGCCGGCGGCACCTACGCGCAGATGTGGCCCTACGAACACCTGGCCCGGCGCGCCTCGGTGCTGCCGGTGCGGGCGGCCATCGCCGCAGAGCTGGTCGTCTCCGGCGACGCCCGCCTCGGCGAGCGCACCGCCGCCGTCTTCACCTCCGTCTCCGGCACCACCGAGGACAGCGTCAAGGCCATCGACTACTGCAAGGAACGGGGCGCGTACACGATCGGCTTCACCGGCCACCCCGACTCCCCCGTCGCCCAGCGGGTCGACACCGCGCTGGTCTCCGCGCCCAAGGCCTGGCCGTTCGACGTCCAGATGCTGCTGTTCATGGGCCGACTGCTGTCCAGGCGGGGCGAGTTCGAGGGCTACGAACGCCTCGCCGACGAACTCGCCGGCCTGCCCCGCATTCTGGTGGAGGTCGCCCGCCGGGCCGAGCCCGCAGCGTCCGACTTCGCCGAGGCCCACAAGGACACCGACTACCACTTCCTCATCGGCGGCGGGAACCTGTGGGGATTCACCTACCTGTACTCCATGTGCATCCTCGAGGAGATGCAGTGGCTGCGCACCACCCGGGTGCACAGCGCCGAGTTCTTCCACGGCTCGCTGGAACTGCTGGAGGAGGACACCAGCGTGATCGTCTTCCAGGGCGAAGACGAGACCCGCGCGCTCACCGACCGGGCCGAGGCGTTCGCCCGCCGCGTCTCCAAGGACGTCACCGTCTTCGACACCCGCGACCACCCCTTGGACGGCATCAGCCCCGAATTCCGCGGTCTGCTGGCACCGTTGGTCATGGACACCGTGATGGACCGAGTCAGCAAGCACCTGGAGCGGGTGCGCGACCATTCCCTGGACCTGCGCCGCTACTACCGCGTCATGGACTACTGACCGCCCACCGTCCCACCGCCGTCCATCCGCCCCGACATTGCCGGTGCCCGGGCACCGGCACGCCCCGAGCGTGGGGGGCGGCCCCCCCCCCCGGGGGGGGGGGGGGGGGGGGTGTGGGGGGGGGGGGGGGGGGGGCGGCCCCCGGGGGGGGGGGTGGTGGGGGCGGGCCCGGCCGCACCCCGGCGCCCCGAGGGGCCCGCGCG
>NZ_JBVJMF010000033.1:0-62265 GCF_055584345.1 Streptomyces sp. NPDC104106
AGCTGGACGGCAACACCGTCCGCGTGGACCTGACGGCGACCAGCGGCGGCCAGAAGGTGCTCGGCATGTCCCGGGCGCTCGTACGACTGGCCTGATCCGACGTACGACCGCCCCGCCCCGACACGTACCCGACGCCCGGGAGAACGATGTACCAGCGCCACCTGTCCACCCTCGCCGTCTCCGCCCTCGGCCTCGGCTGCATGGGCATGAGCGACCTCTACGGTCCGGGCGACGACGCCGAGTCGATCGCCACCGTCCGGCGTGCCCTCGACCAGGGGGTCACGCTGCTCGACACCGCCGACATGTACGGGCCGTTCACCAATGAGCGGCTCGTCGGCCGGGCGGTGGGGCACCGGCGGGACGAGGTCGTCCTCGCCACCAAGTTCGGCATCGAGCGCCTGCCGGACGGCACGGTCAAGGGCGTCAACGGCCGCCCCGACTACGTACGCGCCGCCTGCGACGCCTCCCTGCGGCGCCTCGGCGTCGACCACATCGACCTCTACTACCAGCACCGTATCGACCCGACGGTCCCCGTCGAGGAGACGTGGGGCACGCTCTCCGAACTGGTGGCTGCGGGCAAGGTGCGCCACCTGGGCATCTCCGAGGCCGCGCCGGCCACGGTGCGGCGGGCGCACGCCGTCCATCCCGTCACCGCGGGCCAGTACGAGTACTCCCTGTTCAGCCGCGACATCGAGGTGGAGCACCTGCCCACCCTGCGGGAACTGGGCATCGGGCTCGTCGCCTACGCCCCGATGGGCCGGGGGCTGCTCACCGGCACCGTGTCCGGCCCCGGGCAGTTCCCCGAGGACGACATCCGCCGCCTCGCTCCCCGTTTCCAGCGGAGCAGTCTGGCGACCAACCTCGTTCTGGTCGAGCGGCTGCGTGAACTGGCCGCCACCGTGGACGCGACCCCCGCCCAACTGGCCCTCGCCTGGCTGCTGCGCCAGGGCCCCGACATCGTGCCGATCCCGGGCACCAAGCGCCGCGCCTACCTCGACGAGAACCTCCGGGCCTGCGACGTCCCCCTGACCGAGGACCTGCTCCGGGCCCTGGAGGAGGCGGTCCCCGCCGACGCCGTCGTCGGCGAACGATACGACGCGGCGCGGATGGCCACGCTGAACCTGTGAACACCGACGAGAGAGACGAGAACAGATCCCCATGACCATCACCGTCCTGGGCGCCACCGGAGCCACCGGCCGCCTGATCGTCAATCAGCTCCTCGACCTGGGCCACCCGGTGCGCGGCGCCGTGCGGAAACCGCAGAAGGCGGCCAAGGCGGCGGCCGGCGCACTCGAATTCGTCGCGCTCGACCTGGCGTCACCCGACCCCGGGGCTTTCGCCGAGGCCTTCGCCGCCACCGACGTCGTCATCAACGCGGCAGCCACCCGCAGCATGACCCAGAGGCAGGCCGACCTCATCGACCGCCGGGGGATCACCGCGGCCGTCGACGCGGCAGCCGGCGCGGGAGTGAAGCGCTGGGTCCAGGTCTCGATGATGGGCAGCGGTGACCCGGCACGGCTGCCCGGATACCTGCGGGCCACAGGCCAGGCCAAGCACGCGGCCGACCTCCACCTCGCCGCGTCGGGCATGACGTGGACGGTGATCCGGCCGCCGTGGCTGACCGACGGCGCACCCACGGGCCGTGTCACCGTCGGCGACCAGGTCCCCGAGGGCTCCCTGACCCGCGCGGACCTCGCGGCCGTGGCCATCGCCTCCCTCGACACCCCCGCGACCCACAACCGCCTCTTCGAGGTCACCGGAGGCGGCCACCCGATCGACGACTCCCTCGCGTCACTCGCCTGAACCTCGTCAGGCGAGTCAGGGGCCGCCCGACAGCCAGAAGAGTCTGTACGGGGCAGCCATACTGTACGGATGGAGCGCATTGGGGGGTACCTCGTCGAGCGCAAGCTCGGCGAAGGGGGGATGGGGACGGTATACCTGGCGCGTACGCGCGGGGGCCGTGCGGTCGCGCTGAAGGTCGCCAAGCCGGAACTGGCCGCGGATCCCGTCTTCCGGGAGCGGTTCCGCACGGAGGTGGAGGCTGCCCGCAGGGTGGGCGGTTTCCACACGGCGCCGGTCGTCGACGCCGACACCGACGGCGAGTCTCCGTGGCTGGCCACGGCCTACATCCCCGGGCCGACCCTCGCCGCGCAGATCGCGGCAGAGGGACCCATGGACGAAGCGCGGCTGAGGGCCCTGGCCGCCGCGCTCGCCGAGGCCCTGGAGTCCATCCACTCCTGCGGCCTGGTCCATCGCGACCTCAAGCCGGGCAACATCGTCATGGCTGCTGACGGCCCCCGGGTACTCGACTTCGGTATCGCACGGGCGGTGGAGTCCACGCGCCTGACCGCCACGGGGACGGCCTTCGGCACTCCGGGTTACCTGTCCCCCGAACAGGCGCTGGGCAAGGAGGTGTCCGGCGCGACAGACGTGTTCGCGTTGGGAGCCGTGCTGGTCGCCGCGGCCGGCGGAAACGCGTGGGGGGAGGGTACCTCCATGGCGCTCATGTACCGGTCCGTCCACGAGCTGCCAGACCTTTCCGCCGTGCCCGGTGGACTGCGGGACGCGGTGGCCGCCTGCCTGGAGAAGGACCCGGCGGCCCGCCCGACACCGACGGCGTTGCTCGACGTGCTCACGGATGGCTCGGCGCAGGCCGGCCCGCCGCTGTACACGCCGACGATCGCCGTGCCACCGCGGCCCGTGGCGCCTCCGCTGCCGACAGGTCCGCCGAACGGCCCGCACATGGCTGCGACGGTGGTGCCGGGGCAGCCTCCGCACGTGGTCCTCGGTGACTGGGAGGCCAGCTTCAAGGCGGACAGCGGCGGCGTCACCCTTCAGGTCGAGGGGGTCGCGGCCGACTTCGACTGGTCCGAGATCGCCGCTGTCACCTACACCCCCTCGCGCCGCGGCAACCGGCTGACGGTCACTGTCCAGTTGACCGACGGCACCTCGTATCCGTGCGAACTCGACGCGCATCGTCCTGGCCGGCTCAGTGAGTGGAGGGTCCAGCTGGACCGTGTCGTAGGCCACCGTCTTCCCGGCTACGGGAGGTAGAGGGCACTGACGGCGGGTAGCGGCCAGCGGGTACGTTCGAGGGCGGTCCCCTGACCACTTCCGGCTACTACAGGATGGGACTACGGTCCGCGTTCGGCCGCGAGCCACCGCCACCAGGCGTGAGTCCGCGGAGGCCGACCTCTTGCCGGGTAGTGCGCGACGCTGCCGCAGGGTGCTGTTTGGCCTGATCAGGGCCCTGCGGTGTCGTACCCCCATCCCGCTCATGCCCTGGTGCCGGACCGTCCGCTCGCGCATCGTGCACGCACGGACGAGCAGCGCGGAGGCCGGCGGCGGCGAGCCGAAGAGGGCCTCCCCGACTCGGAGGCGCTTCTCCAGCGGCTGGATGTCGGTGTCGCTCGCGCCGTAGTACCGCTCGATCTCCTCGATCAGTTCGGTCACGGCTTGGACGCCCCGCTTCTCCGCCGGGCGGATCGTCACGGTCATCGGCGCCCCCTGTCGTTCCTCGATAACCCGGTCGCGCTGCGCTCGTTCGTCCCCACGCCTCGATCGTGCGGAACTCCCGGCTTGGGCACCTCTGGCGTCTCATCTGAGTAGGAGCACTCATGCGCTCGGTCATGCCCTGGGTGTTGGGTGGACACATGCTCGGTGGTTCGCCTGGTACCAGCGCGCGTGTCCGAGAGGCACCTCTGGATGGCCTGGTCTCGATCGCCCCTTGCAACGGGGCGACTGCGGAGTGTCACTGCTGGTAGCTAGAGTTGCTGGTACGGGTTCGGGTCTTCGGTTGTTCCGACGGTGGGGAGGACGTTGTGTTGCCGAGCGATGGCGGTTCGGCGTCGGGCACGTCGTCGTCGGTGACCGGCCTGTTCGGCGCGGCGCGCCAAGCCGTCGCCGATCTGACCACGGAACTGTCGTCCTTCACCACCTTCCAGCAGCGCGTCGACGCCCTGATCCACGACCTGAAGGGCTCGCAGGCAGGTCCGGGCAGGATCGGGCAGGAGCAGCTCGCCCGCCATCAGTTCGGGGGCGGAGCCGGTGCGTGGGCGGAGGCAGCTGGGCTGTTCGGCGCGTACGAGACGGTGGTCAGCGAACTGGAGACGCTGTCGAAGCTGCTGTCGGACTCCATGGAGGGCATGAACATCGCCGTCATGGCCTCGCACAAGGGCTACCAGAACGTCGACCTGGACGTACGCGACCGCATGGCGGCGATCAGCGCGGAGACGGCGAAGGACTACGGCGGCAGCTACGACCCCGTGGGGCCGGGCAAGAGCCACGGCGGCGGGAACGGGGCGCAGCCCGGGCAGCCGTCGGAGTCGGCACCGGCGGGTGGTGACGCGGGCGGTTCGATCTGATGGATCTGATGGATCTGGTGGAACGAACGGGGGCGGGGGAGTTCTGATGCCTGGCAAGGGATCCGGCGGCGGTACGTCCTTCGAGGACATGAGCCACGAGCAGATGCTGGAGTGGCTCGACCAGGCCGACGCCGGCACGGTGCAGGCCGCCGCGGACCGACTCACCGCGGCCGCCGAGGAGATCCGCAAGATCGCCGAGGAGCTCAAGGTCCGCCCGCAGTGGGTGGAATGGAAGGGCGAGGGCGCCCGCGCGTTCCGCACCTGGTCCTCCGACCTGGCCAACGCCACCCTGCGGCTCGGCGACTTCAGCGAAGGCGCCGGGAAGTGGCTGAAGGAGGCTTCCGGGGCGATCGCACAGGCGCAGGCATCCATTCCGCGCGACACCAAGGGCGCGCAGACGAACCTTGACGCGGCGAACGCGGCCCACAACGACCCGGACGCGACGGCGGCCGGCGCCAAGGCCAGGAGCGAGCTGGCCGCACTGGCGGCGCACAAGGAGCAGGTCCGCCTGGAGGCGGCGGCGCAGATGCGGAAGCTGGGCCAGACCTACGAGTGGTCGGCCACGCAGATGAACAGACTGGAGCGGCCGAGGTTTCCGCCGCCGCCGAAAGCGATCGTGCCGCCAGACCGTGAAGGTCGCATTGGCGAGAGCGAGATCAGTCGACCTGGCAGCGGCAACGTCACTCAGGGGCCCGCTTCGGCCGTTTCAGCTCCCAGTGTCGTGGCGCGCGAGTCCGTCTCGCACTCGAGAACCGTTGATGCGCGGCGGGACGGGGCCTCGCCTCACGGCGTAATTGTGTCCAGACACCGTCCGCTGGCGGAGGCCGAGCCACCGTCCCATTTGAACATCGACTCGGTAGGCACGTTGCCTCATGCGCCGCACACGGCGTTGGGCACCGCTGGTGCGGTTCCTGACACTGGTCGGGTGGCTGGCGCGACGCCGGCGCAGCCTGCGATCATCCCTCCGGTCTTCGGGGGCGGTACCCGATCTCCGGGACCGCCGACGTGGCTAGGTGAACCGGTAACTGGCCCGATGGGGCCGGGCAGGGCCGTTGCTGCTCCGGTTCAAAGAGGCGAAGGAGTCGTCGGTCCGGTAGGACCGGGTCGGGCGGCGGTCACCGGGCGGACGCCCTTCGTGCCAGGCCAGGGAGTCCCGACGCCGAATCCCGGGAAAATGCCGGTTGGCGGCGGCAACGGCATCGTTGGCGGTCGGCCAACCATGCCTCCTACGGGCCGGCCGACTGGAGCGATCCCCCGCGGAGTAGTGGGCGCAGAGGGCTCGCCTGCTCGTGGCCGGCCGACGTGTACCCGCTGCCCGACCTCGCGGCCGCGGGGGCGTCGGCTTCCCCGTCCGCAAGCACACCCGCGGCATCCGGCACGGGCGCTCAGGCAAAGGGGGGCGACCCCGTGGCCGAGGTTTCCTCCTCAAAAGACAGCGGCAACGGTGGTCTCTGGATCGGAATTGGTATCGGCGCCGTACTGCTGCTTGGTGGGGTTGCCAGGGCTGCGGTCTTCGTCAAGCGCCGACGCCGCTTCGCTTGACGGCACACATGGGGGAACTGTTGCACGTGCGAAACAGGCCAAGTTCGCCATATGTGAGTACCGATACTCAGCCACTCAGTACGCGTACTCAGGTGCTCCCGGGACCAGATCAATACGCTGGCGCACCGCGGCGACACAACGCATCACGACACACACCACATCGCCACCACGAAGAGGGGGAGGACCACACCGATGGCGTGGGACGAGTGGGAGCAGCTCAAGGCACGTGCGGCCCAGCGGATGCAGATCGACCATCTGGCCGATCCGGGAGGCGGGGGCGGCGGAGGATCGAGCGGATCCTCCGGAGGGTCGGCTCCTGATCTGAAGGCGTCGAAGGGTCCGTGGACCAAGGCTTCCGGCGTGGCTCGGGATCTGCGGACGGTCACGAACGCGGGGCTGACGGAGCTCAAGACGGCCCACGAGGGTGTCAAGGGCGGGACCGTCGGCTTCACGAGCACCGCCGCGCTGAACGAGATCCTGCCCACCTGGGAGGAGCGACTGACCTCGGTGCGCAACGAGTGCGACCGGTTGCACGGCGCGCTTGCCAAGACCGGCCGGGACTTCGGCGAGATCGACCCCGCTGTTGCCGGCAAGGTCAACGGCGTGAACGTGGGCGGCAACAAGCCCGATTGGGCGCGGTGAGGCGAGCATGCCCACATGGCAGCAGCTGCGCGACGCGAAGTTAACCGAGTACGAGAAGGCGGCCGACGGCTGGAGCATGGTCAGCAACCGGGCCAATGCCGCACGTATCCGGGCCGACCAGGAGATGGCCGCCCCGCTCCGTGCCACCCAGAAGGGCGAGGCACAGACCGCGGCCGAGCGGGATCTGACCCAGCTGGGCCGGAACTACCAGTACATCCACAGCGAATGCGGTCTCGTCCGTACGGCCTTGAACGCTCTCGCCTCGGAACTGTCCGGTGCCCAGAAGAAGCTGAAGCAGGCCCTCGACGACGCTGCCAATCTCAAGTTCACGGTCAACGAGGACGGCTCGGTCGAGTATCCGAGAAGCACCGAGCTTCCCACGGCCCCCGGCACCTCCACCGGCACCGGAACCGCCACACCAGGCGCCCCGGTCCCGTACCTGCCCGGCGCAGGCGAGGCGAACGGCGACCCCAACAAGGGCAAGGCCGAAGACATCGCCGAACGCATCTCGCAGGCGGTGAACAGCGCCATCGAGATCGACAACCGGTACGCAAAGACCCTGCGCGAGCTGAAGGCACCGGACGGCCTGGCCGTGACCGACGACATGCTCCTGGACGAGGCCCACGACATGGGCGACGTCCAGAAGACGGTCGGCACCTACCTCAGCAAGGACAGCATTCCGCAAGGCAAGTCCCCGGCCGACAACAAGAAGTGGTGGGACGGCCTCACGCAGGAACAGCGCGAGGAGTACCAGACGCTGTATCCGGCAGAAATCGGCGCGCTCGACGGCCTACCGAGCGTGATCCGAGACTCGTCCAATCGGATCGTGCTGGATGAGGCTCGCGCCCAGGTCCAGCACAGCCTCGACCAGTTGGGCCCGGAGCCGGAAAAGCAGATCGTCACTGCGGGCGGGATCATCACGAACCCGGAATGGACCGCGTGGAACGCCATGGGCGGCAACAAGTACAAGGACCAGCTCAAGGGCATGGACGCCATCCAGTCCCGCTTCGACCAGACGGGCATCGACGACCTGCCCCCGGCGTACCTGCTGGGCTTCGATCTCAAGGGCAACGGACACGTCATCCTGGCCAACGGCAACCCGGACACGGCGGACAACACGGCAGTGTATGTGCCGGGGACCTTTTCGAAGCTCGCGGGCGACAAGGGCGACATCCAGCGCATGCAGGATGTGTGGGACGTCAGCAACCAGTTGTCCCCCAGCAAGACCACCTCGACCATTACCTGGATCGGATACGACGCCCCTCAGAGCCTTGCCCCCGAGGCCATGGAAAAGCACTTCGCCTACGAGGGCGCACCCAAACTGAACAACTTCCTGGACGGTCTGCAAACGGCCCAGGGCGGCCCGGACGCCAGCCACACCACCGTCATCGGCCACAGCTATGGCTCCACCCTCGTGGGCGCCGCGTCCAAGGCCCCGGGGCACTTCGCGGCGGATGACATCGTCGTGGCCGGCAGCCCAGGCATGCTGGTCGGCGGCGCGAGTGACTTGGACGTCGGTAAGAACCACGTGTGGTCCGAGGCCGCACACGACGATCTTGTCCCAGCGGGAGGCAAGATCGCCCATCTCGGCGGGTACAAGTGGGGCGCCCAGACCTTCCACGGGCTGCCGTACGACGCCGGCTACATCCAGACAGTCCCGTCCGACGAGGCGTTCGGTGCCCATCGTATGGCCGTCGATACAGGCGGTCACAGCGGCTACTGGGATAAGGGCTCGTACAGCCTCTTCAACCAGGGGGCTGTAGTTACTGGACGGTACAACCAAGTTGTCTACCCGTAAGGTGATGCCGATGCGTAGCCCAGCAAGGAAGCGGTACCGAGGGGCCTCCATCGGTCTTGCCGCCGCAGTCGCAGTTTCCCTCCTCACGGCAGGATGTTCGAAGATCGTGGACACCAACGGACACTCCCCCTCGACGCCGCAGTCATCCGGCCCGCAGGCAGGTTCCGGGCATCCCACGTTGGGCGTGGACGAAGCCCGCGACAAGGCGAAGGCCGCCTCCAGCGCGATCTACGAAATGATCGGAATCCGCAAGGGCAAGGTCACAGAGCGCGGTCCCGCCATCTCTGCCTGCGATGGAGGGGATCCCCAGCACTTCTACATGACGCGGCACCCTTGGTCGGTCTACGACGTCTCCGAGGACGAGCTGAAGGCGGGCTTCCAGCGGCTACGGGAGGAACTGCCGAAGAAAGGCTGGAAGATCGTCGACTACGGCCCCAATAACAGCGAGGCCAAGTCGCTCTCGCTCACGGCAGATTCGGAGACGGACCGCTTCTCGGTGAACGCCGTGCTCATGGTGTCCACCCCGACCAATCCGCACGAGAAGGACCCGCTTCTGGCAATCACTGTCGTCTCCGGCTGCTGGCGCGCCCCCAAGGGAACGGATCTCAACACGCAGTACTGATCACGGTGAGGTAATCCGGTTGACTCTGTCACCCGGACACCCGGAACACCCAGGCGGGGGCCTAGCGATGGGACATCTCTGCCGGCGCTCGATGCCCTGCCGTCCAAGGGGCGTGGCACCTCCAGCCGGATGGTTCTGGCTGAAGTGCGGGAACAATTGAGGCAAAGGGGCTCGCAGGCTCCCCAATCCACCCCACCCCCAGCACTACAACTACTTCCGTTACTACGATCCGGAAACCGCAGGTTACCTCTCCCCCGACCCGCTCGGTCTCGATCCCGCGCCGAATCACCATGCCTACATCGTCAACCCGTTCCGGTGGATCGACCCGACCGGATTGGTGAAGTGCACTCAGGAGGCGCTTGACAAAGCCTTCGAGATGGACAATACGCCACGGAAGCTGGAACACGTCATCGATCCCCCGAAGCATGGCTTCGAGGAGATAGTAAAAAATTCGGGCGGGCGCTCCGAAGCGTTTCGTCGTATCCTCAACAGTCTTGGAGAGGCGACGACCTCCCGGAATCCGGCGGTTTCGTCGTTGACCGTACAATCGACGGGGAAACGGTTACCATTCGCGGAGCCATGGTCAACGGGATACCCCGAATTGGAACCGCGTTCATCCAGGATAAGTGCCCAGGAAAGACACCATGACAGACCAACCTGCCACCAGACCTCTCTCCCCCCTCGAACGACGCACCCTCGCACAGCTCCTCGCGCCCGAATTCCCGGGCGCACAGGAGCTGAGGAACCAACTGCCAGAAACCCGTGTCACCGGCCAATGGGGGGCCGAGTCTCCTAGTGTCGACCTGGAAGTTCCCGCCGACATCCCTGCGGCACAGATCGAGAACGGCATCATCCCGGCCACCGGAACGGTCACAGACGAATCGGGCCAACTCTTCGGCGAACTGCTCGTGTGGGTGAGCGGTGGAAGGCTCTCAGCCCTTGAGTTCTCGTGGTACGGCGACACCGCGCCGACGGAACTGCCAGATCCCGGCCATGTCACCGTGGCGGTGCAGTGATCCATCAGTGACCGGCGAAAGCAGATGCGGGGTAGATGAGCGGAACGACGAAAGGAACGCCCAAGAAAATGCAGCACCTCGCCGCCGGGACGCACGGGCCGTCCCCGTTGATCGACATCGTCTTCGCCGTGGCGGGCATGGTTTTCCTGTGGTGCGGATTGAGTTGGGCGTTCGATGTGCGGGGAATCACCACTCGCAGAGCCGAACGGATTCACCGCAGGAACCAGGAAACGTGGGCGATGGGACGTCTCGGCGGCTCTCCGAACCTTTTCGCGTCTACCGGGTATCTGCGGTTCCTGGGTGCTGTCATGGCAGGTGTGGGACTTCTCCTGCTCGTCGCGGTGTACGCGCTGTGGCACCTGGGCTGAAGAAGGCCGGCCGCTCCTCGGCCGCGACGGCCGACCCAAGACGTGGGAACTCGGGTCAGCCTGCCCGGACTTGGGTAAGCGCGACCACGGTCACTGGTTCTCCTACGTCGAGCTCCCACCCGGCCCCGGAGGCAAGCGCCGCCGATCCCGCAAGGGAGGCTTCCTCACCCAGAACAAGGCCAAGGACGCCGCCCAGCAGCTCTGGGAGAAGGTCCAGCGCGACATCGACGTCGACCCCAAGAGACCGTCGAGCAGTACCTCCGCCGCTGGCTGAACAAGCGCGTCGACCTCAACCGCCGCACCCGTGGGGACTACGAGGACTTCATCAACCGCGTCTGCATCCCGGCCCTCGGCCACCTCCCCATGCGCGACCTGGCAACCCGACACATCCAGGCGATGTTCGAGGAGATCTGGGCCTTCAACGATGTCAAAGCCGCCAACCGCCTGGCCACCCAGCAGGCCAAGGCCTCGTGCGAAGCCGCCCGCATGCCTGGAAGCAGGCGCTCAAGCCCCGGCCACCACACCTGCGCCCCGCTGGAAGCCCGCCCAAGCAGAGTTGAGGAGGCCAACGCCAAGCCCCGCCAGACCACCGGCCCGGCACGCAGAAGAGGTACCTCGACACTCTCTCCGCCGCCCTCGGCGACGCGGTCAGGGAGAAGCTGATCACCGAGAACTGGGCCGACGGCGTCGTCATCCCCAAGTACCGCAGGCTCGACCCCCCCGTCTGGACCGTCGAGCGTGTGGCCCACTGGCGCAAGGACCGGCGAGAAGCCCGGCCCCGTGATGGTGTGGCCGCCCGAGCAGACCGGCGAACTCCTCGACTTCGCAGTCGAGCACCCGCTGTACACCATGTGGCACCTCAGGGTCTTCCGCGCGCCGCGCCGCGGCGAGGCCACCGGTCTGTCCTGGTCCGAGGTCGACATGCCCACGGGCGCGCCAACATCGTCGAATAGCTCGTCTCCGGCCCCTCCTACGGCGTGTGGGGGGACACCCCCAAGAGCCGCAGCGGCCGGCGCACCATCACCCTCGACACCGCGACCTTCGTCCTCATGACCGCCTGGCGCGACGTGCAGAAGGCCCAGCGCGCGGAGTGGGAGGAGAAGCTCCGCAAGGACCCCGCGAAGTATGAGCGCCTCATCAGGCGGCTCGGGCTGCCGCCCGTCCGCCTCCACGAGCTGCGCCACTGCGCGGCCTGCCTGAGCCTGGCCGCCGGCCTCTCCATGAAGGCCATCCAGGCACTCCTCGGACACGCCTCCTACTCGCTCACCGCGGACACGTGCACCTCGCTCATGCCGCAGTTCGAGAAGGAGGCCGCGGACGCCCCCGGCGCCCTGGTGCACAGGAAGGACGGGGAGCAGGCCGACAGCAACTCCGCGGCCGCGGCGGCGACTTCGGAGGCGGAGCCGCACTCGAGGCTGTACCTCGTCGGGCCCGACGTGGGCCCGAGCGAGGACAGCGAGATCCGTGAGCAGGACATCGCTTAGCGTTACGTCCCCATATTGTCCCACATGCACGGAAACGGCCCCCGGAGATCACTCCGAGAGGGCCGTTCGATGCGTATGGCCTGGTCAGGCCGCGTGCCCCCGGCAGGATTCGAACCTGCGACACCCGCTTTAGGAGTTCGATCCAGGGGCTGAGTTTTCGCAGTTGGGCTGTTGTGCTCCTGCTTTGGTGTGGCCACCCTTGTACGTTCAGTCCCGCTGCTGTCCGCGGCTGTTGATGTCACGTGGTGATGTCATTGGTGCCGAATCGAGGCGACGCCAACCAGCCCGTGGAACCGTGTCGTTGTCAGGTATCGGGCTGCGTGACCATCTCCGACGGTGGCCCAGAAGACTGGCTTGCTCCTCCTTGAGCCGGGTGAAGCTGGTTCGCACGTAGCGTGTGAGCTCCTCGCCAGGAAACGGTGTAACGGATAGGTGCTGCGTGTAGTCGCCGTTTGCCCATTTGGCTGCAGTGATTTCATAGCCGGAGACGTGCGCACTCAGCTCAAGCAACACCGGCGGTACCTGCCGCTCAGCAAGGAGGTCCGCTTTGGTGACGACAATGTCACGCATGGCTTGGATGCTCGGCAGGAACACCGTGCTCACCCACAGTCGCCACTCCGTCAACTCCTCACTTGTTGGAGGTTCCCCGCCGGCAGCGAAGGGTGATCGGCCGTCAGGGCGGGTCGCAGCACGCTCCATGAAAGCGTTGAATATTTGCGTGCCGGTCTCCGTGAGAGCGAGCATGGGCCCGTAGAACTCGCTGAGCTGTCGGTTCACGCGTGAGAGTCGTTCTTGCCGCTGCGACAATCGCAGGTTGTTGAGGTAGGTAGCGAGGTAGCCGACGAATGCCAAAGCGATGGTGACGACCGTTGCGCTCATGGGCGGGATGGTACGCGACGGGTACACACGCGCATCGATGCGAGCCCTCGGCCGGACGGGCTTTGCAGTCCAGGAGCGAACTGCTGAAACAGGTGCTGGTTGGCAAGGACGAGGCGTGCTCAGCCGGCCTGGTTGCGCTCCGCAGCCCCGTTTCTCAGGGACATCAGCTTGGGAAGCTGCGAGCATTGGCGGCCGGCTTGGGCGCTGACCTGTGTGAATGAGTTGGCCTGTAGCCTCTTCGGGTTCAGCTGCTTTCACCGTGATTCCCCGCTGTTCCCCGCTCGATCTGGTGCGGTTGTGGTGCGCATCCCGCTGCCCCGACCGCTGGAGGAGCGGTGGCTGAGCCTGTCCGTGTGCGCAGACTGGCCGAGCTCGCCCCTGTCAGGGGGAGTCCAGGGGTGTCATCAGGGTGATCACTGATGGGCAACGCCGAATGCACTCGGCAGAGTTGACGTAGTCACCCCGAGTCCCCATCAGCGCCGCCGGAGGAACCTCGATGCGCATACGCCTCGCCGTCACCACCCTCGCCCTGACCACTGCTCTCACCGCTGGTGCGGCTCTGCCCGCAGCCGCCGCCCCTGCCGCTTCCAGCACCCCGACGTCCGCGAGCCCCACCGTCCAGGACATCCTCGACCACCTGCCCGACGACATCGTTGCGGCCGCGCTCGTCAGGCGAGACGGCGTGGGCGTCACTGCCGGCCCGGTCACCGCTGACGCGTACGTCCGGATCGGGAGCGTCACCAAAGTCTTCACCAACACGGTGGTGCTCCAGCTCATCGCCGAGCACCGGATCGACCTCGACGCACCGGCACGGCGGTACGTCCCCCAGGTGCTGCCCGAGGCGTACGCCGGCGTCACCGTGCACCAGCTCCTCGATCACACGAGCGGTCTGCCCAAGCCCGCCCCGACACCCGGCCCGGCCGACGGACCCGGATGGCAGCTCAAGTCGGTGACGCCTGAGGACTTCCTGCGCGAGTCGTTCGCCGCGGCCACCGGCACGCCGCCCACACCCGGCTCCGAGCAGCAGTACAACGGGCTCAACTCCTTCGTCCTCGGCCTGATCGTGGAGAAGGTCACCGGCCACTCCTTCGCCACCGAGCTGGAGCGCAGGATCATCCGGCCGCTGCGCCTGCGCCACACCAGCCTGCCCGCCGCCGACGACCCGACGATCCCCTCGCCCCACGCGGAGGTGTACGTCGAGGGGCAGGACGTGACCGAGCAGAGCCCGTACCCGTGGGCCGAGGGAGGCATGATCTCCACCGCCGCCGACCTGGACCGCTTCACCACCGCACTGTTCCGGGGCCGCCTGCTGCCTCCCGCCCAGCAGCAGCTCGTGTTCGAGGTACCGGTCGCGAAGAACGGCGCCGACAACTCGAACTGCTCCGGCCCTACGCCCTGCTACAGCATCGGCGGACTCATGCGCTACCAGCTCCCGGACGGCGAGGACGCGTGGGGCAAAACCGGTTCCCGCCCCGGCTGGGACAACGGCCTCTTCGCCACCCGCGACCTCCGACACCACCTGGTGTATTCCCTGAACCCGACAGGAACCGGCAACGACCTCCCGTACATCAAGGCCCTCGTCAACGCCGCGCTCACCGACTGACGGCCGCACCGTCCACCGGATCAGTCCAGGATGAGCGGCGCGATCGAGGGCCGAGTAGCATGACGAACCGTTCCGGTCATGGCGGGTAGCTCGTTGGTGCTCCGTCCTAAAGCGCGAGCTTGAACCCTTCATGGCTACGTGCGAAGCCCAGTGCGGCATAGAAGCGGTGCGCAGCCTCACGCTGCTTGTTGCTGGTCAGCTGCACCAGCGCGCAGCCACGCGAGCGCGCCCTGGTGATCGCGTGCGCCATCAAGGTCCGGCCGAGCCCATCCCCACGCCGGTCCGCGCGGATCCGCACCGCCTCGACCAAGGCGCGCTCTGCGCCGCCCTTGCCAAGTCCCGGGATGTACGTCGCCTGCAGGCACCCCACCACCGTGCCGCCGTCCTCCACCAGGACCAGCATTTCGTTGCGCGGATCCGTGTCGATCGCCACAAAGGCGCGCTCATGCGCCGCCGTCACCACAACCGTCGCCGGGTCCAGCACCTGGTCCTCGTCCGCGAGCAGGGCCAGTACCGCAGGCAGGTCGGCACGGGTCGCGGGGCGCAAGGTATGAGCAGGCGCGGGTTCAGTGACAGCAGACATGGCACAGACCCTAACCGGACCCTCATCGGTGGACTTCAGTCCCCTAGGGGGAGGCCGGATGGGCTGACGGCGCCAGCGAAGCCGCAGTAGGCCGACCCCCTCCATGAGCAGGTGAACGCAATCCACGACACCGGAGCCGTCGGGGCGTTCGCCGAAGTGGGGTCACCGGACAACGGCAACAAGTGGCGCAACCTGCCGGGCGACTGCCGAGCACCGCGTTAGGAGAGAGGCGGGGCGATCTCGGGCCTGAGCTGCGGCCTCGTCGGCCGAGCAAGCGGTCGGCCATTCGACCGGGCGGCACCGGTGTTGACCGTGGCTGACTCCTGCATCTGGCACGGTTGTGGCACGAACCTCAGTCGCCGACAGTCAGTCACGACGGCGGGTGCGCCTGCTAACTAGGCGCGCGTTTTCCTCGCTCCACCCCCACCTGCATCATCCACGCTGTTCGGTGGCTTCTGCTGCGGCCTGCAACGACGCCTCGTGACTCGCCCCCAGCTCCATGCTGGAACGCTCAAGGTAGGAAACGGCCGCCCGGAGCACGGCTAAGTTGTCTCTGAAGTGGCCTAGTCCCTTGTTACAAGGGTCACAAAGCAGCCCCCGCACCACTCCGGACCCGTGGTCGTGATCGACCGCTGGGCGCCTTTTGGCGTGATCCTCCAAATCCGCAGGGCAAATGGCGCACTTACCCTGCTGCTCCTGATAGATACGCTCATACTCCTCCCAGGTAAGCCGGTACTTCTTCCAAAGATGGTTCTTATACTCTCGCCAAGCGTGGAATTCTGGGTCCTTGGCCCTGCGCACTGCCTGCTGCTGATTGAGCTTCTCCCGGTTTCGATCCGCCCATTCTCGTCTATAGTTCCGGGCGGCCTCGATCTGCTCCGGGGTCTTGGGGCGTGCCTTTCTCCGCTCGTTCTCGCAACTCTTGCAGTAAGACTGGTACTTCTGCTGCCCCCATTTGCCACGCCCCTTCCTGCTGTACTCACTTACTGGCTTGACGATTTTGCAGTCGGTGCATGCCTTCTCTTCCAACTCCGGGTAGGGGTCGTCTGGCGATCCCGTCTTCTGAACCCGGTCGTAGTGAAGTCTGCAGTAGTCCTTGGCCACGAACGGTCGCTCACAGCCCGGTACGGAACAACGCTTCAGCACCCAACTCCCCCTCCTCGACTGACATGCTGGGCTGTCCGGCACTCTCTCACCAGCCACTGACAGTCGGGTTCCGACGCTGTCGAGATCGGCGGCTGTGTCAGCGCGCAAGCGTCAACCATTGATGCTCAGCTAGCCGACGGCCAACTAGCAGAAGCCCCTCTCAGCACGTTGACTTGAGATCGCGCCGGACCGCGGAAGACTCTGTGGTGCCGACGTCATCGGCGATGAAGTCGTCCTAGATCCGCTGGCCGGCCAGGGCGACGCTGACGAGAGCGCGAACGCACCGTGGGCACTTGGTCCTGGTGTTCAGTGGAACGCAGCACTGTACGAACGCCCAGGGACAGCCGTAGGAACAGACACGGAGGCGGAAGGGCTGAGACATGACCAAGCGACAACCGTGACCGTGCTGCCGAAGGCGCTGGGCCGTACCGGGCCAAGACCTCTCCTGCCGACCACAACTGGTCGGGACGGGTAAGGGTGCTAGCGTCATGAGCACGCCCACGGCTGGTAAGCGAGCAGGGCGGCAGGCTACTTGGCCCCGCTGGTAGGAGCTGTGCCAGAGCTGCCAAGCGTAGGTCCATGAGTGACGCCGTGTACAGGCACTTTGTCACTTCTCGCCAGCGATCGTTTCCGGGGCGCCTCTCAAACGTTGAAGATGAGAGACAATAAGACGCGAGCCCAGGCACTAGGGGAGCGGAGCCCATGGCAGATCGAAGCACCATCGAGTGGACAGAAGCCACCTGGAACCCCACTACCGGTTGCGATCGTATCTCGAAGGGGTGTGACAATTGTTATGCCCTTGTGCTTGCGAAGCGTCTGAAGGCTATGGGGTCCCCGAAGTACCAAAATGACGGAGATCCGCGTACATCGGGACCTGGGTTCGGCCTCACCATCCACCGCCAGGCATTGGGGCTTCCATACACGTGGAAGGCTCCGAGAACTGTTTTCGTTAACTCGATGTCTGATCTATTCCATGCCCGGGTCCCCATTTCTTACGTCAAGGATATCTTCGATGTGATGCGGGACACTCCACAGCACACCTATCAAATCCTCACCAAGCGCTCTCGGCGAATGCGGAATTTGGGGGAACAGCTCGACTGGCCTCAGAACGTTTGGATGGGCGTGACGGTTGAAAGCGCCGAGTTCAACTCCCGCATCAATGACCTCCGCGACACCCCCGCACACGTCCGCTTTCTATCCTGTGAGCCTTTGCTCGGCCCTCTGGGCGTCATAGATCTAGAGGGGATTGGGTGGGTTATCACCGGGGGGGAGTCCGGAAAGGGGCACCGGCCAATCGATGAGAGTTGGGTCACGGATCTGCGTGATCAATGCGTTGATGCAGAAGTTCCGTTCTTCTTCAAGCAGTGGGGCGGGGTAACGCCCAAGTCTGGAGGACGGGTCCTACAAGGTCGAACCTGGGACGAGTACCCGGACGTTAAGCCCCGCGTCACTGTGTGAAGTTAGCGGAACGTCACCCAGGTGCCAGCAGGGAAACCACTCCGCCCGCGACGGTCAACCTGGATGATTCCCTCCCTCTCTAGTGGAGTGAGCACAGGCTTGCGGAGATGCGTTTTCCTGTATGGCGTGTTGATCAACGTGAATTCCTCAAGTGCCGCTATGGACACACGCCTGCCTTTGTACCGTTCGAGCAAAGCTTGACGCAGCGGTTCCGTGTCGACGGCTGATTCAGTGAAAAGCACGTCCTGGCCGGCCAGTCTGTCCGAAAACTGGAACCCGCCGCCAGGATCCACCTTCCACATGGCGTCTTTCATCAGCTCGACGCCCTTGACGTCCCGCGTGCCATGAAACAGGTAGTACGCAATATGACCTGTTTTGTTGATCATTGCGAATGATTGAACGAAGCGGAACTTGCAGACCTCGGAAAGCTGTCGCTGGTACAGGTCGTGCAAGAACTGCTGCCGACTCTGTCCGGCTGTGGCTCCGACGTTCTTGTACTCAGATGTTCCGAAAAGATCATCCAGATGGTGGTCGACGTTCCCGGCGGTAGCGAATCGATTCACGTGGTCAACCATGTAGTTCACGAACAGTTCACAGCTCGCAAACGACAGTAGATCCGCCAGTAGTTGCATGGGTAGACCCGAAAAACCGAATGGGTCTACGAAGGCGAACGTGGGAGCCAGTCGCTTTTTCTGCGTACGCAGGTACTCGATTAGGCTCGTAGCCGTCTCTGAGAACTCGGAGTGAATTAGCTGTACCTTCACGTTCTCTGGCCAAGGTTGATATGTCTCCTTGAAGCCGGCAATCTGCTCGGTGAGACTTTCGAAGCGATCCCTTTTTGCCTCGCAGAAGAAGAAGAGGAACTCGCACTTCATCTTGCTGAAGTAGTTGTGGCTCAACAAGGTTTCCAGGGCGATCAAAGGGGAGCCTGGCTCTCCCGATTCATATCGTCCCGGCCCTGCAAAGCCATCCAAGAATAGGATCCTGCCGTTGTACGAGGACAGGACGGGGAACCATCCGCCCAAGTAGTGCTTCAGCAGGTCGTGCTTCGCCTTGGTGTGCGGGTCAAGCTTCCATACGGTTGTCCTTGGCGCTGCCACGTATCCCCCCTCGGTACAGGCGTCAGCTCGGCAGCATTATGGTTCTGAGTGGCGTTCAAATGCACGCCTTGTGCCAAAAAAAGAGTGATTGGTTGCCAAATCGGCCGAGCGTTCGAATCGAGGTCGGCGGAGCGGGTTTGGCCGGTGGCCTGCCCGGTCTGGGGTCGAGCATGATCAGGGGGCCGTACGCTGGCCAGCAACTCGGGCAGGCTTTGGGCCTGACCGCAATGTGCACGAGTGGCCCCCTGGTCTTGCTCGACGCGGGACCCGGACCGGGGAGGTGGCTAAAGCCGTGGAGCCGACCGGCCCCAGCCACGACATACCCCTTCTCTGGCATCAGGCGGCTGATTGCTGTGCGCGCGGCACGGGCGCCGGCCGGGCTGGAGTGGGGCGTAGACAGGAGCGCAGGCCCGGCCGGGGGCCGGGCCGCGCACGCCGCGCTTGCGCGGCGCCTTGAACCCGTAGAGAAAGTTGTAACTCAGTCGGCCGCGTGGGATTTGAAGTCGTGTGCGCAGGCTGGCAGTTCGGCCCCTTGGCGATGGGCGATTGGCACGAAGAGCACCGGTCGGATCGTCCACGTGATGCGGGTGTTGTCCTGGGTGACCGTGACCGAGCAGGGCTCGAAGCGCAAGAGGGCTCGTCGTGTTGCGATCCGGCCTTGGGACAGCCAAGCCCACGCAACGTCCGAGGCGTCGGAGTCCAGCGCCGGTGAGATCGTGCGAAGTGTGACCGCGACCCATCTGTCTGCTTGGGGTGCCGAGTACGCGTCGAAAGCTGCCCGGAGTGCCGGCGGCTGGCCGCTGCTGAGGTCTTCAGTCCAGCACTCGCACCAGTAGCCGCGTACGAGTTCCGTCACGATGCCGCTCCTCTGGGGTAGGCCACGAGCACGTAGCGCGTGTTCTCGTCGTACAAGGTGAGTTGGTAGGCCGTTCCTGTGGCCAGATACGCGAGGGCTCGTTCGTGCTCCGGCTCGTCGGTGAGCCAGTGGCGGCCTGGCTGTGCGTATGCGGCGTCGAGCTGGTCCGTGATGTGACTCGTACGCTCCCGAAGCCAACGCAACGCCATACGGGGACTTGTGGCGCCGTGCGACCCCAGCGTGATGGAACGGACCTCGTGCAAGGGGTAGGCGGCGGCCCAGCACTGATAAGAGCCGTACTGCCCGCCCGCATGTAAGTCGTCGGCAAGGGGCGACGTCAGCATGGCCGTCCCTCTGAGCCCGGCTGTGCGAAGAGCTCCGCGGTGACCGTGTGGCCGCCGTCGCTGTCGTGGACCACGACCCGGTGAGCGATCGCGCTGACCATGCCCAGGCCCCGGCCGTGCTCGGCGTCCTCGGCCCAGTCCTCGGCTTTTGGGGCCGTCGCCGCACCTCCGTCGTCTGTGACGGACAGGGCGATCACCTGCGGGGAGACAGCAAGGGCCAGGTGGAACCTGCCGGACTCCAGACCGCTTGCCGTGTGAAGGATCGCGTTCGCGCTCAGCTCGCTCACGATCAGCTCGGCGTCCGCCGCCAAGGGCGATCCGCGCAGGATGTCCCGGGTCCAGCGGCGGGCCCGGCTCACTTCTTCCGGAAATCCTGGGCAACTCAGCCCCCAGACCCGGGCTGTACTCGTATACTCGTGCATACAAGTTCCTTCGTGCTGGTAGGCCGCCATGTGCAGCGGGCTCGGGCTAGACGAGTTTCACGCCATCGTGGGCGCGGATGGCCGGCGGGGACGCCGCGTCGAGTGCGTCCAGGACGCGGATCGCGTACGCCTCGTCGGCAAGCTCGGTGACCTCTTCACGGGTGGCCCAGCGCAGCGCGCGGGTCTCGTCACCGGTGGTGGGCGTGCCGTCGGCGGCCTCACAACGGAAGACCAGGGAGACGATCAAGCCCTTCATGTTCTTGTAGACGCCGGTCAGGGTCGCCGGAAGTGCGATCCTGATGCCGGTCTCTTCGAGGACTTCGCGTTGCAGTGCCTCGGGGATGGTCTCCTCGCGTTCGAGGACGCCGCCCGGCGGCTCCCACTTGCCGTTGTCCCGGCGCTGGATCAAGAGGGCCCGGCCGTGGGCGTCCACGACGACCCCGGCGACGCTCACGGAGTGCGGGCGATCTGTGCTCACGTTCCTCGGCCCTCTCGGCTGGCTAGGCTCTCCACCGTAGCAACAACACTCGCCCACTCGTCTAGATACCTAAAGGAGTACTCAACGTGAGCCCTCTCCCTTCCGGCCTCCTCGGCGATCTCGACCCCACGAGCGATCGTGCGGTCTTCCGCCAGATCGCTGATCAGCTGCGCGAGGCCATCGACCGTGGGCGATTCCGAGAGGGCGAAAAGCTGCCCTCCGAAGCTGAGCTTGTCGAGCACTACGGAGTGTCCCGGATGACCGTCCGGAACTCCTTCTCGATCCTTCAGGGTGAGGGCCTAGTGCACGCCGAGCACGGCAAGGGCGTCTTCGTCCGGCCCCGGCCGCCCGTGCGGCGACTCGCCTCCGACCGGTTCGCCCGGCGGCACAGGGAGCAGGGGAAATCCGCGTTCATCGTGGAGGCCAACGCGGCCGGCAGTCACCCCCAGGTCGACAGTCTTGAGGTCAAAGAGGAGAAGGCCAGCCAGGACATCTCCACCCGACTCGGGTCCGTCCGGCGCGTGCTCGCCCGGCGGCGCCGGTACCTCCTCGACGGACGGCCCGTCGAGTTCGCCACGTCCTATCTCCCCCTCGACATCGCGCGCGGCACTCAGATCGCCGAACCCAACCCGGGCCCCGGCGGCATCTACGCCCGCCTCGAAGAGCTGGGTCATCGCCTCGACCACTTCGAGGAGGAGATCCGTGCCCGGATGCCCTCGCCCGCCGAGGTCAAGACACTGCACCTGGCGGCCGGCGTGCCGGTCATCCATCTGATTCGGACCGCCTTCGACACGGAGGGTCGGGCTGTCGAGGTCTGTGACACGGTGATGGCGGCGGACGCGTACGTACTGTCGTACCAGCTCCCGGCGACCTGATCGTCATAGTTTGCGGTGGTGCGCGGGAACGCCTTCCCGGACTCGTACACCCCAACACGCTTACTCGTATAGACGAGTGGGCAAGTTGTGTGGCACAGTGGTCCGCACGAGCCCAGGAGATCGGGTTCATAGACAGACTCTTGTATAGACGAGTAGATAGGGGAACTCCCTTGCGTACCATCCGCGTTGAGACCTCCGCCGCGACGATCCTCCTCACCGAGGCCCCTGAGCCGAAGGTCCGCGACCGGCAGACGGGCGAGATCGCCAAGGACGCGAACAGCGGTGAGGCCCTGATGACGATCGGCGTCGTCTACATCGAGGACGGCGAGTCGTCGCTGATCAAGGTCACCGTGCCGGAGGGCGGCATCTCCGAGGGGCTGACCCTCGGGGCGCCGGTCTCGCTCCCGGGGCTGGTCGCCCGGCCGTGGGAATCCGTCTTCAACGGCCAGCAGCGCCACGGCATCGCCTACCGGGCCGCCGCCGTCACCCCGGCCGCCTTCCCGGTCGCCACCGGGGCCGCTGCCTGATGACCGACCTGACGACGCTTCTGGAGGTGGGTGGCCCCCTCGCCGTACTCGGTGGCGGGGCCGCCTACACCCGGGCCAAGCACCCGGCGGTGTACTGGTCCACGGTCGGCCTGCCGATATCCACGGCTCGGCTGCTCGGCTCCTACAGCTCGGTCATGGAAGCCTGCGGCCTGACCGTGGCGCCCTCCCGGCTCCGGGTCCTCGCCGTCAAGGCCACGACCAACCGTGAGGTCCGGCCCGTACCGCCCCGCCGGGGACTCATCCGGCCAACCTCGACCGGCCTCCGTATCCGGCTGCGGCTCGCGCCGGGGCAGGAACCCGCCGACATCGCCGCCTCGGCGGAACGACTACGGCATGCCTGGGGCGTGCACGCCGTGTACGTCACGACCGTCAAGCCAGGCGTGGTTGAACTGCGGCTGGTCGGCTACGACGTGCTACGGCGGGTACGGATACCGCGCAAGGTCGCGGACGGCCTTCTCAAGGTGCCGGTCGCGCTGCGGGAAGACGCCATGCCGTTCGTCCGGGACTACCGCACCATCCCGCACCAACTCACCCTCGGCGCCACGCTGTCCGGCAAGTCCATGTACCTGCGCCACCTGATCGCCGGACTCGCCCGACAGCCCGTCGCCCTGGTCGGCATCGACTGCAAGCGGGGAGTGGAACTGGCGCCCTTCGCCGCTCGGCTCTCGGCTCTGGCCACCGACCCGGAACAGGCGGCCGAACTGCTACCCGTGCTGGTCAAGGAAATGGAGGACCGATACGACCTGATCAAGGCCCGACAGGGCATCGCGCCGGACACGCCGGACGAGGAGATCACCTCCGACATCTGGGGCCTGCCCGAGAAGCAACGCCCCGTGCCGATCGTGCTGTTCGTGGACGAGGTGGCCGAGCTGTTCCTCGTCGCCAGCCGCAAGGACGAGGAACGCCGGGACGAGATGGTCACCCAGCTCATCCGCCTCGCCCAGCTCGGCCGCGCCGCCGGCATCTACCTGGAGGTCTGCGGGCAGCGCTTCGGCGCCGAACTCGGCAAGGGCGCCACAATGCTCCGGGCCCAGCTCACCGGCCGTGTCTGCCACCGCGTCAACGACGAAGCCTCCGCCAAGATGGCGCTCGGCGACATCGCACCCGAAGCGGTCTATGCCGCCTGCGCCATCGCCCCCGAACGGCCCGGCCTCGCCGTGGCCGGTGACACCTCCGGCGGCTGGTCCCGCATCCGCACGCCGTACCTCTCCCTCGGCGACGCCGCCGAGACCTGCCGCGACTCGGCGCACTTGGTGCCCGACCTGCCCTCGCTCAAGCCCTTCCGGCCCGATGTCCCCGTACGACCGATCGAAGCCCCGGTGTCGCTGGTCAAGCCGCGCCCGGTGACCGACTGACCCTCACGTCCGCCCGGTTGGCGTGACCGATTCGCGCCATGTCCCTACCCCTCCCATGCCCGAATCCGAAAAGGAGCCGCTTCATGCGCGCCCATCTGGCTCGTGTCGACGCGGTACTGATCCAGGCGGTCATCGCCGCTGCGCTGTCCTTCGCCCACCTCCACGACATTGCCTCAGCCGCCGGGCAGGACGGGTGGAAAGCGTGGGCCTACCCGATCAGCGTTGACCTGCTGCTGGTCGCCGCCTGGCGTCGGCTGCGGTCCGGAGACGCGAAGGCGGCCGGGTGGTGCTGGTTCGTCATCGCGCTCATCGCATCCCTCGGTGCCAACGTCGCTACCGCCGGGCTCCTCGACATGGCCCAGGTGCCGGCGTGGCTGCGGATCCTCGTCGCGGGCTGGCCTGCGATCGCCTTCCTTGGCGGAACGCTCCTCGCTCACACCGCGCCGAAGCCGACACAGGCCCTCGACACCGAGGACCAGGGCGACGAGGCCGAACCTTCGCCCGAGCCACCCGCCCAACCCGCCATCGAGGCACCCGACGAACGCCCCGCTCCGTCCGCCGTGCCAGTCCCGGCCGCCCTGGTCGAACACGCCCGCAAAGTCGCCGCCGACCACCACACCCGCACCGGAACCCCGATCGACACCCCGACCCTCCGCGCCCGCCTCGGCGTCCCGGAGCCCATGGCCGAAGCCATCGCCGCCCGCCTCTGAGAGGAGAACGCTCATGACCGCAAACCGCCGCTTCCGCGACGTCACCCGCATCGGCCCCGTCCAGGTCGGCACCGCCTACGACAACCGGGGCCGCGAGAAGCACACCGCCGCCTGCACCGCCCCACGCTGCGGCTTCTCCGCCGACTACGACAGTCGCGCCGCCGCCGAGCTGGCCGCCCGCACGCACCGCTGCCCCGTCCGCTGAAAGGACTCCGCACACCGTGACCGTCAGCCTGCCGCTGGTCTTCGTCCTCGGCTTGTTCGCCTGGGGAGCGGTCAAGTTCCTCGGCGTCCGCCCCTGGATCGTCGTCCTGATCGCCCTCTTCGGCTTCTGGCTCTCGCACACCTTCATGGCCCCGGCCATCGATTCCGGCACACGCTCCGGCGTGACCGTCATAAACGGCACACATAACTAGACGAGTAGATGAGAAGGGTCCGCCGTGTTCCTGCCCAAGTACCCCGACGCCCCGACTCCGCCGCCCGCGCACACCCACACCCCGACCGAACCGGCCCCCGTCCGGCGCTCGCTGCCGTCCCTGTCCATCGACAACAAGACCATCGCCACCGTGATCGTCGGCGGCGTGGTCCTCACCGCGCTCCTGGCGGCCGTCGCCGTCACGGCCATCTCGGTGGCCGTCGCCGCCGTGGTCCTGCGGTCCCTGCTCCGCGAGCAGCACAGGCGCTGAGCCTTTCCCGGCCTCCGGGGCGGCGTGACACGGCCAAGCATCCGCCGCCCCGGGGCTGTCCTCCCTGACCAAGCCAGCCTGAAGGAGAACGCCATCTTCACCCGCACCACCCCGGCCCCACTGCCGGAAATCGCGAACCTGGCCGCACAGGGCACGCTCCCGGGTATCCTCCAGCAGCTCTCCGGCCTCGGCGGCTGCACCCACCCGATCCGCCTCGACGGCCACCGCACCGAGTACGACGTCGACACCACGACCGGTGAGATCGGCCGCGTCCTACACCACCTCGACTCGACCGCCCTCCCGGCCGGCCAACTCCTCGTCCGCTGCAACAACCGCCGAACCACACGTTGCCCGGCCTGCGCCGAGGTCTACCGACGCGACACCTTCCACCTGATCACCGCCGGACTGCGCGGCGGCAAGGGCACCCCCGAACAGGTCGCCGCCAACCCTCGCGTCTTCGCCACCTTCACCGCACCCGGCTTCGGCCCGGTCCACAACCGCCGCACCGACGGCCGCCCCTGCCGCTGCGGCACCCACCACGACCAGGACGACGACGCCCTTGGCACCCCGCTCGACCCCGACACGTACGACTACGAGGCAGCCGTCCTGTGGAACGCGCACGCCGGGCAGCTCTGGCGGCGCTTCTCGACCTACCTCCGCCGCGAGGTCGCCAAGCGTGCGGGCCTTTCACAACGCCGGTTCCGCGAACACGCCCGCGTCTCCTTCGCCAAGGTCGCCGAGTACCAGAAGCGCGGCGCGGTCCACTTCCACGCCGTGATCCGCATTGACGGCTCCGGCGGCGGAGAGACCCCGCCCCCGGCCTGGGCTACCGCCGAACTGCTCACCGACGCCATCAAGGCCGCTGCCGCCAAGGTTCGCGTTGACGGCCCGGTGATCGAGGGCCGACCCCACACCTTCGCCTTCGGCCGCCAACTCGACGTCCGCACCATCCGATCCGCCGACTTCAACGGCGGCCAGGAGCTGACCGAACGAGCCGTAGCGGCGTACATCGCCAAGTACGCCACCAAGGGCGCCGAGACCGCGACGGGAGCTCTCGACCGTCCCCTCAAGTTCGCCGCCGAACTCGCCCAGCTCGACATCAGCGACCACGCCCGCCGCCTCATCCGAACCGCCTGGACCCTCGGCGCCCGCAAGGACCTGGAACACCTCCGCCTGCGCGCCTGGGCCCACATGCTCGGATTCCGCGGCCACTTCTCCACCAAGTCCCGCCGCTACTCCACCACCCTCGGCGCCCTTCGCGACGCCCGCGCCGAATGGCGCCGCGCCCAGGCAGCAACCGACGAACGCCCGACCGACACAACGTTCGTCCTCGCCCACTGGGTCTTCGCCGGCACCGGCCTGTCCGACGCCGAAGCCTGGCTTGCCGCATCCCTCGAACCCGCCCCCGGAACGGAAGGAGAGCCCACCTATGCATGACGACGAGCTGCTGACGGTTCCGGACGTCATGGCGCGACTGAAGCTCGGCCGCTCCACGGTCTACGACCTCATCCGCTCCCGGCGGCTGCCCTCCATGACCATCGGCCGGTGCCGCCGCATCCCGGCGCGGGCTGTCCGCGAGTACATCACCAACGAACTGGAGGCGGCTGCCTGATGGCACAGCAACGCAAGCGGAATCCCAACGGCGCCGGGACCATCACCAAGCGCAAGGACGGCCGCTTCCAGTGCGCGGTCTACGTACTCCAGCCGGACGGCACCCGCGCCCGCAAGTTCGCCTATGGCAAGGACTGGGCGGACTGCGACGCCAAGCGCCGGGCACTGCTCGACAAGGTGGACCAGGGCGTGCCGGTGCCCACCAAATCGGCCAAGCTCTCGGAGTGGTTGCCGTACTGGCTGGACAACGTCATCAAGCCCCGTCGGAAGCTCAGCACCTTCGACAAGTACGAGGCCCACGTCCGGCTCTACCTGGTGCCCCTCCTCGGTACCAAGCGACTCGAATCCCTCGGCGTCGCTGACGTCCGCCGATTCCTCGTGCGGCTGGAGAAGGACACCACCGCAGCAACCGCCAAGGAATCGCACCGAGTTCTGCGCTCTGCACTGTCCTCCGCCTGCCGGGAGGAACTGATCACGCGCAACGTCGCCAAGCTCGTTGAGCCGCCCCGCACGGACACACCCGAGCTGCACCCCTGGACCCTGGATGAGACGCTCGACTTCCTCGCCGCCTCCCGAAAGGATCCGCTCTACGCGGCCTTCGTGCTCGCCATCGCCATGGGCCTCCGCCGGGGAGAGATCGTCGGCCTTCGCTGGTCGGACGTCGACCTCGACAACCGCGTCCTTTACGTCCGCCACCAGGTCCAGCGCCGCCGTGGGGTCCTGTACGACGACGACCCCAAGAGCCGCCGTCGCCGCGCCGTCCCGCTGCCCGCCCTCTGTATCGCGCCCCTGCGCTGGCAGGGCATGCGGCAGGCAGCTGCTCGGGCCAAGGCGGGGGAGAGGTGGCAGGAGTCGGACTACGTCTTCGCCACCCGAACCGGCCGTCCGATCGAGCCGCGCAACCTCTACCGCTCCTTCACCCGCGTCGCCGAGTCCGCCGGCCTCCGCGTCATCCGCCTGCACGACGCTCGCCACGGCACGGCCACGCTCCTCACGGCGGCCGGGGTCGCGCCCCGCGTCGTGATGGAGATCCTCGGCCACTCTCAGATCAGCATCACCATGGACGTGTACACCCACGTCGTCCAGGACACCCAGCGCGAAGCCATGAGCCACATGGACCGCCTACTCAGGAGGCGCCCCGGGCGGCAGTGATCGCCCGCGGCCACCCGCGTTGATGTCAGAAGTAGATGTCAAAGGCCCCGGACCATGATCGGTCCGGGGCCTTTTTCCTTGTGCCCCCGGCAGGATTCGAACCTGCGACACCCGCTTTAGGAGAGCGGTGCTCTATCCCCTGAGCTACGAAGGCGTGGTACCGATCCACAGAGTACCGGATGGTGCCACGGGCGGTGGTGGGGTTGTCAGGTCGGGGGGATCGGGGTGAAGCGGGAGGCCGTGTGGAGGTCGGTCTGGAGGCGGTCGGCGGTGGTGCGCAGGGCGGGGAGGAGGTCGTGGACGCAGGAGTCCAGGGTGCGGCGGGCCGCGTGTGTGGCCACGCACAGCGCGGCGGTCGCGCGGCCGGTGCGGTCCCGTACCGGTACGGCGATGGAGCGCAGGCCGGATTCCAGTTCCTCGTCGGCCAGGGCGTAGCCCTGCGCGCGGACCTCCGGGTAGGCGGGCGAGGTGTCCGCCAGCAGGACGCGGCCGAGGGAGGTCGCGGCGGCGGGCAGGCGGGCGCCGACCGTGATGCGGACCGTGAGGACGCGGCTCGTGCCCGCCCCCGCCGTGTACTGGATCTCCGTGCCGTCAGGGGTGAGCACCGCCAGCGCCGTCGGCTCGCGCAGGGCATCCGCCAGGGCGCGCAGATGCGGCTCGGCAAGGCGGGGGAGTGTGGTGCGGGAGAGCGGGGGGAAACCGAGGTCCAGCACGCGCGGGGTGAGGGCGAAGGTGCGGTCGGGTCCGGCGGACACCAGGCCCAGGTGCTCGTGGGTGAGCAGGGCGCGGCGGGCCGTGGCCCGGGACAGGCCCGTCGCCCGGGCCACGTCCGTCAGGTGCAGGGCCGCACGGCCCGCGCCGAACGCGGTCAGGACCGTCAGACCCCGGGCCAGTGACTCCACGAAGTCCCGGCCCAGTTCGTGCTTCGACGCCGTCGTCCAGGTCGCGAGGCCCGCGGGCGGCGGGCCGGGCTCGGGCGCGGGCGCCGTACGCAGGTCGGACTCCATCGCCGCCACCGCCGTACGCAACCGGGGCAGGAGGCCGGCGCGCAGGTCGGCCGCCGAATGCCGGCTGGTGTGGCTGACCACGCTCGCCACGCACGCCGGGCGGCCGGTGTCCGGGTCCCGCACCGGCACGGAGACCGCGACCAGGCCAGGTTCGATCAGCTGGTCGTCCAGGGCCCAGCCGTCCCGGCGGGCCCGTGCCACCCGTTCGGTGAAGGCGCCCTCGTCGGCGGGCGCCGGCTGGGGCGGTACGGCGGGGAAGGCCTCCGCGTGCGGGTCGGCGGCCCGGCGCGCGCGCCAGCGTGCCCAGTCCCGCTCGGTCCACCCGGCGGCGAACAGCGGTCCGGGTGCGGTGCGTTCGGCGGGCAGCAGGTCGCCGATGCGGAAGCTCACCGACAGCGCCCGGCGCCGGGTGGCCTGGTGGATGAAGCGGATGCCGTCGAGGTCGGCGACCGCGAGGGACACCGACTCGTCCAGCTCGTCCGCGAGGGCGTCGGCGTGTGCGCCGAGCAGCGTGGGCAGGCGCAGGGCGGCCAGGTAGGCGTTGCCCAGCGCCATCACGCGCGGGGTGAGGACGACCTCCCGGCCGTCGAGACGCACGTAGCCCATGCGGGCCAGGGTCGCGGTGATCCGGTCGACCGTGGAGCGCGCGAGTCCGGTGGCCCGCTCCAGCGCGCTCGGGCTGAGCGTGCCGCCCGCCTCGGTCAGCCGCCGCAGCACACCGATCCCGCGGATCAGCGGCCCGACCGCCTCGCCCGGCGGCCCGGCCCCGGCGGCCGCGTCGGCGTCCAGCACGGTGTCAGCAGCGGGCATCGGCTCTCCGGTACGGCATCGGCTCTGTCGGTACGGCATCAGGGCACGCCTACGGTAGACCTCCCGGCAGGCACCGCCGTCCCCGGATCCCTCAGCCCCGCGTCACCCGCACCCGGTAGTTGCCCCCGTCGTCCTTCTCCAGGACCTGAACGGTGATGCGGCGGCCGGGGTCCCGGAAGGTCTCGCCGGGTGAGTAGGGGGCGTCGGAGAGTTCCGTCTGGACGTTGGGGCTGCGGGTGCAGCCGCCGCTGGCGGGGTGGGAGTCGCGGACCGTGATGGGGCCGCGGCCGGTGCCGATCGTCGCGTCGACGTGGTAGATCAGGATGCCCGGGCGGCACACCGACTCGTCGTTGCCGCCCTGGGTGCGCAGTTCCAGCGCGTATCCGCCGCTCGGACCCGTCGGTACGAACACCAGCTTCTCGCCGCCCGCCTGCGACAGCGGCGTCAGCGTGAACTCGGCGCTGCCCGGCAGCGTCGCGCAGCGGACCTGCGACGCGTCCAGCCAGCCGAGCTTCCACTTGTGCCAGCCGAGCAGATCGTTGTCGGCCCCCCAGTCCTCGCTCATGATGTCCCAGTGCCCGACGGCGCCCCCGCCCTCCTGCGTGTACAGGTCGGGCAGGCCGAAGGTGTGGCCGTTCTCGTGGGGCAGGACGCGGTAGCCCGTGCGGTCGTAGGAGCCGGAGCCGTCGTCCTGGCGGGAGTAGATGAAGGACGCGTTGGCGAGGGGCACGCCGTCGGCGGCCGGCGCGTCCCCGTTCCCGGCGAAGGTCACCGACAGCACCGTGTCCAGCGCGGACGGCCCGGCGTTCGGGGTGACCAGGACGTTGAGGAGGTCGTACGAGCGGAAGTCCACCACGGGGTCGGCCGCGGCCGCGATGTCCTGCACCAGCTGCCGGTAGCCGGGGTCGAAGGGCGCGCCGCGCTCTATGCCGTACGCCCTGAAGGGCTTCGGCATCCGCAGCCAGCCGGTGATCGGGGTCGCGGGCTCGTAGTCGAGCCGGCCGTACGACGCGGTGCGGAACCACCGCTGGGTCTGCGGGAAGAACTCGCGGAAGCGGTCCATCGCGCTGCCCTGGCCGGGCGCGTCGGAGAAGTCGATCATCAGGGTCAGGGCGTGGACCGTGCCCGTGGAGCGCGCGTAGCCGTGCGGGGTGGGGACGCCCTCGGTCAGCTGCACGTCCGAACCGCCGTGGATCATGCAGGGCGTGAGGGCGGAGGGGTGGGCCAGGGCGATGGGCCCGGCGGTGGTGGGCGCCGTCAGATGTCCGGTCCCGGCCGAGGTGCTGACCGCGAGGGTCAGCGCGGTCACCGCGGCGAGAGCGGCCACCCGGCGCGTGCGTATCCGGCGCCGGGTCTGCGCCCGTCCGGACCTTCCGTACGCTCTTCCGGCTGCCCTTTCGTGGGTCCGTCTTCTACGGCGGGAGCCTTCGTCGGTCAGGGTCTCGTCCAGGCCCTCGTACGGGACCCGGCCCGCGGTGAGGCAGTCGGCAAACGCGCGCTCGCGGGGGAGGTGTATGCGGCGGGGCGGCTGCGACTGCGGCTGCATGCACGGGCCTCTCGCTCCACGGCAGCCGCGGGTCTCCGGCTGCACCCATGCGATCACCCTGAGCCGACAGGGTGCGGGGGCGCGCGCTGGAGGAGCCGACCGTGGGAAAACGGGGCGGCGGCAGGGTGAATCCCGGCCCAGGATGAATGTGGCTCAGGTCACAGCGATTGTTTTCGCGGGCGGGAAATAACCGGGGACCCAGTCCCCGTTTAGCCCTGTGTCCGAGCGAAACGGGGACCGGCTCCCCGGATCGCGATCACCGCCCCGCAGGGGCGCCCATCACGTCGAGTCCGAGGAGTACACCGTGCCGACCGCGACCACCCCCGTACCGCGCAAGGTGTCCCGGCCCCGTGCCGACGCCGTGCGCAACCGGGAGCGGATCGTCACCGCCGCCCGGGAGATGTTCGTCGAGGACGGCCCGCACGTGCCGCTGGACGAGATCGCCCGTCGGGCCGGCGTCGGCAACGCCACGGTGTACCGCAACTTCCCCGACCGCGAGGCCCTCGTCCGCGAGGTCGTCTGCTCCGTCATGGACCGTACGGCCGAGGCGGCCGAGCAGGCGCTCGCCGAGACCGGTGACGCCTTCGCCGCGCTGGAGCGCTTCGTGCACGCTTCCGCCGACGAGCGGATCAGCGCGCTGTGCCCGATGGTCTCCAGCACGTTCGACAAGTACCACCCCGATCTGGAAGCCTCCCGCGAGCGTCTGGAACAGCTCGTGACGGAGGTCATGGACCGGGCCAGGGCGGCCGGGCAGCTCCGGCCGGACGTCGGTGTCGGCGATCTGATGATCGTCGTGGCCCAGCTGAGCCGGCCCCCGGCCGGCACGGACTGCGGGCACGGCGACCGGTTCGTCCACCGCCACCTCCAGGTGTTCCTCGACGGCCTGCGGGCACCCGCCCGCTCCGCCCTGCCGGGCGAGGCCGTGACCGTCAGGGAGCTGCGCAAGCCCTGACCGATTAGTTCGGCCCCGCGCCCCAGTCCACCCTCACGCCCGTCCCTTCCGGCTCGTCACCGTCGACGAGCCGTGCCTGCGACGTTCCGTTTTTTCGCTGTACTTCGCTTTTTCCCATGACGTTTCCCTCAGACCTTCCGCACGTCCCTTCCGCACGTCTGATCCGCACGTCTTCCGTCACGAAAGTTCCGAAGTGGGTAACCCCATGTCCGAAACAGCCCTCAGGGCTCCCCGCGCCGCCGTCCCGGGCGGCGACGCCAACCGCTGGAAGGCGCTCGTCTTCATCGCGCTCGCCCAGCTGATGGTCGTCCTCGACGCCACCATCGTGAACATCGCGCTGCCCCGCGCCCAGACCGACCTCGGCATATCCGACGGCAACCGGCAGTGGGTCGTCACGGCCTACGCCCTCGCCTTCGGCGGTCTGCTGCTCTTCGGCGGCCGGATCGCCGACAAGTGGGGCCGCAAGCGCGCCTTCGTCACCGGCCTGGCCGGCTTCGCCCTCGCCTCCGCGCTCGGCGGCGCGGCCACCACAGGCCCGATGATGTTCGGGGCCCGCGCCCTGCAGGGCGTCTTCGGCGCGCTCCTCGCCCCGGCCGCGCTGTCCCTGCTCGCGGTGATGTTCACCGACGCCCGCGAGCGCGCCAAGGCGTTCGGCATCTACGGCGCCATCGCGGGCGGCGGCGGTGCCGTGGGCCTCATCCTCGGCGGCTTCCTCACCGAGTACCTGAACTGGCGCTGGACCTTCTTCGTGAACGTCCCGTTCGCCATCGTCGCCGCGGCCGGCGCCTACTTCGTCATCCGCGAGCCCGAGGGCGGCCGCAACCGCTCCCCGCTCGACATCCCCGGCGTGTTCCTGTCCACCCTGGGCCTGGTCGCGCTGGTCTACGGCTTCACGCGCGCCGAGTCCGCCGGCTGGGGCGACGGCGTGACCATCTCGATGTTCGTCGCGTCCGCCGTGCTGCTGCTCGCCTTCGTGACCGTCGAGTCCCGGGTCAACGCCCCGCTGCTGCCGCTGCGCGTGGTGACCGACCGCAACCGCGGCGGTATCTACCTCTCGCTCGGCCTCGCGATCATCGGCATGTTCGGCCTGTTCCTCTTCCTGACCTACTACCTCCAGGTCGTGAAGGGCTACTCGCCGGTCAAGACCGGCTTCGCGTTCCTGCCGATGGTGGCCGGCATGATCACCGGTTCCACCCAGATCGGCACCCGCCTGATGACCCGGATCCCGGCCCGCTTCCTGATGGGCCCCGGCTTCCTGGTCGCCGCGCTCGGCATGCTGATCCTCACCCAGCTGAGGATCGACTCCTCGTACGGCACCCAGCTGCTGCCCGCGATGGTGCTGCTCGGCCTCGGCATGGGTACGGCGTTCATGCCGGCGATGTCCCTGGCCACGGCGGGCGTCCAGCCCCGGGACGCCGGTGTCGCCTCCGCGATGGTCAACACCTCGCAGCAGGTGGGCGGCGCGATCGGCACCGCCCTGCTGAACACCATCGCCGCCTCGGCGAGCACGTCGTACGTCAAGGACCACATCGCCGGCGCGGCCGGCAAGCCGCAGGCGGAGCTGGTGAAGCTCCAGGGCATGGTGCACGGCTACAGCACCGCGATCTGGTTCGCCGTCGGCATCCTGGCGCTGGCCTCCCTGATCGCCTTCACCTTCGTCAACGCAGGCCGCCCCGGCGCGGGCCCGGTGGCCTCCGGCGAGGGCACGGGTGTCGAGGACGAGATGCCGGTGCCGGTGATCGCCCACTGACGTCGACGTGCGGGTGAGCGCTCGGGCGAGTGCTCAGCGGAGCCAGGGCAGGTCCGCACCCGCTTCGTTGGGCTGGAGGCCCTCGGCGACGATCTCCATGATCTCGCCGAGGGCCTTCTGCTGTTCCGGGGTGAGCCGGTCGAACAGCGCCTGCCGCACGGCGGCCACATGGCCCGGCGCGGTGCGCGCCAGCACCTCGGCGCCCTCCTCGGTGAGCACGGCGAACTGGCCGCGCTTGTCGGAGGGGCAGTCCTCGCGCCGCACCCAGCCGTTCTTCTCCAGCCGCGCGATCGCGTGCGAGAGGCGGGAGCGGGTGATCTTCGACTTCATCGCCAGCTCGGTCATCCGCAGCCGCCGGCGCGGTGCCTCGGCGAGGCCGACGAGCAGGCCGTAGTAGATGTGCGGCATCCCGGCGTCCCGCTGGAGCTGCCGGTCGAGGTGGTCCTCCAGCAGCGTGGTGGCGTGCAGGTAGGCGCGCCAGACGCGCTGTTCGTCGTCGGTGAGCCAGCGGTGCCGGGCGCCGGCGGAGTCGGGTGCCGTGTTCATGTGTCCCACTGTACGAGGCACCTCCTTGAAAGTTGAACAAGTCGGGCGTACGCTCGGGGAGCGGAAAGCTTGAGAGTTAAAACACCTGCCCCGAGGATGGAGAGCCGCCGTCATGTCCGACCAGCCGCAGAGGGCGTCCGCCGTACCGCGGGGGCGCATGCCCGCCCTGTACCTCAGCCACGGCGCGCCTCCCCTCGCCGACGATCCGGTCTGGCCCGGTCAGCTCGCCGAGTGGTCCGCCGCCCTGCCCCGCCCGAAGGCGATCCTCATGGTCTCCGCCCACTGGGAGGAGGCCCCGCTCGCGCTGGGCGCGGTGGAGACCGTCCCGCTCGTCTACGACTTCTGGGGCTTCCCCGAGCACTACTACCGGGTGCGGTACGCCGCCCCCGGCGCGCCCGAGCTGGCCGAGTCCGTCCGCAAGCTGCTGCGCGCCCCCGGCACCCCGGTCCAGGACATCCCCGACCGCGGCCTCGACCACGGCGCCTACGTGCCGCTCGTCGAGATGTTCCCGGCCGCCGACATCCCCGTCCTGCAGATCTCCATGCCCACCCTCGACCCGGTCCGCCTGATGGGCATCGGCCGCAAGCTCGCCCCGCTGCGCGACGAGGGCGTGCTGATCGTCGGCTCCGGCTTCTTCACCCACAACCTCGCCGCCCTGCGGTACGCCGGCCAGGGTGTGCCCAGCTGGTCCTCCGAGTTCGACGACTGGGGCCGGCGCGCCCTTCAGGCCCGCGACTGGGACGCCCTGCTGGACTTCCTGGACAAGGCGCCGGCCGGCCGCTACGCCCACCCGCGTACCGAACACTTCGCCCCGCTCTTCGTCGCCATGGGCGCCGCCGAGGCGGGCGGCGAGCTGGACGCGCAGAAGTCCGTGATCGACGGGTTCTGGATGGGCATGGCGAAGCGGTCGGTGCAGTTCGGCTGATCGCGGTCGGGGGCTTCGGCGGTCCCTGGTGGCGGGGGTTCGGGGACGGACGGGCGGGCTGCGCCCGGTAAGGGCTGGATAAGGCGTAACTCTGGATTTGCCGTGATTCCGCTTCCCTGGCAACCATCGGCGGGCGCGGGCCGTCTTTCGGGGCGAAGGGCGGCCGGTGCGACGGCGGGCCGGGACGGCCGGGGTGGCGCCCTTCCGTCCGGTTCGCGGGTGGTTCGCCGGTCCGGCGGGCCGTGGAGGGGGTGGTGCAGCTGTCTCCCGACCGCGGTTGGTCCTGTACCGCCACACGGGTCACGAGGGTGTCGGGGTCCCCCTCGGTTCCCCGCCTGACCTGCGCCTCTGTGGGAGCCGACGGCTTCGTCTCCTCGTGCGGCCGGACAGGGTACTGCATGATCAGAAAAATCGGGGGACAGGTTGGGAATTCTGTCCGGATTCCAGTCGTTGTTTCCTTCGGAAGCAGGGCACCCGAGGAGAGTTCCCCACAGTCCACGGAGTGCTGAGCGACCGCAGGACCATCCGCCAGCCCACCATCGCAAGGGAGCACGCATGGCAACCCGTGCCGTCGCCCGTCGTCAGTCCGCCTCCGGCGAGACGGCCGACTCGGCAAGCAGTGTTCGCGCACATGGCGGCGAGATCGCCGACCGCGACCTGGTCGGCATGTACCTCGACGAGATCGCGCGCACGCCGCTGCTCGACGCCGCCAAGGAGGTCGAGCTGTCCCAGACCATCGAGGCGGGTGTGTTCGCGCGGCAGGTCCTCGACGGCGAGGAGGAGTCCGCGACGGACGCCACCCACGAGGAGCTTCAGGCCCTGGTCGCCGCCGGCGAGCGGGCGAAGGACGTCTTCATCCGCTCCAACCTCCGCCTGGTCGTCGCCGTCGCCCGGCGCTACCCGCGCAGTGGCCTGCCCCTGCTGGACCTGATCCAGGAGGGCAACGCCGGTCTGGTGCGCGCGGTCGAGAAGTTCGACTACCGCAAGGGCTTCAAGTTCTCGACGTACGCCACCTGGTGGATCCGCCAGGCCATCACCCGCTCCATCGCCGACCAGTCCCGCACGATCCGGCTCCCCGTCCACCTGGTGGAGGAGCTGGGCCGCATCCGCCGCGTCCAGCGCGAGTTCAACCGCGAGCACGGCCGCGACCCGGAGCCGGCCGAGATCGCGGCGGAGCTGGGTTCGACGCCGGAGCGCGTCATCGACGTCCTCGACTGGGCCCGCGACCCGGTGTCGCTGAACATGTCGGTGGACGACGAGGGCGAGACCCAGTTCGGCGACCTCCTGGAGGACACCTCGGCGGTCTCCCCCGAGCAGTCCGTCATGACCCTGCTGCGCAGCGAGGAGCTGGACGACCTGATCGGCCGCCTGGACCAGCGCACGGCCTCCATCATCAAGATGCGGTACGGCATCGAGGACGGCCGCGAGCGCACCCTGACCGAGGTCGGCAAGGAGCACGGCCTGACCCGTGAGCGCATCCGCCAGATCGAGAAGCACGCGCTGCTCGAACTGAAGAAGCTGGCCCGCGACACCGGCTTCGACGCGGCGGCCTGAGGGCGTGGCGGCCTGCCGTCGCCGTCCGGCGGTGGCCCCGGCCGCGGCACCTCACGGGCCCACGGAGGTGGCGCTCCGCGGATGCTTCCGCGGGGGTGCGCGTGATGCGCGGTGCGGCTCACGCCCGCCGGGGCGGGATGGGCGGCGTGCGAACCCCGGTGCAGCGCACGCCGGTGGCGAAAGACGGCGCAAACATGGCCTGGTCCTGTCGCTTCAACGCCGGGGCCCGCGGGAAAAACACATGCGGGCCCAGCGCGGGGCCCCCGCGAACCGCGACCGCACTCCCCACAGCACCTGACACACCGCCCGACGCACGCACCAGCCAACCCGCACCACCCGTACGGCTCACCCGCCCGGCGAGCTGCGCACCCCACGAAGACACGCACCCCCACGGCGACCTTCCCACCGCCCGCCGACCCCACGCGAACCACGTCCCGACGCACCATCCCCCCCCCGGCGCCGGGACCTTCCGAAGCCGGGCTCCGGCACCCATCCCCCCTGGGTGCCGGAGCCCGGCCCTCTTGCGCGGTAGCCCGGTCAACTCGAGCCGATGAGAGGCGAGTTGGCCGAGCGGTCGACGGGCCTGGTTGACTGGACCGCATGACCTCGTCCTCCGCGTTCGAGACAGACAGGCCCGACTCGGTCGCCTACCTCGACCGGCTCGCGGCGACCGAACCCGGCCGTTCGTACAAGCGGCGCATGCTGGCGGAACTCGCCCTCCAGGCCGGGCACACCGTGCTCGACCTCGGGTGCGGACCCGGCACCGACCTGCGGTCCCTCGCGGAGGCGGTCACCCCCGGCGGCTCCGTCATCGGCGTCGACCACGACTCCGCCATGGTGGACGCGGCCCGCGCCCGCACCGCCGAACTGCCCGTGGTCGACGTACGGCAGGGCGACATCCACGAACTGCCGCTGTCCGGCCGGTCCGCCGACCGGGCCCGTACCGACCGGGTCCTGCAGCACGTCGCCGATCCAAGGGCGGCCCTCGCCGAGATCCACCGGGTCCTGCGGCCGGGCGGCCGGCTCGTCATGGGCGAGCCCGACTGGGAGACGCTGGCCGTCGACCACCCGGACGGCGAACTGACCCGCGCCTACACCCGCCACGTGGCCGAGCGCGTCGTACGCAACGCCGCGATCGGCCGGCAACTCGCCCGGCTGGCCGCCGATGCGGGCTTCACCGTCCCCGAGGTCATTCCCGTCACCCCCGTCTTCCGCGACGCCCGGGCCGCGGACCGCGTCCTCGGCCTGGAACGGACCACGCGCCGCGCCGTCGCCGCCGGTTACCTCACCGACGCGGCGGCGGAATCCTGGCTCGACCACCTCAGCCGGGGACCATTCCTCGCCACCGTCACCTTCTACGTGGTGGTGGCGCAGGCGTAGCCCCTGTCGTGCAGGAGGGCGGCATGCTGGAACGGCGGTCCACCCCGTACCTGAACCCCGGGGTGGACCGCGCGGATGGCAGATTCTGCCATATCGGCATAGCCTGCCGGAATGAGCACCACCCCCAGCCCCTCCCACCAGCAGTTTTCCGCTCCCGCACCGGTCTCCCTGACGGAACGCCGGAAGGCCGAGACGCGGATGGAGATCGCCCGGGCGGCGGGCGCGCTGTTCGTCCGGCAGGGCCTGCGGGCGACCCGCGCCGAGGACATCGCCCAGGCCGCGGGCATCGCACCCCGCACCTTCTACCGCTACTTCGCCGCCAAGGAGGAAGCGGTCGCCCCGCTCTACGCCGCCGGCGCCCAGCGCTGGGCGGAAGCGGTCCGCGCGGCCCCGGCCCACCTCGGCGTGGCCGAGGCACTGGAGCACGCCGTCCGGCACACCCTCACCCCCGGCGCCGGCGTCTCGGCGGCGTCCTGGGAGTGGGTCCGCACCCTGATCCGCCTGGCCGACACCAGTCCCGCGCTGCGCAAGGTCTGGGCCGAGGTGTGCCAGGCGTCGGAGACGGCCCTGGGCGAGATCCTCGCGGCACGCGCCAGGCCCGGTGGGTCCCCCGCCGTCACTGCCGAGGTGACCCCCGCCGTGACCCCCGCCCTCCGCTTCACCGCCGCCGTCGCGGGCGCCGCCGTCCGTGTGGCCGTGGAGTCCTGGGCCGCCACCTCCGCCCCGCCCACCGGCCCGCAGGGCCCGGCGGCCCTGGCCCTGCACAACCTCAAGGCGCTGAAGGGCTTCGACTGGAGCGTGCCGGCCTGAGCCATCCCTCGGGAGCCTGCCGGGCAGGGCCTCGCTCTCCGCCACATGTCCTGGCCGGGAGCACGGATCAGGTTCCCACGGGCGGCTGCGCGCCCTCGGCTCGCCCGGCCCACCCCGCCCGGCTCAGCCGGTCGCCCAACTCCCGTGCACTCGCGGCCAGTTCGTCCGGTTCCCGCACGGTGAAATCGAAGCCGGCCGTCGCGAGCCGTACCGCCAGCCACTCGACGGGGTCGCCGGAGCTGCCCCGCAGGACGCAGCCGCCCTGCCCGTCGTCCTCCGGCGCTCCCAGCCAGGCCGGAACCCGCGCGGCGACCTCACCGGCCGGGGCGGCGAAGCGCACCGTGAACTCGTACGTCTCCTGCCGCCGGTTGATGGATCGCCGCAGATACTCGGCGGCGTCCCCCGTCGGCAACTCCCGTGGCGCGAACCGCGCTCCGGTCGCGAACGGCTCGCTCACCCGGTCCACCCGGAACGTGCGCCAGTCGTCGCGGTCGAGGTCGTAGGCGACCAGGTACCAGCGCCGTCCCGTCGAGACCAGCCGGTGCGGCTCGGTCAGCCGCCGTGTCTCGCCCCCTTCCCTGTCGCGGTAGGCGAACCGCAGTCGTTCGTGTCCCGCCACCGTCGACGCCATCACCGTCAGTGTCTCCGGCTCGATGCTCGCCCCGTCCCCACTGGTCAGCGGCGTGGTCGCGGCCTGCAGCGTGGACACCCGGTGGCGCAACCGCGCGGGCAGCACCTGCTCCAGTTTGGCCAGGGCCCGTACCGACGCCTCGTCCACGCCCGCCACGGCGTGCCCGGCACCGGCCCGCAGCCCCACCGCGATCGCCACCGCCTCCTCGTCGTCCAGCACCAGCGGCGGCATCGCCTTGCCCGCCACCAGCCGGTACCCGCCGTCCGCGCCCTTCGTCGCCTGCACCGGATAGCCCAGCTCCCGCAGCCGGTCGATGTCCCGCCGCACGGTACGCCGCGACACGCGGAGCCGCTCGGCCAGTTCACCGCCGGGCCACTCGCGCGGAGTCTGGAGGAGCGACAGCAACTGCAGCAGCCGGGCGGGTGTGTCGGTAGTCATGCCCACGAGGATGCCGTACCTATAGGACATGATCTGGCCTAATAGCGGTCTAGCTTTCCGGTCATGACCACCACGGAACAGACCCTCACTCCGCGGCCGGCCCGGGACGAAGCGCCGCCCACCGGTGACATGCCGCCCACCGGTGCCCTGCCGACCGCCGACGACGTGCCGAGCACCGGCGACATCCCGTCCGCGGACGGTGCCCCGGCCCCCGCCGACCGGCGTCGCTGGTTCGCCCTGGCCATCGTCATGACCGCGGCCTTCATGGACCTGGTGGACGTGACGATCGTCAATATCGCCATCCCCTCCATTCAGCGCGACGCCAGCGCCTCGGTGAGCCAGATCCAGTGGATAACCGCCGGATACGCCCTCGCCTTCGCCGCTGCCCTGATCACCGGAGGCAGGCTCGGTGACATCCACGGCCGCAGGCGGCTGTTCCTGGTCGGCATCGGAGGCTTCACCCTCGCCTCCGCCCTGTGCGGCTTCGCCGTGAACCCGGAGATGCTGGTCGTCTCCCGCGTCCTTCAGGGCGGCATGGCGGCGATGATGGTGCCTCAGGTGCTGTCCATCGTGCACGCCACCTTCCCGGCCCATGAACGCGGCAAGGTCTTCGGTCTGTTCGGCGCGATCGTCGGCCTGGGCGCGGTCTCCGGCCCCCTGCTCGGTGCCCTGCTGACGGAATGGAACCTCTTCGGCCTCGAATGGCGCCCCATCTTCCTCATCAACCTCCCCGTCGGTGTCGCGGCCTTCCTCCTCGGCCGCCGCTTCATCACCGAGTCCAAGGCCCCCAGGGCCCTGAAGCTCGACCTCGTCGGCGTGGCCCTGGTCTCGCTGGGCCTGCTGATGCTGCTGTACCCGCTCACCCGCGGCCGCGAGCTGGGCTGGCCGCTGTGGGGGTACGGCTGCATGGCCGGTGCGCTCGTCGTCTTCGCCGCGTTGGTGTCGTACGAAAAACGGAAGGCCGCGAGGGACGGTTCCCCGCTCGTCGAACTGTCCCTCTTCCGGGTGAAGAGCTTCGCCGCGGGCATCGCCGTACAGACCGTCTTCGGCGTCGCGCTCGGCATCTTCTTCCTGGTCTGGACGCTGTACATGCAGGTCGGTCTGGGCTGGAGCCCGCTGCGGGCCGGTCTGACCGGGGTGCCGTTCTCCGTCGCGGTGTCCGTGGCCGCCGGGATGTCGGTGCAGAAGCTGGTGCCGCGCTTCGGCCGCGAGGTGCTGCGGGCGGGCGCGCTGGTGATGGGCGCGGGCGTGCTGCTCTATCTCTGGGAGGCCCACCGCTACGGCCTTTCCATCGCCTCCTGGCAGATGGCCCTGCCGCTGGCCGTGATGGGGGCCGGCATGGGGCTGATCGTGGCGCCGCTGACGGACGCGGTGCTCTCGGGGGTGCCGCGCGAGCACGCCGGGTCCGCGTCCGGTCTGATCAACACCGTGCAGCAGATGGGCAACGCGCTCGGGCTGGGGCTCGTGTCGGTGGTCTTCTTCGGGCGGATCGGCGACCGGTTGGCTCCGGCCGAGGTCGGCCCCGCCTTCGTGCACGCCTTCCAGTACGCGCTGTGGTGGGTCGCCGGGATCATGGGCGCGATCTTCCTGCTGATGTCCGCCCTGCCGAAGCGGCCGGCGCAGCATGCGGAGGGGGCGGCCGAGGAGAAGCTCATGGCGGCCGAGGGGGAGGTTCCGGCGACCGGGAACCAGCCGGAGCCGGTGGCCTGACCCGGCCGACCGGTCATGACGAGGGCCCGGCACCGGCCAGGTGCCGGGCCCTCGCGCCGTCCGTCCGCGGTGCCCAGCCGCACGGATGGAAGTCCGTTCATGCCCGATTGAAGCCTGAACCTGTTTACATTCCGGAAAGGTGGGCGTAGCCTCACCGTGAAACCACACGTTCGGGCGTGACTCGGAAGTGAACGGACATCGAGGCGGAGGCCGGCGACATGTACGCACCGGAACGGCAGCAGGAGATCCTCCGGCTCGCTCGTGACGGCGGCCGGGTGGACGTGCTGTCGCTCGCCGAGGAGTTCCAGGTCACGGCGGAGACGATCCGCCGCGATCTGAAGGCCCTCGACCGCGCCGGCCTGGTCCGCCGCGTGCACGGCGGCGCCATCCCCGTCGGCCGTCTCGACTTCGAGCCGGACCTCACCGAGCGCGAGTCCACCGCCGCCGACGAGAAGGACCGCATCGCCAAGGCCGCCCTCGCCGAACTGCCGACCGAGGGGACGCTGATCCTCGACGCCGGTACGACGGTGGCGCGGCTGGCCGCCGCCATTCCGCTGGAGTCCTCGCTCACCGTCGTCACGCACAGCCTGCCGATCGCGGCGCGCCTCGCGGACCACCCCGGCATCCAGCTCCACCTCGTCGGGGGGCGGGTACGGCACCGTACGCGCGCCGCCGTCGACGCGTGGGCGCTGCGCGCGTACGGCGAGATCCGGGCGGACGTGCTGTTCGTGGCGGCCAACGGCTTCTCCGCCGAGCACGGACTGACCACCCCCGACCTCGCCGAGGCCGCGGTGAAGCGGGCCGCCGTCGCCGCCGCCCGCCGCGTGGTGCTGCTGGCCGACTCCTCCAAGCACGGCCAGGAGCACTTCGCCCGCTTCGGCGACCTGAGCGACGTGGACCTGCTGATCACCGACAGCGGGTTGAGCCCCGAAGACTCCGCCGCCATCGAGCGCGGCGGCACGGAAGTAGTGCGCGCATGATCCTCACCGTCACCCCCAATCCCTCCCTCGACCGCACCTACGAGGTCCCCACCCTGGAGCGCGGCGAGGTCATCCGCGCCACCGGCGAGCGCATGGACCCGGGCGGCAAGGGCGTGAACGTCTCGCGCGCCGTGGCGGCCGCCGGGCAGCGCACGGTCGCCGTCCTGCCCCTGGGCGGTGCGCCGGGCGCACTCATCGCCGATCTGCTCGACGCGCAGGGCATCGAGGTCGCACCGGTCCCGGTCGCCGGAGCCACCCGCTCCAACATCGCGCTCGCCGAGGCGGACGGGGTGCTCACGAAGATCAACGCGCCGGGGCCCGAGCTGTCGCCGGCGGAGCAGGAACTCCTCCTGGACACGGTGCGCACGCAGTCGGGCGACGCCGACTGGATCGCGTGCTGCGGCAGCCTGCCCCGGGGGCTCGCGCCCTCGTGGTACGCCGACGTCGTCACGCGGGCGCACGCCGGGGGCGCGCGCATCGCCCTGGACACCTCCGGGCGTGCGCTGCTGGAGGCCCTGCGTGCGCGGCCCGACGTGGTGAAGCCCAACGCCGAGGAGCTCGCGGGAGCCGTCGGGCGCCCCCTGGCGACGGTCGGCGACGCGCTCAAGGCGGCCGAGGAGCTGCGGGACATGGGCGCGCGCGCCGTGCTCGCCAGCCTGGGCGCGGACGGGCAACTGCTCGTGGAGGACGAGGGCGCCTGGTTCGCCCACGCGCGCGTGGACACCGTCCGCAGCAACGTCGGTGCCGGCGACTCCTCCCTCGCCGGCTTCCTGATCGCCGGCGGCAGCGGCCCCGAGGCCCTCGCCTCCGCCGTCGCCCACGGCGCCGCCGCCGTCCAGCTCCCCGGCAGTGTGATGCCGACCCCCGCCGACCTGGACCCGGCGGTGGTGACCGTCACGGCCGACATCCCGCTCGACCGGGAACTGACGGAGCCGGTGTCATGACCCCCCTCCCCCGGCCCGGCACCCGCCCCGGCACCCGGCGTCTTGGCGCTCGCCCCGCGCCGGTGCGCCCGGCTGCGTACCTCGACCCGCGGCGGCCGACCGCCGGCTCGGCACGCGTGTGGGCAGGCGTACGCCCGGTCTCCGGGTGCCTGGGCGGGTGCTTCCGCGGACAGCGTCTGGGTACGGATTCCGTATGGGCGCGCCCGGACGCCCGTTTCCGCACCCGGCGCCTGGGCGCACACCCCGGCTCCGCCTCCCGGCCGGCCCCACCCCCCGTACCCGTGCACGAGGACGCCGCCAACCGGCCGGCCGCCGATCGACTGGTCCCTGATCGACCGGCCGCGGTTCGACTGGTCCCTGAGCGCCTGGCCGCCGTCCGGCCGGCCGTCAACCGGCTGGCCGACGATCGACTGGTCCGCGAGGGACCGGCCTCTGAGCGCCTGGCCGACGATCGACTGGTCCGCGAGGGACCGGCCTCTGAGCGCCTGGCCGACGATCGACTGGTCCGCGAGGGACCGGCCTCTGAGCGCCTGGCCGCCGATCGACTGGTCCCTGATCGACCGGCCGCGGTTCGACTGGTCCCTGAGCGCCTGGCCGCCAACCGGCCGGCCGCCACCGGGCTGGCCGGCCACCGACCGGCCGGCAACCAGCTGGCCGCCGTCCGGCCGGCCCCCGTGCGGCGGGGAGTCCCGTTACTCGCCGCGGTCACCCGGCGGCACCGCCGGCCGAGCCAGGGTGCCGTCTCCGGGAGGCGGGGTTTCCCCGGCTCCGCCCCCCGGTCGGCCCCACGCCCCCACCGCACCCCCGTCCCCCTTTCCGCCCACCCTTTCCCCTGGGCGATACGCGTGCATAGGAGCCCGCGATGAGCGACATGATCACCGCGGACCTGGTCGACCTCGACCTGTCCGCCGACACCAAGGAAGCGGCGGCTCGTGCCCTCGCCGAGCGCATGGTGGCCCAGGGCCGGGTGACCGACCTGGAGGGCTTCCTCGCCGACGTGGCCGCCCGCGAGGCCCAGATGCCGACCGGCCTCGACGGCGGCATCGGCATCCCGCACTGCCGCAGCGCCCACGTCACCGAGCCGACCCTCGCCTTCGGCCGCAGCTCCGCGGGCATCGACTTCGGCGCCCCGGACGGCCCGGCCGATCTGATCTTCCTGATCGCGGCCCCGGCAGGTGCCGACGACGCCCACCTCACGATCCTCTCCTCCCTGGCCCGCCAGCTGATGAACGCCGAGTTCACCTCGGCGCTGCGCGCGGTGACCGACGCGCAGACGGCGGCGTCGCTGATCCGCGGGGACGAGAAGCCCTCGATGGCGCGGGCGGACGCGGAGCCTTCCGGACAGGGCGCGGACGGCGCGGTGAGCGCCGGGAGCGCGAGTGCGGGCGAGGGCGCGGGGATCGGCGAAGGCGCCAGGGGCGCGAACGCGCCGGAAAGCGCCACCGAGGGCGCCGTGGGCGCCTCCACGGACACCGCTGCGACGCCGGTGGCGGCCTCCGCCGGCGCCGCAGCGGCCACGACGGCCACGACGACGGCGCGGGCACAGGGCGACACGGCCGCCCCGGCCCCAGGACCCGCGGCCGGCTCCGCCTCGGACTCCGGCGCGCGCCCCTTCCGTATCGTCGCGGTCACCTCCTGCCCGACCGGCATCGCCCACACCTACATGGCGGCCGAGTCCCTGGAGAACGCGGGCCGAGAGGCGGGCGTCGAGCTGGTCGTCGAGACGCAGGGCTCGGCCGGCTTCACCCGGCTCGACCCGCAGGTGATCGCGGCGGCGGACGGCGTGATCTTCGCGCACGACGTCCCCGTCCGCGACAAGGACCGCTTCGCCGGCAAGCCGACCGTCGACGTCGGCGTGAAGGCGGGCATCAACCGCGCCGCCGAACTCATCGGCGAGGTACGCGAGAAGGCGGCGCGCGGCGAGACGAGCGCCCCGGCGTCCGCCGCCTCCGGTACCCCGGTCGAGCGTGCGGGCGACTCCACCGAGGGTTACGGCAGCAAGCTCCGCAAGTGGCTGATGTCCGGCGTGAGCTACATGGTGCCGTTCGTCGCCGCGGGCGGCCTCCTCATCGCCCTGGGCTTCGCGATCGGCGGCTGGCAGGTCAACAAGGCACCGTCGGTCATGGACCACTTCGTGTGGACCCAGACCGGCAGCTGGGGCGCCCTGCTCTTCCAGATCGGCGGCGTGGCCTTCAAGTTCCTCGTCCCGGTCCTGGCCGGCTACATCGCCTACGGCATGGCCGACCGCCCCGGTCTCGTCCCCGGCTTCGTCGGCGGCGCGATCGCCCTCGACATCAACGCGGGCTTCCTCGGCGGCCTGGCGGCCGGCCTGATCGCCGGTGGCGTGGTGATGGCGATCCAGAAGGTGCAGATCCCGGCGGCGCTGCGCGGCATCATGCCGGTGGTGGTGATCCCGCTGATCTCCTCGGCGATCGTCGGATTCCTGATGCTCGTCGTGATCGGCAAACCCATCGCCAGCGCCCAGAAGGGCCTCACCGACTGGCTGAACGGCCTCACCGGCACCAACGCCATCCTGCTCGGCGCCCTGCTCGGCCTGATGATGTGCTTCGACCTGGGCGGACCGATCAACAAGGTCGCCTACACCTTCGCCACCGCCGGCATCGCGGTCTCCAACCCCGCTGACTCCGCGATGAAGATCATGGCCGCGGTGATGGCGGCCGGCATGGTCCCGCCGCTGGCGATGGCCCTGGCCACCACCGTCCGCGGCACGCTGTTCACCCAGACCGAGCGCGAGAACGGCAAGGCCGCCTGGGTCCTGGGCGCCTCCTTCATCTCCGAGGGCGCGATCCCGTTCGCCGCGGCCGACCCGCTGCGGGTCATCCCGTCCTCCATGGTGGGCGGCGCGCTCACCGGCGCCCTGTCGATGGCCTTCGGCGCCACCCTGCGCGCTCCGCACGGCGGCATCTTCGTCGTCCCGCTGATCGGCAACCCGCTGCTGTACCTGGTCGCCGTCGCGGCCGGCGTGTGCGCCACCACGGCCCTGGTCGTCCTCCTCAAGGGCATGCGCAAGCAGACCCCCGAGTCCACGGCCGGCGGCCCCGCCGCGAACGCGCCCACGGCGCCGAAGGAGACCAAGCAGCCGGTGGCGGCCTGACCACCGGCCGCGCCACCCGCGCCTTGTCCCTTTAGTTCGCTGTGAGTTGTTCACGGCACCTGCGAGATACGTCACGGTCCGGGGCCAACGTCCCGGACCGTGGTGTGTACTGGGAGGCATGCCTGAGCACGTCCCGACTCTCCAGTTGATCGGCGTGGCCGTCCTCGCTGCGGCGGCCGTCGTCTGGACCGCCACGCTGCTGCGCCTGCTGGGCCGCGGCGACCTGCCGTTCCCCGCCCGGCGCGCGACGACCCCGCTGCCGGCCGTGCCGCGTCAGGCCCAGGTCGGCCCCCCGCTGGAGTCCGTCGAGCTGACCCCCGCGGAACAGGACGCGTTCGCCGGCCTGGCCCGCCGACTCACCGGCGGCTGACGGCGAGACACCGCCCACCGGGGCCACGGCCCGCCATCCGGCCGCCCACCGCAAAGGCCCGGCGCCCAAGCCACCGGCACACGCCCCGGCGCTCGCCGCCCCTGCCGGCTCCGCACTCGCCCCGGCCCGCCCGGCTCCACGCCCGCCGCCCCCACCGTGCCGCGCTCTCGCCAGGCCCGAGAGCCGTCCCCGCCCGCCGTTGCACCGCGCACTCGCCGCCGTGTACCGCGCCTCGCTCCCGCCGCTCCCGCCAGGCCCGGCAATCGCCGTGACCCGGCGCGCCGCGCACTCGCCGCCGCCTGCCGCGCCCCGCACGCTCCGCCTACGTACGCCCCGGGGCCATCGCCCGCACCGCGCCGGTGCTCGCCATCCCCTCCGCCCGCGCCCGCTGTCCCCCTCAGCTGCGTACGCACCGCGCACCGCACGCCCGCTACCCCTGCCGCGCCGCGCGCCGTTCCATGGCGTCGCGGGCTTCGTCCTCCGACATGTAGACCTCGCACATGTGCCGTCCGTCGGGCGTCGCCGTGTGTTCGACCTCCCACAGGGAGATCTCGCTCTTGTCCGCCAGTAGGAACGCGTGCTCGTACAGCGCGTAGCTCAGGCCCGCGCGTCCGGCCCGTCCCGGGCGCCCGAACGCCTGGGTGATCTCGTGCGCGGTCGCCGTCGCCAGCAGCGCGGCCGTCTCCGCGCCGGGGCGGTCAGGGTTCTCCGCGCGGCGCAGCAGCCGGCGCGCGTGGTCCGCCGAGTCGTCGGAGACGAACACGTGCCGCGGCTCGGGGATCGCCCACAGCCGCATCAGCGCGGGCAGCTCGAACTCCGGTGCCTGGGGCGGCACTCCGAGCCGTGCCATGGCCGCCTGCAGCTCCTCGTCGTCGACGTACACCTCGTGGTCCGGGGCGCTGCCCGGCCCGGGGTTGTGGACCAGCTCCCACAGGGTGAGCGCCGAGCCGTCGGCGAGCAGCCAGGTGTGCCGGTACGTCTCCCGGTGCAGCCCCGCGCTGTGGTACGCGGAGTGCAGCGAACTGTCGTACGCCAGGGCGTGGTCGAGCTGCCTCAGCACCTCGTCTGGCAGCTCGAAGGAGTTCAGGGCACGGCCGAGGAGTCGCGCGAGATGCTCCTCCGGAGACTCGGGCGACTCGGCTGGTTCGTACGCTGCCGTCTCGTACGGAACGCTCAAGACATCTCCCGGCGTTGCTGCATGTCACCTTGTGGGTGCATACCGTAGCTCCTCGGTCGGACATCGTGTCCGGGAACCGAGAAAACGTACGGCGGGAAAACGCGCGGACCGCGCGAGAAGTTCCCGCGCGGCCCCACGGCACGTCAAAACTTGCCGGTCAGACGGCACTTCCCGCGGTCCAGGCGCTCCACGACATGTTCCAGCCGTTCAGCCCGTTGTCCGGGGCGACGGTGCTGTCGGGGGAGTTCTTCACGATCACGACGTCCCCGATGAGCGAGTTGTCGAAGAACCACTTGGCCGACGTGGCCCCCTGCCCGCCCTGCACGTCCGCCAGGCCGACGCAGCCGTGGCTGGTGCCCTCACGGCCGAACGGCGGGTTGCTCGGGTTGTACCAGTAATTGCCGTGGATGAACGTCCCCGACGTCGTCAGCCGCATCGCGTGCGGCACGTCCGGGATGTTGTAGGCGTTGCCCAGGCCGACCGTCCGGCTGTCCATGGGCGTCTGCGTGTACTTCTCGGAGATCACCATCTGCCCGTTGTACGTGGTGTGGTCCGGGCTGCCGGTGGAGATCGGGATGGTCTTGAACGTCTTGCCGTCCCGCACCACCGTCATCGTCTGCGTGTTGGCGTCGACGGTGGACACCTGCGACCGTCCGACGGTGAAGGAGACGGTCTTCTTCTGCACCCCGTAGACACCCTTCGTGCCCTGGACCCCGTCCAGGTCGATCTTCAGGGTGACCTTGGAACCGGCCTTCCAGTACTCCTGGGGGCGGAAGTCCAGCCGCTGGTCCCCGAACCAGTGCCCGACCACCTGCTGGCCGCTGCTGGAGTCGACCGTGATGTGCGACTGCACGGTCTTCTTGTCGCTGATCGCCTTGTCGAACGTGAACGACACCGGCATGCCCACCCCGACCGTGCTGCCGTTGTCCGGCGTGTAGGAGCCGATGAAGCTGTTCGCCGTGGTGACGGTGGTGAAGGTCGACTTGACCGCCGTGATACGCCCGTTGGCGTCCTTGGCGGTCGCGTCTATCTCGTACTTGGTCCCGCGGTCCAACTGCTCCTTCGGCTTCCAGCTGGTGCCGTCCGCCGATATCGCCCCGGCCACGGTCTGCCCGGACCCCGGCACGGTCATCTTCACCTCGGTCAGCCTGCCGTCGCTGACCTTCACACCGGTGGCGTTGATGGACGCGCCGGTCGAGCCGTCCTTCGCCGAGATCACGATCTGCGCCGCCGGTGTCTTGGGGGAGTCCTTGCCGCCCTTGTCGTCGGTGGCGTTGGCGCTGCCACCGCAGGCGGTCAGGGTGAGGGTGCCGACCATCAGGGCGGCACAGGCCCCCAGTACGCGCCGCGCTGCAATGTCCGGCGTTGTCACGGGCTGCTCCAGGTTCATGTGATTGTGCGTGATCCGTTCCAGTGCGTGAAGAAGGAGTGCGCGGACGCCCGCCAAGGTTCCCGCGAACGTCCACCAACGCCATCACGTGACAGAACCGCGACAATCCAGCCCCGCTGCCGCTCCCCTCACGACTCGCCGTGGAACCCCCCGTACAACTCCGCGTACGACGGCCACACTCCGCCCGGCCCCTCGACCGACTCGGCCGCGCGCACGCCCCGGACGATCGCGCGCGTCACGAGGTCCGCGCCGGCGGCCAGGATGTCGTTGAGTGCCAGGGGGTGCCCGTCGAGCGGGCGCGCTCCGGTCGCCAGCGCGAACACCGTGTCCCCGTCGTGCAGGAGGTGTACCGGCCGTACGGCGCGGGCGATCCCGTCGTGCGCCGTTCCCGCCAGCTTCTGCGCCTGCGCCTTGGAGAGGTCGGCATCGGTCGCGACCACCGCCAGCGTGGTGTTCAGCGGGGGCGGGGCGCTCCCGGCGGCGGCTTCGTCGAGCCGGCGACGCGCGGCCTGCACCACGTGCTCCCGCGGATACTCCACCCGTCCCTGCAGCAGCAAGTCCCCGTACAGCGCCCCCGAACCGGTGTCCACCACCGCGCCCGCGGCGTTCACGACGGCCAGGGCGGCCACGGTGATCCCCGAGTCGAGCACCGTGCTCGCGGTGCCCACCCCGCCCTTGAGCCGTCCGGCCGCGGCGCCCGTGCCGGCCCCGACACAGCCCTGCGGCACCCGGGCGCCCGGTGCCGTCGCCGCCGCGGCCTCGACCGCCGCGCGCCCCGTGGCCGCGTCGGGCCGCGCCCGGAAGGTCCCCCCGCGTCCCAGGTCGAAGAGGCACGCGGTGGGCACGACCGGCACGACGTGCTCGGGGTCGGGCCCCACCCGCACCCCCCGGCCCCGCTCCTCCAGCCAGGCCAGCACGCCGGACGCCGCGTCCAGCCCGTACGCGCTGCCCCCGGTCAGCACGATCGCGTCGACCCGCTGCACCAGGTTGCGCGGGTCGAGCGCGTCGGTCTCCTTGGTGCCGGGGCCGCCGCCGCGCACGTCCACGGCGGCGACGGCGCCGCCCTCGGGGGCGAGGACGACCGTGGTACCGGTGAGCCAGCCGTCCCCGCGGCGGGTGGCGTGGCCCACCCGCACTCCGGCGACGTCGGTCAATGCGTCAACTGTCATGGGGGCAAGTGTGGCTCGCCCGTCCGCCGCCGGGCCGTCCGCCGCGGTGCCGGCCGGCGACGGCGAGGGCTCAGCCGGCCGGCGCCGTCACACCCCCCGCGCGCTCCCGGCGGCCCGTGCGCGCCGTCAGGGCCGTGCCGGTCGCCACGGCCGCCGCGCACACGAGCCCGGCCGCCGGCACCGCCCAGCCGCCCAGGAAGGTGCAGCAGACCACCAGCAGCGCCGTGACCGGCATGACCATCTGCTGGGCGATGCCGACCTTGAAGTGCCGCGAGTGCAGCGCCCAGACGGTCAGCAGATACAGCGCCGTGGGCAGGGTCACCGCCGCCGAGGCGGACAGGGCGGAGAGGTGGGTCTTGCCGACCGCGTGCTCCACCGCGACCTCCAGACCGGCGCCGACGGCCGCGGCCGAGGCGAAGATCAGGTAATGGCCGTAGCCCCAGAGGAACGCCTGACCGTTGTCCCGCAGGCGGCCGTGGATGGGTACCACGAAGTAGATCCACCACGCGGAGAAGACGATCAGCAGGCCGCCCGCCGCGATCGGCAGCAACTCGCCCAACGCGCTGTGCTCGTCCACGGCCGACTTCACGGCGATCGTCGCCGCGGAGACCGTCTCGCCGAGCACGATGATGGTGAACAGCCCGTACCGCTCGGCGATGTGATGCGGATGCCAGGACGTCTCGTGGTGCTGCTCGGCGTACAGCGGCACGCACATCTCCGCGATCGCCATCACCAGGAACACCCAGGGCCGGGCAGGCCCGGGCAGCACCACCAGACCGAGCCAGCCGACCTGGCACAGCAGCACACCGCACGCGTAACGGAGCGCCGTGGTCCGCTCCGGGCCCGCGGCGGATCTGGCGGCTCTCAGCCACTGCGTGGCCATGGCCAGCCGCATGATCAGGTAGCCCAGCCAGACCACCAGGTAGTCGTGCTGCTGGAAGGCCCGGGAGACGCCGGCGGCCAGCACCAGGACGCCCGCGATCTGCACCAGTGTGACGACCCGGTAGAGCGCGTCGTCGTTGTCGTACGCCGAGGCGAACCAGGTGAAGTTCATCCAGGCCCACCAGACGGCGAAGAACTGCATGGCGTAGTCGAGGATCCCGCTGCCCGCGTGGCCTCCGGCGAGGGCGTGCACCAGCTGGACGCCCGCCTGCGCGATCGCCACCACGAAGCACAGGTCGAAGAACAGCTCAAGGGGAGAGGAGACCCGGTGCGCCTCGTGGCGCCCGCGCGCGGTGAGGCGTCGCAGATGTCCGGGGGGCTGGGGTGCGCCCGGGGAGGCGGGTGCGGGAGCGGAGCTCGACGTCATGCCTCCCAGGACAGCAGAAATCCGGCCCGAAAGCTTGTGGAGGCGTTTACCAGCGGGCGAGGTGTGCGTCCGCGCGGAGCACTCCGGAAGGCCGCCGGGAGCGGGACCGTACTCTTGAGGCATGAGTACCGTCCGCGCGCCCGAGCCGCCCGAACCGAAGCCCGCGCTGGTCTTCGACGATCCGCTGGACCAGCAGTCCTCGGACGACACCGACCGCGGGTGGGGCGAGCGCGCGGAGGGCGACAGCGCCGCCGACCTGAAGCGCTTCCTCGACGAGAAGCCGCCCCACCACCTGTGAACCGGCCGCGGCGGCGCCGCTAGCGCGCGTCGTGGCCCGAGCCGCGCTGCGCGACCAGCGCGTCGCGGATCTCCTTGAGCACCTCCAGCTCGGACACCTCGACGACCTCCTTCGTGCCTTCCCGCGCGGACTTCTGCGCCGCCTGCCGGGCGAGGTACTTCGACATCGGCAGGACCATCAGGAAGTACACGACCGTCGCGGTGATCACGAAGGTCAGCGTGGCGCCGACGACGGAGCCCCACAGGATCGGCACGCCGCTCTTGACCGTGCCGTCCGCGGCCACCTGGCAGGGATCCTTCAGACAGGTGCTGTAGTGATCCAGGTTCTGCGTGCCGATCGCGCCGACCAGCGGGTTGATGACCCCCTTCACCACCGAGTTCACGATGTTCGTGAAGGCCGCGCCGATGACCACCGCGACTGCCAGATCGACGACGTTGCCGCGCATCAGGAAGGCCTTGAAGCCCTGCCAGACGCTCGGTTCCTTCTTCGCGCTCACCTCGGGGACTCTCCTCGCATGCACAGGCTGTGGAACGAAACGCTCCGCAACCTACGGCACGATGCGCCCATCCTGTCCAACTCGATCGCTCGATCGAGCGACTTGACAGCGAGCCGCCGGCAAAGTGTCCCAGCTGGTTCAGCACAACGTCACCGCCAGGCGTGCCGTGGCGCTCGCGCCCACGAGTCCGGCCGCCGCGGCACGGGGCACCGACAACACCACCAACGCGCCGCTCTCGGCCGCGCCGTCCACCGGCTCGGGCACGCCGCTCACCCGCACCCCCCGCGCGAGCACCCGGGCGACACCGCCGGCCGACGGGTCCTCCGCGGCGATCACGTCGACGCGGTCGCCGGGACGCAGCAGCCGGACCGTGGCGGCGTCGGCGATCCGCACGGGTGCCGTGACCATGTCGGCCGACGGGTGGCGGCGAGCGGGCACCGTCGCCGGGTGCCCGCGGGCCTGGTCCGCGCGGTGCGGCTCGGCCGTCGTGCGCGGCCCGGCGGCCACGAGGGCGGCCGCGGTCACCGCGAGGCCGGCCGCGATGGCCCGCCTGCGGTGCCGCGCGAGCCGTTGCAGCTGGTAGCGCCCGCCGCGCACCCACACCGGAGGGAACTGCGGGACCTCACAGGTCGCGGGGGCGTCCGTGCCCAGCGGACGCGGGAGGCGCAGGGGAGGCGGGAACGAGGAGGGCGAGGAGGACCACGGCATGGGAGACCACCGCCTACGACGAGGAATTCGGACTGGACGCCACGATGAGGCATCGCGCCGAACCGCGTCGCAGACGGTGGATGACGGACGTGCTGTGGACAACTCGGCCACCCGAACGGGCCGTTCCGCCCGGTTGTCCACAGGGCCTGAGCGAAGGCGCCGGCGCCCTTACGGCAGTTCGAAGCCCGGGTGCATCCCGCCGAGCGCGTTCACGCACAGGCAGTCCCGCGCACCGGTCTCCGGCAGGGCCGCCACCGCGTCGAACAGCACGCCGCGCAACCGGTCCACGTTGGCGGCGAAGACCTCCAGCACCTCCTCGTGCGAGACGCCCTCGCCGGTCTCGGCACCCGCGTCGAGGTCGGTGACCAGGGTCAGCGTCGTGTAGCACAGCTCCAGCTCCCGGGCGAGCGCCGCCTCCGGGTGACCGGTCATGCCCACGACCGACCAGCCCTGCGCCTGGTGCCACAACGATTCTGCGCGGGTCGAGAAGCGCGGGCCCTCGACCACCACCAGCGTGCCGCCGTCCACTGGCTCCCACTCCCGCCCGCGCGCCGCCTTCAGCGCGACGGCCCGCCCGGTGGGGCAGTAGGGGTCGGCCATGGAGACGTGCACGACGTTCGGCACCGTGCCGTCGGGCAGCGGCAGTCCGTCGAAGTACGTCTGCGCCCGGGACTTCGTACGGTCCACCAGTTGGTCCGGCACGAGCAGGGTGCCGGGGCCGTACTCGGCGCGCAGTCCGCCCACCGCGCACGGGCCGAGCACCTGCCGGACGCCGAGGGAACGCAGCGCCCACAGGTTGGCGCGGTAGTTGATGCGGTGCGGGGGAAGGTGGTGGCCGCGGCCGTGCCGGGGCAGGAAGGCGACCCGCCGGCCGGCGATCTCGCCGAGGAAGAGGGAGTCGCTGGGCGGCCCGTAGGGGGTGTCCACCTGGACCTCGGTCACGTCCTCCAGGAACGCGTAGAAGCCTGAACCGCCGACTACGCCGATCTCTGCGTTCGCCATGGTCAGCACACTAGCCGCAGGCGGAACAGCGGGGGAGTCCGTGCCCGGAGGTGCCGAAAGCCCTGCCGTCGTGTGACGGCAGGGTGCGGTGCGAGCGGGATCAGGCGGCGGAGCTGCTGGTGCTGCTCGACGAGGAGGAGGACGGCTTCGAGTCCGACGACGACGTCGAGGACGACGAAGACGTGGTGGACGACGACGAGCCGGACGGCTTCGACGCCGGGCTGCTGCTCGACGAGGATCCGCGCGAGTCGTTGCGGTAGAAGCCGGAGCCCTTGAAGACGATGCCGACCGCGGAGAACACCTTCTTCAGGCGGCCACCGCAGCTGGGGCACTCGGTCAGGGCGTCATCGGTGAACTTCTGCACCGCCTCGAGGCCCTCGCCGCACTCGGTGCACTGGTACTGGTAGGTCGGCACTGTCTTCCTCCTGGCACTCTCACTCGATGAGTGCTAACGACGGTCCATAGTGACGCATTCCCGGGGATCAGTCCACCGTCACCGGCACGCGGTGACCGACGCCACGTGCGACGGTGACGTTCCGCTGCCGCGCGACCAGCCGGGACCGCAGCACCAGCAGGGTCACCAGCGCGAGCACCGTGCCGGCGGCCGGGACCAGGAATCCGGCGCCGTCCCACAGCCGGTCCTCCAGCTGCCCCGCGGCCGTGACCGCGGCCGCCTGCCCGAGGGCGACGGCACCGGTCAGCCAGGTGAAGGCCTCGGTGCGGGCGCCGGCCGGGACCAGGCCCTCGACCAGCGTGTAGCCGGTGATCAGCGCCGGCGCGATGCACATGCCGACCAGCAGGCCGAGGCCCGCGAGCAGCAGCACCGAGTGGGCCGTCCACAGCGCGGACGCGACGATCGCCAGCCCGGTGTAGCCGACGACCAGCCTGCGCTGCGGCGCTGCCTTCCACGCGATCGCGCCGCAGGCGATGCCGGACAGCATGTTTCCCGCGGCGAAGACGCCGTACAGGACGCCGTTCAGGCCGGGCTCGCCGATCGATTCGGTGAAGGCCGCGAGCGACACCTGCATGCCGCCGAAGACGGATCCGATGCCGAGGAAGGTGACGACCAGCACGCGTACGCCCGGCACACGCAGCGCGGACGCGTGCTCCACGCGCGCGTGCCCGTCGTCCGCGGTGACCGGCGGCTGGGTGCTCTTCTGCGCGGCGAACAGCAGGCCGCCGACGAGCGTCAGGGCGCCCTCCGTGACCAGCCCCGCCGCCGGGGTCACACCGGTGCACAGCGCGGTCGCCAGCAGGGGACCGAAGACGAAGGTCAGCTCGTCCGTGACCGACTCGAAGGCCGCCGCGGTGGCCATCAGGGGCGAGCCCTGGAGCTTCACGCCCCAGCGCGCCCGCACCATCGGGCCGACCTGCGGCACCGAGGCGCCCGTCGGCACGGCCGCCAGGAACAGCGCCCACAGCGGCGCGTGCGCCAGCGCGAGCGCCGTCAGGGACAGCCCCGACAGCGTGTGCACCAGCACGCCGGGGATCAGGACGGCGCGCTGGCCGTAGCGGTCGGCGAGGCGACCGCTGTACGGCGCGAAGAGCGCCATGGAGACCCCGGTCGCGGCCGCGGCGGCGCCCGCCGCACCGTAGGAGCCGGTGGTGTGCTGCACGAGCAGCACGATCGAGATCGTGAGCATCGCGAACGGCTGGCGCGCCGCGAAACCGGGGAGCAGGAACGTCCAGGCGCCGCGGGTGCGCAGCAGCTGTCCGTATCCCGGGCGGGACGGCGCCGACGGGTTCTGCGCCGGCTCGGTGGTGACCGTGGATTCCACGGCCCGTGCCTTTCTTCCGCCTGGTAGCGCGCCCGTGCGGGGGCGCCGAGAGCTGTCCTCTTGCGCGGAACTGCGGTAGATACCGGTGCCTCTGCGAAAGGGCGTTCCGGCCGCCATACGGTCGCGCCAGCTCTGCATCAGGCAGAGTTGGTTCGATCAGGGTGCCTTCATCCTACAGGGATCAAGGGCTTGTGCGCCTGTGAAACCGAGCACCACAGGGCTGTTCACCTGTGATTGGGGTCGGTGTGAATCGCCTGAAACGTACTGGTAACGCCGCCGCCCGGGGCTCACCGTCCGGCGGCCGCTCCGTTCGTGCCCAGCCACCCCGCCAGCTTGCCGCCGTGGGCGACCGCGCGCAGGCGCCGCTCCGCCGCGTCGCGCACCTGGTCGGTGGTGACGACCAGCAGTTCGTCGCCCCGGCGCAGCACCGTCGTCGGCAGCGGCACGAACGATTTTTCCTCGCGGACGACGAGCGTGACGCCGGCCCCGGTCGGCAGCCGCAGCTCGGCCACCTCCACACCGTGCATCCGGGAACCCTCGGGGATCGAGACGGACAGCAGGTGTCCGCGCAGCCGCTCCAGGGGTGCGGACTCGATGCCGAGGTCGGCGGCCTCGCCCTTCTCGCCCAGCCGCAGCAGGCGGGCCAGCCAGGGAAGGGTCGGCCCCTGCACCAGGGTGTAGACCACGACCAGGACGAAGACGATGTTGAAGATGCGGCGGCTGCCGGTGACGCCGTTCACCATCGGGATGGTCGCGAGGATGATGGGTACGGCACCGCGCAGGCCCGCCCACGACATCAGCGTCTGCTCCTGCCACGGCACGCGGAACGGCGCGAGGCTGAGGACCACGCTCAGCGGGCGGGCGACCATGGTCAGGGCCAGTCCGATGACCAGCGCGGGCCAGACGTCGTCGCCCAGATCGTGCGGGGTGACCAGCAGGCCGAGCAGGACGAACATGCCGATCTGCGCGATCCAGCCGAGCCCCTCGGCGAAGCCGCGCGTGGCGGGCCAGTGCGGGAGCTTGGCGTTGCCGAGCATCATCGAGGCCAGGTACACGGCCAGGAAGCCGCTGCCGTGTCCCAGGGCGCCTACGGCGTACGCCGTGACGGCGATGGCCATGACGGCGATCGGGTAGAGGCCGGAGGCGGGCAGGGCCACGTGCTTGAGCCCCCAGGACCCGGCCCAGCCCACCGCGAGCCCTATGGCGGCGCCGATGGCCAGCTCCAGGAGTATCTCGCCCAGCAGGACGTACCAGTGCTCGACCGGGCCGGCGGTGCAGAAGGCCACGACCAGGATGACCACCGGGGCGTCGTTGAAGCCGGACTCCGCCTCCAGCGTGCCCGTCACGCGCGCGGGGAGGGGGATTCTGCGCAGGACGGAGAAGACCGCCGCCGCGTCCGTCGAGGACACCACCGCGCCGATGATGAGGGCCTGCCGCCACTCCAGCCCGACCAGGTAGTGCGCGCCCGCCGCGGTGACGCCCACACTGACGGCGACGCCGACCGTCGCCAGGACGGAGGCGGACGCCAGAACCGGCCGAACCTCCTTCCACTTCGTGCCGAGACCGCCCTCGGCGAGGATCACGACCAGGGCCGCGTACCCCATGACCTGGGTCATCGCGGCGCTGCTGAAGTGGATGTGCCCCACGCCGTCCTGGCCCATGAGGATGCCGATCCCCAGGTACACGAGCAGGCTGGGCAGCCCGCTGCGGGAGGAGATCCGGACGGCCGCGACGGCGACGAGCAGGACCAGGGAGCAGACGAGCAGGAGCTGGTCGAGGTGGTGAACAGTCAGCGGCGGTTCCCTTCCTTGGCCCGCGCGCCGCGCGCGCGAACTCACGTACACAAGACCCGAGGCTGCGGCGCACCGCACCCAAGTACTTCGTTACCTTACCTAACTCTTGACGCTTTCTTGACGCTCGCCGGGGCAGGATCGAACGTTCGTACACGCTGGTTCCCCACTCCGCGTCAAGCGGGACAGGGCCCTGCGCCTATGGTTGCTCCAGCGCTCATTCAAAGTCACAGCCCGACCTGCCGCTCGCGTTAGGACAGCAAGGACAGCGATGCCCCCGAACACCACCGCCACAACGGGTGACACCGCCACCACCGGTGCCGCGCCCGCCAAGTCCGGCAGGAAGAAGGGGCGCAGAGCCCGTCTGATCGTGCTGGTGCTGGTCCTGGCCCTCATCGGAGGCATCGCCTACGGGGCGTACTGGTCGGTCAGCACCGTGCGCGCCTCCTTCCCGCAGACCACGGGTTCGATCACGCTCCAGGGCCTGTCCGGGCCGGTCGACGTCAAGCGGGACGGCAACGGCATCCCGCAGATCTACGCCTCGTCCGACCAGGACCTGTTCATGGCGCAGGGCTACGTCCAGGCGCAGGACCGGTTCTACGAGATGGACGTGCGCCGGCACATGACCTCCGGGCGCCTGTCGGAGATGTTCGGCAAGAGCCAGGTCAAGAACGACGAGCTCCTGCGCACCCTCGGCTGGGACCGGATCGCCAAGCAGGAGTACGACACCAAGCTGTCGGCGTCCACGAAGAAGTACCTGGACGCCTACGCCAAGGGCGTCAACGCCTACCTCCAGGGCAAGAACGGCAAGGACATCTCCCTGGAGTACGCGGCCCTCGGCCTCACCAACGACTACAAGCCGCAGCCGTGGACCCCGGTCGACTCGGTCTCCTGGCTGAAGGCGATGGCCTGGGACCTGCGCGGCAACATGCAGGACGAGATCGACCGCGCGCTGATGACCAGCCGCCTCGGCCCGCAGCAGATCCGGGACCTGTACCCGGACTACCCCTACGGCCGCAACAGGCCGATCGTCCAGGAAGGCCAGTACAGCGAGCTGACCAAGTCCTTCCGGCAGAGCGGCGCCACGGGCACGACGGGCACCGGCACGACGGGCACGGCGGGGACGACCGGCACGACGGGCGCCAGGGGTGCCTCCGCGGGCACGGCGGGGACGACCGGCTCCTCGGCCTCGGCCCGGACCGGTTCGTCGCTCACGAGCCAGCTGGGGGGCCTCTACAACGCCCTGGACAACCTGCCGACCGCCGTCGGCGTGAACGGCCAGGGGATCGGCTCCAACTCCTGGGTCGTCTCCGGGAAGTACACCATCACCGGCAAGCCGCTGCTGGCCAACGACCCGCACCTGGAGGCGTCCCTGCCGGGCGTCTGGTACCAGATGGGCCTGCACTGCCGCTCCGTCTCCAGCACGTGCCAGTACGACGTCACCGGCTACACCTTTGCCGGCATGCCCGGTGTGATCATCGGTCACAACGCCGACATCGCCTGGGGCATGACCAACTCCGGGGTCGACGTCACCGACCTCTACCTGGAGAAGGTGACCGCGAACGGCTACCTCTACGACGGCAAGGTCCGGCCCTTCCAGACCCGTGAGGAGACCATCGACGTCGCCGGGGGCTCGGCCAAGACGATCGTCGTCCGCCAGACCCAGGACGGCATGCCGCTGCTGTCCGACCGTGACGACGAACTCGTCCAGGTCGGCAGGAAGGCCACGGTCAACACCGCCGCCCCCGACCGCGGTGACGGCTACGGTGTCGCCCTGCGGTGGACCGCGCTCGACCCCGGCACCTCCATGGACGCCGTCTTCGCCCTCGACAGGGCCTCGAACTGGAGCGAGTTCCGCCAGGCGGCGGCCCTGTTCGACGTGCCCTCGCAGAACCTGGTCTACGCCGACACCGCGGGCCACATCGGCTACACGCTGCCCGGCAGGATCCCCACGCGCTCCGCGGTGGACGACGGCTCCGTCCCGGCGCCGGGCTGGGAGTCGAAGTACCGCTGGACCGGCTTCATCAAGCAGGACGAACTGCCCTACGAGTTCGACCCCAAGCGCGGCTACATCGTCACCGCCAACCAGGCCGTGGTGGACAAGGACAAGTACCCGTACACGCTCACCACCGACTGGGGCTACGGCACCCGCAGCCAGCGCATCACCGACCTGATCGAGTCCAAGATCAAGGACGGCGGCAAGATCTCCACCGACGACATGCGGCAGATGCAGCTGGACAACAGCAGCGAGATCGCCAAGCTCCTGGTGCCGCGGCTGCTGAAGCTCAACCTCGACGACAAGAACGTCCGCCAGGCGCAGAAGCTCCTGGAGGGCTGGGACTACACCCAGGAGTCGGACTCCGCGGCGGCCGCCTACTTCAACGCCGTGTGGCGCAACATCCTCAAGCTCGCCTTCGGCAACAAGCTCCCCAAGGAGCTGCGCGTCAAGGGACAGTGCCTGTGGGTCGACAAGATCGACAGCACCGGCCCGGTCGACGACAACACCAAGGTGCGCGAGTGCGGCGAGCGCGAGGCCGACCAGGCGCAGCCGGACGGCGGCGACCGCTGGTTCGAGGTCGTGCGCAACCTGATGGACAAGCCGGACAGCGACTGGTGGAAGACGCCCAAGTCGGGCACCCGCCCCGCCGCGACCAACATGGACCAGCTCTTCGCCCGCGCCATGATCGACGCCCGCTGGGAGCTGACCGCCAAGCTCGGCAAGGACATCGACACCTGGAACTGGGGCCGGCTGCACCGCCTGTTCCTGAAGAACCAGACGCTCGGCACCGACGGTCCCCAGATCCTCCAGTACATCCTCAACCGCGGACCCTGGAAGCTCAGCGGCGGCGAGGCCACGGTCAACGCCACCGGCTGGAACGCCGCGGGCGGCTACGGCGTCGTGTGGGTGCCGTCGATGCGGATGGTCGTCAACCTCGCCGACCTCGACAAGTCCAGGTGGATCAACCTGACCGGCGCCTCCGGGCACGCCTTCAGCGCGCACTACACGGACCAGACGGGCAAGTGGGCCAAGGGCGAGCTGCTGCCCTGGTCGTACTCGGCCGCCGCCGTCGACAAGAGCACCGGCGACACACTCGTCCTCAAGCCGTGAACCCCTGACGGCACGGCAGCCGGGAACGGCCCTCCACGCGCGCGTGGAGGGCCGTTCCCGTACAGGCGGCAGGGCGCGCGGATGCCCCGTCAGGCGCTCGGGAAGCGGCGCACGCCCGAAGGCGTCACCACCGCGTGCACCGGCCGGTCGTGCGCCTCCGCCGGGACACGCGCGACGACCTCCGTGTCGTACAGCAGTACCACGAGCCGGGGGCGCGCGTCCGCACGCTCCAGACGGGCCAGGACGCGGTCGTACGACCCTCCGCCGCGGCCCAGGCGCATCCCGCGCGCGTCCACCGCGAGTCCGGGCAGCAGGACCACGTCGGCGCCCGTCACGGCATCCGGCCCGAGGCGCGTGCCCGCGGGCTCCCAGAGCGCCATCCTCCCGCCGTGCCGGACCCGCGCGAGGGAGTCCGGGCCGGTGTACTCGCCCCAGTCCAGGTCGTTGTCCGGCAGGAGCGCCGGGAGCAGGACCCGTACGCCTCGCGCGCGCAGCGCGTCCAGCAGCGCGCGCGTGCCGGGCTCGCTCCCCACCGAGACGTACGCCGCCACCGTGCGCGCACGCGCCAGCTCGGGCAGCCCCAGCGCGCGCTCCGCCAGCGCGCGCCCTGTTGCGCCGGCGTCATCCGGTGGCAACCTGTTCCTCACCGCGAGGAGCTGTCGCCGCAACATTCGCTTGTCAGGCTCGCCGTTGCGTCCGTCGTGTTCCACGGGTCGTCCCGCGCCCTTCTTGATTGTTCAACGCAGTCATAAAGGGTCAACCATCAGAGCCACAGATTCCTGCAAAGGCACCGGTTATGGTGGCGGGCATGACTCAGTCGCACCCCAGGATCAGCAAGGCTGTCATTCCCGCGGCGGGTCTTGGCACCCGGTTCCTGCCGGCCACCAAGGCCACTCCCAAGGAGATGCTGCCGGTCGTCGACAAGCCCG
>NZ_JBVJMF010000034.1:0-26004 GCF_055584345.1 Streptomyces sp. NPDC104106
CCAGCGCCTGCTGGAGAACCGCGTCCACATCGAACTCGTCCACCACAACCACCCGCATCCGCCCGACATGACCCCCTTGATCCACATTCTCCGCCCGGTCGTTTCAGCAGGCGGCCGAGACAAAGACAAGCAGGTCGTGAGCCCCGGTGCCCGTGTGCGCGCGGCAGCAGGTGCCGGCCGTCTGCCGGACGGGCAGCAGCTTTGAGCTGTTGCTCTGTTCTGCCGGGGGTGGGTGCTGTCGGTCTGGGCGGTAGCGGGCCTCACAGAAAATTCTCGTGCAGGCGGTCGTGGCGGCGAGGGTGGCTGTGTGACGGTGGGAGGTAAGACAACGAGAGCGGTCGGCATCTCTGGGTGCCGGTCTTTGGGGGATTTCGGGGGCTCTGACCGCAGTTCCGTGACGCCACCGGTCAGCGCTGTCACCCGGTGATGACACCGTTGATGGGAGTTGCCCCATCGCCGGTCGGTGCCACCCCGGTCCCGGCCGCCGGGACCGGTCAGTAGATGGTGAACCCGATCAACACCAAGCCCCAGGGCGCGAAGATCACTGGAACTGATATCAGCCAGCCCATCCTCCAGGAGGTCCTGGACCCGACGAAGGCGCAGAAGAGCGCCATCAGGACTGTGTAGATCAGGAAAGCGTACGCGATGACCACCGCGAACCCCACCGTGCCTCCTCGCTGACATCTGCCGCCCCCGATTTGGGCGCGGATCAAGCACTGGGCCTGCGTCGGCTGCTTTACCCGGCCGCACCGCACTCGTGATCCGGCACGTCAGGGGATCTGGGACTCGATGTGGGCGAGGTGGGCGGCGAGGATCTCCTCGAACGCGGCGCGGCGGTCTGCTCCGAGGGGGTGGATGTCGCGGGCGAAGTGGGCCAGGGCGGGGAAGCGCTCGGGGTCGGCGCCGAGCACCGCGACGCGGAACTGCTCCATGCCCTGTTCGTACTCCTTGGGGGTGAGAGTGCCGATCCCGGCCTCGGAGGAGATCAGCGCGGCGAGGAGGATCACGATGCGGTGGTAGCGCGCCGGGACCTCCGCGTCGGGCAGGCCCGACGCGCGCAGGGCCTGCAGCAACTCCTCCATGACCAAACGGGAACCGGTGCCGCCGGACCCATAGCGTCCCCACACCGCAGCGAGTTGGAGCTGCTCGCCGAATGCCTCGCGCAGGCGCAGGGCCAGGGCGGTGACGCGCTGCTTCCAGTCGCCCTCGGGGTGGTAGCCGTCCATGGTGGCCAGCAGGATCCGGTCGGCGACCGCGCGCAGCAGCTCGGTCTTGTTGCGGAAGTGCCGGTAGAGGCTGGAGGAGTCGGTCCCGAGCGCCGCGGCGAGCTTACGCACGCTGAAGGACTCGGCGTTGTCCGTACGCAGCAGTTCCGCCGCCGTGTCCAGGATCTCCTCGGTCGACCATCGCCGTCGGCCAGTCATCTCGCCCCTCTCGTCACGCTCGAGTCTAACCTATGCACTTGCTGATGCACGCGGTGCGTGCATAATGGGGGCGACGTACTTCAACCACGAGGACACACCCGGCACTTGGCCGGGAGGGGAGAAGGGCACATGGGTGAGACCACGACTGCCACGCGGCCGCCGGAGCCGGACTTCTCGGCGATGACAACCGAGGAACTGCTCGCCTATCGCGAGGCGGAGAACCGCTTCAGGGCCTCCGGCGCGGCCCGGGTCATCCTGGGAGAGCCGCACCCCGGCGCCGCGATCGACTGGCAGGAGATCGCGCTGCCCGGCCGCGACCTGCCGGTCCGGGTGTACCGGCCGACCCCGCCGGGAGACGGCGAGACCGCCGCCCGAACCGACCTGCCACTCGTCGTCCATGTCCACGGAGGCGGCTTCGTGGGCACGGCGGCGCAGTGCGACTGGACCAACAGCCACCTTGCCGCCCGGCTGCCCGCGCTCGTCGTCTCGGTCGAGCACCGCCTCCTCGCCTCCGGCAGCCCGCTCGCGAACGCCGCCGAGGACGGCTGGGACGTGCTCGAGCACGTGGTGCGGGACGCCGCGCGGTGGGGCATCGACCCGGCACGCACGGCCGTGTTCGGCGAGAGCTGCGGCGCGCTGATCACCGCCCTGACGGCCATCCGGGCCCGAGATGCCGACCTGGAGCTCACGGCGCAGGTACTGGTGAACCCCGTAACCGACGTGACCAGCACGATGTTCGACTACGCCTCGATGACCGAGTACGCCTGCAGCCCGACCCGGGCCCTGCCGCTCCTACGGTTCTTCCGGGAGCTCGCCGTCCCACCGGGATACGACGCCCGCGCGGTCTCGCCGCTGTACGCGGACGACCTGAGGGGGCTCGCCCCGGCACTCGTGGTGGTGCCCACCCAGGACGCGGTCGCCGACCACGGCCGCCGCTTCGCCGATCGGCTGCGTGCGGCCGGCACGCCCGTCCAGCTCTCCGAATACCCGGGCGCGAAGCACGCGTTCCTCACCCTGCCCGGCGTAGAACCTCAGGCCGAGGCCGCCCAGACGGAGATCCTCCAGTTTCTCCGCAGGGCCCTGGCGCAGTGACGGAGGAATGATGCACTCCACCACCAACGGACCCGATGGCCCAGAGGTGTGCCGTCTCGGCCTCGGCTGCATGAGCATGACCGGAAGTTACGGCACCGCCGACCCGCACGAGGCCGCGGCAACCGTGCTGGAGGCGCTCGACTCGGGTGTCACGATGTTCGACACCGGCGACTTCTACGGCGACGGAGCGAACGAGGAACTCCTCGGCCGTACACTCGCGTCGTACCGTGATCGGGTCGTGTTGGCCACCAAGACCGGCGTCCGCCGTACCGTCGAGGGCCTGGCTCCCGCCGGTTCACCCGCTGATCTGCGACGTGCCTGCGAAGCCTCGTTGCGCCGGCTGCGCACCGATCACATCGACCTGTACTACCTCGCCCGCATCGACCCCGCCATCCCCGTCGAGGAGTCCGTCGGCGCCCTGGCAGACCTGGTCGCGCAGGGCAAGGTGGGCCGCATCGGCCTGTCCGAAGTCTCCGCCGGCACGCTGCGCCGCGCCCACGCCATCCATCCGATCAGCGCAGTCCAGACCGAGTACTCGCTGTGGGAACGCCACGTCGAGAACGAGGTCCTGCCCATGCTCCGCGGCCTCGGCGCCACCCTGGTCGCCTACAGCCCTCTCGGCCGCGGCCTGCTCACCGGTGCCGTCCGCGCCACTACCCGCTACGAGCCCGGCGACTTCCGCGCCACCGCGCCCCGCTACAACGGCGACGACCTCAAGGCCAACCTGGCCGTCGTCGACGCCATCGCCCGCCTCGCTGCGGCCAAGGGCGCCACCCCCGCCCAGGTCGCCCTCGCCTGGCTTCTCGCCCGCGGCAGCGACGTCATCCCCATTCCCGGCAGCTCCCGCCGCCCGCACCTGCGCGACAACCTGGCCGCACTCGATCTGCACCTGACCGCGACCGACCTCGACGCCATCGACTCCGCCGTGCCTGACACCGGGGCCCAGGGGGCCCGATACAGCGACCACGGCATCGCCCTGATCGACCGATGAGGAAACAAGCTCCCTGATGACGAACCCACCCCATGCACGCGGGGCGCTGGCAGCAATGTACGCGGGCCTTGCGCTGACCGTCCTCGCGACGATCGCCACGTACGTCGACCGCGGCACCACCCATCTCCTGGCCGACCACATCCGGGCCGGCTACCCCACGTACCCCCAGGCGCGGGTCGACTCGGCCGTCACCGCCTACCTGGCCGTGCTGTCCGTCATCGGAGTGCTCGGCGTCCTCGCCTGGCTCACGACGGCCTGAGCTGTCAAGGCAGGCAAGCGGTGCGCCCGCCCCACCGCGACCGTGATGTTCGTGATCGGCACCAGCGTCGGACTGACCGGGCTGCTCACCAAGGACACCTCAGGCGAGACCGTGAGGTTCCCCCGTCATGCGGGAGGTGCTGATCAGCTGGTCAGCAGGGGTTGATGGGTGTTCAGATTCGTTGGTTCGGCCGTCGCCTGCTCGGCGTAGTGCTTCTCCTCGAACTCTGTCGGGCTGAGGAAGCCGAGCCGTTCCTGGATGCGGCGGGAGTTATAGAAGCCGTCGATGTATTCGAAGAGCGCGAGGTTGGCCTCGGCCCTCGTGGTGAAGGTGCGGCCTCGGATGCATTCGGTTTTGACGAGCATCCAGAGGTTCTCCGCGAGGGCGTTGTCGTACGAGTCCCCGACGGGCCCCATGGATGCTTCAACTCCCGCTCGTAGCAGTCGAGTTGTGAGCTTGATGGATGTGTACTGACAGCCGTGATCGGCGTGATGGATGAGCTTGCCGGGCTCGACCTCACGGGACGCGAGCGCGTACTCCAGGGTGGTCAGGACCAGATCGGCGTCCGCGCGGGCAGAGGTCTCCCACGCGACCACCCGGCGGGAGAAAGGCGTCCCGGATCGCCGAGAGCCACAACGGTCCCTCGCCGCTGGAGACCATCGTCAGGTCGGTGCCCCACAGCCGGCTCGGCGCCGGTGCGGTGAAGTCCCGGTTCACCAGGTCCGGGGCGGGGGTGGCCTTGGGATCGCGGCGGGTGAAGCCCTTCCGACGCGGGCTGACACCCGCGATGTCGGCCTCGCGCATCAGCCGCTCGACCCGCTTGCGGCCCACGCGCGTGCCCTCGCGTTTGAGGACGGCGTGCACGCGCGGCGAGCCGTAATTGCCGCCGGACTCCGCGTGGATCTCCTTGATCCTCTCGGTCAGCTCGACGTCGCGGCGCCGTCGTTCGCACGGCTCCTTTTCCGCGCGGCGCCAGCGGTAGTAGGTGGAGGAGGCGATGTGCAGTTCCCGCAGGACGCACTCGACTCCCAGGCGGGGATGCTCGTCGACGAGCGCCGTCACCTGGGCCGGGTCGGGTCGAGTTGCGCCCCGAAAAACGCAGACGCCGTCCGCAGCACGTCGTTGACCCGCTTGAGCTGGGCGTTCTCCTTGCGCAGCGCCACCAGCTCGGCCCGCTCGTCGGTGGTGAGCCGGTCGTCGCGCTCGCCGGCATCGGCCTCGGCCTGCCGGATCCAGCCGCGCAGGGCCTCAGGGTGCACACCGAGGTCGACGGCAAGCTTCTTGATCTGCGGCTTCGGGGCGGAGGTCCGGTACATCCGCACCGCACGCTCACGCAACTCCAGCGAGTACTTTCTGGGGGCGGCCATGGCCGATGTTCCTCTCATGAGAACCATCTGACCCTCTGTCAACGCACTCCGTATCTCGGGGGAACCTCAATCTGGGCAGACGGCGGCTACACCGGCAGCCTCGTCGAGCACTGCCTGGCCGCGTTCGCACTGGTCCTGGCGATCGTGAAACGCAGCGACGACATGCGCGGCTTTGTGGTGCTGCCCAAGCGGTGGATCGTCGAGCGGTTCTTCGCCCGCCTGATGCGCACCCGTCGTCTGGTGCGCGACTTCGAAAGCCGCACCGCCAGCGCCGAGGCGATGGTCTACTGGTCGATGACCCTGCTCATGACGCGCCGCCTTGCCCGGCCGGGCCCTGGGCGAGGGTGAACCGGCCCGGCTGCCGCTCGGCCAGCCAGCCCCGCGCGACCAGGCGTTTCGCCTTCGACCGCAGTGCCTCCACTCGTGCCGGGACCTCGTCCATGCCGAACGTCTGGGCCATCTCCTGGCAGGTCAGCGGCCCTTGATGGAGCCGGTCCCGGTCCGCGAGCGCCGTGAGAATGCGCTGGTAGTCCACCGACAGCACCGACCAGTCCAGCCCCTCACGCCATACCGGCACCTGCGACTTCGGTTTTGCAGCCTGCCTGGCCCCTGACGGCGTCTCCGTGTTCTGTGGGCCCGGAGCGGCCTTCTGATCAGCAATGTTGCCGTCGTCCGGAGCTAGGACGGTGCCCACTCGTCTGCGCGCAACCGCCCACTCCTGCCATTCCTGCTCGGCCGCGGCCAGCTCGGCCTGGATACGATCGGCTTCCTCCCGCAGCCCGTCGACTCGACGGCGAGCAGCGAGCTCGTGCTCTTCCAGTAGCCCGACGACCGAAGGCATCCGCAACCTCCCGAGGAGCGACAACACGACACGCCACCACTCCCACCGAGTCACCCACACTATGCCTGACCAGCGAAAACGCCGCCCTCAGATTCGGAACGACAACAGCCACTTAGGCCAGCTGAAGCGTCCACTTCTGGTTGGCCTGGTTGTAGCCGCAGTCCCAGATGTCAGCAGCAGCGCCGTTGTCCATGCTCCAGCCGCCGATTTCCAGGCACTTGTTGTAGCCGATCATGGAGGTGATGATGCCCGAGGTTCCCTGCATCCACTGCTGGTTGGAGCCGTAGTTGCACTGCCACTGGTCCGCCGTGGCGCCGTTGTAGTTACTGTTCGCGCCGGCGATCTCCAGGCATGCACCGCTGTTGACGTTCCGGAAGTACACGATGCCAGCCCTGCCGGGGCTAGTGTCGTCGACCCTCACCCACTGCTGGTTGGCACCACCGGTGCAGTCCCACTGACGGACCTGGGCCCCCCAGGACTGACTCCAGTCAGCGACCTCAAGACACTTGCCACTGTTCACGTTATGGATGGTGAACGTTCCGCCGTCGGAGGTGGAGGCGTGCGCCGGCGACATTGCAGGGCCGAGCAGCAGAGTGAGGGCTGCGGCGCTGACCGCGACCGAGCGGGAAGCGGATATACGAAGACTCAAAGACACTGCGCACCTCAAGATCAGTAAGTGAGTGAGCGGTTCCGACGGCGAATCACCGTAGTTCAGGCTTGCCGATGGGCGGCGGCACGTCCTCCCAGAGGATCAAAGACGCCCCCGCCGAGGGAGGTCCGGACTCGGAATCAGGGCTCCTGGTGCTCTCGGCGTCAACGCCCACGGGCCGCACCGCAGGCCCTGCCCTCATGCGTCCACCGCTCCGCGATCACCCGATCGGGACTCCCGATCGATCAGCAAATTGCGTGATCGGTACGACAACGGCTTCTGACGGTAGCCGCCCTCTCTCGGATGAGAAGGCGGCCATCGCCGTGTCTGTCAGTACCAAATCTGATATTTGTTGTTGTGGTTCGGGTCGCAGGGCGTGGTGTACATGTCTCCGTTGCCGTTGCCGTCCAGGCACCAGCCCGTTTCACGGTTCACGAGCTGGAAGCCGTTGCCGACCGACACTTCCTTCCACTGCTCGTAGTAGTTGGCGGGGCCGCTGCACGGTTCCAGGTACGCCGAACCGGGGCTGGAGTCATTGGGTGCCCAGTAGGCGGTGAGACAGACGCCGGTGTTGTGCACCTTCTCCGTCCAGTACTCGCCGGTCTGGTTCTCCAGCCCGCTCTGGGAGTCGTCCCACAGGACTCCCTGCTTCTGGCCGTCGTTCCAGCAGATGGCGTCGCCGCTGAGCCAGTAGCCGTTTGCGCCGTTGTGCCACATGAGGCAGTGGTCGGTGGACCTCTGGGTCCAGGTGATGCCAGACCCATCGGCGTATGCGCTGCCGGTGGCGGCGAGCGTCAGCATGGGTATGGCGGCCGCCATACCCAGGACCTTGGCGATGTACGCCTTGCGCATAGGAGTACCCCCGTTTGAAGACTTGGTTCGTCCGGACGTGTCGTTCCGGCTTGATCAACGATCCCGGGATGCGAAGAGTCGATCAAGATCTGATCTGCACAGTCTGGGGTTCCGGTGTGCACAGTGAGCGGCGCTGGCCGGTAACCTCCCCTCATGCGCATCCTGTCCGAGCCTGTATCCGCGAATGGGCGCCGTGGCCGGGCTGACGCCATCCTTGCCATGCAGCGGGCGGCCCGCGGCAGAGGTAGCGGCTCGCTGCTGCGCTGGCTGGCGGCCCGCACCGGCGCTCGGCTGCTGTTGATCGGCTCCGACGGCGCCGTACTGACCTCCGAGGGCGGTTGCGAGGCGGCGGACTTTGCCCTCGCCCGGCAGGCCGCTGATGAACTGAACGCCCGAAATCTGGACTCCGTCGTCCTCGACGTCGGCTGCCGCACGATCGTGATCGTCCCTCTGGGCGGCGACGCGCCCGTGCTCGCCGCGATCACGCCGCAGCCGCTACCGGAGGGCCTGCCCCTGCTGCTCGCCGACGCATCATTGCTGTTGGAACTGTGCTGGCGGCTGGAGCACGCCGAGGGGCAGCGGCGTCGCCTGGAGCTCACCGAGGCCCGCACCCGCGAAGCGGTGCTGCATCTGCTGATGAACCGTCACGTGGCCACCGCACGGCAGATAGCCAACCTGCAAAGGCCCGCGCTGCCGGACGTGATGCGGTTCCATGTCGTGGAGTCCTCGTCACCGCGCGTGCGCGAGGACGTGGCCCGCCAGTGCACGCGGCTGGCGCCCGGCGCCTGGGTTGTCCCCTGCCCGGTCTACCACGACCATGTGCTGGTCCTAGCCCCAGCCGAGCCCGCTGAGACGGCCTCGGCCCTCGCCGCGACGCTGGCCGGGGCGTTGGACGACTGTCTGGTCGGCGTCAGCGACATCGTTCCGCTGCACGACACGGCTATCGGCTATGAACAGGCCTTCCGCGCCCTGGTCACGGCGCGCTGCCGCGCCGGCCGTTGGGCAGCCTTCGCGGACCGCCCAGATTCAGTGCTGGTCATGGGCACGGAACTGCAGCAGTGGGCCCGGCACCTACTGGCCCCCCTCCGCTCCTACATCCCCCGGCGTCCGCAAGACCCGGACGGCGCAGAGCTGTCCGTCACGGCCGCCTCCTGGCTCGCCTTCTCCACGCAGGCAGCCGCGCTGCTCAAAATTCACCGCAACACCCTCTCGGCGCGCCTGCGCCAGGTCGAGACCCTGCTCGCACTGGACCTCGAACGCCTCCCCGGCCAGGCGGTCCTACACCTGGCCCTGCGTGCACAGACGCACCAGGCCGGAGAGGTGGCCCCGCCACCGGGCCCACCCGCCCTACTCGACGACCTGCTCACCCGCTCCGCCGTGCTGCTCTGGGCACGCGACCTGCTGCGTCCCATCGACGAATCGGGCCTCGGACCGACGTTGGACACCTGGCTGCGTCACGATGCCCGACTTGCCCCGACCGCCGCCGAACTCTCCCTCTCGACCACTGCCGCCCGCAAACGCCTCACCCGACTTGAGGAACTCCTCCAACGTCCCCTGCTGCGGCCTCCCAGCGCCCGCCACGAACTATGGCTCGCCCGCCGCGCCCTGCTCCTCGCAGACCGTGTGACCCACCCCGGACGTCAACGAGACTGTTCGTGATCTGCTGAAGGGTGCTGGAACGGCACGCCGACTCCGAGGGATCCGGTGCCTGTTCAGGCACCGGCCCTCTGGCGTGGGCGGCGGGTGGCGTACCACCCAGCTGCCTGTGTCGAGGTGTCCACGATCAAGGCGGAGGGCCCGTCGACGGTGCCCCCTTCGGCTCATGGGGAAGCGGTGTCGTTGCTGGCACAGGAGAAGGTGCCGGGAGGAGTACCCCACTTTGCGGGTTTCTGTCGGTCGGCCTCAGCCTCGCCCCCGCCCGAACCACGTGAGCGCACCCCGAAAGGGCGGCGACGCCCGCAAACGCCTCGCCGCCCCCACGCTGGCCATGCTGCCCCGCGTCGCGGACTCCCTGTCCTTCCTCTACATGGACATGGTCCGCATCGTCCAAGACGACACCGGCGTCTGCGCCCGCGACACGGACCCGCACCGGGCTGCAGGTCGAGGCCGAACTTGACCCGGGCTCGTATCCCACAGGCACTACGGCCAGCAAGGCGTACCTGGACTCGCTCCCGATCGAGCAGCACCTCGAGCGCGGAACCTGGAACTACACCATCCGCCCCGACGGCCCGGCCCCCAGCGAGCACGAAGCGGTTCGCAAGCCCGGGGAAACGGCCCGCACTCAGTTCCTGGAGATGCTGGCCGACCCACTGCTCACCGGGATGACGCGGGAAAAGCTGGCTGCGCTGAGCGATCGGCTGGCTCCCGCGCAGGCCGCGCAGCGGGAAGAACGCTGCTACCAGCACCGCGGCGGACGACGGCGCAAGGCGCCCGGCGACCATGGCCGCCCCCTGCTGACCGGCCCTGACAAAGTGCTGATCACCGTGCTCTACCTGCGGCAGATCTGTTCCCAGAAGGTCTTGTACGACATGCTCGCCCTCAACGACCGCACCATCAGCAAGGCCATCGGCGACACACGACGGCTGCTGGACGACACCGGCACGACTGTCGGGCTCTCCTCGGTTCGGTTTGCCAAGCCGGACCACCTGGTGGCGTTCCTGCGCACCGGAACGTCACCCACCGAAGTCCGGCCCGCGCTCCCGGAACAGCTCTGCGACCCGGCACTGACCGGCATGAGCCTCGCCGACCTCCACGCCCTGATCGACCGGCTCTCGAAACGGCAGGCCGCGCTGGTCGAACGACGGCGCTTCACGCAGCGCGGCGGCCACCGCCAGCCCGGAACCCGCGCCGGGGTGTTCCGACAGAAGATCACCGACGCTGAGCGCGTCCTGGCCACCGTCCTCATGGACCGAAAGGTCTGCACCGGAGGAGTCCTCACCGAGCTCTTTCAGATCACCAGAGGCACTCTCACGAACGCCTTCCGCGACGTCCGCCCTCTGCTGGAAGACGACGGAATCACCTTCCCGCCGGCACCGGTGACGCACCGCACTGTCGAAGCACTCCTCGCCAGCACTGTCACGAACTCCAACACGCCGACAAAACAAGCAACTTGATTACGTACGGGTTCAATTTCCTGCGCAACTGCTTCGCACACATCCCCAAGGGCGCCGGCGAGATGGTCGCCGCGACCATCCGGACCGTCTTCGCCCAGCCCACCACCCAGGCGGTCCGTTCCCAGCTGGACACCGTCGCCGACATGCTCGGCGAACAGTTCCCCAAGGTCAAAGAGATGCTCCTGGAAGCGAAGGAGGACCTGACCGCGTTCGCGATCTTCCCTACCCAGCACTGGAAGAAGATCCAGTCCACCAACCCCCTGGAACGGCTGAACCGGGAGATCAAACGCAGGACCGACGTCGTGCAGGTCTTCCCCAACCCCGACGCACTCCAACGCCTGGTCACCGCCGTCCTCTTCGAACTCCACGACGAGTGGATCGCCTTCCCCCGCCGCTACCTCCCCGAAGGGTCGTCTTGCCCGCACCAGGCCGCCAGCGGTCAGCGTCAGCGCTGTTCCGGCTCCTCGCCGGTCGATGCCGGGGCGGTCTGGGCAAGGCCGGCGAGCAGTAGGTCGATCATGCGGCGGGCCTGGTAGTCGGGGAAGTTCTCCACTCCGATGCACAGGTTGCCGATGGCGAGCATGAAGTCGTAGGCCCGTACGTCGGAGCGCGTGTATCCAGCGGCAGCGGACGCCTTCAACAGCTGGTCGAGCACAGGCATCAGGCGCTCGACGAACTCGTTGTGCAGGCTCTCGAATCCCGCTTGGTCCGAGTGCAGCGCCTCGGCGAGGCCGTGCTTGGTGACCAGGAAGTCGGCGAATCGGTGGACCCACTGCCGCAGGACCTCGTACGGCGTGCCGGCAGCCGGCGCCGCGTCGACGGCGGCGGCGAGCGCGTCGACCTGATGCCGGAAGACCGCCACCACCAGGTCCGCCCGGGTGGGGAAGTGGCGGTAGATCGTGCCCATGCCGAGGCCCGACTCCGCAGCGATCTCCCGCACGGGGGCGTCGATCCCCATGCGGACGAAAACGGCCGCGGCCGCGTCCAGGAGCTTCTGCTCGTTGCGGCGTACGTCGGCTCGCTTACGTCCTGCAGATGCTGACGGCGTGTCGGCCGTGGACATCGTGCACACCTCCTGCTTGCAAAACGGAGCGACGCTCCGTATCGTGAACCGGAGCGGCGCTCCGGATTCTCATTTTGCCAGACACCGCGCAGCAGGGGCCCACTGGGCTCGTCCGAGAAAGGCATTCGTCTCATGAGCGACAACACGTCCGCCGACGGCGGCAACGACTTCACCACCCCGGTCATCTCCGTCAACCCGATCTCGCTGGCCGCTCCGGACCGCGGTCAGGACCTGCAAGTACGGATCACGGCGCCCACAGCCGGCGGCAACCTGCCCGTCGTCGTCTTCTCCCATGGCATGAGCCTGACCATGGACGACTACGTACCGCTGGTCGGCTACTGGGCCGCCCGCGGGTTCGTGGCAGTCCAGCCCACCCATCTCGACTCCCTCGGCCTCGCCCCCGACGACCCGCGCTCCCCGCTCATCTGGCGCCTCCGCACCGCCGACCTCACTGCCGTCCTCGACCAGCTCGACACGATCGAAGCCGCTGTGCCCGGCTTGGCCGGCCGCGTCGACCACGACCGCATCGCGGTCGCCGGACACTCCTGGGGCGCACAGACCGCCAGCACCCTCGCGGGTGCACGGGTCGTAGGCGCCGACGGCATTCCCGGTGAGAGCATGGCCGACCCGCGTGTCAGTGCCGCCGTGCTGCTGTGCCTGCCCGGCACCGGCGGCGCCGACCTGAGCCCGCTCGCCACCCAGTACTTCCCGTTCATGAACCCTGATTTCGCCGAGCTGAAGACGCCCAGCCTCTTGGTCGCCGGAGACCGCGACCAGTCCCCGCTGACGGTACGCGGTCCGGACTGGTTCACCGACGGCTACCGGCTCAGCCCGGGCGCCACCGATCTGCTGACCCTGTTCGGGGCGGAACACGGACTCGGCGGCATCCAGGGAGCCAACGACACGCGCACCACCGACGAAAGCCCCGAGCGTGTCGCACTCGTGCAGCAGGCCACTCTGGCGTACTTGCGTACCGCGCTGGGCCTCGACCAGAGCGCATGGCCCACCGCCCGTCGGGCGCTGACCGCGGCCGATGCCCCGCTGGGAAGCATCGACTCGAAGTGACCAGCCTCCTCGTGCCGACCGGCACACCCAGTTTTGGAAGCGATGTCCTGGGCGCAGCCGGGAGTCCAGGGATGCGGGTTGCAGGTGCTCGACTTCGACCTCGCGGCCGCGGTTGCGGAGTTCGCGGGCCAGGAGCTCCGTGAGTCCGCTCGCGCTTTTCCGGACTGAGCGGCAGTCGATAACCTCGACCTTCTGCTACTGCCTGACCAGGGCAGAGAGGGCCATGGGATCAGCACTCATTGGGCTGGTCGGCGGACTGCTTGGCGCCACAATCGCGCTGTTGGGTTCCGTCATCTCAGTCCGCCTCCAGGCTCGCCAGGGGAAGGAGAAATGGCAGCGAGACCGGCGCCTCGCTGCGTATGACGGCGCGCTCCGCTATCTACTCAAAGCCGCATACCGCCGGTCGAAGATCAACGCCGATGGTGGCAGCGTCCTTGCGAAGGAGCACATCCGCGAGTGGTTTGACGACTTGGTTGAGGCCCCGTTCTGGCTTCATTCACTGACCACCTGCTGCGGAAAGAGCCAGCTCCAACGTCCACTCGATGAAGCCGTTGCTGCCATGACCTCCAGTGGAGGAGTCAGCGCGCAAGGTGTATCGCCATGGGGAACTTTGCAGGCGGCCATCCAGGCAGTCACGGAGAGCGCTCGGGCTGATGGGGCATCCCTCCCTTCGGTTCGCCGTTGACCTGCGTGCACGACGGTGCCGGATCGAGTCCGAACTCAGGAATCGATCACGAGGCGGCCGTCTTCAGCACACGGGGAGGTGGACGTGGAGGTGCTCGACTTCGACGTCACGCCGCGTTCGCGAAGTGCTCGGGCTGAGCCGTGACGCGGTAGTTGGAACCTGGCCAAGAATGTTGGCACTAGCTAGGGCCTGTATCGAGTTCGGATCATGTAGTGCCCTGATAGAACGGTCGGGTGGCGCGTGGTGATGTGACTGATGCCGAGTGGGCGTTGATCGAGCCGTTCGTGCCGGTGGCGGCGACCGGGCCGTTGCCGAGGCGGTTTCGCGAGTTCGGGCGTGAAGGCGGAGAAGTCGGGGCGGAACGCCTTTTTGGCGAAGGCGGACAGCGTGGCCGAGGAGCTGGTGATCGTGCGCGGCCCGGAGCCCGTGTGCAGCTCCGGGGCCGTGCTGCCGTCAGTGTTCTCGCCGGACTCCTGGATCGTCAGGGGCAGGCCGTTGGGGAGTTCGCATGAGCGCTCGGTTCAGGGCGTGAGCAGCACCTTTCCGCGGATGTCGCCGCGCGCGTAGATGTCGTGCACCATCGCGGTTTCGGCGAGCGGGTACCGCGCGCTGATCTCGATGCGGAGTTCTCCGGCGTCGATGAGCTTCGCGAGGTTGGCGAGCTGGTTCGCGTCGCCGCGCGTCTGCATGTTCACGCCGCGCACGTCGCGGGCCGTGTCGCCCGCCGCGGGGGTCGTGAGGCTGACGATCACGCCGCCGTCCTTGATCAGGCCGGTCAGCGCGGCCATGTCGGCCTCGGAGGCGCCGACGGTGTTGAGCACCGCGTCGACGGGCTCGGTGATCGCCTTGGCCGGGCTCGTCACGGTGTAGTCGATGACTTCGTCGGCGCCCAGCGCGCGGACCGCGTCGGCGCTGCCCGGGCTCGCGGTCGTGATGACGTAGGCGCCCGCGCGCTTGGCCAGTTGCACCGCGATTCCGCCGATGCCGCCCGCGCCGTTGACCAGGACCCGCTGCCCCGCCTCGATTGCGGCGTGCTCGAAGACCGCCTGCCAGGCCGTCACGCCGACCAGCGGGATGGCCGCGGCGTCCGCCAGCGGGATGCTCCCGGGCGCCGCGGCGAGCAGGTCCTGGGGCACGGCGACGAACTCGGCCGCGGCCCCGTCGCTCACCGGCGGCACGGGGCCGAACACCTGGTCGCCGACCTGCCAGCGGGTCACGCCCTCGCCGAGCGCGGCCACGCGGCCGGCCACGTCGAGGCCGGGAACGTGCGGCAGTGCCAGCGGGAAGACCCCGCTCATGTAGCCCGCGCGGAGCGCGGCGTCGAGCGGGTTGAACGAGGTCGCCGCGACCTCGACCAGCACCTCGCCCGCCGCCGGCTCGGGCCGCGCGGCCTCCTCATAGCGCAGCACGTCGGAGTCGCCGTACGCGTGGAAACGGATCGCCTTCATGGTGGACATGGGGGAGCCTCCAGCTCGTTCGCCCTTTGTGCTTCGAATTCGAAGCACAAGGCGACGCTACACCTGCTTCGAATTCGTAGCAAGTACAATGGTCGGCATGCCCGAGGACTCCGCGCACCCGCAGCCGCGCCCCGACCAGCTCGCCGCCTACTTCGCCGTGATGGAGGTGGGCAATCTGCTCCAGCACGCCGTCGATCAGCAGTTGCGCGAGGAGGGCGGGCTGAGCTACATCCAGTTCCAGATCCTGGCCGCGCTGGGGGAGAGCGCCGAGGGCCGGCAACGGATGACGGACATCGCGGACCAGCTGGTGCACAGCCGCAGCGGGCTGACCTACCAGGTCTCGCAGCTCGCCGAATCAGGCCTCGTGGCCAAGGAGTCCTCGCCCGAGGACGAGCGCAGCGTCGTCGTGGCGCTCACACCGAAGGGCCGCGAGCTGCTGGAGCGGGTGCTGACCGGTCACATCGAGACGGTGCGGCAGATCTTCTTCACACCGCTGAACGACGAGGACGTCACCGTCCTCGGCGACGTCCTCGGCCGGGTCCGCGATCACATGCGCGCCGTCCCGCCGAGGTCGGCGGCGCCACGGCGCAAGCGCGGACAGTAAGCACAGGACAACTAGCGTGTCGATCGCGAGGCGTCGATCTTGCGCGCCAGGTCGTCGCCGACCTCGATGAGGAGCGTCCGTAGTGCCGCGTAGTGCGAGGTGCTCGCGGCGCCGATGTGGAACCACATGTTGTTGCATTTCGTGGGCCACGGGTGACGATCGGACTTCGTTTGGCCGTGAGAGAGCACGATGGGACGGGGAGCAAATCTGGGCTCTCCTTGAGTGATGTGAGCCCAGACGAAAGCCGAGGCCCCCTGGCGGGCGTAGTCGTCCAGGCGAGGATTTCGCTCGAAACGAGGTCGAGGTAGGGCACGAACGATCTCCTGCCATTCGCCAGGGCTCAAGCTCCAGTTGTCCAGTGCGGTGCGGCGTCGCCGGTAGTCGACGGGGCTCGGGGCATCGTCGAGTTCTCGTGCAAGAGCCCGAAGAGCGGTTGTGAACCGGTCGGGAGGGTGGCTGGCGAGTTGTCGGTTAAGCGCCCGGCTGATCGCGAATTTGCCCGCTTGGGTGATTCCCAGGTAGGAGGCTGCCTCGGCCTGGGCGCCACCGATCCTCCACTGGACGAGTTTGACGGCAGCCAGTCGGCGTGCGGCTCGGGTATAGGTGCCCCAGCCGAAGACGGCGAGGTGGCGTTCGAATTGGTCATGCTCCAGTGCGGCGGCGATGTGTTCCGGCTGGTAGCCGGCCGTGCGGGTCGGCGCTCGCAGGCCGGAGGCGCCTCCGTTGCGGCGGAAGGCTCGAATGGACGGTTCGGCGGCGAGCAATAGCCTCTCCGAGCACAAACTCCTGTGTCGGTTGAGGATGTGACTCCAGGGGGCGAGGCTGGGCAGGCCGCTCCAACTGGCCCGATGGTGGCCGGCGAGGGTGAGTTCGAGATCGTCTGTGCCCAGAACGGCCTCAGCGGCGAGGAGGAGCCCCGCTGTCGCCTCGGGGCTGTGAGGGGACGAGTAGAGGCTGCCGCTGCGGTTTGCTTCGTGAACATGGCGGGCCACTGCGGAGGCTAGAGCTGGTGTCAACAGGTCCTGCCCCGTGGGCCAGGACGCGCAGAGCAGAGCGGTGACGACTCGCAGGTCCGCGAACTGCTGGGTGGCCTCCTCGGCTGCCGTGTCAGCGTCCAGAAGGCCCAGGAGACGGGCCTGCAGCTTGATGATCGCGGGGCTCGGGTCAGACCCGGAGTTGGAACGTTGGTCGAGGCGGACTCTGCAGGGCGTGTGGGTGAAGCCCGGCTCGTGCTTGATTCCAGGGGTCGGCAAGCGGCATTCGGCGGGGTGCAGGTCGGCATGCTTGGCGCCTGCGAAGAGGGGGGTGACTCGGCTGGGCTCGTGGTTCCTCGGGCAGCCGTGGTGAAGGAAGGACAGGTGGTCCGGGCAGAGGAAGGCGATGGGTAGCTGCCAGACTTTTCTCCAGATGCCGCCGTACTTCTGCTGGACGGTGCTGCCGTCGCCGGCGAGGCATCGCGGGCAGTAGCGGGGGCTGTCGTTGAACAACCAGCTGTCGAAGACCTTCGCCGCGGCCGGGGATCGGGAGATGGGCGGGTAGCGGTCGGCCCAGGGCCGGAGTGTCAGTTGCTCGCCCTCGGCCTCGGTCAGGCGGGTAGCGCGGGCGAAAGCGTCCGTGCGGAGGTCCAGATGGAGCCGTCGGCTGACCCCCTTCTCTGAAGCGCTGCCGCATCCGAGCAGTCGGGTGAGCCGGTTCGGCTCCAGGTGGAGCCGGTAGGCAAGCCGCAGGAGGTAGCCGTTCAGGGATTCGCCTGCCAGCGGTTCCAGGCTCATGCCCAACGGCCGCGCGAGCTCGTCCGCCCTGTCAGCCATCGGCGGCCGGCCGTTCTCCGCGGTCGTCGAAGACCGTGTTGCGGGGCCTGCTGGCGGACTTCTTTGCTGAGGTGGTCGGTGGCGCGACGTTCTGGGGGATGTCGGGGACTTCGCCGGTTTCCGCGTCGAGGTCATCGAGATTCCCGAGCCGGATCGGCGTGCTTCTGAGTAGTTCCAGGGACAGTCGTTCCTCACCGCTGGCGATGGCCCCGGTGCAGCCGGCCTCGATCAGGCGACGCAGCAGGCCGACGATTCCGCGTGAGCGCCGGAACAGGTACTCCGGCATGGAGCCGCTGGTGAGCATGCCCTCGGTGGCACGGAAGAGCCGGAGCTGGTCCTCAATGCCTGCCAGGTGGTCGAGGAAGGCGGCGATCCCGATCGGGGTGGTGTAGTCGAAGGGGTCCAGGTCGACCAGGTCGAAGCGGCGGTCGGTCTGCGTGTCCGCGGCCTCGTTGTGGCTTCTGCCGCGTCGGATGTCGGGCAGGACGTACTGATTGGTTCTGGCATCGACGTAGGCTCCGCGCAGGAGACCGGACTTCGGGATGTCGACGCCGATCAGCACGAGGGTGACATTGAGGTCCATCAATTCGCGGATCAGGTCCAGAGTGTCCTGCTCGTCCTGCCGGTGAAGCCGGAGTCGGGTCACATCGTCGATCAGCAGGGCCGTGGTGTTGTGGTCCCGGATCGAGTCCCTGACGGCGCGTACCAGGTCGTCCAGCGTGCCGGGGTGCGGGTTGCCGTAGACATCCAGGATGTTCTTGCACAAGGCTTTCGGTGTCGCCCGGACCGGTAGGCGGCAGTAGGCGACGGGAACGAACAGGTCCCGGGTCCCGGGCATGCTTCCCGGCAGAATTTGGTGATAGACCTCCCGCCACATGTCCTCGAAGGCCGCAGCCGCGCGGCAGGCCGTCTCGGTCTTCCCCTGGAAGCCGCCTCCGTTGATCATGAGGCCGTCCAGGGTGCCCGGTGCGAATCTGACAGCGTTGTTCTGCAGCCGGCCGAGCATCAGGTCGGCGACCTTCGTGCTCATCGGCGTCTCCTGGAGCCGCATGTTGACATGGCTCGCGGTGCGGTGCATGTCGTGCAGCCCCTTGCGCCGGGGACTGAGCGCGTCGTACTCGCGCAACGACAGCCGCGGGGCCGGGATGAACGCGTCACGCGTCAGGCGCCACTGCTGCCAGCCCTCGTGGCGGGTTCGGTCCGGCCTCGGTCCCATCCGCAGGAACTGGGCGAGCGGGCTCTCATCCTGCGTTGGGCGCACCGGCATCGACGTCCTCCTGATCGTCGTCCTCGGGCAGGGCGAACACATTGCGTGTGCGGAAGCTGGCCCCCAGGGTGGGCGGGGGTTTAGGGGTGGCGGAGACGGTGGCCTCCCGCCGTCGGCGTCTCTCTGTGTCCAGGCTGTCCTGGGCCTGGCGGGCGCGCTGCGGCCACTGCAGCACGGTCACTGCCGCCTCCTGCCCCTGCGCGTCCTCAGACTCGGCGGGCGTCGCTGCGGAGCGGTCGGCCTCGGCCGCTTTGGCCTGGGCGACCTCGCGGGCGTGCTCGGTGCGCTGCGACTTGTTCATCTGGGTGGGCCACTGGCTGACCGGGATGGTGGATCCGATCAACTCCAGAAGCACCGGTAGCAGTTCCGTGTCGGACTTCGGCTTCATCCCGCAGGATGCGGCCTTCTTCAGCAGGTCGCGGACGCGGGCGTCGCCGAAGGCCGGCATCTGGCCTACTGCAGGCTGACCCGTCCAGGCCAGAGGGTGCCAGGCATGCGTGATCGGGTCCTGGAAGAAGACCGTCCGCCGGTCGCGGGGGTCGCGCCGGATCAGCCACTGGCCCTTGCGCTTGCCGCCGCGTGTCGAGCGCTGGCCCCGGTAGTCGCGCAGGATCTTATCGTCGTCGTACCAAAGTCCGCGGATCTTCACTCCGCGCCGGGCGTCGATGCGCACGTAGTGTGCGGGCAGCAGTTCGTAGAACAGCTCTGGGGAAGGGATCTCCATCTCGAGACCGGCCTGCGCGAACGAAGCCGCGAACAACGAGTTCGGACTGTGGACCCCCTCTGGATCCCAGCTGGGGGCGTACTCGCCCAGTTGGCGCGTCTGCCAGATCTTGACGATCCAGGTGGCGATCAGGTGTTCCATCTCGTCCACGGTCAGCACGGCGTCGGCCGCCGGATCGGCCCCGCGGTCGGCGACGTCGACCCCGGTGTAGCCCGTCAGCAGCTCGAACAGCAGCTGCCTGCACGTGCCGAATGCCCGCTCAAAGGCCGCCTTGTCCTGCGGTCGAAGAACACGGGAGGGAAGGATGTTGCAGCCCAGAACGCGCTGCACTTCGATCAGGTGGTGGTTCCGGTAGACGGCCCCGTGGTCGGTGGTCACCGTCTCCGGGGTGAAGAACGGCAGGCCGGCGACTTTGTGCCCGGCGAACTCCGAGACGACGGCCGCGGGCAGGCCCGGGTAGGGCCATTCCATCTCATCGCCCCAGTCCGCTCGCATCGGTAGCGGCATCATCACGTCCCGCAGCAGCATCGCGACGTCCACCGCCGTGTCGGAGACCAGCGTGAGTCGGAACGCGACCAGCGAATGCGTGTAGGTATCGAGGGCGATCGTCAGATGCGGCTTGATCGGGTCGCCGAAGACGCCGTCGCGGACCATGACCGGCAGGACCGTGGTGTCCAGCGCGACGACCTGGCCTGGCCTGTGGACCACCACATGTCCGTTCTTTACCGGCAGTTCGGCCGACCGCGCATACCGCTGACGCGCACCGCCTGGACCGAACCACTCCTTCCAGACCCGGCAGAGCGTCCGATAGCTCGGCACCTTCGTCTCCTGCTCAGGCGTCTCACCGGTGTCCGGGTCCTTCGAGTCGAACGTCTCCCGCACGTACTGCCGGATCATGCGGTCCTTGGTGCGCATCGATACCTTCGCCCCGCGCAGAGTCTCCTCACGGACCGCGAGAATCGCCTCCCGCACCTCCTCCGTAACCGCCGGGTGACCGCCGCTCTCCCGCAGCCAGCGGTCATCTGCGCAGCCGATCAGTCCGAACCGCCGTCGCCCGGTCTCCCACCGGATCAGCGTGTGCAGGCTGACCGCATCCAGTCCCAGCAGCTTCGCCTGCTGCCGGTCCATCGCCCGCAATTCGGCCACCTTCGCCCGGCGCCGGCCCGTCAGCGTCGTAGCGTCCGGGTCGTACTCGGGTTTCGGCTCACCAGGCCCCGGCCTCAGCCGATCACCGCTGCGAAACCCTGTCGCCACCTCCAGAAGATGGGCCATCCTCAGCTCGACGAGCTCCCGGCGGCCCTTCTTCAAGTCCTCGACCGTCTTGGGCTGGCGCCCCCGGTCAGCGCCGGCCGACGCCGTTCGCGAAGACGGCCGACAACCCGGATGGTTGGCCAGGAACCGGAAGCTCACCTGCTGACGGATCCCATCGGAGGCAACCAGCTGAACCCGCCCCAGGTGTGGCTCCCGTCGCTCGACCGTCCACTGTGTGCCGTCCAGCACCAGCCCGGCCCCGGGCGACAAATCCAGCACCGCTCGTGCCGGCCTCATGCCACCACCGGTGAGCAGTCGCCCAGAGGTTCGGCGAGGTTCACCCCGAGCCTCCGGTGCCAGAGCAGGTGCAGCAACTGGGCTCGGGCCAGAGGCTCGTAGGCAGCCGTTGCGGCGAGCTCGCCAAACGTCAGGCCCTGTCGCGCGGACGCCACAAGCCCTGGCCGCAGGCGCAGCGGGTCGGACAACGGCCGCCGCCGCGAGGAGAGAGCGTCTAGGGCCGACGAAACGTGATCGCGCCAGCAGGCGGCCACCACGTAATGCCAGCCGCAGGCGAGCGCGACCTCGGCCGCCGCAGCGAAGGACTCCCGGTCCTCCTCCTTGATCAAAGGCTCCGGGCGCACGTCGATCAGCCAGATTCCCGACCGTGTCACCGCGAGGAAATCCGGCGTGTGGCTCCGGCGCTTGTCCACCGTGCCGAACTGCAGCCTCAGCGGCTGCGAGACGACGTCGACCAGATCCCCGGCGAAGTCCAGGGCCAGCAGCAGCCGGGCCTCCTCCAGACTCTCCGCACCGTGGTGACGGCCGGTACTGACCAGGAACTGCAACCCCGGGCGATGGCCTTGCTCCCGCCGCCACGAGAAATGCCGGATCGGGTCACCATCCACCAGCGGTACCCGGATGAGTTCCCGTACCGAGCAGGACACCTGGTCACGGCCCGTCTTCCACGTCACCGTCCACCGACTGGTCCAGTCTTTATCCAAGTCGAGGCCGGCCTTCCCCGCCTCGACGGACACCGGGACGAGAAGTTCACCCCAGGCCGCGCTGTGCGACCACACCGGCCCGGCCGGAACCCCTGCTGCCGTACGCCCCGCCGCACGCGGGCTTTCGCTCGACCTCATGCCTCCAGAGAAATCCCGCCTCGGCCCTCGGGGCGGTGGTTGCCCGGAACTGGTTCCAACAACGATGACAAGTCGCCGCAGGTTGCAGGAAGCGTGACCATGTGCTTCCAACTTGTGTGTCCCGCGCGGGATCAACTACCAGGTCATCACAACCCGATGGTTCCAACTACCGCGTCCCGGCACACGGGCAAGGAGTTCTGTAAGTCCGCTGGCCCTTTCCGGACTAGGGCCTGTCCGGTGGGTCCACGTGACTGCCTAGCATTGCGATCGTTCCGTCCAGCATGGGGCGGGGCGATCTGTCGAATGAGGAATGGGCCCGTCTGGGACCTCACTTGCCGAAGAACGTTGGACGCGGAGGGCGTTGGAAGAACCACCGTCGAGTGATCAACGGGATCCTGTTCCGTCAGCGGACCGGCATCCCGTGGCGGGATCTGCCGACGCGGTTCGGGAAATGGAAGACGGTTCATGACAGGCATCGAAGGTGGTCGGCGGACGGCACATGGGACAGGATTCTGCGGGCCGTCCAGGCCGATGCCGACGTGGAGGGCCGCATCGACTGGTCCATGGCGAGTGTGGACTCCACCGTGTGCCGCGCCCACCAGCACGCCGCCGGTGCTCGCAAGCAGGCACCGCGGAAACCCGGTAAGCGCACCCAGCCCGTCCAGCATCGCCCCGATGAAGCCCTCGGTCGTTCACGCGGCGGACTGAGCACAAAGATCCACCTGGCTGGTGAAGGCGGACTGCGGCCTCTGGCGCTGCTGGTCACGCCCGGTCAGTGGGGCGACGCCCCACATTTGATCCCGGCCCTGGACCGAATCCGCGTTCCCCGCCCGGCAGGCGGGCACCCGCGCACCCGGCCGGACCATCTGAGTGGCGACAAAGCGTACAGCTCCCGCCGCAACCGCCGTTACCTACGGCGCCGGCACATCAAACACACCATCCCCGAGCGCCGCGATCAGCGGACCCACCGCCAGAACCGCGGCAGCCGAGGAGGTCGACCCACCAGCCTCGACCGTTCACGCTACGCCCGCAGGAACGAGGTCGAGCGGACAATCAATCAGCTCAAGAGCTTCCGGGCCGTAGCAACCCGCTTCGACAAGCGGGCCTACGTCTTTCACGGCACCGTGACTGTAGCCGCGGTCCGACTTTGGCTTCGCTCGTGACACGCTGGGCGGTCCTCAGCGTGATGTCGGCAGGCCGAGGTCGGCGGCATTCATGAAGTCGAGCATCTTCCGGTTGGTCAGCTCCGCGTGGTCGATCTGCGGGCCATGGCCGGTCCGGGAGATGATCTCGGCCCTTGCGCCGGGGATCAGCCGGGGCACGCGTTCGACCTGCCGGTCGGGGTGCACCAGGAGGCTGCGCCTGCCGAGCACCAGGTACAACGGCGTGCGGATGGCCCCCAGTTCGGCGTCGGTGAGGGGTTGCGGCACGGGCCGGCGGATGCGGTAGGCGCGGACGCCGGTGCGGATCATGGTGCGCAGTTCCGGGACGACGAGGACGGGTTGTTCCAGCCAGGACGCGAGCCGTGGCCGCAGCGCCTTGGGGGCGAAGGTGGCGAACAGACTGGCGAAGATCCACACGAAGAAGCGCAGTCCCACCTTCTCCAGGCCACCGGGGTCGAGCAGCGTGACCGAGGCGAGGCGTTCCGGCGCGTGGTACGCCTGGTTCAGGACGAGCCAGCCGCCGTACGACGAGCCGAGCAGGTGCACACGGTCGAGCCCGAGGCCGGCGAGTGTCTCGTCCAGCCACTGCGCGGCGCGCTCGGGCTCGTGGATGGGCGCGCGGTGCACGCTGCGGCCCGGGTCGCCCGGGGTGTCGATGGCGTAGACGGGCCGTTCGGTGCTGAGGGCGGGAGTGTTCGGGTACCACATGGCGGAGCAGGAACCGGCTCCGTGGACGAGGACGAGGGGGGTGCGCTCGCGGGCGGCCGGGTCCTCGGGGTCGTAGCGGTAGACGTGCGTGGTCCCGAAGGACGTCTCCACGTCCCCCTCCCAGGACGCGGGCGCGCCCAGCGCGTAGACCGCGTCGCAGGCCGCGAAGTAGCGCGCACGCCAGGCGTCGCTGACAAAGCGGCCGACATCGGGCTGGGAACGGGCTGTTGTGGGCTCGGGCACGGCCACCTCCTGGGCAGTCGATCTTTGTGATACGAACGCACCACAAACGTGGTACGGCTGTATCATCAAAAATCGGAGACCCGATCCGAGGAGCGGAGAGTCGAACCATGCCCAAGCGCGTGGATCACGCAGAGCGGCGCACCGAGATCGCGCAGGCCCTCGTCCGGGCCGCCGGACGGCAAGGGCTGCACGCTGTGGGTATGCGGGACGTGGCGGCCGAGGCGGGCGTCTCGGTGCGGCTGGTGCAGTACTACTTCGAGTCCAAGGAGAAGCTGCTCCTCTTCGGACTGCGATACCTGGCCGACAGGTTCGGGGAACGGGTGACCGCCCAGATCCGCGCCGCCGATGGCAACCCCGGACCGCGGGCAGTGATCGAGGCGCTGCTGACGGCGGCCCTGCCGGTCGACGAGGAGAGCCGCCTGTTCCATCACCTCTACACCTCGTACGCCGTGCTGTCGGTCACCGACGAAGCCCTCGCGGCCCAGCCCTTCATCAAGGATCCCGACACCGCCGAGACCACCCTCGCCGGGCTGCTGCGGCAGGCGGCGGACGCCGGCCTGCTCCAGGCCGGCACGGACACCCACGCCGAAGCGGTCGGCCTGCTGGCCATGTCCGCGGGGCTCGGCACCAGCGTCCTGGTGGGTCAGCGCGACGCCGACTCCGCCACGGCCGTCCTCCACTACCACCTGGACCGGATCTTCCGGCCCTGAAGCACGGACGCCGCCGCCCCCGAGCCAGGACACCCGCGAGGAATTCTCGCCTTGCCGACCGTGCCCCCTGAGCCTCTGCTACGCCCACGAGACCCAGGCGGACGATGCCGGTGAAGCGGCCTCCGCCTCATGTGAGTTGAGAGACGTCCGGGGCGCCATGCTTCGCAGACCGTGGTCTTACGGAAGCGGACACTGCCCTTCAACTTGGCAGTCACGCGACCCATCAGACACGCCCTAGAAGCTGTGTGTGAGCTCTGCATGACAAGTCGAGGAAGGCCTGTGATACATGTGCCGCTGGTCCTGGTCTGCGCGGTGAGGGCCGCGACGAACACCCTGCTATGCCGCTCATGATGATCTCGAGTACTGCGGATGCCTCCACCGGCCATGCCTGATCTGATGAACTACCGCCGAAATTAGCTAGGTTGCCATCACCTCACCCGACGTCCGCAAGGGAGCGGCAGCCATGAGCCAACAGCAGAAGACCTTCCGTGCTATCGAGGTCGGCGACGGAAGCGATGGGCGATGGGCCACCCATGCGCAGGCTCTGTGGCCGCTCGCGGAGGGGTGGATGACCGAGGAGAGCCGGACCTTAGAAGGCGCGGGCCGTGCTCGGCGGCTGTTCGAGGCGCACATGCCGGAACTGGTCCCCGTGCTCGATCGCCTCGCCGGTCAGCTGGACCGGCCCGAAGCGAAGACCTTCCTCACCCTCGTGGCCTTGCGACCCTTCTTCTCGGGCTGCACTCAGATCGGCGGCAGTGGCACCCTGCTGCGCAACTACGACTTCAGCCCCGATGAGTGCGAAGGCACTATTGTCTCCTCCCACTTCCTGCGACCGGTGATCGGAATGCAGGATGCCGCCTGGGGCTTGCTGGACGGGATGAACGACGCCGGGCTCGCGGTCTCACTCACCTTCGGTGGACGATTCGTCCACGGCCCGGGCTTCGCCATACTCATCGTCCTGCGCTACCTGCTGGAGACATGTACCACCGTTGACGAGGCAGTCGGCAAGCTGAAGTCCATACCGATCGCAATCCCCCAGAACGTCACCCGCGTCGATCCCGAGCAGGCACTGACGGTGTTCGTGGGGCCGGACATCTCACTGACTGAGGCACCGGACGCCTGCGCTTCCAACCATCAGCACATGCCGGTGCCTGACGAGCAGGAGCAGTCCTCCCGGACACAAGAGCGGCTGAGCGCCATTCGCGCAGCCGGCACGGACGTCGCGGCGATGCTGAAGCCGCCGCTGTATCAATCCGCATACGAGGAGTGGCTGGGAACCGTCTACACCGCCCATTACAGGCCCTCCGAGGGTCGTGTGACCTACTACTGGCCGGGCGAGTCGTGGGAACAGTCCTTCGACGACTTCGCTCCGGGATCTCGCACCATGACCATCGGCCAGGCTGGCTGAGGGAGCGCCGTGGGCCCCCCGGGGGGGGGGGGGCGGCGGGCGGGGGGGGGGGGGGGGGGGGGGGGGGGGTTTGGGGGTGAAAATTTGCGGGGCGGGGGGCGCGGGGGGGGGGGGGCCG
>NZ_JBVJMF010000034.1:26014-60630 GCF_055584345.1 Streptomyces sp. NPDC104106
CGTGTGACCTACTACGGGCCGGGCGTGGGGTGGTAACTGTCCTTCGACGACTTCGCTCGGGTATCGCGCCCCCCCCCCCCCGGCCCGGGGGGGGGGGGGCGCGCGGGCCCCCGCGGGGGGGGGGGGCCACGGCGCTCGGGGTTGAGGTGGCTAGGGCCTGTGTGATGTCGTGATCAATCTTGCCGGTCCGGGTCCCTCGGGAAGGGGGATCCGGTAGGAAGTCGATCGTGACACGCAGGCAACTTACCGGTGAGCAGTGGCAGTTGATCGAGCCGTTCCTGCCGATAGGCGAGTACGGGCCGTACCCCGAGCGACTGCGGGATCAGGTTGAGGGGGTGATCTGGCGGTTCCGTACCAGCAGCCAGTGGCGTGAGATGCCCGGCGAGTTCGGCCCGTGGCCGACGGTCTACGGCCGCTTCCGGGCATGGAGGGACGCCGGGGTCTTCACCGCACTCCTCGAAGGCCTGATCGCCGAGGCCGCCCGCCAGGGACAGACGGACTTATCCCTGGTCAGCGTGGACTCCACCACGGCCCGCGCGCACCACGACGCAGCCGGGATGCGCATCGGCAAGGAGGTCCTGGACGCCCTTGAAGAGTCCGCCGTCGAACAGGAACGAGCCCGGCAAAAAGGGGCGGCCCGCCAGAACAGAACGGACAGCACGGCAGTGACCACCCCGGTCAGGAAGAACGGCGGCACATCAGGCGACGGCGCAAGCTCCGCTTGACCCAGGCCCTGCTCGGCAGATCCCGCGGCGGACTGACGAGCAAGATTCATCTCGCTGCAGACCGCAAGTGCCGTCCCTTGTCCCTCGTGCTGACCGCAGGACAGGCCGCCGACAGCCCGCAGTTCGTCCCCGTGCTGCAGAAGGTGCGCATCCGTCTTCCCGTCGGCCGGCCCCGGACCCGGCCCGACGCCGTCGCCGCGGACAAGGCATATTCCTCCCGTGCTAACCGGTCCTGTCTGACGGAAACGCAACATCAAGGCAGTCATCCCAGAGAAGAAGGACCAGGCCGCCAACCGGAAGAAGAAGGGCAGCCGGGGCGGCCGCCCCACACGCCACGACGCCGATCTCTACAAGAAGCGCAACACCGTCGAGCGACTGATCAACAAGCTGAAGGCCTGGCGGGGCATCGCGACCGCTACGACAAGACACCCGACAGCTACCTTGCCGGCCTCCACCTCCGTGCCTCGATGATCTGGATCAACGACCTCCTGAAGACAAATGGTTGATCACAACATCACACAGCTAGTGCTGTGACCAGGAAGGTTCACCGGGTTGGCGGTCAGTGGTGTGGCGAGCGCGGTGCCTGGGTGGTGCTTGAACGGAAGGGGATCTTGAGGGCTTTGGTCCTGTTTCAGGGTGGCGGTTATCACTGATCGTCAGGCAGGAGGGGAACATGCGCCAGGAGTGGGAGCCCGAGGACCTGATCGAGGTCTGGACGCAAACGCGATGACCGGATGAATCGATGCCACAGGCGGCCATCGCCAGAGGGGGTGGACCGCGGTCTCCACCCCCCGCCCTCGCATCCCCACCCGGTGACCAGCCCGCAGGCCGATGGCAGGACCGGGTATCGCAGCGAGGGTGGGGGCATGACAGCGAACATCGTGATCATGCAGCTGGTGATCCTGGCCGTGGTGCTCGAATCCGATCTCGGCCGCCGCAAGATCGGCTGGTTCCGGGTGGGACGGCCGATCATCAGCGTCGCCCTCATCGTGCCGTTCTTCTTCACTTCGCTGCCCACCGGCGGCAACGACCTGCTGCTGCAGGGCGTCAGCGCGCTGGCCGGGGCGGCGCTCGGGCTGTTCTCGGTCTGCCCGCTGCTGGTGTCCGTCGCCTACCACCCGGATTGGCGATGGCACTGGCCGCGCACCTCGCCCACCCCGGGCAGACCCGCTGCGGTCAGCCGCTCGGGGGCTGGTTACGCGGCGGTCTGGATCGCTGTGACCGCTGCCCGGCTCGGCTTCGCCTACGGCGCCCAGCACGTCTTTCCGGTGGGGCTCGGCGTGTTCATGGCCACCCACCACCTGAGTGGCACCGCTCTGGCGAACGGCTTCATCTTCCTGTCCGTGAGCATGAGCCTGTTCCGCAGTCTGGGGCTGTGGGTGCGAGGCCGCGCGTGCCGGGCCCAGGCCGTGCCGGTCGTGGGCGCCGCGCATACGATGGGCGTTGCGCGGTGATCCTCACACCGCTGCTCACCCTGATCATCCGCACTGTCCGCGCGCTTCGGGCACGCTCTTCAGGCACGCCGTCCTGGGATAATCAGGACCGATGAGTATCACCAGTAGATTCAGCCCGGCCGCGGACCATCCCGGGATCGGGCTGAGCGGCATGATCCCCGACCCGCGGGCGCGTGCCGCGGCCATGCTGGCGGGGCTGGGCGTGTCGGTCTGGATCAACGTCGCCACGCTCCCCGCCGACCCGGGGGTCGTGGTGCCCGTCGCCCTGGCCGTCGCCGCGCTGGCCTGGCTGGTCCTGATCGCCGGCACCCTGCCCGGTACCCGGGGTGCGCACGTGGCCGCGGTCTCCGCGGTGATGTGCGCGGCCGGGGCGGTGCTCGCGATCACCGACGCCAATGGGCTGATCTTCACCGGCGTGGCGGCGAGCCTGGCCGCCGTCGCGTTCGATCCGGTCGCCGCCCTCGTGCTGTCCACCGCCGGTCCCGTCGCCTATTGCCTCGCGGCGATCCCCCACGGGCCGTTTCCCGGGCGCCTGTTGAGCACCGCCGCCGTGGCCCTCGCCGGACTGGTGGCCGGTGCGAGCCGACGCGAGACCGACCAGCGTGCCCGGCACAGCACGCTGGTCGCCACGGAACGCCGGCGTACCGAGCTCGCCCGGGCCGAGGCGGAACTCGCCGGTGAGCGCAACCGTCTCGGCCGCGAGCTCCACGATGTGCTCGCCCATACCCTCGGCGCCCTGTCGATCCAGCTCACGGCGATCGACACCCTCGCCCGCACCGACGCACCGCGCGAGAAGCTCATCACACAGATCGAGCTCGGCCACGAGCTGGTCAGCACGGGCCTGGACGAGGCACGCCAGGCGGTCCGCGCACTGCGCGGCGAGGCCACGCCGCTGGCCGCGCAGCTCGAACGGCTCTGCGAACTCCACCAGGCAGAACTCGAACTGGAGGGCAGCTGGCAGGAGCTGGACGCCGACACCACGCTCGCGCTCTACCGCCTCGCCCAGGAAGCACTGACCAACGCCGCCAGACATGCCCCTGGTGCGCGCGTGAGCGTGCGCATCGGCTTCGGCCCCAGGGCCGTGACCGTACAGGTCAGCAATAGCAGACCCGCCCCGGCCCCGGACACACCCGCGGCACTGCACGCGAGCGGCGGCGGGTTCGGGCTCCAGGGCATGAGGGAACGCGTCGAGCAGGCGGGCGGCGATCTCCAGGCCGGCCCCACGTCCGACGGTGGGTGGCGGGTCGCCGCACGCGTCCCCTACCGACGGGGCAACCTGGGCAACCGCAGCGACGGGAGCGACCGATGAGCCCCACACCGATCTCTGTGATCATCGCCGACGACCATCGGGTCGTCCGCGAGGGCCTGGCCACCATCCTCGGCGCCGTCGACGAGGTGCACGTCGCCGGATTGGCCGCGGACGGCGCGCAGGCCGTCGATCTCGCCGCCCGGCACGAGGCCGACGTGGTCCTGATGGACCTTCACATGCCCGGCACCGACGGCGTCGAGGCCACGCGCCGACTCAGGGCCGAGCGTCCGGCCACGGCCGTCGTGGTCCTCACCACCTATACCGACGACGACTCCATCCTCGCCGCACTCGAAGCCGGCGCCACCGGCTACCTGACCAAGAACGCCTCCGCCGCGGACATCCACCGCGCCATCGAGGCCGCCGCCTGCGGCCACGCCATGCTCGACCCGATCGCCGCAGCCCGACTGATCCACGCAAGCCGCCGCACCGACCCGGGCCACACCGCGAAGAACGCAGCCCTCCCCGACGGCCTCACCGAACGCGAGGCCCAGGTGCTCGGCCTGATCGCGCAGGGCCTGTCCAACGCGGAGATCGCCGCCAGGCTGTACCTGAGCCGCTCCACGGTGAAGACCCATATCCATCAGATCTTTGCCAAGACCGGCAGCCGCGACCGCCCGCAGGCCATTGTGTACGCACACCGGCATGGGATCCGCGCCGAGGAGGATCCAGCCCAGTGGAACGGGTGACGGGCCGGGCCCTTCAGAGCTTCAAGACCAACTCATTGCCCCCTGCGGCAGCTTCGCCCGTCCAGGACACAGTTCGCCGGGTTCTTCAGGCCGCGGTGGCGTGGGGGCGCCCGCCCCAGCGGATGCCCTTCTCGCTCGGATGCGGGCACGTTCGCGACGCTGGGCAGCGAGGACCTCGGGGTGGCGGGCGTTGGCGTTACGCCAGCGCAGATACGCGTGCAGGGCTTGGGTCTGCGCGGTGTGATTGCGGTGGTTGGAGTTGGCGACGGTGAACTGCCGCAACGGCCCGAAGTGTGCCTCAATCGGGTTGGCCCAAGACGCGTAGGTCGGCGTGAAGCACAGCTCGACCCGGTTCTTCTTCGCCCAGCGCCGGATCGTCTCGCCCTTGTGCGCAGACAGGTTGTCCAGGATCACGTAGAGCGGAGCGCCGTCCGGGCGGGCCCCCGGGTCGACCTCAGCGCGGCCAGGGTGTTCGCGGCGCCCTTCTTCCTGCGGTTGACGCCCCACAACTTGTCGTCGCCGACCGAATAGCAGCCGTGGAAGTAGCGCACCCCGTGCGTGCGGTGATAGGTCGGGGGGTGCCGCTCAGGATGTACCTGCTCGGCCCAGCACGACCCGGCGGCGGGCCGGATACCGAGCGGCCCGAACTCGTCGAACGCGAACACCCGGTCCGGGAACTGCTCCAAGACCTGTTCGATCCGGTCGAGATTGGCGTCGCGCTCAGGGTCGGGCGACTCCTTCCACGTCTTGGTGCGCTGGAATGTGACGCCGCGGCGAGCGAGCAGGCACCGTAACGCCTCGCGGCCGATCCGGATCACGCGGCCGTGCACTTTCCGCAGGTAGGCCGCGAGTTTGCGGATGGACCAGCGGGTGAAGGGCTGGCCGAGCTTGGTCGGGCGGGTGGTGGCCGTCTGGACGACGAAGTCCTCGTCGTCAGGACTGAGCAGGCGGGGACGGCCCCCCGCCCACCGAGGGTCCAGGCAGGCCAGGCCGATCTCGTTGAACCGGTGGATCACGTCTCGGACGGTGTCCTCGTCGGCCTGCACCAGCATCGCGATCACCGGCACAAGGCCGAGATCGAGATCGCGACCTTGGTGATCTGCGGCCGCTGGGGCGCCGCGTACAGCAGCTTCGAGCACGAGAAGATCGGCGTGCGGCTCGGCGGGCTCGACTCGGCCAAGGCGGAGGCGCTGATCGCGGGCCTGCCGACCGCCTTCGGCGACCCGCGGCAGCAGGTCGTCTACGAGCTCTCTTCGGCGCTGGCCGCGGCGCGCGTGGTGCCCCAGGGATTGTTCCGCCGCGCCCAGGAACTGCTCGGTGACGCCGGTCTCGTCGACGTCACGGTCCTCATGGGCTGGTTCACCGCCGTCTCGCTCACCCTGATGGCCTACGACGTTCCGTCCAACGCCGTCGGGCTCGACCAGTAGCACCGTTGACACCCATCCGAATGTGAGGCGCCTGCCATGGCCATCGCCCCGCTGCCCGAGGTCACCGTCACCCCGGTCGCCTACTTCCCCGAGAAGTACTTCCTTGAGAACCTGGCGTGCGCGCCGACGGGTCGGTGCTGATCATCGCCGTGCTCCAGCAAGAGCTCTGGTACGTTCCCGGCCCCGCCCGCGCGCTCGCCGACCCGGTGCTCGTGCACGCCTTCGACCACCCGGTCACCGGCATCGTCGAGGTCGAGCCGGACGTGTTCCTCCTGAGTCTCACCGAGGGCTACACCACGCACGAGTCCCACCTGGTCCGGCTCGATCTCAAGGGCTGGGCTCCGGGCACCCCGGTCACCCCTGAGGCCATCTTCACCTTCGACGACCGAGTGCGAGCGCTGAACGGCAGCTGCCTGCTCGGCCGGGCGTGCTGGCCGTCGCGGACTGCTTCGCCGGCCTGATCTGGCGGGTCGACCTGACCGAAGGGGCCCGCGGCGCGACCGCGCGGGTCTGGGCCGAGCACGACACCATGGCCCCGGACCCCGACGGCGAGGTGCCCTGGCCGCCGCAGCCCGGCGTCAACGGCGTGCGCTACGGCGCACGGGCCGGCTACCTGTACTACACGTCCACCGCGCAGCGGGTCTTCATGCGCGTCCCGGTCGATCCGGCCACCCTCGACGCCTCCGGCCCGCCGGCGTTCGCCGCTGCCATCGACAACGGCGACGACTTCTGCGTCGACGAGGACGCCGGCTTCGCCTACGTCACTCGGCACCGCGCCAACACCCTCGACCGCGTGCCGCTGGCGCCCCGCCACGGCAGCGAAGTGCGCCACCTGCTCGGCGAAGCCGTTCGACCCGGTCATCGTCGGCCCGTCGAGCGCCTGCTGGGGACGCGAGCCCGGCGATGAGGGCCGCACGCTGTACGTGACCACGGACGGCGGTACGACCGCCCCGCCGCAGGGCGTCGTCCGCAACGCCGCCCTTCTCCGCGTCGAGCTCACCCACGGCATCCGGTAGCGGAGAAGCCCGTGAACCGGCACAGCGAGATCGTCCCTACCGGCCCGGTATCGATCGAGACCTGCGTCGAGGCCGACGGCGCCGCCGCCCGTCACTTCTACGGCCGAGTACTGGGCCTGCCCGAGGGCCGCAGCACCGATCATCGGATGGACTGGGACCTCGAAGAACACCAGATGGTCACCCACCTGGTACCGAGCGCTCCGCGACCGGCGGGTACCAGCCTGGTCGAGAAGCACACGGGGCCCGTCCCGCGCTTTGGCCTGCTGTCGGACGAGCAGCGCTTCCACGAGTTCGCCGAGCGGCTGCGTGCCGCCGGGGTGCGATTCGAAGACGCGAACAGGTGTCCACTTCACCGGGGGCAAGGCTCGACCTGGATTTCATGGTTCCGCGCCTCACCGCGTCCATGGCAGATACCTCACGTGATCAGGCCGGCGCTGGTCAGCCAGATGTGTTCGCATGTCGCCGACGCCTCTTGGAGCTTCTCGCGGGATTCCTGTGAAGCGTGGTAGAAGGTCCGCTCGATCATCCAGCACAGGGCGCGTGCCATCGCCGAGGCCTGGTCCGGTGCAGCGCCGGCCTGGATGCCGGCGCGCTCCAGGACGGCGGTGATGGCCGCGATGAACAGGTCAGCCGTGTGCTTCCACAGTTCACCGATCTCCGGCACGGTCAGCGACAGGTCGATCGCCGTGCGCATGACCGGGCCGTGTTCGTTCCACAGCTCGACCGTGCGCTGCATGGCTGCTGCGATGGCCTGGCGTGGTTCGTCGGTCTGCGCGGTGGCCCGGGACCGTTCCCACAGGTGCTCGACGGTCCGGGCCACGAGTGCCGTGACCACTTCTTGCTTGGAGCCGAAGTAGAAGTACAGGGCGCCGCGTGTGATGCCGGCGCCCTGGGCGATGTCGCCGACGGTCATGGCGTCGTAGCCCTTGTGTACCAGCAGGGCTTCGCAGGTGTCGAGGATGGCCCGCTCCCGGGCATCCCCCTTGCGCTCGGTGGTGCGACGTCTGCGCGCGGAATGGTGGCCGGGCATCAGAGCTGAGCGCCTTCGGTGAAGTCGGTCGTCCGCGAGAGTGTTTCCCACGCGCGGATGTCCTCGTCCACGGCCGTGCGCGCGGCGGTGACCAGCCGCAGCGCGTCCGAGCCCAGGACGAGGTGGGCCGGCGGCTGCTCGACCGTCGTGATGTGCACGACCGCTTCCCCCGCCTTGGCCGGATTGCCCAGCTGGTTCCCGCTGGCCTTCTGCCGCGCTTCGCGGATGGGGGTGAACAACTCGTCGTAGTCGTCGATGGTCCGCGCGGCACGTGTCATGGACCGTCCGGCCCAGTCGGTGCGGAAGGAGCCGGGCTCGATCGCCGTCACATGGATTCCGAACTGCGCGACTTCCTTGCCCAGCGCCTCCAGGATTCCCTCCAGGGCGAACTTGCTGCCGCAGTAGGCGGACATGCCGGGCACGGCCATGAGCCCGCCCATGGAGGTGACGGCCATCAGGTGTCCGCGGCGGCGGCGGCGCATGTGGGGCAGCGCCGCCTGCAGGGTGGCCACCGCCCCGAACACGTTCACCTCGAACTGCCGTCGCACCTCGGCCAGCGGGGTTTCCTCGAAGGTTCCCTCCAGGCCGTAGCCGGCGTTGGCGATGACGACGTCCAGAGGGCCGACGCTCCGCTCGACCTCCGCTACCGCGCCGGAGACGGCGTCATCGTCCGTCACGTCCAGGATACGGCCGTGAGCGTGCCCGGGCCTGAGTTCTTCGAAGGCCAGCAGGTCCTTCTCGGAGCGGACGGTGCCGATGACGGTGTGCCCGGCGGCCAGGGCGGCTTGGGCGAAAGCGCGCCCCAGGCCCGTGCTGACGCCGGTGATGAGCCAGTTCTGCTTCTCCATTGTTCCTCCAGGGAGGTCTCGCGAAGAGCCGGGTCGCCCTCTTCGCGAAAGTCTACACCGTGTCGATTTTTATCGTTACCGCGTCGATTTTGGCAGCGCTCACGGAATGCAACCCCAGGCCATCCGCGTGCCGCGCACCGTCCGGATCGGCGCCGTCAATGCCCAGCAGCCAGGCCGACAACCAGAACCGCTCCCCGATCACCACAGGGACACCCAGCGAGGGCCTGAGAAGCCGTATCTCAACCAGTCTTGGAACGTGTGGATCGAACGGAGTTCCTGTTCGGGTGATCTTCCAGCGGTGCGCGCATGAAGGCAGGGCCTCCTGGTAGCTCGGGGGTGCGACCCCCTTCGGAGCGGTTTCCGGAGGCCCTGTTGTCGTTGTTGTACGGCTCGGGCCCGTTGACTTCAACTCGCCCGCCGTGTCGTGCGATTGCCTCACGCAGGTGTACGGCAACGCGGCCGGTCATCCTGATCGGGTTCGCCGGTATCCGTCGGACATGATGGACGCGGAGTGGGTGGAGGTCCGGCCGTTGTTGCCGGTGCCGGCCTGGCTTCAGGGCCGGGGCGGACGGTCCGGGGGGTTACTGTCACCGGCAGCTGCTGGACGCGATCCGTTACCTGGTCGCGGGCGGGACCTCGTGGCGGGCGATGCCCGCGGGCTTCCCCGGCTGGGGCCGGCTTTACGCCTTCTTCGGCCGCTGGCGCGAGCACGGGCTGATCGCCGAGTTCCACGACCGGCTGCGCGGGAAGGTCCGTGAGCGCGAGGACCGCGAGGCCGAGCCCACGGCGGGGATCATCGACGCGCAGCCGGTGCGGGCCGCCACGACGGTGCCAGCGCACGCGGCTACGACGGTGGGAAGAAGGTGCCGGGCCGCAAACGGCACATCGTGACCGACACCCTCGGTCTGCTCCTGGTCGTGTAGCGCAGTGCTGCGGCCGTCTCCTCCCTGGTCGGCCCCTCGTGCGCGAAGCGGTCCAGCTCACGGAGGAGCTGCTGCAGGGCGGGGCCGGTGGCGGCGGTGGCGGTGTCCAGAGCGTCGCAATTCCATGACCACCGGAACCTGTGCCTGCCTTGCTGCCAGGGTTCTTCGCGCAGTCTGTCCGCGCGGCCTCTTGGACGACACCGACTGCCTGGGCGCGGTGAACGACCGCCGCCGAGACCACGGCGAGAGACAGGCGCGCCGACCCGCGCGTTTCTTTCAACAACCAGATGGGGGGCCGGGGTCCTGCTTGCCTTTTTCCTCGTGCTGTTCGTAATCGTCGAGCAGTAGTTGCGAGGTGATGTTGATGTGCTGGCTGAGTGCCTCGACGACGCCCGGTGCATCCCGGGCGATGGCGCGATCGCAGATCATCTTGTGTTCTGCGGCGACATCGCGGTGGCTGTGCTCGGCCGGTGTGCGGGCCCAGCAACGGTAGACCTCAGCGGCATCGCGCAGCTGTGCGGCGATGTCCCGCAGCTGCCGGTTGGGACATCCCTCCAGCAGGACGCGGTGGAAGCGGGCGTGGGCGTTCAGCCAGCGTTCGCTGAGGGCTCCGTCGTCGCTGAAGTACGGAGTGCGGGCGAGATGGTGGTGTGCCGCGAGCAGATCGGACTCCCACTCGATGGTGCCGACGGCGACGGACTCCTGGACCACGTGGGTCTCGATGAATACGCGGGCCTCGGTCAGCTCCTGCAGGCGCTCGGGGGAGACGGTGACGACCCGGAACCCTTGCTGCGGCGCGAAGGTCGCCAGTCCTTGGCCGACCAGCCGGGGCAGCGCCTCCCGTAGTACCCCGCTGCTGGCGCCATAGGTGTCCTTCAGGGCTTCCACGCGCAGACGTGAACCGGGCTCGTGCCGTCCGTTGAGGATGTCCGCGCGCAGCCGCCTGTAGATCTCCTCGGCGCGTGTCATGGAGCGGGTCGTGGTCATGTCGAAGATACTAGCCCCTCTAGGTATTTTAAAAAAATCTCGAGATTTCATTGACGTATCGACGGGGAGGGCGTTGACTCCAGGCATTCAGTGGCAAGAGCACCGGAGGCAACGCACCATGAGGACGACGACCCGATCCGGACGGATGTGTCTGGTGACCGGAGAGGCGGTGATCGATGTCGAGCAAGCCAGTGCCGGTCGGTTTTCGGCTGATCCGCTGGCAGTGTTCGAGGAGTGGGACGCGTTCCGGTCGTGGGCTGCAAAGCTGGAGCCTGCAGGCGCCCACGGATCGACTGGGCCGGACGGCAGCGTTTCGCCGACGCCGCGGCAGGTGTTCGCGATCGGATTGAACTACCGCGGCCACGCCGAAGAGGCCAGCCTGGCGGCGCCTGAGTCCCCGTCGGTCTTCACCAAGTTCGCCACGGCCCTCACGGGCCCGGACACGCAGCTGAGGCTGCCCAGCGGCCGCGTCGACTGGGAAGCCGAGCTTGTGGTGGTGATGGGGCGCCGGGCGGAGCACGTGGCCGCCGGGGACGCCTGGTCCTACGTGGCCGGGCTGACCGCGGGGCAGGACTACTCCGAGCGCCAGGTGCAGTCCGTCGGCCCCGTCCCGCAGTTCTCCCTCGGCAAGTCCTTCCCCGGCTTCGCGCCGACCGGGCCGGTACTGGTCACGGCCGACGAGTTCGCGGATCCGGACGACCTGGCGATCGAATGCCTCGTCAACGGGGAGAGCGTCCAGAAGTCCCGCACCTCGTCGATGATCTTCCCGGTCGCGGAATTGATCGAAAGGCTGTCCGCGGTCTGCCCGTTGCTGCCGGGCGACCTGATCTTCACCGGCACTCCCGCGGGAGTCGGACACGCCCGCACCCCTCAGCGCTATCTGCGGCCAGGAGACGAGGTCATCACCCGCATCGAGGGCATAGGACAGCTCCGGCAGACCTGCGTCGCCGCCTGAGAGAAGGGCACCACCATGGCCTTGCACAGACTGCAGTCACTCACCGTCGGCGTGCCGAACGTGGCCGAGGCTGCCGACTACTACGTCGACTTCGGACTCGAACAGGTGGCACCCGGACGGTTCCTCACCGTCGAAGGCGGTGAACAGTTCTTCCTCGAACATTCCCCCGTCCGGCGCCTGCTGGCGATGACGGTCGCCGCGGACGACGGCGACGACCTGGACCGGATCGCCGCGAACCTGGAACGGCTCGAGCTGTCCTGCGAACGCGACGCCAACGCCCTGCGTACCACGGAACCCATCGCCGGTATCTCGGTGGAAGTGCGCATCGCACCCCGGCTGACCCGGATCACCGTGCCGGCCACCCCGTACAACGGTCCCGGACGCCTGGACCGTGCCGGCACCCGAGCACCCGTACTCTCCCGCACCGACCCGGTCCGGCCCCTGGCCCTGGGCCACGTCGTCATCGGTTCGGTGGAACAGGAGTCGACACAGCGGTTCTTCACCGAAGGACTCGGATTCAAGGTCAGCGATGTTGTGCCCGGCTCAGCCGCGTTCCTGCGCTGCTCCACCGACCACCACAACGTCCTGGTGCAGCAGGCGCCGCTCAACTTCCTGCACCACACCTCCTGGCAGGTGACGGATGTCGACGAGGTGGGCCGGGGCGCCACGCGCATGCTCACCGAGCACCCGGAACGCCATGTGTGGGGGCTCGGCCGCCATCACATCGGCTCGAACTTCTTCTGGTACCTCAAGGATCCGGCCGGCAACTTCAGCGAGTACTACGCCGACATGGACTGCATCGTCGACGACCAGCTGTGGATGCCACGATCCTTCGAAGGAATGCAGGCGCTCTACACCTGGGGGCCTCCGCCGCCGCCGTCGTTCCTCGCTCCCGAAGACCTGGCCGCGCTGATGGCAGGCGCCCATAAGGCCAGTAACTGAGAGCGCCCGGCACCGTAAACCGCGACGAGGCGCGTTGCCCCGCCCGCATCACACGGATGAGGCCCCGAGCCGCATTCCTGCGCCGACCCGCCGTCGGCGAGCCGCACACAGACACCTCCCCCTTTCCCGCAGCGCCGCGGTCAGCAGTCGCGACGGGTGAGACTGCTGAAATCGGAGCCGGAACATTGAGCACACCAGCCTTCGTCCGTCGGCGCGGCCGACCGTCCCCGGGCCCTTCATCGCGGTCAGGCACCGCACTCGCCGTGGGCCTGGCTGTGATGACGCTGGAGGGCTTCGACCTCGTCGCCTACGGTGCGACCACTCCGCTACTGCTGGGCTACCGTCCCTGGCACCTCTCCGTCGCCTTCGTCGGCCTGCTCGGCAGCCTCACTCCGATCGGCATGCTCGTCGGCTCCCTGCTGGTCGGCCAGTTCACCGACCGGTTTGGCCGGCGCCGCACGACCCTGATCAGTATCGCGGTGGTCAGTGCCGGGATGTTCGCCTGCGCCGTGGCACCCCTTCCGTCACTGTTCGGCGCCGGCCGACTCGTCGTCGGGCTCGGTGTCGGTGCGATCTACCCGGCGATGGGCCCACTGATCTTCGAACTGGCCCCGGACAGGCGAAAGAACCTTTACTCGGGCATCGTCCAGTGTGGGACCGCCATCGGCGGTTCGTTCGCGGCCCTCGTCGCCAACACACTGCTGAGTGGGCACGGTTTCCACCAGGAGTACCTGGTCGGCGGCATCGCCGGTCTGCTTCTGCTGCCCATGGCCTTCGTCTGGCTGCCCGAGTCCACGGAGTACCACCAGGCCGTCAGCGCGTCGGCCCCCGACCTCGGCAACCGTGGTGTCCGGCTGGTGCTCAGACCGCCCTACCGCGGCACCACCCTGATGTTCTGCGCCATGGCGGCCCTGTCGTTCTTGCTCATCTTCGGCATGAACACCTGGCTGCCGCGGCTGATGCAGACGGCGGACCATCCGCTGCAGGACTCACAGACCTTCCTCGTGCTGCTGAACCTCGGTGCCACCGTCGGCGGGCTCGCGATGGCGCTGCTGGCCGACCGTGCCGGATCGAGGGGCCCGATCACGGCCAGTTTCGCCCTCGGAGCCGCCGCGATCGTCGCCATGAGCGCCCCACTGCCGCTGCCGGTGCTCTACGGCATCGTGGTAGTCGGCGGCTGCGGCGCGGTCGGCGTCCAGGGACTGATCAACGTGTACATCTCACGTTCCTACCCGGTGACCGCGAGGGCCAGCGCGGTGGGTGTCGCGCTCGGGGTGGGCCGCATCGGCGCCATCGCCGGCCCCACATTCGGCGGCTGGATCCTCGCGGCCGGCCTGGAACCCCGCTGGAACTTCGTCCTCTTCGCCGTCCCCGCCGTCCTCGGCGCAGCCCTCGCCCTGGCTGTCGGCGGACGGACATCCCAGAACCAGGGCCGTCTCGCCCCCGCGCCGCGCGCCGAAGAGCCGACGGCCGGACACACACAATGAAAGAGCGCATCATGGATACCTACGACGTCGCCGTCGTCGGCTGCGGCCCGGTCGGACTGGCTCTCGCACGACTGTTGGCCATGAAGGGGCTCCGGGTCGCCGCCATCGACCCCAACCGGCTCGTCTGCCAGCATCCGCGCGCCACGCATCTCGACGACGAGACCATGCGCCTTCTGCAGACCCTCGGCGCGCAGGACATGGAACACCGGTTCCTGCGCCAAGCCGCCTGGACACTGCACCGGGAGGACGGGCAGGCCTTCCTCCAGCAGACGCTGCCCGAGGAGGAATCCGACCAGGGCTGGCGCACCGACTACCAGTTCCACCAGCCCGACTTCGAGTCGCGGCTGCGGGGTCTGCTGGCGGCGGACGCGAACGCAGACCTCTGGTTCGGCTGGACGGCCACCGCGATCGAGCAGGACGACAAAGCGGTGCGGCTCACGCTGCTCGACCGGTCGACCGGAGCCGAAACCACTCTCACGGCCGGCTACGCCGTCGGCTCGGACGGCGCCAACTCCTTCGTCCGGCAGGCGATGAACGCCGAAGTCGAGGACCTCCACGGCACTCAGCGATCCCTCATCGTCGACATCCACCCCTTCGAACACCCTGCACAACTCCCTGCGGACAGCGGATTCATCTGGTGCGAGGGGAAGCGGCCCGTGACCTACGTCCCGATCTTCCCGCCCATGCTCCGCTTCGAGTTCATGCTGCTCGACGAGGACGACGCGGCAGAGCTCGAACGACCGCAGTCGGTGTACGACCTCCTGAGCCGCTGGCTGGAGCCGGGCAGCTACCGCATCATGCGTACGGACACCTACGAATGGCACGCCCGGCTCGTGCACGGCTGGCGGTCCGACCGCCTGCTGCTCGCCGGCGACGCCGCGCACGAAATGCCTCCCATGCTCGGTCAGGGCATGTGCTCCGGGCTGCGCGATGCCGCGAACGTGGCGTGGAAGCTCGCCGCCGTGGTAAAGGGCGAGAGTCCCCAAGCCCTGCTCGACACCTACGAAAGCGAGCGGGCTGCGCACGTGCGCCCTTACATCGAGGAATCCGCTCGGCAGTCCAACCTGATCGAAGCCCTCGGAATGGGCGCGTTCCCGGAGCTGAACGGAACGCAGACGATCGAGAGGTACCGGCCGCTGCTGGGGCCAGGCGTGGTTGCCCGGCCCGGCGGAGCCATCGGGCAACTGAGCCCGCAGCCACGCGGCGCGAACGGGGAGAAGCTGGACGATGTGACCGGATATGGCTTCACCGTCGTGGGGAAGCCGGAGGTCACCTCCGCCGTGTCCGTGGACGTGCGGCAGCTATGGCGCCAACTCGGCGTAGTGGCCGTCCCGGAGACGGGGCCGGCCATCGACCGCTGGCTGGCCGAACACGCGGCGGCAGCGGCAATCATCCGTCCGGATCGCTACACCTTCGCGCTCGTCGCCGACACGGCGGAACTGGAGCGTGCCACCCGCGACCTGGCGCGGACGGCATCGGTACAGGAGGTGGGCGCGTGAAGGAGTACGCGGCCGGAATGACGTGGGGGGAGGGCCCCCGCTGGCAGCGCGGTGCACTGTGGCTGTCCGACACCCAGGGCGGAAAGCTGTGGACCGACCACGACGGCCCCTGGCGCGGCATCCCGCTGGATGCCGTCCCCAACGGCCTTTGGTTCCTGCCGGACGGGCGGCTGGTCGGGGCCATGATGCATCAACGGCGTATCGGCGTGTGGACCGGTGAGCAGTTCGACACCTACGCGGACCTGAGCGCGGTGGCCACCGGTCCGCTCGGCGACATGGTCGGCGACCCGCACGGCAACCTTTACGTGGATGACGTCGGCTTCGCCGCGCACGCCGGTGAGCCATCGCGACCGGGTCGGCTGCTGCGCGTTGCCGCAGACGGAGCGGTACAGGTGGCCGCCGAAGACGTTGAGTTCCCCAACGGGCTGGCCTTCGCCGGCGACGGCCGCACCCTGGTTGTCGCCGAGACCCCCCGGCAACGACTGACCGCCTTCACCGTCGCGGACGACGGTGCCCTCACGGACCGTCGCACCTACGCCGACCTCGCCCGGCTGATCGGCGACGACGTCCGGCCGGACGGAATCTGGGCGACACAAGAGGGAGTCTGGGTGGCCACCACGACCGGACACACCGTCGCCCTGGTGCGGGAGAACGAGCTGGTCACCTCGATCGGCACCGGGACGCTGCTGCCGATCGCATGCTGCGGCGACGGCGGGAACCGGCTCTTCGTCACCCTCGCCGACACCCATGGCCTCCCCCTAGGCGAGGCCATGGCCACAAAGGCAGTGCACACGACGGTCGCACTGCTCGAAGTAGCGAAGGCGGGAGACACCTCATGAGCACGAAGCCACCGGACTGGACCCCGACGACACAGGCTGTCGAAAGTGCCCGGATCACTGACTTCACACGGTTCGCCGCACAGCGCGCAGGACGTGATCTGAGCGGTGACTACCACACGCTGTGGGGGTGGTCGGTTGACGACGTGAACGGCTTCTGGGCCGCGGTGTGGGACTACTTCCGTCTGCCCGAGCGCCCAGCGGGACCCGCGCTGGCGACCGAGGCCATGCCGGGAAGCGTGTGGTTCCCCGGCAGCACGCTGAACTACACGGCCGAGGTGTTCCGCGACCGGACCGGCACCGACACCGCCGTCATCACGGTGACCGAGGACACCGGCCCGGTGGCCGTCACCTGGCACCAACTGCGCCGCCAGGTCGCCTCACTCGCGCAGGCACTCACAGGACTCGGCGTGCGCATGGGTGACCGGGTGGTGGGCTACCTCCCCAACGGGGTAGAGGCCATCACCGCCTTCCTCGCCACTGCCAGCCTGGGCGCGACCTGGGCGGTGTGCGGGCAGGACTACACCGCGGCCGCGGCCGCAGCACGGTTCACACAACTCCGGCCGACCGTGCTGATCGCCGCGACCGGCTTCCTCCACGGCGGGAAGCACATCGACCGCTGCCCCGACGTACAAGCCCTGCGCGACGCACTGCCGACCCTGGCGGCGACCATCGTCGTAGGGGACGCGACACGGGTGCCCGGCGCCCTCGGGTGGTCCGCGCTCACCGAACACGACGCCGACTTCGCACCCCGCCCCGTTCCGTTCGACCATCCGCTGTGGGTCGTGTTCTCCTCGGGCACGACCGGACGGCCGAAGGGCATCGTGCACGGGCACGGCGGGGTCGTGCTCGAGCACCTCAAAAACCTGGGCCTGCAGCTTGGCCTGCGCGCCGGGGACCGCCTGCTGTGGCACACCACGCCGAGCTGGATGACGTGGAACGTCCTGGTCGCTGGTCTGCTGCTGGGTGCCACAGCCGTGTGTTACGAGGGCAGCCCTACGTATCCCGGCACCGATGCGCTCTGGCAGCTCGCGGCCGGCCTGGAGGTGAAGGTCCTGGGTACCAGCCCCGGCTACCTGGCGGCGTGTCGCAAGGCCGGCGTGCGGATCACCGACCACTGTCCGGCCTCGCTCGAGCGCCTGGGCGTCACCGGCTCGACGTTCCCCGGCGACCTGCAGCACTGGGTCGCCGGCGAGCTCGGGCCCCGGGCACAGGTGGTGGGTACCAGCGGCGGCACCGACGTGGTCACCGCGTTCCTCGGTGCCACCCCCACCACTCCGGTCTGGGCCGGGGAGCTGTCCGCCCCCTGCCTGGGCGTGTCCGTGGAAGCCTTCGGCCCGGACGGGAAGCCGGTGCGGGGCGAGGTGGGGGAACTGGTGGTACTCCGGCCGATGCCGTCGATGCCGCTCTTCTTCTGGGACGATCCGGACGGCTCCCGCTATCGCAACGCCTACTTCGACGTATACCCGGGAGTGTGGCGGCACGGCGACTGGATCACCATCACCGATCAGGGCTCGGTGATCATGCATGGCCGGTCTGACGCGACCCTGAACCGCCACGGCATACGCATGGGCAGCAGCGACATATACGGCCCGGTGGAGGAGCTCGAGGAGATCGCGGAAGCTCTCGTCGTCGGGATCGAGCAGGACGGCGGCGACTACTGGATGCCGTTGTTCGTCACCACCACCGACGGCACCGACGTCGACGACGTGCTGCGCGAGAAGATCCGCAACGCCATACGCCACGGAGCCTCCCCCCGCCACGTACCCGACGAGATCATCCAAGCCCCCGGTATCCCGCACACCCGCACCGGCAAGAAACTCGAAGTCCCCGTGAAACGTCTGCTGCGCGGAGACGCTCAGGACACCGTGGTCGACCCCGGCAGCGTCGACAGACCAGAACTCATCGACTGGTACGCACGGATCGGCGCCGCTCACCGTACGCGACGTGGCACCGCTCTCCGTTCCGCTCCGTCCCGATCAGCGAACGGCAGACCCTAGAGCATTGAACGCTGCCCCGGGCTGCCCGAGGCCGAGGCCAGCAGCATCGTTCCTGACAGCGGGGCCAGTTCGTCCGAGACCTGCCTGCCGCCTCCGATCACCGCCACACCACCACAAGGCACGACGAAGGAGCCCTGCCATGACCTACATCGCGTTGGAAGAAGCTTTCATCATCCCGGAGTTGTTCTCGCGCCAACCCCCGTCGCCCCAGAAGATCCAGGTCAGCGACCAGTACGTGAAGGACTGGGGACGACGCCTGGGTGACTTTGAGGAGCACCGTCTTCCCGACATGGACGCACACGGCATCGACATCCAGGTCCTGTCGCTGAGCGTCCCCGGCATCCAAGCCGACACCGACGCCGGCGCCGCCGTCGACAACGCACAATTCGCCAACGACTTCCTCGCCCGGACCATCGCCCGCCACCCCACCCGCTTCAGGGGGTTCGCCGCCCTGCCCCTGCAGGACCCTGCCGCCGCCGTGACCGAACTCCAGCGCTGCGTCGAGCAGCTCGGATTCAAAGGTGCCCTGGTCAACGACCACACGCAGGGCCGATACCTGGACGATCCCGCATATGAGGAACTGTGGAGCGCGCTGGAAGAGCTCCGTGTGCCGTTGTACCTGCATCCCGGCTCGCTGCCCTGCGACGACTGGCACGTGATGCGCGGACGGCCCGAGATGTACGGGGCCAGCTGGAGCTGGCAGGCCGAAACCGGCGGCCACGCCATGCGGTTGATCTATGCCGGAGTGTTCGACCGGCACCCCGCCGCAACCCTCATCCTCGGGCACCTCGGCGAGTTCCTGCCGTTCCAACGCTCCCGCATCGACTCGCGCTACCGCTCGCTCCGGGTCGACGAACCGCTCCAGCGGATGCCGTCGCAGTACTTCGGGAGCAACATCCTGATCACCACGAGCGGGGTACTGGCCCCGGAGGCCGTACAAGCCGCCGTGCTGACCATCGGGGCCGACGCGGTCATGTTCGCGGTCGACTACCCGTACGAGGTTACGGCCGACGCGGTGGCCTCGATCGAGAAGGCTGACCTTCCGTCCCAGGTGAAGGAGAAGATTGCCCATCTGAACGCCAGACGTGTGCTGCGCATCTGACCGCAGCGCCTCGTCGGCAAGGTCGCCCAGCTCGGGCAGGGGGTCTGGTCCGGAGAAGACAGCGTGGCGGGCGGCGGCTCGGCAGCCGTGGGATGCTCGCCGAACAGGAGCGCCAGACCCCGCCGGTGCGACTCCCTGTTCTGCTGCTTCGGCCGGGCATCGGAGTCAGCCGACAGCCGCATCATGTTCCGCCCCCCTACTTGTCCTGCTCGCACCGCCCCGCCGACCTTCGGCGCGACGGCCGGAGCGGCGGCGCCGACGGGAGAGGAGGTGGACACGGGCATCGCACCTCCCCGGCGCGTGATCAGCTGTCAGACGGAGTCCGGGGTCAAGCCCGGGGCATCCCCGCACTGGGGCAGGAGGGCCGCGATCTCGTCTGCCGGGCGGGCTGTGTGCAGGCTGAGCAGGTCGGCGATCAGGTCGTCCAGGGGTGGCCAGGGAATGTTCCCGTGGTCGTTGTAGAGGCTGACCAGGCCGTGCAGCGCGGTCCAGAGCATGAGGCCGGCCTGCCACTGCTGCTCCGCCGAGGGCTGCCTGCGCTCTCCCTCAGCGGCGGCCGCCAGGGAGGTCACGACGGCCTCGAGCAGTTCGGCCCCGGCGCCGTGTGCTGATCCGGGGACAAGGTCGTCCGGCATCCGTCCGCCGAAGAGAGTGCGGTAATGGCCGGGCTGGTCGACTCCCCAGCGCACGTAGGCCGCGCACCGGGCGACGAGGTCGGCCAGTGGATCCGGGGCTGACTGCGCGGCCTGGTCCATCAAACGGGCCAGTTCCTCGTAGCGCAGCCGCAGCACGTGCTGGATCAATGCGCTCAGGTCGGGGAAGTGGCTGTAAATGCTGGCAGGTGCCACCCCGACCTCACGCGCTACCTGCCGCAGCGTCAGCGTCTCCGGCTGATCAAGGGTGGACAGCAGCTTCGCCGCGGCGTCTACGAGCTGGGCCCTGAGAACCTGCCCCTGCCCTCGTGGATTGCGGCGACGGGGAGCGGAGCGCTCCTGAGACGACATCTTCGCCCCCTTCTGACCGGTGCGAACAGTTGAGCAACAGATGTTCACCGTACAGGCAGCTCACGCCTTGACATCACTAACCAACGGTTGTTTACTCACGTAACCAACAGTTGTTCAGTTAAAAGGTGAATGATCATGCGCATAGCCGTACTCGGAGCGTCAGGGCGGACCGGCAGCGCGCTCGTCGACAAAGCGCTGGAACGTGGACACGAGGTCGTGGCCCTGGTTCGCACGCCGGCCAAGGTCACCGTGCCTGCGTCGGGGCATGTCGAGGTCCGGAAAGCGGATGTCACCGTCCCGCAGAGCTTCCCCGACCTGACCGACGTCGACGTGGCCGTCTCTGCCATCGGTATCGGTAAGGGCGACGGCCCGGGCGCACTGGTCGCCGGGGCCAGGGTGCTCGCCGCGGCGAACGTTCGCGCGACGGTATGGCTCGGCGCTCTGGGCTCGGGCGTGTCGAGTCGATCGGGTGGGCTGATCTATGCGGGGGTGATGCGGATGTTCGTCGGCTCGGAGCTGGCCGAGAAGGTCGAGGCCGACCAGATCGCCCTGGATGCCGGCGCCACGGTGTTCCACGCCCCGGACGTCACCGATGGCCCCCTCAGCCCTACCCGCCGCATCGTGCCGCTGGCGGACCTGCGGCGTCCGCTGCTGCCGCCCCGAATCTCCCGGGCCACGCTGGCCTCCTTGCTGCTGGACGAGGCCGAGACAGGCCGGCACGGTACCGGAATCGTCGTACCCCTGAGTTAGTCATCGGCTGACGCGCCGACCCCGTTGTCCCCAGGGCGGGAGCGAACCACCATCGGCAACCGCGATCGCGGTTGTGTAGACGGCCGTGCCCGGCACCGACGCGTGAGAGCGGGCTACCCCTCGTCCGGCACGCCGAGGTCAACGAGCACCGGCCGCCGCGGTACCCCGAACAAGGTCACTTGGGCGAATCAGACATCGCCTGGTGCGAGTAACTGCATCGGAAGGTCATCATGAGCAACTTCTCAGGAAAAATCGGACTCGTGACGGGTGCTGGTAGCGGAATCGGCCGCGCGACGGCGATCGAGCTGGCCCGGCAGGGCGCCACCGTCACCGTCACCGACATCAACGAGGCAACGGCCGTCGAGACCACCGAAATGATCAGGAAGGACGGCGGAGAGGCACTGGCGCTCAGCGTCGACATCGCCGACGAGGACGCGGTGCGGACGGCCGTCGAACGCACGGTCGAGACGTACGGCGGCCTCGACTTCGCCGTGAACAACGCGGGCCTCGACTCGCACCACCGACAGCTCGACCAAATGAGTCTGGAGGAGTTCGAGCGCGTGACCCACGTCAACCTGGGCGGGACCTTCCTCTGCATGAAGTACGAGCTGCCCGCCCTGCGCAGCCGCGGCGGCGGCGCGATCGTCAACGTCGCCTCCAACGGCGGCCTGTACGCGATCCCGACCGCCCCCGCCTACGTGGCAGCCAAGCACGGCATCGTCGGGCTCACCAAGGTCGCCGCCGTGGACTACGCGCCGCACAACATCCGCGTCAACGCCGTCTGCCCCGGCCCGACCCGTACACCCGGCTTCGAAAGGGTGGCGGCCGGCACCGACTTGATCGCGATGCAGGAGGCGATCACCCCACTGGGCCGGATGGCCACATCGGAAGAGGCCGCCGCAGCCGCAGTCTGGCTCTGCTCGGACGCCGCGTCCTACATCACCGGGATCGCGCTGTCGGTCGACGGCGGACGACGGGCATAAGGGTCATCGCGGTCGAGGAGTACACGGCCGGCGAAGCCCTCAGCCTGCCCCGGCCTCGGAACATCCGCACCACACAAGGACGGAGTCGTCAGCGACCCGACGACGGCTCATGAACAATCGAGGCTAAGGCTTGTCGCAACATTCCTTGATCATTAGGAGTGTGTCGACGGCGAGGCTGGGTGCAGGCACCAGGCGCTGAGGGCGGCAGCAGTCGCCCCGCCATGACCACGGCCGCCGGTGGACGAGGCGGGCTGTACGCCGGGTTCTGTGCCCAGGGACCTCGGGGTCGTCGCGGCGGTGGCCATCCATCCAGTGTGCTGCCCCGGAAGCCCCGAGGGTGCGTCGGTGGGTGAGGATGCGAAGGGCGCGTTCTCGTCGACGATCGGGGAGCGTTGTCCGGATGCGGGAGGACTACGGCCATCGCAAGGACGCCCTCCGCGCGATCGCCGTCGGAGCAGGCAGCGCCTCACGGGTGGTCACCTCCGCCGCCCTGATCATGATCACGGTCTTCGTCGCCTTCTTGTTCGGCGAGGACCCCGACGTCATGCCGATCGCCTTCGCACTCGCTTTCGGTGTCCTGGGCGACGCGTTCCTGGTCCGGATGACCCTCGTGCCCGCGGTCCTCGCTCTGCTCGGCGACCGCGCCTGGCGGATCCCGCGCCGCCTGGACCGCATCCTGCCGCACCTGGACGTCGAAGGCGACAACGTCAAGCTCGACCAGGTGCCCGCGACAGCCCTCGACGGGCCCCATCGGGAGAGCGAGTCCGTGGCACGGTGAACAATTCCGCCGATATTTGGGGAGCGGGAGGCCGCCGTCCCAACTCAAGGAGCGCAGATGAGTGTCAGGGATGTCCCCGCCAACGCCGGCCAAGGCCCCGACAGCGTCCTGGTCATCGACGACGACCCTGGTATCCGACAGTTGCTGATCTCCGCGCTCACTTTCGCCGGATTCACCGTGGACGTGGCGGGCGACCTGACCGAGGCGCTGGCCCAGGTCGCCCGCCGCTCGCCCGACGTCATCGTCCTGGACGTCATGCTCCCCGGGGCGGACGGCTTCGAGATCCTTCAGCTTCTGCGGGAACAGGGCATCACGGTCCCCGTGCTGTTCCTCACCGCACGTGACGCGGTGGAGGACCGGGTTCGCGGCCTGCGCCTGGGCGGCGACGACTACGTCACCAAGCCGTTCAGCGTCGTCGAGGTCGGCGCCCGCCTCCAGGCCCTGCTCCGCCGGGCCCGAGGCGGCCCGCCCACCGCGGAGGAGTCGACACTGTGCTGCGCCGACCTGGAGATCGACGACCTGCGCCACGAGGTGCGCCGCGGCGGCGACGTCATCGACCTGTCGCCCACCGAGTACCGGCTCCTGCACCACCTCATGTCCCACCAGGACCAGGTGCTGTCCCGATCGCAGATCCTCGAAGCCGTCTGGCAGTACGACTTCGGCGGCGACTCGGTCGTCGTCGAACGCTTCGTCTCCAATCTCCGTCGCAAGATCGACCACGGCCGCACCCCGCTGCTGCACACCGTGCGCGGCGTCGGCTACACCCTCCGACAGCAGGCCGCCCGATGAACCTCGCCGGTCTCCACGGTCGCCTGCACTTGTCCCGCGCCAGCGTCCGACTGCGCATCCTGGCCGGACTCGCCATCCTGCTCGTGGCCGGGCTGACGGCCAGCTCGGTGACCAGCGCGCTGCTGCTGGAGGACTTCCTCCACAAACGCTACGCCCGCACCCTGCAGGACACCGCCGCCCGTATGCGTGCCGTCATCGCGCAGGGCCCCCAGGTCGCCAACGGCGACCAGCTCTCCGCTCTGGTGGGCCCGCCGCTGGGCAGCGTCGCCGTCGACGGGCACGACCGGATCCTGCTGTCCACCGGAGCGGCCGACCTCGCCCCACAAGCGCTGGTACGCGTCACCGCCGCCGTCCCCGTGGGCCGCGTCGTCGCTTACGACAACGTCGAGGGCCTGGACGACCTCAGCGCCATCCGCATCCCCAGTCCCGGCATCACCCTGGAGAAGGCGGGCGAACCAGTGAAGCCGGCCGCGTTCATCCTGGCCATCGACACCTCCGTCGACGACTCCACCACCGACGCCCTGATCGCCCGCCAACTGGCCATCGTCGCCGGCGCTCTGGTCCTGCTGCTCGCCCTCGCCGTCCTAGTGCTGCGGGTGGGCATGCGGCCGCTGGCCAAGATGGCCGACAGCGCCGACGCCATCGCCGAAGGACACCTGACCGAACGCCTTCCCACTCGCGGAAACGGCAGCGAGACCGACCAGTTGGCCGAAGCTGTCAACCGGGCCTTCGACGCGCAGGCCCGCGCTGAGGCCACCGTCCGCTCGCTGGCCGCGGACACCTCGCACGAACTGCGCACTCCGCTGTCCACCATCTCCGGCTGGCTCGACCTGCACCGCCAGGGCGGACTCACCGGGCCGCGTCTGGAGACCGCCCTCGGCCACATCGAGAACGAGGTCGGCCGCATGCGGTTGCTGGTCGAGGACCTCTCGCTGCTCGCCCGCCTCGACGCCGGCAGGCCCATCGAGCAGGACCCTCTCGATCTGACCGCGCTGGCCGCCAGTGTGGTGGAGGACGCCCAGGTCATCTACCCCGACCGCAGCATCACGCTGACCGCCGGTGGACCCGCCCAGGTGACCGGCGATACCGCCCGCCTTCAGCAGGTGCTGCGCAACCTCGTCGGCAACGCTGTCCAGCACACCCCGGCACAGACCGCCGTGCAGGTCGCCGTCACCACCACCCCCGGACGCGTCCAGGTCGAGGTGGCCGACGACGGCCCCGGCATCGCACCCCAGGACCTGCCGCGCGTCTTTGAGCGCTTCTGGCGTGCCGAGGCCAGCCGCAGCCGCGCCTACGGCGGTTCCGGCCTGGGCCTGGCCATCGTGGAGGCGATCATCCATGCCCATCACGGTCAGGTCTCCGTGGAGTCCGCCGTGGGCGTCGGCACGACCGTCACCGTCCGACTCAACGCGCAGTGCACCGGTAGCGCGCCGCGGGACTGACCATCAACCCCCGCCTGGCGGCGCGTCCATCAGTGGATATCCGCTGCACTGCGGCGTGCTCGTCTCCACGATGTTGCGGCCCTTGCAGTCCTCGGCACCGAAGCCGATGGGTCGCCCGGGGTGTATGCGACGGTGGGCGCTCGAGAATGCTTTCCGGCGTAATCGCGGAATCAGCGGCCCACGTTGCGAGAGCGGCGTCGACGCACCCGAGCGCGGCCGCGATCAGCGAATGCGGCGCGGATCGGCGGCGTCAGACGCATCCGTCCCGGGTCGCCGCGCGATCTCCGGTCGAAGCAGCGGATATCACAGAAGAGCAGCAACTGGCGGCGGCGCTATGCCATCCGCGCGGGCTGCGAGGCCACCGTCTTCGAAACGGTCCACGCGCACGGCCTGCGGCACTGCCGCTACCGCGGCCTGGCGAAAACGCACGTCCAGCACGTGCTCACCGCTGCCGGGGCCAACATCATCCGCATCAGCGAACACTGACCACCAGGCATTACACCAGCATCGCCGCCTCGACCACCCAGCCACTTCCAGCAGCTCTGCCGAAGGCTCCCCACCTAGAGATCACCAACAGCATCCAGAAGATGAGCCAGAGCCGCTGAACGTGAACAAAGCCAGGTGGGTGAACGTCAGCGGGCCGAGTGGGCGCCGGCCATCAGCGCGGCGAGGTCCTCGGGCTGCAGGAAAGAGGGGGGAGGGGGCGGGCCCCAGCTGAAGAGGCTCTTGGCGGCCTCCCAGACCTCGGGCTTCCACAGCGCGTCGTCGACGACGCAGTCCATGTCGGAGTAGTACTCGGAGAAGTTGCCGGCCGGGTCCTTGAGGTACCAGAAGAAGTTCGAGCCGACGTGGTGGCGCCCCAGACCCCAGATGTGGCGCTCGGGGTGCTCCCGCAGCATCGCCGTGGCGCCGCGGCCGATCTCGTCGACGTCGTCGACCTGCCACGAGGTGTGGTGGACGAAGTTGACGGGCCCGCTTGACACCAGGATGTTGTGGTGCTCGGTCGAGCAGCGCATGAACGAGGAGAGCCCGGGTACCTCGTCGCTGATCTTCAGGCCGATGCCCTCGGCGAAGAAGCGCTGGCTGGCCTCCTGGTCCGTCGAGCCTATGACGACGTGTCCGAGCTTGCGCGGCCGGACCCTGCCCTCGCGCAGGATCCCCGGGGCGCGGCCGGTGCCGCGGTCCGTGCGGCCCGGCCCGTTGTACGCCGTCGCCGGCGCCTCCGGTTGCTCGATGCGCGGGGTGACCGTCACCTCGACCTGTACGCCGGTGATCGGCTCGACGGCGGCGACGCGCGTGTCCGAGGCGTCCGCCGTCAGGTCGAGCCGGCGCAGCCGGGACTCGATCGCGCCGATGTCATCGGGGTTCTCCGCGCCGATCGACAGCGCCACGAGCCGGCGGGCGCGTGAGGCGACGAGGCGGAGCTGGCGGCCTCCGTCGGCGGTGGAGAGCCAGCCGTCGTCCTTGCGGGTCAGCCCGAACTCCTCGTAGTACCGGGTCGTGGCGTCCACGTCGGGGACGCCGATCGTGACCGAGCTGAGTCGGTGCAGGGCCATCAGGAGACCTCCTTGGTCGCCTCGGCGACGAAGCGCTGGCGCAGCTCGCCGATCCCGTCGAATGGCGTGCCGCGCAGTTGACGGATCGTAGGCGGGGGCGGACGCGGGATCGGGGTCGACCCCGGCGGATCGCGGGAACCGGACCTGCTCGCCGATCCACGGTACGGACATCAGCAACCGACCTGCGCGAACTTCTCAACACGGCTGCTCAACCCGCAGGTCTCGCCGCCTTGACAGCGATAACCTACACCTGTTTACTCATCTCGCCAACAGTTGTTCAGTCACGAGTTGGGCCGGGACCGCACCACGGTGGTCGGCGCGACCGGAAGGACCGGTCGTCGGCTCGTCGACTCCGCCCTGGACTTCGCGCCGGACCGCTCGCGGATCTACGACGCTCCGTCCTGTCGCCGCGCTCATGCCGGGCGCGGCGCGGGTTCTTTCGAGGACCGGTGCCGGACTCCGGGGGTGATCCACGCGCTTCCCCGTCGGACGCCGGGATCGCGCCGGTCCCAGGGGGCCGGAGCGTTCGTGACGTCGGGGCGGTGCCGCACACGAAGGGCGCGACGGACCGTCAGGCAACCGTCAAGCGCAGCGCGGGCCGGCCGTCAAGTGGGCCGGTGAGGATCGCTGTTGTCACTTCCACTATCTGAAAGGGATTGGATCATGGCTGCGCTCCTGTACCGGCTGGGCGCCTTCGACGTGGGAGTGGAGTTCCACGGATCGTTCCAGAACAGCGGATCCATCCCCGGCTCCCCGGCCCAGACCGCGCTGACGAGGATGGACCGGCACTGGCCGGACCCGAACGGCATCGGTGGTCCGGACGCGAGGCGCTCGGGCGGGTCCCGCGCTCGATCCGCGTGGACGAAAGTCTCCTGACGGGCGATCACCCAGCCGAACACCGAAGGATCCCGCGGCCGCGGGGCGCCTTCCAGCGGATCACGTCCGTTGCCCGACGGCCGACAGACGTGCTCCGCCACCGCACGGCCGAGCGCGTCTTCGTTATCGGCCAGGCCACACCATCGTCCCCCTGTGGACGTCACCGCTCGCTGTGTGCCCTTCCTACCAGCGACTGTGCAGAGAGAACGGATCATCATGCGTATTGCAGCGCCCGGCGCTCGGACATCTGCCGCCGCGTCCGCGGGACGGCTCGCCGTCAAGGTCCCGGAAATCACGGCCCTGTTCTGGGTCGTCAAGATCCTCACCACCGGGATGGGCGAGACTTTCTCGGACTTCCTGGTTAGCCACTTGAACCCGGGACTCGCCCTGGGCAGCGGCGCGATCGCGTTCACGGTGGCGCTGATCGCCCAATTCCGCACCGACCGCTACCGCATCTGGATCTACTGGTCGGCCGTGACCATGGTGGCCATCTTCGGCACCATGGTCGCCGACGCTCTCACCTACCTGGTCGGTCTTCCGTACCTGGTGACGACCGCGGGGTGCTTGATAGTGCTGGCCGTGGTCTTCGTCTGGTGGCATGCGAAGGAGAAGACCCTGGATGTGCACAGCATCACCACTCCGCGCCGGGAACGCTTCTACTGGACGATGGTGATGACCACCTTCGTGCTCGGCACCGTCGCCGGCGATCTGACAGCCGACTTGCTGCACCTGGGGTACCTGGGTTCGATCGTGTTGTTCGCCATCGCGATTGCCGTCCCGGCCGCCGCGCACCGCTGGGCGGGTCTGGGGACCGTCGCCGCGTTCTGGTCCGCCTACATCATCACCCGCCCGCTCGGCGCCTCGATCACCGACTGGCTGTCCCAGTCGCGTCATGACGGCCTGAACTTGGGGACCGGATGGATCAGCCTCGGCGCGACGATCGTCATCGTCGCGCTGCTCGGACTGCTGACGACGCGCGGCGACCGCCCGGCCGCCGGCCTGCGCTCCGACGCCGTCCGCCCCGGCGAGGCGGACGCCTCGCTGTAGGTGTCCATCGTGGTGGCGACGACGTGCCGTCGCGGTCGGTCGCGCGCCGGAAGGGACTCGGCATGGAGACGGCCGCGCCGCAGGAGCCGATCAGGCCGGGCGGCGGGCACGGGCCGACGCCTCGGTTGCTGGGGGAGGTCGGTGGAGCCGATATCGCCCGGCGTCGCCGCCGGCACCCGTCATGCGGTGGCGGCTGGCGGCGGAGGCGGGGCGGCAGGCGCCGGGGCGGGAGTCAGGCTCACGTCGGCGCCCTGACGGCTCATCGGGGGCTTCGAAGCGGCGGCGGTGACGGCATGGGTCGCCGCGGTCAGCTCGCCGGACTGCATGGCCGGTTTCCGGCAGCGGTCCCGGTGGCGGCCACGGCCGCGGGCCGCCTGCGCGCAAGGCCGCCACGATCATCGTAGCCAACACGCGGACCATGATGGGAAATCGGTACGTTGTGGAGAAGGACACCAAGTCCCTGGCTGGGGAACGGGATCTTCCCTTGCCGGTACCGGTGCCGGCTGCCCTCAAGTCGTTCAGGCCTCGTGCATCAGCCGCTCGACCCGCTTGCGGCCCACGCGCGTGCCCTCGCGTTTGAGGACGGCGTGCACGCGCGGCGAGCCGTAATTGCCGCCGGACTCCGCGTGGATCTCCTTGATCCTCTCGGTCAGCTCGACGTCGCGGCGCCGTCGTTCGCACAGCTCCTTTTCCGCGCGGCGCCAGCGGTAGTAGGTGGAGGAGGCGATGTGCAGTTCCCGCAGGACGCACTCGACTCCCAGGCGGGGATGCTCGTCGACGAGCGCCGTCACCTGGGCCGGTGTATGCACGCGGCATGTCGCCGAGCGTGGGCCCGCCGCACGTCGCCGGACGTGACATCAGTCCCGGATGGCGTCCGCAGGCCGTAGCCGGGGCTACCTGAGATGGAGGAGTGAGTAGGCGGCGAAACCGAAGAAGAGGAAGGCGACGCCTCGGGTGATCCAAGGTGCTGCGCGGGTGTAGAGCTTGCGGACGGCGTGCAGACCGACGACCCAGACCAGCAGGGCGTCGGCTGTGATGCAGCCCAGGGCGCTGGCGAGGAGGAACAGGGGCACAGTAGCGGCGGTGAGCAGGTCGATGTTCCCGGCGATGACGGCCGTGAAGATGGCCAGGGTGACGGGGTAGCTCTTGGGGTTGGTCAAGCCGAACACGGCGCCATGGGCGAGGGGACGGCGCGCGTAGGCAGAGGCACCGCTGTCGGGTGCGGAGGCCGCCGCCAGCGCCCGGATGCCGAGGTAGACCAGGTACAGGGCGCTGGCGACGGTCAGGACGGTGAAGACCGCCGGGGACAGGAGCTGCACCCAGCGCAGGGCGATCAGGGCGAGCAGGGCCCACATGAGGTCGCCGGCCAGGTGGCCGAGGAGGAAGTGGGCGGCCGGGCGGCGCCCGCTGCCGGTGCCGATGTGCAGCACGGTGAGCACGCCGGGCCCGGGGGTGAGGACCACCAGGGCGCAGGAGAGGGCGGTGGCGAGCAGGAGGGTGAGCACATCGGCTCCTCGGTCGTGGTGGCGGGCACCGGCCGGGGGGGGGGGAGGGAGGTTGTCAGGCGAGTTGGCTGTCGGAGATGCGGGCGGATCCGGAGACGGTGCCGTGCTGGTCGGCGTAGCTGCGGATGGTGCGGGTGGCCTCGACGAGTTCGTCCCAGCCGACATGGCTGAAGATCTTGCACCAGTCCATGGAGATCTCGTCGAAGTCGATGATGTCGGTGCGGCCGTATTTGTCGGGCATGGAGTCGAGGAGCTTGTCGTCGAGGATCTCGAAGCCCTTGTCCTTCGCCGCGGCTCGTGCGAGGTCGGGGTTCATCATCCAGCGGCCGGTCAGGGCGCCGAAGTCGGGGTAGAGGGGCTGGGCTTCGAGCGCGGCCATCATCTCGTTGTCGATCAGCCAGCGGGCGAAGGTGATGGTGTTGTCCAGGCTCTCGTGGTTCTCGCCGGGGCCGCCGAGGACGAGTGAGCCGTAGATGGGCAGGCCGGCTTCCTTGAACAGGGTGCAGGCGCGCTGGTTGTTCTCCAGGCTGTCGCGCGGGCCCTTGAGCAGCTTGAGCATGCGGGTGTCGCCGGATTCCAGGCCCATGTTGACCCGGTACACGCCCAGGCGCAGGTACAGGTCGACGATGCGCTCGGTGGTCTCGGCGGCCTGGGTGTAGACGAAGAACTTCGGGTCGCCGATGTCCTTGGGCCGGGTCTCCACCAGCCGTTCCACCCAGCGCGGGGAACTGCTCATGCTGTCGAACGCCTCGTAGAAGATGGTGGCCGCGACCTGCTGCTGTGCGGCGCGGACGTCGTGCCAGAAGACTTCGGGGGAGGAGAAGCGCAGGCTGAGGTCGGCGATGCCGCAGAAGTGGCAGGGGTGGTTGACGCGTGCGCAGCCGCGGGCCCGGTTGATGGTGGTGACGCCGGTGACGTCCTCGTCGTCGTGCAGGCTTCCGTACCGGGCCAGGTAGTTCTGCCGGTAGCGTTCCCAGTTGGCCGCGGGCATCAGGGAGCGGTCGGGTATCGGGATGGCGTCCAGGACGTTGCTGACCAGGGCTCCGCCGCCTATACCGATGAGCGGGGCGGGGATTTCCGGCAGGCGGTTGTGAGCGATGCCCTCATCGGCGCGGTGCAGCAGTTCGGGCACGGAGGGGATGGGTCGCTTGCCGTCCAGGGCGTCGATGAAGGCGGACAGGGCGAACTCGCCGACGTCCGCGGCGCACACGTAGTCCACGCTCTCGCGGTGGGCCAGGATCTGCCGGGCCATGGCCGCCGCCTGGTCGTTGCCCAGGATGGTCACGGCCCCGGCGTTCTTCCCGGCCTCGGCTAAGCGAAGCGTGTTCACATACGAGGTGCCCAGGGCGCTCAGTCCCAGGACGTCCGGTTCGAAGTCCCGGATGAGCTGTTCGATCTCCGGCATCGAGGTGATCTGGCCGTCGAGTGCGATCACGTCCAGATACGGGTGGTCGCGCAGCAGGACCGTGGCGAGTGAGACCACGCCCAGGGCCGGGAACGTGCCGTCGTTGGCGATCGAGGACACGTCTCCGTCGGTGCCGGCATTGACGAGGAGGACTTTCTGCACGTGCTTCACGGCGGTTTCTTCTCCTTCGGCAGAGCGCGCGGGCGCGCGGAAAAGGGCCGTGACCAGGCCACGGCCCGTGCTCATCCGGCGGGAATCGGGCAGGGCTTACACGGAGCCGTCGGCAAGCGGGGCCCGGGCGGCGACGTGGGGCTGGGCGACGGCGAGGACGAAATGAAGCTCGCTCTTTCCGGTGTGCCGGTAGGTGTGCGTACGGTCGGCGGCGAAGACTGCCGAGTCTCCCCGGTGCAGCACGATGGAATCGCCAGCCACTTGGATCTCCAGGGAACCGCGCAGCACACTCACCGTCTCCCGGGTACCGGGGATGTGCGACTCGCCTCCGTAGCTGTCGCCCTCGTACATCGTCCAGTCCCACATCTCCAAGGACGAGGGCGGCTCGGATCCCACCAGCAGCACACCCCGCCCGGGACTGTGCTCACTCCGCCACAGACACGCCCCCTCCCCGGCCCGCACTACACGGGCCAGCGGCAGCTCTGAGGTCTCGACCAGCCGGGACAGGGTCGTCCCCAAGGCATCCGTCAGCCTGCACAGCGTGCCGATACTCGGGTTCGTACGGCCCTGCTCGATGTGCACGAGCATGCCCTTGCTGACCCCGGAGCGAGCGGCCAGAGTCTCCAGGGACCACCCCTGGGCCACCCGCGCAGCGCGCACCCCTCGCGCAACCGCACGCGTCACCGCCGCCGCCGGATCAGCCACACCACACCCCGCATCAATGTGTTGCCCTCCATGGACCAATTCATTGCAACATGCATCGCTCGGCAGCGCCACGCCGCACCCCCGCCTCGCACGGGCGACAAGCGATAACAAGACACCTGGCCAGGCTCCGTCGCGACACCGCGCCGCCCAGGCCGACCTACTCGACGCCCTCCCCGGAGTCCGTCTCCCCGACCTGGACGAGCTGCGGACCCGGGGCGTGCTCGGGACCCGCCCGGCGACGACCCCGGCCCCGCGGCGAACCCTCGGAGCCGGCGGCCGCGCCGACGAGGAGCAAACCCCCGCCGTCTGAGCCGGCTTACCGGCTGGCTTCGGTGTGCTCGCGAATCGCGCGGGCCACCTCGAGCCAGGAACGCTAAGAAGTCCCTCGTCTGGCATTTCGTCCCGGCACGTCTATCGGGGCCGCTCGTTGGATCGGACATGACGGAACCCTCGTACCAGGACAATGTGCTCGCCGAACTCGGCGACGACAAACTGACCGAGATCGCTGCCCTGCTCGGCACCGACGTCGCCGGCGCCCGTGACACGGTTGCGACCATGGTTGGGGCCATGCTCGGCGGCCTCCAGGAGAAGGCCGCCGATGACAACGACGGCGATGAGGTCCGCCAGGCATTCTCGGAGGTCGGCGAGTCCCAGAACCTAGGCCGTTTTTACGTCCGGGTTCCGTTCCATGCCTCGCGCCGTGATGATCACCGTGTGGGGCGGGGGGATCTTGCTGATGAGCAGTGGTCAGTGCTGGAGTCGTTGCTGCCTGCGGCGGGTGGGAGTCGCAGGTGGCCGGGGCGGCGACGGCTGGTGGATGGTGTGCGTTGGCGGGTGCGGACGGGTGTTCCTTGGCGTGACCTGCCGCCTGAGTACGGGCCCTGGCAGACCGTGTGATCGACTATCGCGAGCGCCATGCGGTCGAGTGCGGGATCAGCCGTCTCAAGCAGCACCGGGCAGTGGCCACCCGATTCGACGAGCTCGCGGTTCGGTACGAGGCGACGGTTCACGTCGCGGCGATCCACCAGTGGTTGTGAGCCATCGGGCGGCCCGGCGGCCGTGCCATACGAGGCTTCGGGCACTGGTTCCTCTCGTACGGCTTCTCATCTCGCTTGCCGGGCCCGTACTGTCTGGCAGTACCAGTACGTCCCGTCGCTGTCAGGGCTGCTTGCCACCCTCCCGCGCGTCTCCGCGGTTAGGCTGCCCTCAGCTTCGCCGGCCTGCTGCGGCAGGCCAGCGGCGGGGGTCTTTCACCCCCGCCCGGAAATAGCGGCGCCTCGCGGCGCACCATCGCGTACTTGAAGTCGATGCGGCAGCGGACCGCCTTGGCGGCCTGCCGGTCCGACAGGCCGAGCAGGAACCGCAGCACGCAGACGGTGGCCAGTTGAAGCAGGCGAGAGACCCGCCCGCCCATCCCGCGGGTACCAGCCGGCGAAGTCCTCGTCGCACCACGGCCCATCCAGCCGGTCACGCACCCATGTCGCCGTCGTACCAGCCGGGTCGCTCGCCCGCGCAGCCTGCGCTGTCAGAGGCGGGACTTGCTCACCGGAACGGGGGCGAAGGGACAACGGGCACCTCGACAGCTGTGTCGGTCGGCGGAACTACCGAGCATGCCCGTTGACCACGCTGCCGCACCGGGAAGCTCCAAGATCCCCGACAGAGTCAGACCAGCACGCCGCAGGCGCGCTTTTGGGCCAAGGTCGCCGGTGTAGCGGAAGACGTTTCCGTTGGAGTTGACGCCCCACACGTTGCTCCTCGACCCGACCCGCGATGCGCGTCAGGCCGCCGCTGATCCGCTTCCAGTCGGACACGCCGCCGACTCCTCTCCGCTCGGAAGTGATGCGAGCGGCAATACGCCGGAAGCATGCCGGCGCGACGCCCGTATCCGAGTGATCTGTCCGGTGAGAGGCCCAGGGGTGGGGGCCGTATACAGAGGCCCGGAAGTGAGCGTCCCGCGTGGGTCATTCGGCATGGCGCCGCCCTGCACGGCTGCGGATTCCTCGATGTTGGGCATGCGTAGATCACTGATCTTGACTCGCTGCCCGGGAGGAAGCCGCATGGTCACACCGACGCGCCCTGTTCGCCGTGTACACCGAGAACGGCGGTTCGATCTGCGCGCCACCGCTCTGTTCTTCGCGCTGCTGGCGATCATCTTCTGCGTCCTGGCGTTCTTGGTGCGCACCGCGGCCGACGCCGTCGAGCGTCGTCCCCTGTGGGCCGTGATCCTCACCCTGCTCGGCGTCGGGGTCGTTCTGATGTCCCGGTCCAGGTGGCGCAAGGCGTCTGTCACGCGCTGCGCCGGCCGGGCCGCCCGGGCACTGCAGGAGGCAGCCGAGATGGCGTCCGCCGACCTGCGCGACACCGCGGTGGTCGAAGCCG
>NZ_JBVJMF010000035.1:0-48997 GCF_055584345.1 Streptomyces sp. NPDC104106
GCCGCGGCCGTCCAGGGCATCGACGCCCTCAACCACGGCGACGTGGGCGTCCGCTCGCTCCAGGAACACGCGGAACACCTCACCGCAGCCCGCGATCACTCCTGACGGCGCACAACGCCGAGGGGGGACACCGACTCGGGTGTCCCCCCTCGGCGTTGTGCGCCGGTGTCCGTCAACTGGTGATGGCCGGGCCCGAGGTGTCGATGGCCAGGGAGACGGCGAGGGCGCCGAGCACCGTGCCCATCATGTAGCGCTGTACCTTCAGCCAGGAGGGGCGGCGGGAGAGGAAGACGGCGATCGTGCCGGCGGCGAGGACGATGGTCAGGTTGACGGCGATGCTGACCACGATCTGGAACGAACCGAGGATGATGCCCTGGAGCAGGACGTGGCCCTTGCCCAGGTCGATGAACTGGGGGATGAGGGAGAGGTACATGATGGCGATCTTCGGGTTGAGCAGGTTCGTCATCAGGCCCATGGTGAACAGCTTGCGCGGCGAGTCGTGGGGCACGTCCTGCGGGTCGAAGACGGAGATGCCGCCCGGCTTCAGGGCGTTCCAGGCCAGGTAGGCGAGGTAGGCGGCGCCCGCCAGCTTGACCGCGACGTACAGCTCGGGCACGGCGAGGAAGACGACCGACAGGCCCAGGTTCGCGGCGAGCAGGTACATCATGAAGCCGAGTGCCACACCGCCGAGGGAGATGATCCCGGCGCGCCGGCCCTGGGTGATGCTGCGGGAGACGAGATAGATCATGTTGGGGCCGGGGGTGAGCACCATGCCGAGTGCCACCACCGAGACGCCGAGGATTCCGCTCAGTTCAACCATGAAAACCCCTCATTCGTAGGTGTGTTGGGACGCCGTCCTCCGTGTGCGCCGTGTCGGCGCCGGCGTCGTGCCCGGCCTCGGCGAGGTCGTGGACGATGTCGTGCAGGAGATGGCGGGTGAAGAAGTCGACGGTGAGCCGCGGATCGCCCAGGCGCGGGTCGTCGCGCTGCCAGTCGTCGGTGGCCAGCCGGGCCAGGCGGCGGGCCAGGGCGTCGGCGGCCCGCCCCAGCTCCTCCGCCACCTGCCGGGGCTCCTCGTCCCGGTAGCGCGGGGCACTGTCGGGGCAATCCGCAGATGCTCCGGACGTCATACCGAGGCCCGAGGTCGATGCAATCCCGGATTGACCCAGGATTGCATCGAGCCGGGTGTGGAACAGCAGGCACATGTCCCGGACGTGGCAGCCGCACTCCAGGGGCGTCCAGGAGCACACGCCCGTGCGCCGGCCGCCGAGCCCGGGGTCACGGAGCACGTCCTGCCAGGCGGCGGCGTACTCGCGCAGGGTGTCGGCGATGGTGTCGTGACGGATCAGGCGGGATCGGAATCCGCAGTGGCGGCAGTCGGGCAGTGGCGCGGGAGCGCGGCCGAGCGGTGACGGGGTTCGGGTCGTCGTCTTCACTGAGCCCAGGCCTCCCTTCCCAGCCTCGGAGCAATGTCCGGAGCATATGGCAGGGCAATAGCTCCCTGCAACTGGACTATTGCACCGAGTGCAATGCTGTGGTTGGATGGAGGCGGCCCGGACAGGACGAGGGGAGCACGCGGAGTGAAGGACTATCAGAGCGTCGCCGACGCGGTGGCCGAGGAGATCCGCTCCGGCGTGCTCCGGCCCGGCGACCGCCTTCCCCCGCAGCGCGAGTTCGCACGGCAGCAGGGCATCGCCAACTCCACGGCCACCCGCGTGTACCAGGAGCTGGGCCGCCGCGGCCTGACCGTGGGGGAGGTGGGACGCGGCACATTCGTCCGCGCGGTGTCCGCGACGTCCGGTGCCGCCCTGCCCGCGCTCACCGAACCGGCGGCCGGCCGGGTCGACCTGGAGCTGAACTACCCGGCCGTACCCGGGCAGAGCGCGCTCCTCGCCGAGGGGCTCGGCGGGCTGCTGCGCCCCGACGCCCTCGGGTACGCCCTGCTGCCGGTCGGCGCGTCGGGCCTGCCGGCCGTCCAGGAGTCCGCCGCCGACACCCTCGCCTGCGGTGGCTGGCGCCCCGACCCCGCGCGGGTCCTCTTCGCGGGCAACGGCCGCCAGGCCATCTCGGCCGTCATCACCGCCCTGGTGCCGCCCGGCGGCCGCCTCGGCGTCGAGGAGCTGACGTACCCCGTCGTCAAGGCCGTGGCCGCCCGGCTCGCCATCACCCTCGTCCCGCTGGCCATGGACGACGACGGGCTGATCCCGGAGGCCGTGGCGCAGGCCCACGCCGCGGCCCCGCTGCACGCCGTCTACGTCCAGCCGAGGCTGCACAACCCGCTCTCGCTCACGATGCCCCCACGGCGCGTCGAGCAGCTCGCGGAGGTCCTGGTGCGCCTGCAGATCCCCGCGGTGGAGGACGCCGTCTGGGCGTTCCTGCGCGACGAACTGCCGCCGCTCGCGGCCTACGCGCCCGAGCACACCGTGCTGATCGACAGCCTGTCCAAGCGCATCGCGCCCGGTCTGACCCTCGGCTTCGCGGTGGCGCCGCCTGCCCTGGCGAGCGAGATCGCGGTCTGCCTCCGCTCGGGCGGCTGGTCCCCCATGCGGTTCGCGCTGGAGGCCGCCCACCGCTGGCAGCAGGACGGCACCGTGACGAAGCTGGTGGCCGCCAAGCAGCGGGAAGCGGCGGTACGTCAGGAGATCGCGGCCCGGTACCTCGCCGGTTTCGCGGTGCGGAGCCATCCGCGCTCCTATCACTGCTGGTGGCAACTGCCCCGCCCGTGGCGGGCGGACACGTTCGTCGCCGCGGCGGCGCGGCTCGGCATCGGGGTGGTGCCCGCCGCCGCGTTCACCGTCGGCGGCGGTCAGGCACCCGACGCCGTACGCATGGGCCTGGCCTCCCCGCAGCCGGAGGTTCTGTCGCAGGCACTCGGCAAGCTCGTCGAACTCGCCCGGTCCGCCCCGGACAACCTCGTCACCGACTGACGCCGGCCCGCGCCGCACCGGCGCACAGCCCGGGCGGCGGTGCGAACGGTCCGCCGCCGTGAAGGACCCCGTCGCGCAGGACGCTGTCGTACGCCTGGCGGTAGCGCCGTTCGAACTCCGCGAAGGCTTCCGCCTCGTCCGCCCTTGCGCGCAGGAACCCGTCGAGGGCGCGGGCCGCCAGTCCGGCGCCGCGGCCCGCCAGGTGCGTCCCGTGGGACGGCAGCGACTGCGCCCCGACCGCGCACGCGGCGTCGCCGACGAGCAGCATCCCGTGGCGCCACAGTCGGTCGTCGGCGTAGGACCAGTGCGGGCGCACCCGGATCCGGCCGGGGCCGCCGGGCACCCGGGAGGCGCCGGCCAGGAGGTCCCTGACCGGCGGACACGCCTCGGCGAAGCCGGACAGCGCGCCCTCGGGGTCCGTGCGCACCCGCTCCGCCAGGTCCGGCCCCACCACGGCACCCACCCGGGTGAGCCCGCCGCCGGCCGGAGCGGTCCAGAACCAGCCGCCGCCGAACGGGAAGCGCCGCGGGCCCTCCGCCCGGCCGGTGTCCGCCTTGAAGCAGGCGTACACCGCCAGCCCGGACGAGCCGCGCGCGCCGGCGACATGACGGCGCAGCAGGCTGTCGCCGCCCGAGGCGTCCACGACACAGCGGGCCCGCACGGTGCGGGCCGGCTCTCCCTCCGGGAGGTGGCGCAGCCCGGCCACGCGCTCGTCCTCGATGACGACATTGACCGCGGTGGACCGCTCCCGGACGACCACGCCCCGCGGGGCATCCGGGCAGAGGTCCCTCTCCAGCAGGAGCACCCGGTGTCCCCGGCCGGCCACCAGGGCCGCCGTGAGGAGCCCGGCGGGGCCCGCGCCGGCGATCACGACGTCGTACCGCTCGCTGGACATACCTCTTTTCCTCCCGAGGTCGGTGCACAGTAAAATTTACTCGGCAAAAATTTACTCGGTGACTTCTGCCGAGACGCTTTCGGGAAAACCGATCGTTTCTCCGAAAGAACTACGAAAAAGCACCTCGAGTCCCCCCGGGCATCCCCTGGGACACGGAACAGAGAAGTCCTCGTGGCGGAATTCGGTCTGGGTGGCCGGAATCAGCCCCAGGCGGAGTCGTTGTCCGTGGCTGCGATTCCCACGACAAGGGCGGTGCAGACGCGGCCGTACCGGACAGTCTGGTACATCTTCGATACCTCGCCAGTGTGAGTAGTTCCATGTTTAGCAATGTTCCGCCGGGCTGGCGGTCATGATCGTCCACGGCCTCCTGCCGGGCCGTTCGGCCTGGCAGGAGGCCGATCGACCGCGCCCCGCACGTGATCAATGATGCTGACGTGCGGACGGAGAGGCGAGGGCGACAGGCGTCGGGAACACGCAACGCGCCAACACGAAGGCGGGACATATGTGCCAGGAAGAGGACAACGAGGAAAAGGGCGACCGTCGAAAGCGCGCCGACGGAGGAACACCGGGCGTGTATTTCTGTGCCCAAGGACTGGAGCGTTACCGCGAAGCCCTCAACGACGGAACGATCTCGGGGGACGTTCCCGAATGCCTCATCGCCTACCGGCTGCTGCGCCCCGTTCCGGGCGTCACCGGCCTGTACGTCCCGATCCCCCCGAAAGTCGCCGAGGCGGAACTCTCCCGCTCCGTCGTACGGGAGATCGCACACCACGAGAATACGCTGGCGTCACTGCGCTCGTCCTTCGTGGCCGCCCAGAGCCTCTACCACCGGGCGCAGCACGACACCGGGGTCCTCATCGAGTCCCTGCGGGGCGCGGACGTGATCAGCCAGTCCCTGCGGCTGGTCGTCGAGGCGTGCACGGAGGAACTGCTCACGGCACAGCCGGGCGGCGGCCGTTCCCCCGCCCTGCTCGCCGAGGCCCTGCCCCGCGACCTGGCGATCCTGCGGCGCGGCGTCGCACAGCGGACGCTCTACCAGCACAGCGTCCGCTCCCACCAGCCGACGCTCGCCTACATCGAGCGCGTGACGGCCGAAGGCGCCCAGGTCCGCACCGTGGACGAGGTGTTCGAGCGCCTCATCATCTGCGACCGCTCGGTGGCCTTCATCCCCGGTATCCCCGAACGCAAGAACGCGGCGCTCGCCGTCCGCCACCCCGGCGCCGTCGCCTTCCTCGTCAAGGTCTTCGAGCACACCTGGGCACGCGCCCGTCCGGTCTCCATCGCCCCCGAACAGCACCGCCCGGACCTGGTGACCGACTCGGTCCGTGCCGCCGTGCTCCGCATGGTCGTCACCGGCCACACCGACGAGGCGATCGCCGCTCGCCTCGGCATGAGCTCCCGTACGGTCTCCGCCCACATCAAGAAGGTCGCCGAGGTTCTGGGCAGCCGCAGCCGCGCCGAGCTCGGCTACCTCATCTGCCAGCGCCGCATGCTCCTGGAGGAGGAGCCGGTCGTACCCGCCTGATTCCAAAATCCCCCCGTCCCGTGCCCGTAACCGCTGGTCAGGCTCCTGCTGCTGGGAGGGCCACTCGGTAGCGGTGTCGGTTTCAGCCGGCTCACCGGACGCCGGGTCCGCCCGGCGCGGCCGGTGCGTTCGACGAAGCGCCGGCCGCCGAGGCCGGCGTATCCGGCGTCGGGGGTCACCATGTGCCGGACGTCGGTGAGGACCGAGTGCTCCAGGGCGACCAGGACTCTTGCTCCTTGCCGCGCGGGCGACCTGCCGCCGGTCGTCAGCTCTCGGCCGTGAGTCCAGAAGCCGCCGCCGACCTCCTTGGTGTGCGTCTCACCGTCCGCCGACCGCAGAGACGGGTTGAGAGTGATGAGCACCATGCCCGATGCCGCGGGCTGGAGTTCCGCCGCGCCGGCCGATGCCGCCGGGGCGATGACGGCGCCAGTGGTCCGGGCAGCGGCGGTTGCGGACCTGGCCGGCCCCGGGGGATCGTGGCACCTACCCGGATGCCCTGTCGGGGCGTAACCCGAATGGCGCAACCGCACCGCCCGATCGAGTGCAGAAGATCCCCGCGTTCCCCTGCGCCGGGCCCGCTTCCCTGCCCCTGGCCAGGGGCTCAGAACCATCGGCCGGCGCCGTGCCTCCATCCCCGCCGCCAGCCAGCTCGTCGGACGCCTGCCGGCCTGCTTCACGCGGTGGGGTGGTCCCTGCTCGGCAGACCGGCCGAGCTGCCGCCGGCGGGGCCGCTGCCCGTTGCGGTGGCCGTGGCACGGTCCTTTGCGGCCGGCGTCGCTGCCGCGCAGCGGCGGGAGGAGAGGCGATCGGCGATGCAGGCTGTGATGGCGGCGGTGACCGCGGTCATCTCCGGGCGCCAGCCGGGCACGGCGTTGACCTCACACATGATGTAGGTGTCCTCGGCGGCGAACAACAGGTCCACCCCGGCGACGTCCAGGCCCAGGGCACGGGCCGCGTGCACCGCCAGTTGCTCTGCCTTCGGATAGCGGCCCGCGCACAGGGCGGCACCGCCGCCCTTGGCGACGTTGGACGCCAGGGCACCATTGCGGGAGACGTGCAGGGCGGCGCCCACCGGTTCGCCGTCGACCACGACGACGCGCAGCGTACGGCCGTGCGAGGGGGCCACATACTGCTGGAAGAGGAACGGCGCCTCGCGGGTGAGGCTGCCGGCCAGGTCGCGCAGCACGTGCGGGTCATCGGCGAGGAAGACCTGCCCGCCCCTGGCGCCGTTGACGGACTTCACCACACTCGGCACGACCAGGCCGGGGCTGCGGACGACACCTTCCATGGGGGCGGTCGCGTAGGAGAGGGTGTCGGGCACGGGCAGTCCGGCAAGGGCGAGTTCCTGTAACTGCCACAACTTGTTACGGCACTTCAGCTGGGCCCGGCTGCGTTGACGAGGGTGCTGCCCATGCATTCGAGGTGGCGCAGCAAGGTCACCTCGCGGTCCTCGCGCATGGGGCCGGCCACCTGGCGTACGCACACCACTTCGGGCGCGGGCAGATCCGCACCGCCCAGCGTGCCCGGCGTCAGCCTTCCCTCCCGGACGCCGAAGAGCAGCTCGTCGGTGTGCCAGACCGCGAAACGCGGGCCGTAGGCCTCAGCGAGCGCCGTGGCCAATTCCTGCGTAGACCGGCGCAGCACCGCCGGCCGCTCCCGCACCAGCATCCATACATCGGCGGGTGCCGGAATCGCCGGCCCGGCCCGGTGCTGTGTGACCACCTGAGCTCCTCGTCTCTTCGCTGCCCGCCGTCCGCGGGCCGTCGCCAGCGCAGTCTCCCAGTTCTGTCCCACCGTCCGATCGCCCGCAGGGTGTCCCGGCCGGGCGCGCCCGGCGTCGGCGTGCCGCCGTGAGAAGGCAGGCCGGGCCGCGGCGGCCCCGCGGCGAGGCCACCACCCTGCCCGGCCGGGCCGAGCACCCGGGGGTGTGCCGGCCCGCGCCGAGGGGGATCGCGCTGTGAGGGGTACTCAGATGACCACGCCCGTTGCGGCCGATCGCCGGCTGGGTGCGGCCACCGAGCACCTGGGCTCGGCGACCCGGGCTGTCCGCTCCGGCGCCAGGCGGTCGTCGCGCTCGCCAGCGGTCACCAAGCCGGTGAACCGCACACGCAAGGGGAAACCGTCAGAGCGAGGAGCGGACGTGGCGGACCCGGCTCCCGCACCCGGCTGTGCCACCGCCTGCGCACCCGCCCGGCAGGCAAGGGCAAACGCCGTGGCATGGGCGAGCGCGACTTCATCGCGCTGATCGACGGCACACACCAGCTCCTCAAGGCGCAGATCGCGCGGGTCTGGGACCGGCTCAACACGCGCGTCTCCCATGCCATGCGTAGGTTGATCGCCGAGCGTGAGTGGCTGACGGTGTTCCTGCCGGCGCGTGGGCACATGTCAAACGCAGTCTGGCCAACCCCGCCGTCGTCGCCCTCGACCGCCTGGAAACGCTCGTCCGCAACCGGCTCGGACTCCTGAAGTACCGGCCCGACACCCTCGACGGCTTCATGGCAGCACCGGCCTGACTCTCGACGACCCAGCGTCACCGTGACGAGCCGAAGCCGGTACCGACCCGCCCGGCAGCGGGCGGCCGGGCGGCGGCTCAGTAGCGCTCGGCCTTGACCAGCCGGGGCGTCAGCTTCGGTTCGGAGGGCTGCCGGCTGAACACGATCGGTTGGTCCTTCTTGCCCGGTTCGAGGTTCTCCGCGCCGGTGTACTGGGTCTCCACCACTTTTCCGTGCGGGTCCTCGAAGTCGACCTGCATGGCGTAGGACGCCTTGCGGGCGGTCTTGTTGGTGACGGTGAGCAGGACGGCGCGTACGCCTCCGGTCTGTGCGGTGGGCAGGCCGGTCATCCCCACCTCCGAGATGGCGTTGCCGCGCCCCTTCACGCCCTTGAGTGCCTTCTCGGCGGCAGCGGACCGCCGGGCGGACTCCGCCGACACCGACGCCTCGAACGCGGAGGCACGCGCAGAGGCGGAGGAGGCCGCGGCCGAGGCCGACGCCCGGACGGAGGAGATGGCCGCCGACGCCGAGGAGGCGATCGCGGGAGGGAGCGTCTGGGAGGAGAACGAGCCCGTCTGCGGCGCGGTGGGCGTCTTGCTCGCGGTGGAACTGCCGCCGCCACCGCCGCATCCGGCCAGTGCTGCGGCCGCGAGTGCCAGCGTCACGACGGCCGAGGCACCGGCGGCGAAGCGCGCTCCGTGAGGGCGGACGCGGGGGAAGGAGGGCAAGGGGGCCTCCGTCGTGTGATGTCGCACGGACTCATCGTCCGTACCACCTGTCCAGTCCGCGACCCGGGCTGGTTCCGACGGGTGGTGGTCAGGTGGCTTTAGGGGGACGCGACGTCCCGGGCGCGTTCTCCCAGTTCCTTGACGCCGCGCGTGCCGCGGTACGCCGGGAGGCCGGTGAGCATGGTCTTCAGGTGCAACGTCTCGCATCTGTGGGTGGAACCGGCCCGCCCGGTGGCGAGATCGACGGCAAGGAGAAAGGCCCCGGTCGGTTCCGGGTCCGCGGCGGAGGCGGTGGGCAGGAGGACGGGGGCTGGGCCTGGCGGGGGAGCCGCCGCGAGGTTCCGCGGGTCTCAGCTTCCGGTGAGGGGTCAGGCGTGTCACTGCGAAACGGTCCGGCCCGCCGCTTTCCCCCGTAGCGGCGGGCCGGACCGTGAGCGCGCCGGCGCTCCCCGCGCCCGGCAGGAAGTCCGGGACGGGGGGGGCCGCAACAGGTCGGCCGGGGCTGTCCTCCGGGGGCCCGCCTGCCCTCATGGCGCCGGATGCGAAGGCGTGGGCCGACTTGCCCTCCCCGCAGCCGGAACGGCAGTGGAACGTGCGCGGTTCGCCGGCCGCTACCGGCCGGCCCCACCCGCCGGCACCGCCGGAACGAAGGGTTCGACCGGGACGACTTCTACGCCGGCTTCGACCGCGGACAGGTGTCCGGACCGCCCCTGGTGCACCAGCCGCCGCGAGAGCACCCGGAACGTGGGCCTTTTCCGGAGAGAACTGCGCGACCTGCACGCCCGTGTCCGCACCGAGCAGCACAGACCCGGGTGGAAAGCCCGCTCCTGGCGAGTCGGGCCCTGGCACCTGACCTGGCCCGTCCCGAGATCCCCGCAGAGTCGGGCTCAGGTGTCGAGGAGTTCCGGCACGAAGATGTCCTCGCACGTCAGCCGGCGGCCGGACAGGCCCTGTTCGTGGTGGTAGCGCAAGAAGGTGTCGATGGCCTTGCGGTTTGCGCCGACCCCGTAGGGCCACCAGTCGTCGCCGAGCAGCCGGCGGTTCTCCTCGAACAGCGCGCTGAACCACGGCGTGATGACGCCCATGTGCTGCTTCGCGGCGTCGTTGAGGTACTTGCGCTCGGCGAGTTCCTTGGCCTCTGCGAAGGCGTCGTAGACGGCTCGTGCGAGGCCCTTGCGGTGTGCCAGTTCCCTGCGGATCGCGACGATGTGCATCGGGGGGAAGATCCCGGTGCGGCGGTAGTAGTCGCGCTCCACGGCCTCGTAGTCGGGGAACAGGCGGGCGACCTTCGGTGAGCCGTCCAGCACTGCCTGCGGTACGTCGATGGAGATCAGCGCGTCGATCTCGCCGGATTCGAGCATGGCGCCCAGGGTCTGGCCGTCCTGCGCGTGGCGCACGTCGACGCCGTCCGGGACAGGCTGCGGGACCCAGTCGAAGGCGGGCAGGGGGTGGTTGGTGCCGCCGATGACCCAGCGGCACTGGTCGGGGGTCACGCCGTACTCGTCGGCCAGGATGCCCTTCGGCCAGATCCCGGCGTCGTGGCCGTAGAGCCCGAACTCGCCGATGGTCCTGCCGGCGAGGTCCTGAGGCTTCTCGATCCCGCTGGCGGTGTTCACGAAGATCGCCGAGTGGCGGAAGTTGCGGTTGGGCAGGATCGGCAGCGCCAGGAACGGCGCATCGTCGAGGTCGAAGGTGCGCAGGAAGTAGGTGAGACCGAACTCGGCGAGATCGTAGTGCCCCTCAACGGCGCGGCGGAAGATGTCCGACACAAGGGGTGCCGTCTCGAACACCGCGTCCACCCCGTCGACCGTGACCCGGCCGTCGAACAGTGCCTCCGTGTGCTCGTATGCGTAGACGCCGATGCTCAGCTGCGTGCTCATCAGCGGATCTCCTCTCGGGCGGTCCGTGACTCGGGCCATTTACGTAAATGATCGTTCACTTTTATGATGGTCCCGGAACGCCCGAGCCGTCAAGGCGAATGCTCATTCACGATGAAAGGGACATCATGCCGCGCATCACAGCCGAGCGCCGCGAGGCCAAGCGCGCCGAGATCGTCGCGGCGGCCCGCCGCTGCTTCTCCCGCGACGGCTTCCACCAGACCTCGATGCCGGACATCGCCGCGGAGGCGGGTGTCTCGGCCGGCGCCCCGTACCGCTACTTCACCAGCAAGGAAGAGATCATCCTCGCCATTGCGGGCGACACGTTCCGGCTGATCTTCGAACCGGTCGAGCGGCTGGCCGACAGCACAGACGCCCCGGCCGTCGCCGAACTGGTGGCCGCCGCGCTCGACACGATCAGCGGCGAGACGGTGCAGGACGCGGCGGGGCACACGGTCCCGGTCGACGAGCTGCTGCGCTGCGTCGTGCAGACGTGGTCGGAGGTGCTGCGCAACGACGAGGTGCAGGGCCCGGCCGCGGAGGGCTTCGAGAAGGTCCGCGCCAGCATCGCCGCCGCGTTGCGCCGCGGCCGGGCCGCGGGCGCGGTGCCCGCCGCCGTGGACCCGGACCGCGCAGCCCGCATGGTGATGGCGCTGCTGCACGGACTCCTGCTCCAGCGTGTGGCTTTCGCACTCACGGACACGGCCGGCTTCGCCGACGACCTGCACGCCGGGCTCGTCCCGTGACGTGGGCGACGGGTACCGCAGCGCGGGCTGACCCTGGCGGGACGGGGCGAGGACGAAGAAGAGTACGAGGCCCAAGCACCCGCCTGAACACGAACGCGGGCCGACCGCGCTGGGATCGATCCGGATCCTGACACGCCATGGCATGGGCCGGGCCGCTCCGGACTGCCGGGCTTCTCGCCGGCGGGCTCTGGGCGCGGCGGGGGCGCCTGCGCCGAACCTCGCATCCATACCCTGGAGGCTTGATGATCAGGGCCATGAGGCAAGCCCCCGGCCGGAGTTGGACGTAGCGGCGGCAGGAGTCACCAGGACCGGGCCCGGCGCCGCGGGTCGCGGCGCGTCCCGGTACCGGGACGCGGAGATGACCTGGGTCGGCGGGGCAGCCGGGCCAGAGCGCGGTAGGCCGTGACGAGGGCCCGGTCGAGATCGGCTTGGCTGCGCGGGCCGAGGTGGGGGTGAGCGCAGGCGTGGCGGGTGCGGCGCAGGTCGCCCAAGAGCCGGCGGGACAGGCGGGTGCGCCGGTGCAGCCAGTCGACGGGCCGCCGGCCCTCGGGGACGCGCCTGGTCAGGCGGTCCCAGGCGATGATGACGCGCAGGAGGTCGACCGGGCGGACGTGGCTGAGCCACGGGTAGAAGGCCGCGTCGCCGGCGAACTCGGTACGGGTGCGGCAGGTGCAGGCAGCGGTCGTCACTCAAGGCCTCCCGGGGCACGGACGACGGCGCCGAGTAGCGCGGCGCCGGAAAAGGCGGGATGCCTCCAGTGCGCCGCGGGGCGGCTCGCTGCCCGAGCCGTCCGGACGACTCTGCACACGGCGCTGGCGGGATCCTTCACTGCCCGCCACCTCGCCCGGCTGGTGCCCCTCTCCTCCACCTCCGCCATGGTCACCGCCCAAGCGAGCGCGGACGAGGACGTCATGCCGACCGGGATCAAGGTGGTGCACGTCAAACGGTTCGCGGTGCCTGCCGGCGGCGCCCTCGTCTCGGTGGGCCAGTGCGGAGGCACCGGCAATCCGGTGCGCACCTTCCATGCAGACCTGAGCGCACCCAACCCCCTCCTGCGCCCGGTCGCCATTGCCCGGTCCGCCACGGGGCCGGCGGTCCCGGCGGCAACGTTCCCCTACCGGATCTCCCGTCACGACCCGGAAGAGTTCGAGCTGGACTTCGACCTGGGCAAGAGCGCGCAGGCGTGCACGTTCGCGGTGGAGGTGGACTGGGTCGACGCCGGCCACGCCGGCAGCACGCTCATCGACAACGGCGGCAAGGGCTTCACGGTCATGCCCGATCAGACATGGCCCCGCTACCAGGCACCGACCCTGGGAGACAAGCTGCAGCCCGACGGCACCCACAAGCCCACCGCGCCCCACTAGGACCTGCTCCGGGCGATCACGCCTCCCGCTAGGGTGAGCCGGCGGAGGGACCTGGTGAGTGCCGTGGAGATGAGTCGCGCGCAAGCCGTCGCGCTCGTGCAGCGGATCATGCAAGCGGACTACGCCTCGCACGACGAGGCGGACGGCTGGCTGGACAGGCTCGACAGAGCCCTGGCATGCCCGTCCGGCCATGTCAGCGGCCTGATCTTCTGGCCGCCGGAGCGGAAGCTTTCGGCTGATGAGGTAGTCGATCAGGCCCTGGCGTATCGACCGATCGCTTTGTGAGCTCGGGACTCAGAAGCTGTTGTCTTGTCGCTCTTGAGCGGTGGCGGTCGAGCGAGGGTGTGACGTGTGATTGCCCCGCACGCGTGTACGGCAATGCGGCCGACCGGCCCGAGCGGCAGCGCCCGGTATCCGGACATGACGGACGGGGAGTGGGCGGCGACCCGGCCCACGGCGCCACCTCTCACCGTGGGCCCGTGGGCCGAGGGGCCCGGCCGCTACACTGCCTACGCTGGTCGAACTGATGATCCAAAGGCTGGGGTTGTGAATCTCAAGGCTAGGCGCGTTGCGTGCGCAGCGGCCCTCTCGCTGGGCATCGTCCCGGTGCCGGCGTGCAGCAGCGCCAACGGGACGGCCCCGGCACCCCCAAAGCCTTTGCCGACTACCGCACGGCGGTCGGCGCAGTCGATTTCCCACCCCACCCATCCACCAGCCGGCTCCACTTCGCCCTCGGCGGCAAGTGGGACACCAATGACGCAGAGCCGGCTCGAGGCTGCCGCGATAACCGCCGCGGACGTTCCGGCCCTGCGAGCCGACCCGGCACATGACAGCACCGGGATCATGACTCGAAGGCTCGCGGCGAGCTCCGGAGGGCCGGTCTGCACGGAATTCCTTAACGCTTCCAACGCGTCCGCAGACTCCTACCATCCCTCTTCGGAGCTGGGCAGGTCCTTCATCGCCCACACGACCGCCGGAACGATGAAGATCAGGGTCTCTTTGGTGGGCCACGCCTCGTCGGCCGATGCGCAGCAGGTCATCGACGACACTCGTAACTCGGCCGAGGGATGCCCCCGTCTTACGGACGAGGGTGGGAAGCAGCGCATGAACTTGGCCCCCCTGCCACTGCCGGTAATGGGTGACGATTCCACCGTTACCCGTGTCGGCCTGATCTCCGACAGGCTGAGCGAATGCGCGACCGTTGGCCTGGTGCGAGTGGGCACGGTATCGCTCACCATCACAGTGTTCGCACACGACGGGTATTACCCCAGCATGCTCCAAGAGGTGGCGAAAGCGTCCGTGAGCAAGCTCCAAAGAGCGCAACGCTAGATCGCTCTGCTGTCCCGATGCGCGCCTGGCATCGCGGCGTCAGGGAAGGCCCGAGCGGTGTAAGAAGCTGTTGGCTCCTCGGGCTTGAGCGGTGTTCATCGAACTGGAAGGGTCGGTGAGGACCACCTCGGTTGCGGCCTCCGGCCCGCTCGATGAGCGGGGTCGCCTCTTCGAGGTACTGCTGGAAACCGGTGGGGTCGGTGACATCGAGGTCGATGACGACGTATGCGGGCGCTTCGGCGGCTGGCTCGCCGAGCAAGGCCGCGCCGGGCGGCCGACTGGCTGCGGCGGCCCTGCAGAATGTGGTGACCATCCGCCAGGGTGCAACTGCGCACGCACGCGCCCACGCCGCCCGCTGCGCCATATGAACCCAGCCACTCGGCGCCCGGGGAGGTCCGGATCAAGCCGGGCGGGCAGCTCCCCGCCCGGTGAGGGGTGCGGAGATCCTCCACCGCACACAGAGGCGGTGAGCGCAGACGCAGCGACCAGGGCGACGAACACCGTCTGCCGGAACCAGGCCGGAACCGGGCAACCGGATCCACCCGCAACCCATGCCGCGCCCGCCGGGACCAACGCCGCGGCGGGGGAGAGGCCCCCGCAGACGCCGACGGCCCCGCCCTCACCGTCCGAGGGCGGCCGCTCGCGCCTCACGGCACGCGGCCCCACCTGGCGGAACGAGCCTCCAAGATGCGGCCGTAAGAGCGAAGGATCATCCTGGACGAGACGCGGAATCTGCGCCGGGAGATGACGGCGATGAGCACACGACGACCCACCGAAGCAGCACTCACACTCGGGGCGGCCCTGGCCGTCGCGGCGCTCGGTCTCGCCGGCCCCGCCCTTGCTACGACGGCTCAACCAGGGCCGGGCCAACCATGCTCGACGCTGAACGCCACCACAACCGACAGCAACGGGCAGACCATGTGGTGCAAACAGACGATGACAGGCGACCACAACCTGTACTGGATGTACGGCGGACCGGCATAGCGCGTACTCGCAGCCGCGGCGGGGCCACATTCCTGGCGGGCGTGCCTGTGGGACCGCTCCCTGCCGGATGAGATCCGCGACCCCGCCGAACTGCTGCCCCCGCCGGTGCAGATGTCGGAGGAGGAGATCGAGGACGCGCTCGCGCTGATGGACACGATGACTCCCGACGCGCTGGCCGCTCAGCGGCGCGAGCGCGCAGGCGGTCCGCAGCGAGAAGGGGCTCCGCTGGGGCGGACGCCCCCCCGACTCGGCGGTCTGATCGATCCGGTGCGGTGAAGCCGAACCACGCATCAGTCCGACAGCAGGGGCGGGACTGGCCTCGTGATCGCGGCAGCCGGCAGCAGAACGTCAGGTTCGGCGCCGGGATCCCCGGCGATGACGAGGCCGGCCGCGTCGATGTCGAAGCCGTTCGGCCAGAGGGCCAGGTCGCTCACCAGCGCGCCTTCGAGTCTCGCGTGCCGCAGGTCGGCACTGCCGAGGTCGCAGCCCCGCAGGTCGGCCGATCGCAGATCCGCACGGACGAACACCGCCCCCTGGGCCCGGGCCTTGCGCAGGTTCGCCTCCCTGAGGTCCGCACCGGAGAAGTCCGCCTCCCGCAGGTCGGCCTTGACCAGGCGTGCGCCGCGCAGATCGGCTTCGAGACAGCGGGCCCGGTGAAGAACCGACGTCCCGAGTTCGGCATGACGCAGGTTGGCCTCGATCAGTGACGCCCCGCTCAGGTTGACCTGGTACACGCTCGCCGCTTCCAGGCACGCGGCGTCGAGGTTGACGCCGTTCAGCCACAGCCCGTCGCAGTCGGCTCGGCGAAGATCGGTGAAGCTGACGTTGAGCCAACCCGGGCCGCGTTCCTGGCAGAGGACCTCCAGGCAGGTGAGCGCCACCTGAGCGTCGGCGGCACGAGTCTCCAGCGGGCGCACCGAGTTGATGGACGCGTCCGCCGCCGGGGCGCCCGGCTCCTGTGGCGGCCACGGCAGATGCGTCCGAAGGTATGCCGCCATGATCGAGACAACGGCCTCGTGGTCGTGGGCGGAGTGGTCCGCGATCCGTCACAGTGCGTAGATGCCGCCTATCCGCACGTCCAGCTTGTCACTGCCGAGCTGTTCCACTGCCCGGCTGAAGCGATCGGTGACATTGCCCTCCCGGCTGGCGTTCAGCCCGTCCTGGCTGACACGCAACTGCCGCCAGGTGGCGTAGGCGCCGAACAGGACGACCGCGCCACCGACCGCCCGCAGGAGCGTGGTACGCACGTTGTTCACCGCGTTCATCCGGTCCGCGGCGGCAAGGTGGCCGCCGGCGAGATCGTGGTCCACCACCATCCCCGGAAGGACCAGAAGCACGACGAACAGCACGGCCAGTACGGCCGCCCCGGCCAACGCCACGGCGACCGTGTGAGTCGCACGCCAGCGGATGCGAACAGATCCCCCCATGGTCATCGGATCCTGGAGCCAAGGCCGAACCCGGCGAAGTCATGTGGTCACGGCACCAGGGAACCTTGCCCGCGCGGAGAGCGGTGACGGCCTTGGCGATGCGCCGTCGCCTGGTCCCGGCTGTCCTGGCGGCCTCGACCGGTTCGACGACCCGGCGTTTGTTGCTGTAGGACAAACCGTCGAAGAACGTCCTGGCCTCGGCATCCAGCGCCTCCGCGCGGTCGGCCGGCACGGCGACCTCACGGGGCGCGGTGTCGAGCCGCAGTTCCACCTCGACCTCATCGCCCGCCGCCACCCGGGCCTTCGCGCGGTTGTCGCAGCTGAGACCGACCAGGAACTGCCCGCCCGTCATGGCGATGCTGCTGCGGGAGGTGTGGCCGTCGATGGTGACCTGAATTGGCCTTGCACCACGACAACTTCGACCTGCCCGGGGACCCCGGCCAGCGCATCGTCGCCTTCAGCCCGGTGCCGCACCCGCCCGCCGAAGCCGCCTTTGGGCAGCTCAGTGCGCCGTGCTTGCGGCCGGAGCAGCCGAACGCGGTGTCTTCGGCGCGGGCTTGAGCGTGATCACGGGAGTCATCGCGTGCGGAGCGCGGCCCGCCGCGGTCGCGGATGGGCTGCCCGGCCTCGGTGACACGGCGGCCTGGATCCGGGGCAACGCCGACCGGGCACCGGTCGAGTACCGGCGCGGGCTGCGGCACTCCCGTTCCTGGGCAGTGTCCGGCGGGTTGTGCGGACGGCCTGGGGCCCGGCTATGACGCGCGCGGCCGCCCTGAAGGCTCAAGGCGTGCTCGTGGCGAGCGTAGCCCTGGTCAGCGAGCGATCTCGTCCAGCAGCGATGCCAGTTCGGCGGGCCGGGAGAACATCGGCCAGTGCCCGGTTGGCAGGTGGAGCAGGTCCATTGCGGCCATCGGTTCGAAGACCGGGTCGCCGCCGTCGGCCAGCATGCGTACCTGCTCGGGAGTGAACGTTGAGGCGATCACGGAACAGTGCGTGTCCGGCGGCACCGTGGGCCGGTTCAGGGGGCGAGTGGCGGTCGCGAACGGCTGGGGGGTGGCCAACTCGACCATGCGCGCGCGTTGTTCGCTGGTGAGTCCTGCCAGATTGTCCGGGTCCGCTGCCGGGTCGAACGGCGGTACTGGCAGCTGCCAGCCGTGCCCCTGTTCCGCGACCTGCTTGCGCCACTCCTCCTGCGTCTGGGGCGTATTGAAGTCGATCAGAGCCATGCCGCCGGGCAATGGTCCGGCGTCCACATATACGATCCGGGCGATCCGCTCCGGGATCCGGTCTGCGGCACCAGTAACCGGCAGGTTCGCTCCGCTGTGCCCGACCAGCACCACATCCCGCAGATCGTTGTCGTCGATGAGACGGACGATGTCATCTACGTGTGTGTAGACGTCCACATCGGGGGCGGCCTCGGCTGCCCGGTCGGCCAGGCCGGTCAGCGTGAGGGGGTAGACGTCATGTCCTGCTGCCCTCAGCTCCGGTGTCACTTCTTCCCATGCCCACGCTCCGAGCCAGAACCCGGGAACCAGAACCATCTCTGCCATGGCCACTCTCATTTCGCGCTCAGCCTGCGATGTCGGACGCCAAGCTAGGCACGATGGCGGACACCGGCTGTCCTAAATCCGGGTGGCGACGGCAGCTTTCCGAGCAGTTCGAACGCAGCCGCTAAAGGCTTCGGGAGCCACGGACGGAGCCGGAGGCGTACGGCGGCAACGGTCACGGTGCCGTGAAGGACGTATGCTTCTTGCCGAAGCGCGTTGCCACGGCCTGGTCGACCGTCAACCGGTTGGTCAGCCGCCCGACTTCGTTTCTGCGGGCCCAGGCCGTGTCTCCCGACTTCAGTGGGGCATGAGGGGCTTCGCGGATTCTCGTAGACTCATGACGTGGCATTCATGAGCACCCCGCACTGCTGCTTCCTGTGATCGCAAGGCGCTGAGGGCGATGCCGGACGGCGTCGCCCTCCTTGGCGTGCCTGGAGTGAACCACGCTCCCAACGCTGCCCACTCCTTCCTGAGGCAATGGCACGGTGAGCGCGCGTGCAGGCACGGGCTCTTCCCTCCACCCTTGCCAGGAGTGCCTCGTGCCTGTGTCGCTTCCCCCTGCCCTCGAGCTGTCTGTCGACCTGTTGTGTTGCCCAACGTGCCGCGCACGCGCCCCCTGTACCCAGACCGTGGCGCACTGCGCTGCCCGGTGGGCCACGCCTTCGGCATCGCCCGCCACGGCTACGCCGGCCTGCTGACGGGCACCCGCGCCACCAGCGGCGACGACGCGGCCATGGTTCAGGCCCGGGAGCGATTCCTATCCGCCGGCGCCTTCGTGCCCATCCGTGAAGTCGCGGCCCGCCTGGCAGCCGACGCCGTGTCCGGGGAGGCCACGGTTGTGGACGTAGGGTGCGGCACGGGCTATTACCTGGCCGGCGTACTCGACCAGTTGTCCGGCGCCCGCGGTCTGGGCCCGGACACATCAGTACGCGCTCTGCGCTCGGCAGCCCGAGCCCACGAACGAGGCGCCGCGGTGGCCTGGGACGTCTTCCGTCCCTCCCGCCGGTTGACGGGGCTGCCGATGTCGTGCTGAACGTGTTCGCTCCGCGCAACCCGGCCGAGTTCCACCGGGTGCTGCGCCCGGCCGGCCGGTTGATCGTGGTCCGTCCCACCGGGCGGCACCTGGCTGAGCTGCGTGGCCGGTTGCCGGCGATGGTCACGATCGACCCGGCCAAGGAACAGCGCCTGCACCGGGCGCTGGATCCTTTCTTCGAGGCCGCTGTCACCGAACAGGTGGAGTACGCCGCGACCCTGTCCAGGCTGGATGCCCTGGACCTGGTAGCGATGACGCCGAGCGCACGTCACGTGAGCCGCGCAGACCTGAATGACGGCCGCCTTCTGCCTGATCAGGTCACCGTTTCCGTGCTGGCCACCGCCTACCAGCCTCGGTGACCACGAGCGGGCGCATGCGCCTGCTGACCGACGAGCAGGGGGCACGCCTGGCGCCCTGCCTTCCCCGCAACGCGGGGACGGCAGGGCGACCGTTCGCCGACCACCGTCGTATCACCGAAGGGATTATCTACCGGTACCGCACCGGCATCCCCTGGAGAGACCTGCCCCGCGAAGCGTTCGGGCCCTGGCAGACGGTATGGAAACGCCATCGCAGACGGGCGGCTGACGGCACCTGGGACGCGGTGCTCGCACAGCTGACCGCCCAGGCATCCTCGACCGGCGGAATCGACTGGACGGTCTCGGTTGACTCGACGATCGACCGGGCCCACCAGCACGCCACGAACACGACCCGGCCGGAGAAGGACACCGGCGCCGCCACCTGCCGCAGCAAGAACGACGCCCCTGCGACCAGGGGTGAGCCGACGGGCCACGCAATAGGCCGATCCCGTGGGGGCCTGACAACCAAAATCCATCACGCCGTAGACGGCAACGGCCGCCCGCCGGCGGTCGTAGGTGGAACGATCTTTCAGCCTGCTCAAGCAGTGGCGGGGTCTGGCCATCCGTTATGACAAACTCGCGATCGTCTATCGCTCTGCAGCCGTGCCGGCGGCGGTCATCGCCTGGCTACGAAGTTGAGAGACACGGCTTAGAGCCGGTGGCCGTGATGACGCTCGCGCCACGTCGGCTTTCCCACGCCGAGCACGAGCACCTGCTTCACTCCGAGCTGCGCACCCGCCTTCACCGACTGGGTGTTCACCTCCCAGTTCGATGCCACCAGCACCACCACATGGTTTCCGTCATCCGCCTGCAGCTCGATGCGGCTTTTGGGCACACCGAGCTTCTCCAGCTGGTCCTCGGCCTTCTCGGCGTTCTTCCCCGCCAGATCGGGCATCGTCACCGCACCTGTAGCGACCGGCGTGGGTGCTCCCTTCCTGAAAGCGCCGCACCCGACCAGCGCCAGCACCACCGCGAGTATGAGCCCCCCGCCGCGGATGTACTTCCTCATGCTCTGCTCCCAGGCTTTGCGGTTCCGCCCTGCGGTTTCACCTGCGCAGAAAGATCCTAAAGGGTGTTGCGCAAGGCCGTGAGCTTGGCATCTCCGTTGAACGGCTGGGGCTTTAAGGGCCGGCCCCGCTTCGGTGCCCGGGCCCCTGGGTGCTGCCCCACGGCATGGGGCGGCACCCGGCGCCGTACACGGGGAGAACTGCTCGAAGACGTCATGGAGTTCACAAGGACTTCGGCGCCGTCCTCACCCGCGGCCAGGCCTTCATCGCCGGCTACGACAAAGCCCTCACCACCAACCTCGCCTTCGACGGCCCCGGAACCTACCGGATCCCCATCCATGCCCGAGGCCGCCTCGACAGCAAGCATGCCGCCCCGCCCTGCCGGCCCCGGCCCGCCAAGACCAGCCCTCCTGCCCCCGAGGCCTACCTCGTCCAGGTCTGGAAAGCCCCCACCGCCCCCGCACAGACCCACAAAAGCAGCGGCCGTCCCACTGCCCCCGCAGCCGACTACACGGGTCGCAGGACGAGTGGCCGCAGCTCCTGCTCGCCGTCGACAACCGGCTAGGCGGCCCCGTGCCGTCCCGATCTGGGCCAGGGCCTGAACCTCACCGAACTTTGCTCTGTGAAGGAGGAGTTGACCGCATCCGGAGCGGCCCTGTCCCACTCGGTGCTCGCCCGACATGGGCGCCCCGCTGCGCGCCGGAGCCATCGTGAAGTACGCCACCGAGCACCAGATGGAGCACTATCTGATGCCTGTCATCCGGGGCGAGCGCGCCTGCTGCTTCTCCCTCACCGAGGACGACGCCGGCTCCGACGTACGGCGGATGACCGCCACCGCCACCCCGGACGGCGACAGTTACGTCCTCACCGGCAAGAAGGTGTTCAGCTCCGTCGCCCCCGTCGCGGACTTCGCGATCGTCGTGGCCCGCATGGCCGGCACCGAGGAGGCGTACAGCGCCTTCCTCGTCGACCTGGACACCCCCGGCTGTACGGTCCTGGACGGCGAAGTCCCCGTGTCCGGCCAGCAGTTGGAAGGCGACCTCGTCTTCGACAACTGCCGGATCCCGGCCGCGGACCTCCTCGGCGAGATCGGCCAGGGCCTGCGCATCGGCATCGGACGCATCACCCTCAACCGGCTCCTGCACTGCCCGTCCCTGATCGGCGCCGCCCGCCGCGCCTGGGACCTGTCCCTCACGTACGCGACGAACCGCGTCGCCTTCGGTCAGCTGCTCCCCGCCCACCAGGCCATCCACCACAAGATCGCCGAGATGGCCACCGACATCTACGCCGCCCGTTCCATGGTCCTGGCGACAGCGGCCAGGGCCGACCGGGGCGAGAACGTCTCGGTCGAGGCGAACATGTGCAAGCTGTTCGCGTCGGAGGCGTGCTTCCGGGTCGCCGACCAGGCCGTCCAGATCCACGGCAAGGCCGGGCTGACCCGCGGCAACGAGGTCGAGCAGATCTTCCGCTTGGCGGTGCGGTCCGGGAGTGTCAACTCAACGGCTGATCCCGGTTGTTGAGTGGTCAGCGGCGGTTCGGGCCCAGCCGGCCGTCGACGGCGATCTGGAAGGCGTTCAGCGGCGTCTTCCAGCGCATGGTCCACCTGCGTCGGCCCTTGCCGGTCGGGTCCCGGCTCATCAGCGCGAGGTAGACGCATCCGAGTCCGGCTACTTGCGCAGATGGAGGCTGCGGGCGAGTGAGGCGCGGGCGTCGTGCAGGTCGGGACGGCGTTCCCGGCGGAGGCCAGGCGCTTGAAGCGGTGTAGCTGGAGGAAGCACCAGGGCGCACGGGCGAGCAGCGGGGTCAGGACGCGCTGCCGCCGGAGTACCAGCGCATCCTCACGATCGTGCGCGACGCGGGCGGGCCGGCCCGGGTGGCGGCAGGCTGCCACCCGGCACCGGCCCCCGGACGGGAGTCCGGGGGCCGGTGCATGCCGCCCGCCAGGGCCGTTTCGCCCGGGGTCAGCCGATCTGTGCGCCGTATGCCTGGAGGGCGGCGGGAACGGGCTGGAAGAAGGTCTGGCCGCCGTTGGTGCAGTCGCCGCTGCCGCCGGAGGTGAGGCCGAGGGCGCTGTCGCCGTCGAAGAGGGCGCCGCCGCTGTCGCCGGGCTCGGCGCAGACGTCGGTCTGGATCAGTCCGCTGACGGTGCCTTCCTGGTAGTTGATGCTGGCGTTCAGTGCGGTGACGGTGCCGCCGTGGACCTGGGTGGTGCTGCCGCTGCGCTGCACCTTCTCGCCGACGACGGCGTCCGCTGCCTTGGTGATCTTCTGGGTGCTGCCGTTGTAGAGGTCGACCTCGCTGGGGTGGTCGGTGTTGCCCGTGTACTTGACGATCGCGTAGTCGTTGCCCGGGAACGTGGACTGCTCGGTGGTCGCGATCGTCTGGCCGCCTTGCTGGTCGGACCAGTCCTTGATGTCGTTGCCGCAGTGGCCGGCGGTCAGGAAGTACGGGTGGCCGTCCTTGACCACGTTGAAGCCGAGCGAGCAGCGGGCGCTGCTGCCCCAGATCGCGTCACCGCCGGCAATGAAAGGCTTGAACTCACTCTTGGTGCGGTGGAGTTCGACGGTGTCGCCGAGGCTCTTGGCAACCTTGGTGAGCCGGTCCAGCTTGGCGCCGGTCACCGTGCGGTCGGCCGTCACCACGACCTTGTCGGCCCTGGGGTCCATGGCCCAGGCGGTGCCGGGGATGGTCGCCTTGGCCTTCAGGGTCTGCCGGGCCGCATCGAGCTGCGCCGTCGAGTGGCGGACGATCCTGGCTTCGGCGCCCTTGGCCCGGACAGCCGTGGCGGACGCCTCGTCCACGACGTTGACGACCAGTTTCTGGGTCCTGGCGTCGTAGTACGCGCCAGCCGCACCAGTCGTGAGCTGGGATGCCAGGGTGGTTGCGGCGGCCGGGGAGAGTCTGGCCGCCGAGGATGTGGGGGCGGCCTGGGCGTTGGTGAGGGTGAGAGTCGCGGTGGCGGCGAGCGCGAGCGCGCCCGTGCCGGCCAGCATCGTACGGCGGTGACGTATGCGGTGGTGCTTCAACTGAGTGCCTCTCGTGGGGGATGGGCCCTGACTGTGGGGAGTCATGCGGGCCCGGGAGGAGGTGTGACATGCCTGGCACGGAGGAGCCGGCCCGCATCAGCGGGATGTCACGTCCATGCCAAGGGCCTCAGTATTCGCACCCGCTCCACCCGTACACAAGGCCGGACCGGCATCCCATGCACGGAAGTTCACGTCTGCAGCACACTTCATTCACGCCGCTATCCGTCCACCCGGCCCCGGAGTACGGACAGCGGAGGACATCCGTCGAGGCCGACGCCGCCGACGCCGCCAGCTCCCGACGCCGAACTCGCCGTCCGAAGGCCGACCGGGCGGCATCCCCCCGCAACTGTGCTGCGGGATTCAGGAAGTGGCCGGTGGCAGCGGCACGACCGGGATGCCGGTGAGATGTCGCTGCGGTCCCGGGAAACTCCACCCTCTTGGTATTGGCGTGGGCAATGCCGATGTGTGTCGCTCTGTGCGGCATGAACTTCCCCGCAGACCACCAGCCGGTGGTGAAGCGAATCTGGCAGTGGCGACGCGGAGCGTCGCGGATTCAGGTCCGGCGGCGCCGGACACTGCGCACCGGCCCGTGGCGCACGCCGCATCGTGACGGGCGAGCAGTCCCAGGAGGGCTACTGCACCGCCGACCACGACAAGACCTTCGACCTCATCGACCGCACCTGCGGGCCCTCACCGACACCGGCCGCCGAACCGTCCGCACGGCGGCCGGGCTGCACCCGCCGGCGGACGTGCGGGCGGTTCGGCCCAAGGACCGCGTTGCTCAGCCGGGCTCCTCAGCGTTGCTATGGCGTAGACGTCTATCCAAGGAAGTCTGGTCATGCCCCGTCCTGCTCATATCGCCATGGTCGGCACGCCTCTGGTCGGCCATGTGCTGGCCGGCCTGGAGATCATCCGTGAGCTGGTGGCCCGTGGTCATCGCGTGACGTACGCCAATGCCGGCCCCGTCGCCGAGCTGATCACCCCCACTGGCGCCGAATTGGTCGGCATCACCTCCACTCTTCCGGTCGCCGACCGCTGGCCGCAGGATCCCATCGCCTCCGCCTCCCTCTTCCTCGACGAGGCGATGGCCGCGCTGCCACAACTGCGCGCCGTGTACGACGACGATCCCGCCGATCTCTACCTCTACGACGTCGGCGCGTACGCGGGCCGCGCGCTGGCCGAGGAGCAGGGCCGCGGCCTCGTCCAGCTGGCCGCGACGCACGTGGCCTGGGAGGGCGCCCAGGAGGAGATCGGCGCGGCGTTCGCCCAGCTGCCGGGAGGTCCCGCACACCGAGCGCGGTTCGCGGCCTGGCTGACCCGGTGCGGCGCGGTGACCACGAACGTGGAGGAATTCACCGGCCACCCGCGGCGAGTGCTGGCCATGATCCCGCGCGCCCTGCAGCCACATGCGGAGCGTGTCGACACCGAGGCGGTGACGTTCGTCGGACCGTGCTTCGGCGCCCGCCGGGAGCAGGACGGCTGGACGCGGCCGGCTGGTGCGAAGAAGGTGCTGCTGGTGTCGCTGGCCGGCTCGGCCTGCCACGGACCGCAGGAGATCTACCACCACTGCGTGGCGGCGTTCGCGGATCTCCCGGGGTGGCACGTGGTGCTGCAGACGGACAGGGGCAGCGAGTTGGCCGAGCGGGTTCCTCGTAACTTCGAAGTACGGCCGTGGGCGGCGCCGTTGACGATTCTTGAGCAGGCTGACGTGTGGGTGACGCACACCGGGATGGGCAGCAGCAGCCAGGGCCTGTACGCCGGTGTGCCGATGATCGCGGTACCGAGCGGGCCGGACGAGTGCCTCCATGCCGACCGGCTCGTCGAACTGGGGGTCGCCCGCCGGATCGACACCGCGGACGTCACGGCGGCGGCGCTGCGTACCGCCCTGATGGAACTCATCGGCGATCCACAGGTCGCCGCGCGCTCGGCATGGCTGTGGTCCGAGGTACGCGCCGAGGGCGGCACCCGCCGGGCCGCAGACCTGATCGAGAAGCAGATGGCAGGGGACGCAGGGGACAGGGTGGGCTGACAGTGCGGGACAAGTACATCAAGGGCGCCGCCGCTTCTGGTGACCGGCCTACCTGCCGCCGACCGGCACGGCAGAACAGCTCACGGTGAACTCCGGCAATGTCTGGGCCTGGCCGGGCACGCACCTCACACACGCCCGGCCCTTCCCCCACCCCGGCGAAGGGCGGCGGCCTGGCGGCCCTTGGCGAGGGGGCAGCCTGGAGAGCTGCTGCAGGCCCTGCGCGCATCAGGCCTGCCCGACGAGGAGGTCCCGGCGCGATACCACCGCACCGTGATCCTCCTCGCCGCCCTGATCGCCTCCGAGGCCGGTATCAGCACCCTCACCCCCAGGGAGCACGAACAGGGCATGGAGCAGTTCCGCGTCGCGGTGCCCGGCGCCGGCCCCGAACGCTTCCCCGCCCTGGCCCACTTCGCCCGCGACGTCCGCCCCCTGGGAGCCGACCGCCGCGCCGCATTCGAAGAAGTCCTCGCCGCCCAACTCGCCTCCCTCGAGGCCCAGATCCCCTGACGCGCCGGATCGCGCATGCCGTGCGGTCGGATCGCGCCGCTGCCCCAGGCCCGGTTGCCGGAGGCCGGGCGCAGGGGCAGCGGCCGAGGAAGTCGATGTGGCCGTACCGGAGCGAGGAGAGCCGGGCGGCCGTTCAGGCCGAGCCTGCCCGGGCGCCTGCCGGCTGGGCAGTGGGCACACAGGGCGCGGGGCGGGGGCCGGGGCCCCGGCCCCCGCCACGGCGCCGTCCAGGTCTTCGTCAGCGGCCTCGCGCTGGCCGGCATCGACCCCAACTACCAAGTCCTCGCAGCCGGCATCCTTCTGATCGCGGCTGTCTCCGTCGGCCAGTGGATCCGGAGTGTGGAGTCGTGACCACCGCCACCGCCCCCGTCCTCGAGGCCAAGGGCCTGGTCAGGCTCTTCGGCAAGGTCGTCGGCCTGAACGACGTCGACCTCACCCTCCACCCCGGCGAGGTCCTCGCCGTCATCGGCGACAACGGCGCCGGCAAGTCCACCCTGATCAAGTGCCTGTCCGGGGCCCTCGTCCCCGACCAGGGCCGCCTCTTCGTCCATGGCAAGGAGGTCCACTTCAAGCGGCCCCAGGACGCCCGCGAAGCAGGCATCGAGACGGTCTACCAGACCCTGGCCGTCGTCCCCGCGCTCGACATCGCCAGCAACCTGTTCCTCGCCCGGGAAGTCCGCCGCAAAGGCGTGCTCGGCTCGGTGTTCCGCATGCTCGACACCGGCGAGATGAAGAAGCAGGCCGCCGACCACATCAAACGGCTGGGCATCGGCACCCTGCAGAACATCAACCAGGCCGTGGAAACCCTCTCCGGTGGCCAGCGCCAGTGCGTGGCCGTCGCCCGCACGGCGGCCTTCGCAGGCCGCGTCGTCATCCTCGACGAGCCCACCGCCGCCCTCGGCGTCCGCGAGACCGGACAGGTCCTCAAACTCGTGCGCGACCTGCGCGACCAGGGCCTCGGCATCATCTTGATCAGCCACAACATGCCCAACGTCTTCGCGCCGCGAGTTCACCTTCGGGGTCGGGCACCGGGCTCCGGGAACCTGAGGCGGCCGGTCGTCCACGGCTGCCCCGATGAGCTGTGCCAGGGAGCACGTGGCTCGTAGGGAACCACCGACCGCTGCCTCGCCGGCGCCCTTGGGCCGGGTGCGCTGCAGCAGCGCACCCCGAACGGACCCTCCGGATCGTGGCGTCCGGGGAAGCCGGGAGCGCGGGAGCGAGCCGTGGAGCCGGCTGGACGGCGCTGCTCACGGTGTGGTCGTGGGGACGGTTGCCCGTCCGTCGCCCGGGCCCGGCTCGGCGGTGCCGTCCGGGGTCGTTCTCGTTCGGGTGTAGAGGACTTCGCGGCCTTGTTCCGCGGCGCGGATGAGGTTCTCGCTGACGAAGTCGAGGAAGCGGGCGGCGTTTTCGAGGCGGGTGGCGGCTGGGGTGCCCTGGCCGAGGACGCGGGTGCCCTGCCGTGCGGTTTCGATGAACTCGTCGTTGGCGCGGGCGCTGCGGACCATGGACTGGTACCACAGGTCGTCGTCGACGACGTAGCGCTCGCGGCGGCGTTCGTCGCGTTCGCGGCGGACGAGGTCCAAGCCTTCCAGGAAGGTGATGGCCTTGGAGACGGAGGCGGGGCTGACCGCCAGACGCTGGGCGAGTTCGGAAGCGGTGAGACTGCCGGCGTCGGTGGTGTAGAGGCAGCCCAGGACCCGCGCCATCATCTTGGGCAGGCCCGAAACCATGAAGACGGTGGTGAGCCTCTCCTGGTAGTCGCGCACGGCTTCGGGGTCGCGTCCGTGGGGCTGCTCGAGCGCCTGTGCCCCCCGGGGCGCGGCCTGCGGGCGCCGGCGGGTGCGCTGCTGGGTGGCGCGGTGGGCGAGGTCCGCGCGGTAGGCGGTGGGGCCGCCGTTGCGCATCACCTCACGGGTGATCGTGGAGGTGGGTCGGTCAAGACGCCGGGCGATCTCGGCGTAGGCGAGGTTGTCGGCCAGCCCTGCCGCGATCTGCTGACGTTCAGCCTGTGTGAGTCTGCCTCCCGGCATCCCGGCCCCCTTTCGTGTCCACGGGTGCTCCGCGGTGCTGCTCGGTGTTGCCTGACGCATCCACCATAGCGTTCACCGTCATCCTATTGCAACGAACTGATGCACGGTCATTGCGTTAAACGAGAGAATGTTGCAACGATTATAGCGCTTTCACCAGCGTAGATGCATCTTTGATGCAAAGAAGTTGTTGCCCTTACCTGGAAAGCAACGTAGCTTTCCTTCTGTCGGAAACAACAGCGAGCACAGGAGAGCACGATGCAGAAGTTCGACACCCCCGCCCCGGTCTCCGCGGTCCTCGACCTCCCCGCCGGCCGCATCCAGCTCATCGCCGCCGACCGGAGCGACACCACCGTCGAGGTGAAGCCCGCCAGCTCGTCCAAGAGCCGTGACGTGAAGGCGGCGGAGCAGACCGAAGTCGCTTACGCCGACGGCGTCCTGCGGATCAGCGCCGCCGAGCCCCAGAACCAGCTCTTCGGCCCCTCCGGCTCGGTGGAGGTCACCGTCAAGCTGCCCGCCGGCTCCCGCGTCGAGGCCAGGACCGACGCCTGCGAGCTGCGCGGTGTCGGCCGCCTCGGCGACGTCGTCTTCGACGGCGCGTACCGCCACATCAAGATCGACGAGGCCGCGAGCCTCCGCCTCACCGCGGTCGACGGCGACGTCGAGGTCGGCCGGCTGGGCGGCCCCGCACAGATCAGCACCGCACGCGGCGACATCCAGATCGCCGAGGCCGTGCGCGGCACGGTCCAACTGACCACCCAGTCCGGCGACATCACCGTCACCGCCGCCGCCGGCGTATCGGCCACCCTGGACGCCGGCACCGCCTCCGGCCGCATCAGCAACGCCCTGAAGAACGACGGCACCGCCGAACTCGACATCCGCGCCACCACCTCCCACGGCGACATCACCGCCCGCAGCCTCTGAAGGAACAGAACCAGAACTGCCCGGCCGGGGCCACCGCGATCGAGCCCCACTCGGTCGTCGCCGAGGCCCCGGCCTTCCGTCCCGAGGTCCCCGCGATCCGCGTGCAGGGCCCGGCGAGTCGTACCAGACGCTCTTACGCGAATCAGGGGGAACACATGACGAAGAACAGCACTTCCTCGAGCGGTTCCAAGTGGGCCGGCATGGTGCCGGTCGACGATACGGCCCTGGCCGTGACCGACACCGGCGGTCCCGGCATCCCGGTGGTCTACCTCAACGGCCAGTTCGCCACCCAGGGCTACTGGCGGCGGGTCGTCGCCGAACTGGGGCCCAGATGGCGGCACATCACCTACGACGAGCGGGCCCGCGGCAGATCGAAGCGCTCGGCCGACTATTCCTTCGAGGCCGCCGTCCGGGACGTCGACGCCGTCCTGGCGGCCAGGGGAGTGGACCGGGCTCTTATGGTGGGCTGGTCCTACGGAGCGGTCGTCGCGGCGCACTGGGCCGGCCGCAATCCCGAACGTGCCCTGGGCGCGGTCCTGGTCGACGGCGCGTTCCCCTACGACTGGCTGGATGAGGCCATGGAGCAGCGGATCCGCACGCTCTTCCGCCGACTGGGCTGGTTCATGCCGCTGCTCCGCCCGACGGGCCTGGCCCCGCGGATGACCGCCGAACAGCAGGCGGACAGCAACATCGAACTCGGCAGGCTCTCCCGCGAGAGCGAGCTGGGCCCCGTGCTGGACGGCATCACCGTCCCGGTACGGTATGTGGTCGCATCGGGGACGTCCTTCGGAAGCCGCGGTGACGAACAGGAACGCATACGCACCAGCCTCGACGCGGTGACCGCCCGCAACCCGCACATCCGCATCAGCGCGAAGGTCACCGGCAACCACGGGGCCATCCTCAAGAAGGACTTCCCGGCCGTCGCCGAGGCCGTACGCGAGGTCGCCGCCCTCGGCCAAGAGCGGCACTGAAGCCGCAACCGGGCACAACGAACCGCCGGTGACGGTTCCTGATCACGCGTCTAGAGCAGTCCGAGGTCGCCGAGTTCCTTGTGGAGGTCGGCGCGCGGGTGGCCGGAGCGCACCTGGACGTTGCCGTGCGTGGCCGGCCCCGGTCCCTGGCGGGAGCCTGTCCCTGCGTCGGTCCGCGAGCGCCGGTCTCGGAAGACCCAGGCTCCCGCCAGGCCGCCGATGAGCCCTCCCGCGTGTGCCGGCCAGCTCACTCCCGGCGTCCCGGGGACGGCCACGGTGAGCAGGTAGGCGAAGGAGGCCGCCATGACCACACCGATCAGCGTGTCGACCAGGTGCCGGTCGAACAGTCCGCGCACGACGGCGTAGCTGAAGTATCCGAAGATCAGACCGCTGGCGCCGACCGTATCCACGTCGCCTCGTTCGAAAAACCACACCGCGAGCCCGCTGGTCACGCCGACCAGCAGGCTCAGGCCGAGAAAGCGGGCCACCCCTCGGTAGGCGGCGAGGAAGCCGAAGACGAACAGTGGCCCGGAGCTGCTCTCGATGTGTGCCCAGCTCCAGTGCAGCAAGGGCGCGACGAGGATGCCGGGCAGCGTGCCGATGTCGCCCGACCTGACCGGCTCTGACGTCTCGCACGGCGTCCAGCGCCCTGTGCCGCACGCCGGGGCTGACTGGAATCGTGGGATTGCACCCATCCTTTTGAACGCGTTCAACTCTTCGGTCTAGGCTCATCCGGGACGAAGGAGGGGTAGCCGGTGAAGATTGTGATTCCTGGGGGTACCGGACAGGTCGGCGCGGTCCTGAAGCGCGCGCTGGACGCCGCCGGCCACGAGGTCGTGATTCTCACCAGACGCCCCAGGCGCGAGGGCGCGGTCCGATGGGACGGTCAGACCCTGGGGCCATGGACGGCGGCGGTGGACGGCAGTGATGTCGTGATCAATCTGGCCGGACGCACCGTGAGTTGCCGATACACGGCGGCCAACCTGCGCGAGATGATGGACTCCCGGGTCGACTCCACCCGGGTCGTGGGCGCCGCGATCGCGGGAGCTGCCCGACCGCCCCGGGTCTGGCTGCAGATGAGCACCGCCACGGTGTACGCGCACCGCTTCGACGCGCCCAACGACGAGGCCACCGGTGTGATCGGCGGTACCGAACCGGGCGTGCCGGACTACTGGGCGTACAGCGTCGAGATCGCCAAGGCGTGGGAGCAGGCTCAGCAGCAGGCCGAAACGCCGGCCACGCGCAAGGTCGCTCTGCGCTCGGCCATGGTGATGAGCCCGGACCCCGGTGGGGTCTTCGCCGTCCTGCTGGGACTGGCCCGCCTGGGTCTCGGCGGCCCGGTCGCCGGTGGAGCGCAGTACATGTCGTGGATCCACGAACACGACTTCGTGCGCGCAGTGGAGTTCTTGATCGACCGGGAGGACATCGCAGGGCCGGTGAACCTGGCGGCTCCCCATCCTCTGCCGCAGCGCGCATTCATGCGCACCCTGCGCTCCGCGTGGGGTGTACCGGTGGGTCTCCCCGCAACCAAGTGGATGGCCGAGGTCGGCGCGTTCGCTCTGCGTTCCGACACCGAACTGCTGCTGAAGAGCCGCCGTGTCGTCCCGGGCCGACTGACGCAGGCAGGCTTCGACTTTCAGTACGCACAGTGGCCGCGGGCCGCGGATGAGCTGGTGCGCAGGGTGCGCAAACGGGTCGAAGGCGGTTCCGCGGCACGCCGGTGAACGGAGCCGTAACGGCGGCCGGTCTGGCCGCCCCGTTTGGTGCCCTGGCCAGGCTCGGTCCACGCCCACCGCCTGGCGGTTGCTCGCCGAACACCGAGGGGGCAGTACTCGCCTCGCTGCGAGCGGCCCGCGCCTCAGCCCGGGAAGTCGCCTGGAGGCAGGCCGCCGAGACCGGCCAGCGCATACCCGCCGTCCAGGCCGGCTGGCTGCGCACCGGTGACGTCGCGCGGACGGACCACGACGGCTACGCGTACATCGTCGACCGGGTCAAGGATTCAGGCTGCTGACGGTCGGCGATGGCGCGGCGGACATCGGCCTCGCGTGCGAAGGCGGCGAACCGAGCAAGGCCCTCCGGCGTGCGCAGCCACGTCGCCGGATCCGCCGTGCGGCACCCCACCAACTCCGGTAGCGCGGCCTGCTGGTGGGCCTGGGCGGCGGCGGCCCCCTGCACCGCAGCGAGGGCGGTGTCCCGGTCCGGGTGGTCGGCAGCGCACGGGGCGGCCGCCACCCGGGCCGGCTCACCCCGGTGGCGGGCCAGGCTCACCGGAGAATAGATCAGCCGGGTGCATGTCTGCGGTGAGGTTACGGCACCGCCAGAACCCGAGTCAGGCGGTCTGCTGGATGAGGTGGTCGATGACGTCGTGGTGCTTGTGGCGCAGGCGGTAGGCGGCTCGTTGGCGGTCGGCTCCGTTGCCTTGCCCGGCGAGGCGTTGGCGGATGGTGCGGACGCTGTCGGCGTCGCCGGGGGCCAGGGCGGGCAGGGCGGTGTTCCACAGCTGCTCCAGGAGGCGGCCGGCGGGCTGAAGCCGGCCGGAGGACAGGTGGATGCTCTGGCCCTTCACGCCGTCGCGGGCGGCGCGCCAGTACGCCGCGCGCAGCATCTCCGCCTCCGGCCGCGGCCCGCCCTGTCCGTCGCGTACGGCGCCGAGGGCCGCGGCGGTGAGGCCCTTGACGGCGGCGGCCAGGAGGAGGGTGTCGTCGGGTGTGGGGGCGGCGTCGGCGACGCGGATTTCCAAAGTCGGCACGTGGTGGGAGGGGCGGATGTCCCAGTAGACGCCGGCGCGGTCCAGGAGGGTGTGGCTGGTGATGAGCCGGCCGACGAGGTCTTCGTAGTGGGCGGCGGACTCGAAGTAGGGCGGGGGCCCGGCCACGGGCCAGCGCTGCCAGGCCAGGGTGCGCCAGCTGTCGTAGCCGGTGTCCTGGCCGTCCCAGTAGGGGGAGTTACCGCTCAAGGCGATCAGTGCGGGCAGGTGGGGCCGCAGGTGGTTGCTGACGGCGAGAGCAGTACCGAGGTCGGGGATCTCCACGTGGATGTGGCAGGCGCACACGGTCTGTTCGTGATCGAGTGCGCGGAAGGTGGCCAGGCTCTGTGCGTAGCGCTGTCCGGATGTGAGCGGCGGGGAGTGCTCTGGCCCAGGACGGGTGTGCCGCTGGAGATGATGCGCAGTCCCAGGCGGGCGGCGGCGCGTGCGACGGCACGCCGGGTGTGGCGCACGTCCTCGCCGAGGGCGGCGAGGCTGGTGTGGGGGTGGGTGCGGACCTCGACTTGATAGCGGGTCAGTTCGGTGGTGACCCTGGCACCGAGTTCTGTGGCCGCTTCGGCGACGACCTTGTCCGCCCGGGCGCTGAGCTGCCGGGAGACCGGGTCCACCACCAGGTACTCCTCCTCCACCCCCACCCGCACTGGGGGCGTGCCGCCGTGAGAGGAAGACGGGGCGCGGGCCGCGGGGGACGGTGCGGGGGAGGACGTCCACGTCTCACTCTTCATAGCAACCATTGTGTCACTTACGGTAATCATGTTGGAGGTGTCGGCTGGAAGGAACCCCTATGCGGCAGCACACCCGTGTCCTGGTCATCGGCGGCGGTCCGGCAGGATCGACCGCCGCCGCGCTCCTGGCCCGCCAGGGAACCGACGTGACGCTCCTCGAACGCGACCGCTTCCCCCGCTACCACGTCGGCGAATCGCTCCTGCCGTCCCTCCTGCCGCTCCTGGACGTCCTCGGCGCGCGCGAGACGGTCGAGGCGCACGGCTTCGTCCGCAAGACCGGCGCGTTCTACGACTGGGGCGGCCAGAAATGGTCCCTCGGCTTCGACGAGCCCGGCAGGCCTGCCGCCTACAGCTTCCAGGTCATCCGCAGCGAGTTCGACGACCTGCTCCTGACCCACGCCCGCCACGAGGGCGCCGAAGTCCACGAAGGCGTCACCGTCCGCCGCATCCTCTTCGAAGACGGCCGCCCCTCCACCGCCCTGTGGCGCGACCGCAACGGCCGCCACGGCCGCACCGCTTTCGACCACCTCATCGACGCCTCGGGCCGCGCCGGCGTCCTGGCCGCCCGCCAGCTGCGCAACCGGCGCTTGCACGATGTGTTCCGCAACGTCGCCGCCTGGGGCTACTGGCGCGGCGCCGAACCCCTGCCGAACGCCCCCGAGGGCGCCATCGGCGTGTTCTCCCTGCCCCGACACGGCTGGCTGTGGGCCATCCCCCTGCACGACCACACGCTCAGCGTCGGCCTCGTCACCGACAAAACGTCCTTCAACACCGCCCGCCGCACCCACGGCTCCACCGTGGCCGTCTACCACCGGGCCCTCGCCCAGCAACCACTGCTGAGCACCCTCCTGGACCAGGCGCATCTGGCCACCGGCCTGAAAGTGGAAAGCGACTACTCCTACGTCAGCCGCGAATTCTGCGGCCCCGGCTACTTCCTGACCGGCGACGCCGCCTGCTTCCTCGACCCCCTGCTGTCCACCGGCGTCCACCTCGCCATGTACAGCGCCACCCTCGCCGCGGCCTGTCTGGCCACCATCCTGGCCGGCGACATCGACGAGGAACACGCCCGCCGCTTCTACCACAGCGCCTACCGGCACGCCTACGAAAGACTCCTCATCCTCGTCAGCGCCTTCTACCGCATCCACGACGGCCGCGACTCCTACTTCCGCACCGCCCAGACCCTCAGCCACCGCGACCAACAGCACCTGCGCCTGCACGAGTCCTTCCTCAACATCATCACCGGCACCGACGACCTCCACGACAGCCGCCACAGCCTCCTCGACCGCCTCCACACCACCCTCACCCAGCCCCGCCCCGGACACAGCCCCCACGGTCTGGGCGGCCACGCCACCAGCGACATGCTGCCCCTGCCCACCCGCCCCGACCGGCCCACCGACGGCCTCTACCTCGACCTCCACCCACACCCCCGTCTACGCCCTGCACTTTGACCGGCCCCACTCCGCTCCCCGTGCAGCACAGCGGAGTTGAGTGAATACCGGCAGTCCGCTGATCGTTCCCGATGGCCCAGTGGACGGCCTGTCGGTCCCTCCCCTCCCATCCCCGACGGGGACCGGCGGCCACCGTGACGACGAACGATGCCCCGACGATGACGACGCGCGGCACAGCTCCCCGCCCCGGCGCCCTGGTGGACACTCCTGCGCTGCACCCGGACAAGTCGAGCCACCGCCAGTCCGCCGGCAGCTCCTGCTGGTGCAGCGCCACCCTCGACCCGCCGTTCCCCATGCGGCCGGGCACGGACGGCACGAACCTGCAGGCGTGCGAGCCCTGCGCCGGCATGTACGGCGTCGCGGTGGCCGAGGTACGCGTGAGCGCCGTCGAGGAGGTCCCGGCCGCTGGCCCGTGGCCGGGTGGAACACCCGGCCTGGTCGCGGACGATGAGGGCAGCGCGTGGGCGATCGACGCCGTGCAGCGCCGCCGGAGGCGGCGGGCCCACCACCATTGCCGGGTCCGGCCGGTGGTGGGTGACGAACACCGGCCCCCAGCCGCCGGCCGCGCAGCAGCCGCGGCAGGAGCTGGGTATGGAACGCGCGCACGTGGTCGGTGCCTCGATGGGCGGAATGATCGATTCGGCCTGGTGGGGCCGGTCGGCTCATGGCGCCGCGTGCCTAACTGGCCCGCGGGATGCGTGAGTTCCGCCGCCGTGTGACCGGAGGTGATCGCTGTGGAGAAGCTGGAGAACATCGGCACCGAGGACGTCTACGAGCCGCCGCTGCTGGCCGAGGTCGGGAAGTACACCGAGGTGACCCAGGGCTACATCGGGGACTGGCCTGACATGCCGGTCGGCCTGTGGCCCTGATGGCCCGACGGGTGCCGGCCCTGGCCGCAAGGACCAGGACCGGCCCCCCGCCCGCTACGACGAAGCCCTGCGCGCCCGCCAGGACGTCACGGCCGTCAGCACCCTGTGCGCGGGCCGCTACTGCCTCCAACGCTCCCTGGCCACCACCCTGCTGTGCCGGATGCGCGGGCACTGGCCCCTGTGGTGCAGCGGGGTACGCACCTCACCGTTCGGGGCGCACGCCTGGGTGGAAGCCGAGGGCAGGCCCGTCGGCGAACCGAACGACACCGCCACCTACCGGGCGGTGATCGCCGTACCGGCGCAGCCGCAGACCGGAGACTGACAGTGGTCGAGCCACGGCGGCGGAGGCCGCGGGGCCCCATGGGCCGTCTCTCCCAACGTCCCGGGCCAAGGGCTGCCTTGCGCGTGTCGTCGGAGCAGGTGTTCTGCGGGCCTTCGGCTGATGTCAGTTCGAGTCGGCCTCCGGGGCGGCCAGGGCTGGCGCGGTGAGGGGGAGAAGGCCAGGTTCGGCTTCGGTGAGGACACTGCGGTTGACCAGGCGTTTCAGCTCGGCGCGCATGCCTTCGGTGTACCGCGGTCCGGTGCCGGTGCCGAGGATGCGGCAGATCTCCCTGGCGCGCAGCCCGTCCCCGTTATGCTCGCAGAGGGCCAGACGAACACGGAGTGGCCAGGTGACCAGGGGCCAGGACGGCCCGGCCGCGCCGTCGGCGGTGGCTGCTGCGCTGTTCGGGCTCTGCGGTTGAGGAGGCACCACTTGTCGGCTTCCTCGTATGCGTCGTAGAGCCCGAAGCCCGTGGAGGCGGCGGGGCTGGTGTCGTCGTCGGGGAGGCCGTCGAGGTCGTCGGTGCTGTCTTGCTCGTCCCCTTCCGTCGGGCCGTCGGCGGGCTGGCCGCTGTCGGGTTCCCGGTGGCGGGCTGTGGGGAGGGGGAGTGCTGTGGCGCGGGCCAGGAGGGCCTGTCCGGTTTCGGCGGCGTGGCCGTGCGGGCCGGCGTGCCGGGGACGTGGCACCTCAACGGCCCGCAGATCCTGCGGCATGCCAGGAGCGGGGCGGTCGGCAGGCGAGGGCGTCGATGAGGCGGCCGGCGAGACCGGGCCTGCTGCCGGTGGATGGGGCAGGGGGGCGGGTTCGACGGCGAGGGGCTTGATCAGGCGCCCGGGGAAACGAGTCGGCTCGGATCACCGAGGCTCTCCCTGATGGTCCTGCGGATTGTGTGCAAACGTGAACGGACGACCGCTCTGTCCGGCCCCGGCCTGAGCCGACCCCCATCCGGAAAGTGGGCGGGGCCCTCCGTGGGGGAGGACCCCCCCTTTCGGCGCTCGCCGACAACGGTCGCGGCGCCCCAGTACGGCGCCGGCGTCGGGTGACGCTGTACTCAACTTCCCTTGCCCTGGCATGAAATCGAGGTCGTCACCGGTAAGGCGGAATCGGGTGCATGAGTCGTTTGTGCGGGGCCGGGCCGGAGATCTTCATCCCCGTGCGGTCGGCGCTTCTCGGGCTGTCCTGCCGACTGGCGCCGCCGATTCGAGAGCACTGTCCCGTGGGAGGGTTACATGCGTATCCGTACTGTCGTTGCGGCCTGCACTCTGGCTACGGCCGCCATGATGGGAGGCTCAGGCGTCGCCTTCGCAGATTCCGGCGCCGAGGGCGCAGCGGTGGGCTCGCCCGGCGTCGTCTCCGGCAATGTGATCCAGGTGCCGATCCAGCTTCCGATCAACCTGTGCGGCAACGCCATCGACATCGTCGGACTGCTGAACCCGACGTTCGGCAACACCTGCGTCAACAGCTGACGCGGAGCGCTCGGACCCGCGTGCCCGGTGAGACGGTAACTGACCGCCGGGCACGCCCCGGAGGCTGCAGAGAGCATTGACCGGTAGGCGTTGTCCGGCTCGGGTAGTGATGCGGCGCGACCGGCTCAGGCGAGGAGGACGTCATGGAGGAGGCTGATCTGCACGCGTTGGACCTCTCGCAGGTGCGGTGGGAGAAGTCGTCGTTCTGTCTCGCCGACGGGGACCGCGTCGAGGTGGCGCATCTGCCCGGTGGGGCGGTCGCGCTGCGCGACTCCAAGAACCCCCACCGTGAGGCGCTGCGCTTCACGGCAGTTGAGTGGTCCGCGTTCCGCAGGAGCGTCCTGGCGGGTCGGCTGGGGCTGAAAACCTGGCGCGGCCAGGTGTAGGGCGCCGCACACCGGCCGGCAGACGTGGGCCCTGCCGGCATGTTGCAAGAGCCGGCCTCACTATGGTTCTCCGCGGCCGTACCGGGCGGGTCGGGAGCGGTCCGGTGGGGGCCGGCGTGTCCAGGCGCTGGCGGGGACGGCCCTCATGGCTTCGGCTGCGTGAAGCAGATACTGGTGCCGAAGGGGTCGCGCAAGGCGCAGTCGATTCCGTAGGGACGCTCGGTGGGCTCCTCGGCGAACTCCACGCGCGCAGCGTCTCGTACGTCTTCTGGCAGTCGTCGGTGCTGAAGATGAGCGAGCCGCCCATCGCGCCCTTGGTGATCAGCTCGCAAACCTGCTGCGCCGTCTCCTCGCACAGCGCCGGAGGGCCCGGCCGCTCCAGCAGGATCTGGCGGTCGGGGTGAGCGGGGATGCTGACCGTCAGCCACCGCAGGAAGCCCAGGCCGACGTCGGCGTTGACCTCCAGGCCGAGCTTGCCGACGTAGAAGTCCGGGGCCTCGTTCTGGTCGAGGACGTAGATCTGCCAATGCGTGATGGCGTTGAACATGTGCGTCACGCCAGTGGGCGGGCCGGAGGAAAACCTATCCAAAACTGCTCAGCCGACGGACGGCGCCGGTGACGCGGACGGTCAGGCCTTCGGCCGAGGCCACGCCATCGTGAAGCACGTCGGTACGTCCGTGGCCGCCGCTTCCTTGCGGTACGCCCGCGGCGAGCGGCCGACGGCGGCGCGGAAGGTGCGGCTGAAGGTTCCCGGGCCGGCGAAGCCGACCGCGAAGCAGATCGTCCGTCACGCTGTGGTCGGTCTCCCGCAGCAGGAACATCGAAACACTCCACCCGGCGACGCTGCGGGTAGCGGTGGGGAGTCTCGCCCAACGTGGCCCGCAAGGTGCGCGTGCAGTGCGCCTTGGACACATGGGCGATCCCGGCCAGGGCCGAGATGTCCAGCGGCTGCGCGTAGGCGCGGTCCATCGTGTCCCGTGCCCGCAGCATGCGGCGATTGATCCCTTTCACGGCGCGGCTCAGAGCGCCATCACACCGCGCCACGCCGCCGTTGCCCGCATCCTCGACCTGACCCCGGCCACCGGGTGGGGCTTCGGCATCGACGCCGCCGACGGCCTGGTCGGCATCATCAAGGCCCACTGCCGTACTGCGACGGGCGCGCCGGTCGGGTGAGGCTGCGCGACGGCCGCTGTCCGCGGGTTCGCTCCGGCTCTGTTCGCCGCCGGCATCAAGGCGATGGAGGCTAAGCATCATCTTGACGACCTGGCCTCCGGCCAGGTCCTGGTGAAGGGGCCCGTCCGGAGCCGGCGGCATGGTCGGGTACCGGATCCCGGGCTCCGCTGTCAGCGATGACCCGCTGAAACAGGACGTGGCACGACTTCTCACCGAGTGCGGACGGCCCGCCGCCCCAAGAGCGGCGGGCCGTCCGGGCAGGAGGCAGCGGTCGTCAGCCAGCCTTGGCAGGCCCGCCGGCTCGGGCCCGGGTGCCGGCGCGGCGTTACTGTAGAAGCCGGTGCCGGGTGGAGCAGCGGATCGGGACGGTAGCGCGGCGGGCGCTCGGCACCGGCGGCAGCGCCGGCCACCAGCCGTGAGCGGTTGTACGCGAGTTCCGCCGTCACCCCGGTCCGCGCGGGCCGGCCGGCCCGGCGACCACCCCGGTCCACCGGGCGACGATCACGCCGATCAGAGTGCCCATGACGGACGGCGCCGAAGGCGACTGTCAGCGGTTGGTCCCCAGGACGGGTCGCGGCGGACGGGCGCAGGCGGCGCCGGCCGCGAGCATCGCGACGGCGACGGCCAGGAGCAGGATCACCAGCAGGGCCATGGTGGACATGCGGGGTTTCCCTCTCGGGGGTCGGGCACCCCGGACTGCCTTGGGTGCGGGCCGTCGGCGGTGGGGGAGCGCGAGCACTCCGCGTGGGTCCATCTCATGGCGATGCCACGGCGCAAGACCCTTGTGATCTGCCACCGCTGTCATGAAGACATCGACGCGTGACGTCCCACCGCACCGCTGCGGAAGTGATCACTGGAGAGCCGGAGGCCTGGACACCGGGCCCGTCCGGTTCGGGAAGGGGCCGTCGGAAAAGGGGACCTCAGCCTGAGGCACCTCGTCGGCGGCCTGCTTCTGACCCTCGGCAGCCGGTAGATTCGTCGCACCGGAACTGGGACGGAGAGGCTGCTGGGGTGCTTACGCTGACGGAGATTGCTGAAAACCCCCTGTGCCTGACGCGCCGTCTGAAAGCTCATGGCGGTCCGGACGTCATCTTCCGGCCCCTGACAAACGCCGACACAGGGCACTTGGCCGGGTTCCTCGAGGCTCTGTCCTGCGAATCGAGGAGGTTCAGCACGTTCGACGGGTACGACCTCGCGACCGCCCAGGAGCTGTGTGACGCGATCGCACGCTACGACAAGCTCAGGCTGGTGCTCGAGGAAGCACCGTCCAGCAGGATCGTCGGCCTGCTCGAATTCAGCCTCGCTCTGACTCCCGAGGACATCGCCCGCTACCAGGACGCGGGCATCCACCTTGCCGAGACGACTGACTGCCGCTTCGGCCCCACTCTGGCTGACGACTACCAGGGCCGGGGCGTCGGAACGCTCATCTCCCCGCTTATCACGGAGGTCGTACGGCTGCTTGGCAGGACCAGGATCATCCTGTGGGGCGGCGTCCGCGCTGACAATCCTCGTGCCATCCGCTACTACGAGAAGAACGGCTTCCAACCGGCCGGCTTCTTCACCGAGGCGGACGGCTCTGTGTCACTTGACATGATGCTGGACCTGCGACCCCTGCCGGATCCGGCAGGGCCCTGACCACACAGCCACTCGCAGGAGCGTCGGCCGACCCTCCGCAATCCGGCTGGCGACGCGCAACAGGAGCCGCCCAGCAGACCGGTCGCATCCCGCACCCCGGGCGATTCACGCGGCCACCGCCTCGGCCCGCCCGACGAGCTGCCCGCGTTCGAAGCGGGCTCCGGCGCACACGAGCGGGACGAGGCGCGCGCCGTTGACGGCCCGCCACCGGGCCTGTGCCGACTCGACAAGCTCGAACACCATCGCGAGCCCGGCGGCGCGGGAGCCGGCGCCCTCGGTGACCTTGGTGCGGAGCCGGACGGTGGCGAAGGCCGACTCGACCGGGGTGGCTGCTTGGCAGGTGGATCCAGTGCTCGGCCGGGCAGTCGTAGAACTCCGGCAGCACGTCTCCGTAGAGCCTGGCGAAGGTCTGGTTGGCCCGCTCGGCGTGCGCGCGGGCCTCGGCGTTGCAGACGTCCCGGATCGCCTTCTTCGCCGCCGCTGACGCTCGGAGGGGGCCTTGCTGGTGTGCGAAGTCGTGTGCCGAGCCGCCGCCGGCCACGTCACGGGCGGATCCACGTCCGGGCGAGTTCGGCGACCCAGGCGCCCGCCGTGCCCGGACCCGGCGGGGGCGCGCCGACGACGACGAGTTCGGTGACGCCCGCAGCAGCCAGCGCGGGGAGGTCCTCGGGGGTGCCGTCGCCCAGCGCGACGGCGACCGTGAGCTCGTCCAAGGCGCGGCCGCGGCGGGCGCACTCGTGGGCGAGGACGGCGATCCGGGCGGGCACGTCGGCCGCCGGGACGTTGAAGCCGTACCAGCCGTCGGCGAGCGCGGCTGCGCGGCGCAGGGCGGCGTCGCTGTTGCCGCCGAACACGACCGGGAGCCGGCCGCCGCGCAACGGCTTGGGGTTGACCCGGATGGCCTCGAAGCGGGTGAACTCCCCCGCGAAGGAGGCCGGGTCCTCGGCCCAGAGGGTGCGCATCGCGGCGAGGTACTCCTCCGTGCGCCGCCCGCGCCCGGCGAAGGGGACCCGCAGCGCCGCGAACTCCTCGGCCGACCAGCCGACCCCTACCCCGAGACTGAACCGTCCGGCACAGAGCACGTCGAGTGTGGCGGCCTGTTTGGCGACGACGACCGGGTTGTGCTCGGGCAGCAGGAGCACGCCGGTGGCGAGCTCGATGCGGCTGGTGACCGCTGCCGCGAAGCTCAGGGCGAGCAGCGGGTCCAGCCAGTCGGCGTCCGCGGGCACGGCGATCCGGCCGTCCGCGGAGTAGGGGTAGCGGGAGGCGGGCGCGTCCACGAGCACCACGTGCTCGCCGCACCAGAGTCTCGCGAAGCCGTGCGCCTCCGCGGCCGTGGCCACCGCCCGGATGACCTCGGGACGGGCACCGTCACCGATACCGAGCACGTGCAACCCCACTCGCATCGCCCACCTCCTGGCGGCACCGTAAGCGGGCGGCGCGCCCGCGCCGGGACGGCATGGCCGATCGAGGGGCGGATCGGGTGCGCCGCCGCCGTGCTCCTGACCGCGGCGCACCGCGTGCGCGTCGACGGCCGTCAGCACATCGGCGCGTGTCAGGAGCCGGGTGCTGCGGCGCGGCTCCCGCGGTCCGCAGGGGCGCCGGCGCGCGCACGTCCCGGCTTCACGCGTGTGTGGCGTCCGCGCTGGCGTGGTCGATGATCCAGCGGCCGACGCGGGCCCACTGGGTGAGCAGCCATTCGCTGCGGGCGTCGTCGCCCGGCGGGATGCGGTCCTGCACACCGACCGGAGCCTTTGAGGGATTCCGGCGGGCGCGGTGGCCGGCCTCACGCCTGGCCCCGTCGAAACGTGCCCAGTTCGCGTGCCGCCAGGGCCCAGCTGAGTTCCACCGCGGTGTCCAAAGCGTCCAGGCTGGTGCCGGTCAGCTCCTCGAAACGACGCAGGCGGTAGCGGACGGTGTTGACATGCACGTGTGCGGTGCGGGCGACTTCGCGGATCTGCCGTCCGTTGTCCAGATATGCCCGCACCGATTCCTCGATGAGCGCACCGAACTCCCCCTCCGCCTCCAGGGGGCGCAGATAGCGGCCGCACAGCAACGCGGCGAGTTCCGGTTCGGCGACGACGGCCACCCGCCAGGACAGGTCACCCAGGTCGTACAGGCCGCGCAGACCGTACGCACGGGCGGCCTCCAGCATCCTGCCGGCGGCGCGGAAGGAGCGGTGCGCCGCGGCCAGGTCCGCCGGCGGACCGAGCCCCGCCGTCACCTCCAGGTCACCGATCTCCGGTTTCGCGCTTACGACCCCGGCGACAGCCCCGTCCAGCACGGTGAGCAGCGCGCCCCGGCCGTTCCCGCGGCAGTGGGACCCGAGGGGGCGTTCCAGCGCGCCCGGATCCGCGTCGCCGCACGGTACGGCCCTGATGGCCCGGTACGGCCGGGACGGGTCCAGCCCGTAGACCGCCGCGCCGCTGTGGATCTCCACGGCGCTCAGCGTGCCGTAGAGCAGCCCGCGCAGGAAGTCGGCGCGGCGGCGGGCGTCGAACAGGGCGGAGGCGACCTCCGCCTGCCGGTGGACCGCGGCGATCCGCAGGCTCGCGACGTCCGCCAGCTCCCACAGGCACGTGGTGCGGTCGATGATGAGGCCGGGGGCGAGCCCGCTTCCGGTCGCCTCGGCGATGAACAGATCCCGTATCGCGCTCAGCGCCCGGCGGAAGGCGCGCAGCCCGTCGCTGAGCGGCACTCCCCGGGCGACCCGGTCCCGGGCCACATCGGCTTCGCCGAAGTCCTCCGGTGCCGGCACCGTCCCTTCTCGCACCACCGCGAGGGCCCGCTGGAAGTGCCGGCGCCAGATCTCGTCGAGAAGTTCCCGCGGGACCGCGCGGTAGGAGGGGATGTCATCCGCCAGATCCGCATGCAATCGCCGGCCGACGTGCCGCTGCTGTGCGGCCATCGCGGCGATGACCCGTTCGAGGGGCGCTGCCGCGCCCGGCTGTCCGGGCATGGACCTCACCTCCCGCCTTCCGGAACCGGCCGTTGTACATCTGAACAATATGCCGACCCCCGCCCTTGGCCGAGGAGCCGTCGACAAGCCCCCACCGCCGAAAGCACAGTGGCACGGCGGCGCAAGGAGCCCGCATCGGCGCACGCAGCGCTGCGCCGATCGACCGTGCTCAGGGCCGCCCCCGTGCCACCGACCACCCTGACGAACCGTGCGGAGAGCACCATGACCGACGAGCACCATCACCGCCCCGACCGTCCTGCCGCCCCCACCGGCCCACGCCTGGCGCCCCTGCCCGAGGACGGCTGGGACCCGCTCACCCGGGAGCTCCTCGCCCCGGTCCCCCGGGACGCCGACGGCCGCCCGGCCAACGTCTTCACCACCTTGGTGCGGCACCCCGGCCTCTTCCGGCACTTCCTGCCCTTCGGCACCCATCTGCTGCGCGACGGCCGCCTCCCGGACCGGACCCGGGAACTGCTGATCCTGCGTACCGCGTACAACACCCGGGCCGGTTACGAATGGGGCCGGCACGTACCGCTGGCCAGGGCCGCCGGGGTCACCGACGAGGAGATCCGGCGGGTCGGCGCGGGCCCGGACGCCCAGGGGTGGACGCCGGCCGACGCCCGTCTGCTGCGGGCCGCCGACGAACTGCACCGGAACGCACGCCTGTCCGCCGCCACCTGGTCCGCGCTCGCCGCCGACCACGACGAGGCCCAGCTGATCGAGATCACCATGCTCGTCGGTCAGTACCACATGGTCGCGTTCTTCCTGAACTCCGCCGGCACCCCACTCGAGCCCGACTACGCGACGGAAGGCCTGCCCACACTCGCCGGGGCCGGCGCGGACGCGGCGCAAGGAGCACACGGCGATGCCTGAGTCCCGGCACACCGCGACCGGCCCGGCCGGCCTCCTGGCCGGACGGAACGTCCTGGTCATCGGGGCGGGCACCCGCCCCAGCGACGACCCCGAGGCCCCGGTGGGCAACGGGCGGGCGGTGGCCGTTCTCGCCGCCCGCGAGGGAGCCCGCGTGGCCTGCGCCGACGTCTCCCCCTGCGCCGCCGCGGCCACCGCCGCCCTGGTCGGCGAGGAAGGCGGCCGTGGCCTGCCCGTGGTCGGTGACGCCACAGACCCCGGCCAGTCCTCGGCCATGGTCGACGAGACCCTCCGCGAACTCGGCGCGCTCGACGCACTGGTGGTCAACGTCGGCATCGGACTCGGTGCGGGTCTGGCGGACACCTCACCGGAGCAGTGGGAACGCGTGCTCTCGCTCAACCTGGGCGCCCCCTTCCTCGCCGCCAAGTACGCGCTGCCCGCGCTCGCCGACGGGGGCTCGATCGTCTTCGTCGGTTCCGTGGCAGGGCTGCGCGCCGCCACCGGCTCGCCCGCCTACGACAGCTCCAAGGCGGGCCTGGTCGGCCTCACCCGCCATGTCGCCAAGGAGGGTGCGCCGCGCGGGGTCCGCGCCAACGTGGTCGTCCCGGGCCTGATCGACACCCCGATGGGCCGCGAGGCATCGGCCCGGCGGGCGTCGCGTACCACCTCGTTCACGCGCATACCGCTCGGGCGCCAGGGCACCGCCTGGGAGGTGGCCGAAGCCGTCGCCTTCCTGCTCTCCGACCGCGCCTCCTACATCACCGGACAGAGTCTGGTGGTCGACGGAGGGCTGAGCGCCGTCTGAGCGCGCGGTGCCTGTCCGCCCCGCGCGCCCCCGCCGGCCCGCGCCATCACCGCAGGCCGGCGAGGGGCGAGCTCGGTTGCCAGGTGACGGGGAGGACGACGTCGACGCCGCCGCGGCGGCCCAGGGGCAACAGCCTGCTCATCGACCGCCGGCCTATCCGCAGACCCAGCAGACAGGGGGGAAGGAAGGCCGCAGTCCCCTCCGCCGTCGCGGCGGAGAACCCCGTCGTGATCCGGCGCAGCCTCGCCGATCTACGGAAGGCGCACCTGGTGACCGCCCGTCACGGTGCCGGGGCCGGCTGGACACTGGCCCGCGAACCCGAGTCCATCGCGCTGCTCGACGTCTACCACGCGGTGCACGACGAGCCTCTGTTCGCCCTGCACCGCGGTGAACCGAACCAGGCGTGCCCCGTCGGCCGCGGCATCCAGTCCGCGCTGCACCACGTCTATGCCGACGCAGAAGAGGCTGTCCGGCGGGAACTCGCGGGGGCCCCGATCGCGGGACGTCCTGAGGAAGACCCTGGCCGACCGCTCCGGCTGATGCGCCGAGCGGGGCCGGCCGGGACCCACCTTCGCCCGCAGTTGTACAGAACCTGTTTCATCGACTTGGATCATCAAGGCCCGTCGCACGGCCCGTGCTCGGACGTACCGAGGTGGAACGCCATGCGGGCGATCGAGCACCGCCGCCATGGCGGACACGAGGAACTGCGGCTCGCGGACCGTCCAGCCGAACCGGCCACCACAGGCCGTACGTCGCTCAGGCTCCCCTACGCCGACATGAGCCCGGCCGACAACACCATCAGGGCACGCCGGATAGACCCCGCCCTGCACCAGACGCCGCCCCACGTACCCGGCGGCGGCGCGCTGGGTGAGATCACCGACCCCGGGACGACCGGCCTGGCGGAGGGAGCGCGCGTCGTGGTCGGCGGCGGGGGGCTCGGCTGGCGCACCGACGGCACCTGGCGCGAGCAACTGACCGCGGACGCCAATCAGCTGATACCCATCCCGACGGGGCGAGCGACGAGGCCGCCTGCGCGCTGTTCGCCGGGGCCGGATACAGCACCGCCTACCTCGTCCTGACCCGGCCTGCCGGGCTGAAGGCTGACGGTACCGTCCTGGCACCGGGCATCGGTGGCTCTGTCGGCATGGGCACCGTGGAGGTGGCCCGCGAACTCGGCGTATCCCCGACTGTCTCCACCGCAAGCCGCACCGACAAAGCCGAAGCCGCCCGTGCCGCCGGCCACGAGCACGTCATCGACCTGTCCCGCGAATCCCTGACCGACGGCGTCCCGCGCATCACCGACGTCCGGGGCGTGGACGTCGTGATCGACGGCGTCGCCGGTCCGCTGCTCGGTCCCTGCAACGCCTCCCTCGCACACGGCGGCGTCTACGTCGGCGTCGGATACTCAGGCGGCATCGAAGGCAATCCGGCGCAACGACCAGCCGGTTCCACGGCTGCCCGCGCCGCTATGCCCAGCGCATGCCGATGGCGGAGAACTGCTCGACGCGTTCCGGCGACAGCGTCGTACTCCGCGAGCGCTGGTTCCCGATCCATGCACCGAGCTGGTGCTGTCGCTCCTCCTGGTCCTGGCCGCTGCCCCCCTTCCCGTCGCCGACGACGATCGTCTCGGTGTGTTTGCGCGGTACCCGCAGGTGTCCCTCGCGTTCGTAGTACTGCTTGGTGGCGGTGTAGTTCGTGGCCCATTTGTCGGCCTGGGTACGGCGCGGCGGCGGTTTCTCGTCCTTGGCCGCGGGCTCGATGCCGAGGATGTGTTCGCACATCCACTGCTGCACGGTCGTCAGCTTGTCCCAGCCGAACCGCACCGACTTCACCCACCGGCCGAGGTCTTCGCCCTGGTGCACGACGGTGCCCGGCTCCATCGGGAGCTCGCCGCCGGCTTCCAGGTGGAGGCGGACGAGGTGGAAGGCGCGCTGCCATTCCACTGGCCAGGTGGGGCACCAGGAGGGGTCGATCTCCTCCAACTGCTCGCGTCGCTCCTGGGACAGCGCCCCGGCCACCGTCAGCGTCCTGCGGAAGCCTTCCTCGCTGATGCCTTCACCCGCGCGGTCTGCAGCGTCGCGAGCCGGGGCCCGCGAACCTCGTCCGAGCGGCCCTCGGCTCCCAGGAGCTGGGCGGCCTGGAGCTGGGTGTCGGTGATGTCCACGCACACCACCTGGTACGGCGCGCAGATCCCCCGGTCGATCGCCTCGGACAGCGTCAACGTGAAGCACCTGCTGCCGAACGGCGAGCTGGGGTCGTCGTCCATGCTCGCCACGAGCTCGCCCGGCGCGCCCTCGGAGTCCTCGTCCAGCTGCCACAGCCGGGGCGTGGCGGTCATGTAGAGGCGGCGCAGGGCGGGGATGCGGGTGTTGTCGTGAACGACCGCCCACGGCTTCCCGATCCGTCCCGAACACCGGTGCGCCTCATCGACCACGATCAAGTCCCAGCCAGGTAGGCCGGCCTTGTGTGCCCGCTCCAGTGTGCCCAGTCCCAGCGAGGCGTACGTGGCGAACACCGTGACCTTGTCGAACGGCCGTATCCAGGCGACCAGTTCCTCCACGTCCGTGGTGTTGGGGAAGCCCGCCTCGTCCCCGCGCAGGGACGAGATCCCGATCATCGGTCCGCTACGGCCGCCCTCGCGCCATGCGGCCCTGGTCTGAGAGAGGAGGTCCAGCGAGGGTACGAGCACCAGAACACGGCCCGCGCGGAGCTCCTCGGCGCTGCGTGCGGCGATGAGGGTCTTGCCGGTTCCGGTCGCCATGATGACCTGTGTTCGGAGTCCACGCTCGGGCACAAGCGATCTTGCGGGAAATTCAAGTGCTCGCAGGACCGCGTCCACTGCTTCTCGCTGGTGAGGTCGGAGTTCCTTCACTACCATTCCCATCTGCCGCTTTCTGCGGGCCGTGCCTGGTGCATCGCACGGCAGGGAGCCCGGAGTCACCACGGATGTGACGGTGGATCAGCAGCCCGTGGAACGTGGCCGAAGCCGAGCATCCGCCTCTGGCCGGTACAGACAAGGTGACCAGGTCCGGCTTTTTTGACCTTACTGGTGCTGCTGCTTCATTCCATAGTCTATCTAAGTCTCAATTTGAAGCATCCTGCTTCAGGAGAACGCCTCGACTGTGCCTCAATGTCCCTCGTTTCGGGTTGGAAGACCGGGGGAGGAGGGAGTCAGACGGGTGCGAGTACGGAAGAAGCCGGGCGATGGCCGGGTGAAGCAGGTGAGGGAGGGGCAGGGGCGTGTTAAAGAGGGCTTTTTACCACTTACTGGCTATCGTGACGGCCACAGTGATCACGTTGGGTGTCCTGTGGACCGCAGGAAAGATTCACTTTCCCGCTCCCGCTCCTAGCAACTCGACAAATCCGTACACCCCTCCGAACGATCCTTTCTGGCCGCCAAAACCCGCACCACCAACCCCTGTTCAGCCGCCACCACCGGTCTATCGCTAACCCACGAACATCGTTCGCCACGCATCCAACTCCCAGAGGCAGACGACCTCTTCCGGCGCAACCAGCGCCACCAAACCTCTCGGCCGGCACACAGCCCGTCCTGCTGCCGACTTCGGGCCGCGCGCAGCGTGGCCCGTTTGCCTCGCGCGCAGCGCGGGGCTTTGCGGTTGGAGCGCAGCGGAAACCGCACGGCCCGGGGCGAAGCCCCGGGCCTGACCGCGTAAACGGCTCTGCCCCCGGAGCGAAGCGAAAGGGGGCAGCAACCCACAGGCGCAGCCTGTGGGTTGGGCGGAGAGCGCAGCGAGCCGCTCGCGCTCACGCGGAGCGTGAGCGCAACCCCCGCGCGCAGCGCGGGGGTTCGCTTTCTTCGGGCGCAGCCCGAAGGGACCCGCTCCGCGGGG
>NZ_JBVJMF010000036.1:0-30063 GCF_055584345.1 Streptomyces sp. NPDC104106
ATACCGGTGGAGAACACGGCCTCGCCGAAGGTCTCCCCCACGGCCCCGTAGGCGCGGCCGCGGAAGATGCGGCCGTCCTCCAGGACGAGTACGGCCGTGGTGGGGCCGGCGGCGCTCATCGGTCGAGGCCGCATGCCGGGCGGCCGCCGCCTGGGTTTTCGGTGTGGGGCACGCACTCGAGGCGGAACTGGGCCGCGGTGCGCAGGACCGCCTTCTCCACCTCGCCGCAGGAGTCGCCGCGGAAGCGGAAGCGGGCGCCGACGTGTTCGTAGCCGCCGATCCGGGGGATGATCTGGCCGACGGCGGGGACGACGGCGGCGTACGGTGCCTCGGCGGGGTCCTGCGGCGCGGGCAGTTCATGGCTGACCACGCGGCAGGGGGCCGGGACGGGGGACGGCACGAGCAGCCAGCCGCCGGTGCGCCAGTGCTCGGGGACCGGCAGATCGGGGGACCGGCCGAGCTGGATGTCGGCGGCGGCCCGCATCAGGTCGATGTCGTGCACCTCGCGCCAGACGAAGGGGATCTCCGCGCCGCCGACCCGGTAGCCCGCCTCCAGGAAGCTGATCGAGGGACGGCCGTGGGCATCGGTGCCGACGAAGGCCTCCAGGTGGAACACCCACGCCTCGTTGCTGAGCGCGCCCGCGACCCGGGCCGTGAAGTCGCCGAGCGCGGCGAGCAGGTGCGGGTCGTCGATCTCGACGGAGCCGAGCGCCTGGCCCTGGGTGAAGTCGACGCAGGTGTTGACGTAGCGGGAGGCCCGCCACGGGCCCAGGCCGTCGCCCGTCCAGAGGCCGTCGATGTGGACGATGTCGTCGGGGCAGTGCTCCTGGACCAGGCGTGGCTCGGGCGGCAGCGCGGTCAGCTGGGGCAGGTCGGCCGCGGAGGCGAGACGTATCACGCCCCGGCTGGCGGTGCCGCGGCGGGGCTTGACCACGACGGGCAGGCCGTGGCGGTCCGCGAAGGAGCGTACGGCGTGTGCGTCGGGGGCGTCGGCGAAGCGGGGCGTGGGGACGCCGGCGTCGGCGACGATGCGGTTCATCGTCAGTTTGTCGCGGAAGCGGGTGAGTTCGGCCGGTGTCTGACCGGCGCAGCCGAGGCGGTCGCGGACGGTGGCGGCGGTGTCGAGGTCGCCCTCGTTGAGGGCGATCAGCCGGGCCGGCGGGCCGAAGCGGGCGCGCAGTTCGGTGACCGCGCGCCAGACCGCGGCGGTGTCGTCGGTGGCGTGGACCACCACGACGGCCGCGGCCTCGGCGGGCACGGAGTCCTGGGCGAGTGCGGTGGTGACGTAGGTGACGTCGTGGGTGCGGTGGTCGAGGTAGTCCTCGTAGCGGGCGTGGCGGTCGCGCCAGCGGTGCAGGACGACGACGTGGCGGTTCATGCGTGCTCCGTTCCGGACACGGCGAGGTCGCGGACGCGGCCCACGGCGTAGGTCGCCGAGACCACGGCGGCGCGGGCGGAGCCGAGGGCGTCGCGGCAGGCGTCGAGGCCGGGGGCGGGCAGAGCGGCCACGATGTCGGTGGCGCAGTCGATCAGGTGCAGAGCGGCCCGGATCAGCGGCTGCTCGTCGGTGTACCGCTCCTGGACGAGCCGCCGGGCGGAGTTGAGCTGGGTGACGGGGTCCGATACGGAGCTGCCCGTCGGGACGGTCGAGGCGATGGGGTTCACAGGCGGTTGCCTCCCAGTGGTCGGTGCGGGCCGGGCCTCGCGGGACGTCACGGCCAGGCGGTGCCTGGGCGCGCACGAGGCCGGCCGGGCGGCCGGGCGCCGGCGGATGCGCGGCCCGGCCGCCCGGCCGGAGAAGCGGTCCGGTGCGGCGGACGGCGTGCTCAGCGCGTCTCGAAGCGGATCTTCGCGTTGACGGCCTCGGTCTTGGCGACGGCGTCGTCGGCGTCCTGGCCGGACGCGATGGCGTACCCGCAGACGCAGTCGGCGACGGTGAGCAGCGGCGGCACGCTCTCGCCGACGTTCTTGCCGATCACCGCTGCGACCTCGGTGTCGCGGAACTCGTCCAGGTAGGGCAGGAAGACGTACTGGGTCTCGCCCTGGGGGATGGTGCGCACCTCGTCGGCGGCGTCCTCGGCGGCCTCGACGGCGGTGACCGTGCCGGGCTCGGGTGTGAAGAACCGTACGGCCGCGCCGCCGAGCGGCTCGGGCGAGGTGGAGGGCAGCTCGTCGATGCCGAGCGGCACGGTGAGGAACATCCGGTTCAGGTCCAGGCCGAAGGCGCGCCGGACCAGTTCGGGGGCGCCGCTGCCGGCCAGCCGGGCGTGCGATTCGAGGACCCGGGGGCCCTTCTCGGTCAGCACGAACTCGCTGTGCGAGGGGCCCTCGGTGAGGCCCACCGCGTCCAGGAGCTTCGGGGTCAGCTCGCGCAGTTCGGCGAGCCAGGGCTGCGCGTACCGGCTCGGGGTGCTGACCTCCCATTCGACGTACCGCTCGTTCATGCGGTACTCGGAGTAGCCGATGGGCAGGTGGCGGCCCGCGTGGGAGAAGGAGTCGACGCTCACCACGGGGCCGTCGAGGTACTCCTCGGCGATGATGCCGGTGATGCCCGCCTCGCGCAGCGCCTGCCAGGCCCGCTCGGCGTCCTGCGGGCCGTCCACGGGGTGGATGTGCAGGCTGGCCACGCCGTCGACCGGCTTGACGATGATCCGTTCGCCGACCTCGGTGCGGAACTGCGCGATCTCGGCGGCGCTGTGCACCATCCGGTAGCGGACGGGGCTCAGGTTGTGCTTGTCGAGCAGTTCGCGGGTGAGCGCCTTGTCCTTGAGGGCGCGGGCGGTGGCCTGCGTGACGCCGGGCAGCCCGAGTGAGTCCACCACGAACCCGGTGGACTCGGCGGCCGGCTCGGTGGTGGTGAGCACCCGGTCGAACGGCCGCTCGTCGTGCAGGGGCTTCAGTACGTCGAGGATGGCCTGCCCGTCGGCGATCGGGGCGTGCACGATGCGCTCGCAGTGCTCGGCGATGGCCGGGTCGTAGGCGCCCTCCTCGTGGACGAGGACGACATCGATGCCGAGCTGCTTGGCGCCGGCGATCGGGGCCGGGCGGCCGCCGATGACGGCCACGCGGTAGGTGTTCATGGGGTTCCCTTCGTGCGGGTGGATGGAAGCGGCCGGTCTCAGGCGGCGTAGCAGCGGCGCAGCCAGCGGGCCGTGGCGTCGGGGCGCGGGGTGAAGGCCTTGCGGCGGTGCAGTACCCGGTGGTTGTCGAAGATCAGGAAGTCGCCCGTGTCCAGGACGAGTTCGGCGGCCGGGATGGTGGTCAGGGTGTCCGACCAGCTCTCCAGGGCGGCCCGGGCGCGGTCGGTGACGCCGCTGGTGGTGCCGCGGTCGTAGCGGACGCGGTGGCGTCCGGTGCCGTCGGGCTCGATGATCGCGGCCTCGCGCAGCGGGCTGGTGGCCTTGCCGTCGTTGGAGTCGGGCGCGCCGACCTCGAACTCGGGCGTCTGCAGGATCTGCCGGGTCCCGGGCTCCAGGCGCACGATCACGTCGTCGAGCGCGGCGATCTCGGTGGGTACCTGCTCCTCGTTGCGCACCGCGTAGAAGGTCAGGTACGGCGGGGTGTACAGGCGCGGGTCGGAGCCCGGCCTGCCGAACGGCTGGTGGGGGTTGTCGGAGTGCCAGAAGAACTCCGAGTCGGCCCCCCAGGAACTGGTGGTGCCGCAGGCCGCCGGGTTGGGGACGACGTTGCGGATGAGGTGGCCGTCGTTCTCGTAGGCGACGGCGAACGGCGTGCAGCCGATCAGGCGGATCAGCCCCAGGTGGATGGCGTTGGTGACGGCCAGTTCCGGTTCGTGGCCGAAGCCGCTCACCGGGGTGTCGGGGAAGTTCTGGGCCGGCAGATTGGACAGCACCAGGGCGTGCCGCGCGGCGGCGGTGAAGACCTGGATGCTCTGCAGCACGTCACCGGGGAGGTGGCGGCTGAGGGCGTAGGCGCCGATGCCGGCGAGGATGGCGTCGTCGAGATCGGAGTCCAGCCGGGTCTCCGAGACGCGCTCCGAAATCTCCTTGTCCAGCAGGTCCCGGACGCTGTCGTCGATGTGGTGCCGGGCGAACTGGAGCAGGCTGGTCATCGTGTGTCTCCCATCGGTCGTGCGCACACCTGGCCGCTCGCCGTTCAGCGAGCCTGTGCCGGGGTCGGTGCGGTCCAGTAGGTCTGGGTGCCGGCGGGCCGGCGGCGGGCCATGGGGTCCTTGACGACCCGGCTCACCAGGCCGGCGGGCGTCACGACCAGGCAGTAGAGGAGGAAGAGCAGGAAGGTGCGCATGGGCGGTCCGTTCTCCCGGCGGTCCCGCGGGGCGCCGGGGTTCGTGGGGCGTCTTGAGCGGCGCTGCGTTCAGTCGAGCGGAATCTCGGCGCGCCAGTCGTGCTCTTCCGACCAGGCGGGCTGGGCGCTCTTGTCCAGCAGGAAGTTGCCGAGCGCGAGCATGTCGATGTTGGTGCGCATGAAGCAGGTGTAGGCGTCGTGCGGGGTGTTCACGATGGGCTCACCACGCACGTTGAAGGAGGTGTTGACCAGCACCGGGCAGCCGGTGCGGGCCTTGAAGGCGGTCAGCAGCCGGTGGTAGGCGGGGTTGCTGTGTTCGGTGACCGTCTGCACCCGGGCCGAGTGGTCGACGTGGGTGACGGCGGGGATGGTGGAGCGGTGCACCTTCAGCAGGTCCAGGCCGCTCGCGCCGGCGCTGTCGGCGTCGCGCCGCTGGGCCGCGGCGACCTGCGAGACCACGAGCATGTACGGGCTCTCCTGCGGCAGGTCGAAGTAGTCGGTGGCGTCGGGGGCCAGCACCGCGGGCGCGAACGGGCGGAACGACTCACGGAACTTGATCTTGAGGTTCATGGTGGACTGCATGTCCGGGTTGCGCGGGTCGCCGATGATCGAGCGGGCGCCCAGGGCGCGCGGCCCGAACTCCATGCGGTCCTGGAACCAGCCGACGATCTTTCCCTCGGCCAGTGCCTCGGCGACCTCCTTGGCGAGCGTCTCGGGGTCCAGCCGCTGGTGCGGGATGCCGTGGGACTCCAGGTAGGCGGCGATCTCCTCGTCGTCGTAGCCGGGGCCGAGGAGCGAGCCGCTCATCGCGTCGCGCCCGGTGGCGGGGTGGTCGCGGCGTACCCCGCGTTCCATGGCGACGGCCTGGGCCGCGCCGAGCGCGCCGCCGGCGTCACCGGCGGCCGGCTGGATCCACACCTCGTCGAAGACACCGGCGTCGATGATCTTGCCGTTGGCGACGCAGTTGAGGGCGACACCGCCCGCCAGGCACAGCCTGGACTCGCCGGTGCGTTCCCGCGCGGTCCGCGCCAGCCGGAGCACGACCTCCTCGGTGACCGCCTGCACCGAGGCCGCGAGGTCGAACTCGCGCTCGGTGAGCGGTCCTTCGGGGGCCCGGCGGGGTCCGCCGAAGAGCTTCTCGAAGCCCCGGCCGGTCATCACCTGGCCGCGCAGGTACTCGAAGTACCGCATGTCCAGGCGGAAGGAGCCGTCGGGCTTGACGTCGATGAGGTGCTCGCGGATGAGGCCGGCGTAGCGGGGCTTGCCGTAGGGGGCCAGGCCCATCAGCTTGTACTCGCCGGAGTCGACCTTGAAGCCGCAGAAGTAGGTGAACGCCGAGTACAGCAGGCCGAGCGAGTGCGGGAACCGCAGTTCCGCGAGCGGGGTCACCTCGGTGCCGCGGCCGTGCCACAAAGTGGTCGTCGCCCATTCGCCGACGCCGTCGATGCACAGGACGGCCGCGGACTGGTAGGGGCTCGGGAAGAAGGCCGACACGGCGTGCGACTCGTGGTGCCGGCGTACGGACAGCTCCGGCACCCGGCCCAGGCCCAGGCCCGCCAGCTCCGCGCGCACCCGGTCGGCGGTGCGCAGCTTGCCGCCGGCACCGAGCCAGGACGGCAGGGTGTCGCGGAAGGAGGCGAAGCCGGTCGGGGCGGCGCCGAGGAAGGTGGCCAGCACCCGGCGGAACTTCAGCCGGGGGTCCTCGTAGTAGGCGACGGCGGACACGTCGTCCAGCGTCGCGCCCGCCTCGTCGAGGCAGTAGCGGACGGCCGCCGCGGGGAACGAGGGGTCGTGCCGCCGCCTGCTGAAACGTTCCTCTTGGGCGGCCGCGACCGGCACGCCGTCGGCGATCAGCGCCGCGGCGCTGTCGTGGTAGAAGGCCGACACTCCCAGGATGAGGTCAGACACCGCTGTGTTCCTCCACGCAAATCGGGGGGCGGGATGGGTTGCTTCTCGGTCGGGCGCGGGTCCGGCGGGGCGGCACGGGGCTCATCCCCGCCGGCCCGCGAGCCGTCCGCGGCGGGCGGCGAGCCGGGCGCCCACGCCGCTGGGCGGGTTCAGTGAGCGGTAGCCCGTCCGCACCCGCTGCCAGGTCTGCTCACGGCCGCCGGGTCCAGGGGTGTCGGGCAGGGCGGCCATCAGGGTGTCCACCGCGTCCGCGGCCCACGCGGAGTGACCGGTGGCGACGTTGTCGATGGTGTTGTGGATGTCGACGAAGCGCGTGCTGAAGCCGTACGCCTTCAAGGCCAGCCGGGCCCTGCGGTAGGTGCCGCCGACCCCCGACAGCTCCATCGCCAGGTTCAGCCCCAGCACCTCGGGCAGGAACGTCCTGGGGAACCTGCCGACGCACAGCCAGTACACCGGCAGTTCGAACGATTCGTCCCGGAAGCCGTGCCAGCGGGCGAACTCCGGCGAGGCGGTGGGCGGCAGGTCGACGCCCATCTCCTTCAGGACGTCCCGGTAGATGAGCGGATGGTTCAACCGGGGCTCGCCGTTGCCGAGTTCGTCCCAGTACGTCTCGAACAGCGAGTGGCCGATCTCCGAGGACGCCTGCTCGTAGTCGGTGAACCCCTGCAGCCAGCTGCCGTCGATCAGGGTCAGCGGTGCCGTCTGCACGGTGTCGTCGACGACCGCCTCCCGCGAGGGCAGCGGGACCTCCGCGTTCTGCTCGAACTCCGCCCCGTGCCGGTCGTGCCGCTCCTGCAGCCACGGGCGCAGCCCCTCCCGGCCCCAGTGCGCCGGCAGCGGCATCGTCCGCTCGTCCATGCCGTGCGCCGACCGGGCCAGCCAGCCGGCAATGTAGCTCTTCGCCCAGGAGCGCAGCGCCGGGGTGTCGGTGCGGCGCATCAGCAGGTGGTAGGCCTCCCGGACGCAGGACGGGGCGCGCCCCGGGGCGCGGTGGCCGGCGCGCAGGGCGGCAGCCACCTTGGCGGGGGCGGCCGGCGTGAGCGGCGTACCGGTCCGGCTTTCGGCAGCCTCCTGCTGCGGGGAAGTTGCCGGCAGGGAGTCGATCCACCGCCGGATGACGTTCAGGTCCTGCGGTGAGAACACCCGGAACATCGGTCCGCGTTCGCCGACCAGCCCCCTGACCAGCGAACTGGCGGCGGACCGCCCGGGCTTGACGAGCTTGCTGCGGGCCAGGGCGTCCAGCAGCGGGCCCGCGTCGGTACGGCACTCGGCGAGCCAGCGGGCGAGGGGTTTGCCCTCCAGCTGGAACTGGTGGTGGTAGACGGCGCCCTCGCGGGAGCGCTGGCGCATCAGCTCCGCCATGTCGAAGGCCGGGTCACCGGCCGCGACCAGTTCCGCGTACAGGGCCTCGGACCACTCGCGCAGCGCGCCCAGCGTCCCGGCGAAGCCCCGCCGCACCGCCTCGGCGGCCCGGTCGCCCTCCTGCTCGACCAGCTCGTCGGCCAGGGCCCGGCACTGCCGCTCCGGCCGCTGCGCCCCGGCCCGCCGCGGCGCGGAGGGATCCACCGCGTCCCAGTCGCACTCGGCCGGCCGGGCCCGTCTGACCATCGTCAGCGCGGGCAGCAGGCCGACGGTGCGCAGACACAGGTCGGCGCCGAGCAGCTCGCCGCGGAACTCCGCCGGCCGCCTGCTCATCGCCAGCAGCAGGCCGGGCAGGACGAACGCGGACTCGGGCACCCGCTGGTCGCCGGTGAGCCGGGCCGCCGGGACCGCGTGCTCGGCGAGCCGCAGCCGGCGCAGCAGCTCCAGGAAGGCGCTGCCCCGGGAGGCGTGCGGATGCCCGGCGCCCACGTCGTCGGCGTACAGCGCGAGAATCCGCAGCACCACCGGGACCTCGAAGTCGCCCGGGGCGCTCAGCCACTGCAGCCAGGCACCGGAGACAACAGCGAGCGGGGCGCAGCCGAGCACGGCCCGGCGCACCAGCACCTCCTCGTGTCCGGCGGGCCGGCCCTGGCGGTGCCCGGCGTCGAGCAGGCCCGTGAACCGCTTGCCCTCGGCCGCCGCCCAGTGCGCGGCCTGCACCACGAGGGCGTCGAGGGGACCGTCCTCGAGCGCCGGCCGGCGCAGCGCGGCGCGGGCCTCCTCGACGAATCCGCCGTCCGGCACCGAGGCCTCGGGGTCGGCGGCGTACGCGTACACGGCCCGGGCGGGACCGATGTCGTCGTACATCCTTCTCCTTTCACGAAAGACCTGTCTGCCGGGGAATTCGCTCAGAACATCGGGTAGATGGAGGCGTCGTTCTTCCGGCTGGCGCGCTTCTTGCGCCGGAACAGCAGATCTGTGAGCTTGCGCAGCAAAGACATGCGGAATTGCCTTCTTTCACGGGAAAAAAGAGAGTCAGGAAAGGCCGAGGGTTTCGGCGAGAATACGGGCCACCAGGTCGTATCCGTGGTCGGTGTAGTGCGCCCGGTCCACGTAGACCCAGTCCCGCTCGGTGACCGCCTCGGCGACGACCGGGTTGAGGTCGACGTAGCGGATGCCGAGCTTGTCGCAGCCGGCCTGGAGCTTGCCGGAGAAGGCGCGGGCGACCTCCTTGCGGGAGATGTCGCCGTACAGGGCCTCCCAGGTGCCCAGCTTGGAGATGCGGTCGATCTCGTCGAAGAGCAGCTGCTCCTGCGGCGCGTGCCGCTCGCGCATCCACAGCGCCATCGGCTGCAGCACGTACGTCAGCCGGGCCGAGGGTCCGGCCAGCCGGCGCCAGCTGTCCAGGTGACGCAGGGTCAGCTCGGCGGCGGAGTCGATGACCGCGGGGATGTCGCGGCGGACATCGTCGTGGGTGGAGATGGTGCGGCGGCGCTCGGCCCGGCGGCCCAGGAGCTTGCCGCCGGAGGCCTTGCGGTTGTTCTCGCGCAGTTCCTCCATCGCGTCGAAGTACTCGCCGCAGAACCAGAACGCACCGTGGTCGCCCTGCTGCCACTCGGGGAGCCTGCCGACGGTGAGGTCGTTGAGCCCCGAGAAGACGACGATCTCCTCGATCTCGGGCAGCAGATGCCGGTAGAGCGTGAACAGCAGCAGTTCCTGCGTGGAGTTGTAGCAGCGGCCGCCGAAGTTGAGCCACGGCACGGACGGCGCGTGCTTGCGCCACAGCTGCGAGGCGAGCGTGGTGGCATCGCTGGTCGCACCGATACCGAGCACGGTGGAGCTGCCGGAGATCAGCCGCACCCCTCCGGCGGGTATGTGTCCGGCCGCGGAAGCCGTCTGCCCGCCCGGGCCGTGCGAGACCCTGAAGCCCGCCCGGTCGGTGTTGATGACCGCAGAGCGGTAGCCGGCACGGTGGAAGTACATCAGGTAGGGCAGGTAGCGGGCCTCGCCGCGGTCGTCGAACCGCGCGTACTCCTGCATCTGCGGGGTCAGTTCGTCACGGTGGAGCTTCACGTTCGGAGCACTCCTCGGCTTTCGCGAATGAGGGAGGTAAAAAAAAGGGGGGACTTCAGGGACGCAGCAGGGCACCCCGGTGCAGCGTGTGCTGGGCCGCCTGAGCCAGCGGGCGGACCACGAGGCGGTCCACGTTGACGTGCTGGGGCAGCCCGACCGCCAACGCGACACACCGGGCGACGTCCTCCGCGGTGAGCGGGTGGTCGACGTCCTCGTAGACCGCCGCGGCCCGGCCGGCGTCGCCCCGCATCCGGTTGAGGGCGAACTCCTCGGTCCTGACCATCCCGGGCGCCACCTCGATCACCCGGACAGGCTCGCCGCACAGCTCCAGCCGGAGCGTCTCGCTGAGCGCACGCTCGGCGTACTTCGCCGCGCAGTAACCGCCGCCTCCCCCGTACGCGGCGAAAGCCGCCGTGGAGGTCACGGTGACGACCGTGCCGCCCAGACCGGCCCGCAGCAGCGGCAGCAGGGCCTGAGTCACGCGCAGGGTGCCCAGCACGTTCACGCAGTACATCCGCTCCCAGTCCGCCGGGTCCGCCTCGGCCACGGTCTCGGCGCCCAGCGCGCCACCCGCGTTGTTCACCAACACGTCGCAGGAGTCGAGCCCGGCGGCGAAACGACGTACGGCTTCGCCGTCGGTCACGTCGAGCACATACACGCGGGCGCCGGTCTCCTCCGCCAGCCGCCGCAACCGCTCCGCGCGCCGTGCGACAGCCACGACCTCGAAACCCTCCTCCGCCAGCCGCCGCGCCGTCGCCGCACCTATTCCGCTGCTCGCCCCGGTCACCACAGCCTTTCCCGCCACCGGCGCCACCACCTTTCTCTCGTCCCGCACCGAAAAAGCCCATTCCCCGGCCATCCCCGAGACCGCCCCCCGCCGTTCTCCTCGTGCACTGAAAGCTATGCCGCCCGCCGACGCCGACTGAACCCCCCTCTTTGTTCGGGAATCCGCAATGCGGAAACCCGCACGCCGGACAAAAGACCAGCCCCACCGCGGGCCCCGGCCGTCCAGAAACCCAACAGGCCCTGCACGAGCGCAGCGAAGGAGCACCGGCAGGTCGGCGAGTGCGATGTCCGCCACCGGTGAGGGCTCCGCAGCTTTTGGACGTCGACGGCGGTGTGGCGCAACGTCCGGGAGCCCGGTTCGCCCTGGGCGCCTCCTGTCGCCGGGTCGATGGCCGGCAGCAGGTCACCGGTGCGCGCAGAGGCACCGCATGTCCTGTGGCGGGGTGGGTGCCGGGCGAAGAGGAACGGACATCGGTGCCTGCGGCCGCGCTGCGTGATCCGCGGCGGTTTCTCCGCCCCCCCCAGGGCCGCCGTCGAGCCGCGCCGGCCCGGCGCCTGCCAGCGGCTCAACCCCCGGTGCCCGGCCTCGTACGACACTGGTTCCGGATCCCCGGGGAGCACCACACCCAGGATCGCGCCGCCGAGGACACCCGGGCCTCATCGCCTACCTCAGGTCCGGTCGCAGCGAGGACCGGTGAGCTTCCTGACGCGGTGACGCGGTCCGCTGCGGAATGTGCGACACGTGTTCAGGCAGCGGCGGTCGCCGGACGCCCGGTCAGGACGCCGTTGCCGAATCGGGCGCCTGCGCGGACCAGCGACACCAGGGGGCTGCGGCGATCGCCCGCCAGCGGGCCTGGGCGGACTCGGCCAGCTGGAACACCAGCGCGAGGGCTGCGGCCCGGCTGCCGGTACCGCGAAGGGCCCTGGTGCGGAGTCTGACCTGGGATGAACCGCTGACGGGGCGTCGGGAGTGCCGCGGCACAGCGGCTTCAGGGCTCTGCCATGCGGTGGAGAGGGCTGCGATGAACGGCTCGCGGACAGCTGGATCGCACCAGGTTTCACCCCGTGCCCGCTTGTCCGCATCCGCACTGATGCCGGCGACGTGATCGGTTCCAGGCCCGCAGGCCGACGGCATCGACCCGGCACCCTCCCGGCTCGATGCCGGAAGGGAACATCACCGTCGACGGCGGTCCGGCGGCCGCCGAAGTGGACCGTCAGGTAGCGGTGGACGTCCCACAGCCCCCCCGGGGGACCGCCGCCGCGGCTCGGGAGCCGAGACTCCGCCCCGCCTGCTCGGGGGGCCACCGGTAGACGCCGTGGACCAGGCGCGGATCCGTCTCCGGCCGGCGCTCAGCCAACCCCCTGCCCCGGCGGGACGTGTCGGGTGGAACACGTCCCGCGCCACTCGGCGGGTGCCCCCGCGGCGCTCCGGACCGCCCCTCGCCCGTACGGCATCAGGCGCACCCCTCGGGCGACATCGGCCATCCGTGCGCTGCGCGCCGGTTCGGTCCTGCGCGTGCACGTCTCGAACACACCCCCACGCCCGCTGCTCCCCGCGCCCCTGCGCAAGGAGGAAGAGCAGCCGGCGCACCGGCAGCGGCACACCGCCTCGCAACGAACTGGAGAAGGACACGAAACCGCCCGGAAGGCCCGGACAGACGAAGCCTCTAGTCCACCGTCATCGTGCCCTGGGTGCAGCACATGCCGTACTTCTCGCCGATCTCGTTGACCTTCTCCAGGTCCATGGCGCCCGCGGCGGTCCTGACGGCGGGTCCGGCCTCGAAGAGATCCTCCATGAACTGGTCCCAGCCACCCGGTGCGGACACCTGCAGCGCCCGCGCCGGGGGCTGGGAGGCGTTGCGCATGGCATGCGGGACGCCATGAGGCAGCAGCGCGCACATGCCGGGCGTCAAGCGGTACGTCCGCCCCTGGAAGTCGATCTCCATCTCGCCTTCCAGCACATAGACGAACTCGTCCATGATCTCGTGCACATGGGGCGGGACGTCGACGTCGAGGCGGTTCTCCAGGACGGCGAGCCGGCCTTCGCTGTCAGCGGTGGCGACCTTGACGCCGAACCCGGGCGGCAACGCGACACGGGTCTGCCGGTTCTCTCCAGGTCGCAGCAGAACAAATCGGTCAGCGGACATGAGTGTTCCCTCCCTGCCGGCTCCATGATGCCGATCGGTGGCTCTCACCCTACGCCCGAAACGGAGAAAAATCTCCACTTACCTCGTGGCCGTCTACGATCGCCACATGACCACCGAGCCGTCCCTGCGCGCCGACGCCCGGCGCAACCGCGAGAGAATCCTCGCCGCTGCTCGCGAACTCTTCCGGGAGCAGGGCACCGCGGTGGCCCTCGACGACATCGCGCGGCGCGCCGGCGTGGGGCCAGGCACTCTGTACCGCCGGTTCCCCGACCGCGACGCGCTGATCCGGCAGGTCATCGTCGACGGCTTCGAGATCTGCCTGGCAGCGCTGGAAGCGGCCCGCAGGGAACTGGCCGATCCGGCGGCGGCGTTGGAGCAGCTGTTCCGGCGCGTGGTGGAACAGCGTGAACGCCTCGTGCTCCCGCTGATCGGCGGACCGGCCGTACGGGATCCGCAGGTCCAGGAACTCCAGCACGCCATCCGCAACGGCGTCGAGGAAGTCCTTGCGGCCGCCCAGGCCGCCGGCGTCGTGCGCGACGACGTCACCCCAGAGGACCTGATCACCGCGGCTGCCATGGCCTGCCGCCCCATGCCCCACCTGCCCGGCGCGGTAAGCGCCGCTCTCGCCGTACGGCATGTGGCGGTCTACGTGCACGGACTGCGCCCCGAGGGCGCAGCCCCCCTGCCCGCGGCCGCACCCTCGCCCGAGAGCTTCGGCCGGCACGTCGCCATGCAGCAGCGCGAGACGAAGGAAACCCTGAAACCGAACCGGTGATGCCAGAGGAGTCACAGCGCAATGTCCCGGAGCGAGAGCCGCTCCGTCTGCCGCCTCAGTACCGTGGCTTCGCATGACCGACACCGAGATCGAGATCACCGCGGACCTGGTCCGCGACCTGTTGCGGGAGCAGCATCCGGACCTCGCAGGGCTGGCCGTCCGCGAGGTGGCGGGCGGCTGGGGCAACCAGATGTGGCGCCTCGGGGATGAGTTGGCCGTGCGCATGCAGCGCATGGACCCCACCCCGGAACCCCAGCTCAAGGAGCGGCGGTGGCTACCCGTGCTCGCTCCGCGCCTGCCGCTCCCGGTGCCGACTCCGGTGCGCTTCGGCGAACCGTCCGAGCGCTTCCCCAAGCACTGGACCGTGATGACGTGGGTGCCCGGCGAGCCGCTGGACCACGGCTCGATCAGCCGCGGCGCCCACGCGGCCGACGCGCTGGCGGGTTTCCTCCGGGCGCTCCATGTGGAGGCGCCCGCCGAGGCGCCGATCGCTACGGACCGCGGTGCCCATCCCAGGAACTGCACGGACGGCTTCGAGAACTTCTTCCGGGCCGTTGCCCCCGACGACGTCGCTGCCGACGTCCGGGCGGTCTGGGACGATGCCGTTGCGGCCCGCGCGTGGCAGGGCCCGCCGGTGTGGGTGCACGGCGACCTCCATCCCGCGAACGTCGTCGTCTCGGACGGAACACTCTCGGGCGTCGTCGATTTCGGTGACATGTTCGCCGGCGATCCGGCGTGGGACCTCGCCGCCGCATGGATGCTGCTACCCGCGGGCACGGCCTCACGGTTCTTCGACATGTACGCGCATGCGGACGAGGCAGCGATCCGGCGCGCCCGCGGGCTGGCCGCGATGAAGAGCCTCTTCCTGATGCTCATGGGGCAGAACGGGGACCGGGGCCTTCCCGGCGGCAAGCCGAACTGGGGACCTGTAGGCCGCGCGGCACTTGACCGTGTCCTGAAGGGCGTTTGACGCGCGCTTCTTTGAACTCGTTGTCGATTCTTGGTTGAGGTCACGCGGCAGTCCGCCTTCGTGGGTCCAACGGCCAGCCACGCGCGTGGGGATGCCAAGGTCCACGGTCGTATGGGCCCGTGGCCCCGAGCAGGCCGGCGGAGCTTCTCCTCGGCGCCGGCCAGGCTGAACCACTGAACACGCCACCGGAACAGCAATCGCCGCTCTCCCGGAGAGCTGAGCCGCCCGACGGAGAGCCGCCGGCGGCGGCTCGGCCGAAGCCCGTTCGACCGCGGCGAGCGACGCACCGCCCGCGACGAGCCCGCCACGTCCTGCGTGAGGCGTGGCGGCTCGGCGTCGAGCACCAGGTGCAGCTCGACGTCCTCAACGGCTCCGGCCTACTCGCCTACGACACCTTTCCCTGGGTGCGCTCGCCCGACCTCGATCAGCTGCGAGCCCGTGGAGTCCTCGGTGCGCGCCCAGCAGCACCCCGGCGCCTCGGCAGAGGCATCGAGGGCCGGCACTACGGCGTCCTGCTCAACCTCCGCACCCACGGGCCGCTCAGCCAGCGGCAGCTCATCGACCTCACCGGCAGCGACAAGTCCGCCATGGTGCGCACGGTCGACGACCTGGAGGCCCGAGGCCTGGCCGTACGGCGCCCCTCCCCTGCCGACCGGCGCGCCTACGCGGTGCCGGTCACGGCGGCGGGATGCCCGCACCCCCGATCCGCCACCGCCGCCTCCCCCGCCTGAGGTGCTGCCCAGCAGAGGGAAGGACGGCCCTTCCCGGGTGGCGGCCGGTGCGGAGGCCTCGGGTGGTTGGCGGCACCGTGCCGGGGCACCCTTCGGCCATGGAGGACACCCGGCCCGCCCGCGCACCGACCCGCGCCTTCGTCCTGGGCGGCGGCGGCGCGCTCGGCGCCTACGAGGTCGGCATGCTCAAGGCGCTCTTCGCCGCCGCCGTGCACCCGGACCTCGTCGTCGGCACCTCCGTCGGCGCGATCAACGGCGCCGCCGTCGCCGCCGACCCCTCGCGGGCGTCGGTGGCCCGGCTCGCCGACCTGTGGACCGGCCTCGGACGCGCCGGTGTGTTCTCCGGATCGCTGCTCGGCCGGCTGGGCACCGCCGTGCGCAGCGGCACCCACCTGTACCCTCCCACTCCGCTGCGCGAACTGCTCACCTCCCACCTTCCGGTGACCGACATCGAGGACCTGGCCCTGCCGTTCCAGTGCGTCGCGGCGAGCATCGAACGGGCCGCCGAGCACTGGTTCGCCGCCGGACCGCTGGTGGACGCCGTGCTCGCCTCGTGCGCGGTGCCCGGGCTGCTGCCGCCCGTCCCGCTGGACGGCGAGCACTTCGTCGACGGCGGCCTGGTCAACAGCATCCCCGTCGGCCGCGCGGTGGCCCTCGGCGCGAGCGAGGTGTACGTCCTGCAGGTCGGCCGCGTCGAACGGGCCCTCGCCCCGCCGCGGGCTTTCTGGCAGGTGGCGCTCGTGGCGTTCGAGATCGCTCGCAGACACCGGTTCGCCCGCGACATGGCGGACCTGCCGCCCGGGGTCACGGTCCGCGTGCTGCCCTCGGGCTCCGGCCCCGAGGAGGGCACCGGCACCCTGCGGCAGTTGCCCTACCGCAGCTTCGGCCGGACCGCCGAGCGCATCGAGCGTGCCTACGCGGCCTCCTCCCGGTACCTGGAGACCGCTCTGAGCCCACCCGACGGCGCGCCATGACCGGCGCGGGTGCCCGCCGAAGACGCCCGGCGCGGACGGCCGGCGCGGTGGTCACCGGGTTGCGCCGTACGACCACCACCGCGCTGCTGCTCGCCCTCGTCCCCGCGGTGACCGCGCTCCTCCTCGCCGCGGGCCTGCTGTGCACGCCGGTCTCGCTCGCCACCCGCGGCCCGTGCAGACCGGTACGGATCACCGGATTCGCCCTGCTGTACCTGCTGGTGGATCTGGCCGGGCTGGTGGCCGCCGCCGGCCTGTGGGCGCGACGACTGCCCGACCGCAAGGACCGCGACGAACGGCGCGCCGCGGATGCGTTCGCCGTACTGGAGAGGCTGCTGCGGCTGCTACGGCGTGCGGGCGAGCGGGTCTTGCACCTCCGGTTGGAGGTGACGCCCCCGCCGCCGGACGGGACGGTGCCCGCGGCGGCGCCGGTCCTGGTCTTCGTCCGGCACGCCGGGGTCGGCGACTCCTTCCTGCTGCTCGAGGCACTGCTCGGCCGGGCCCGGCTGCGCCCGGCCACCGTCCTGAAGCGGACACTGCGCGCCGACCCCGCTCTCGACGTCCTCATCGGGCGGGTCCCCCACTGCTTCCTTCCGCCCCTCCACGGCCGGGCCGAGGACGCCATCGGGGATCTCGCGGCCGCGCTGGGACCGGGCGACGCCCTCGTACTCTTCCCCGAGGGCGGCAACTTCACCCCGCGCCGCCGCCGGCGCGCGATCGCCTCGCTGCGCCACCGGGGGCTGCCGCGCCGGGCGTCCCGCGCCGAACACATGCACCATGTCCTGCCACCGCGGGACACCGGCGCCCTCGCCGCGATCGCCGCCGCGCCCACGACCGACGTGGTCTTCGTCGCCCACACCGGCCTCGACGTCGTCCACTCGGCGCGCACCGCCTGGACCAGGCTGCCGCTGCGCGACCAGGTGCGCGCACACTGGTGGCGCATACCCGCACACCGAATCCCGCCGGGCGACGACGCCCGCAGCGAATGGCTGCTCACCCAGTGGTCCCGCGTCGACCGCTGGATCGCCGACCACGCCACCCCGGACGCCACACACGCGTGAGGCCCGCCCTCCTGCCGAGGCCGCGCGGGTACGGGACCATCCTCCCGCCCGGGCGAACACGGCTGGTCCGCCCGGGCGGTGGGACGGGCCTCTCCCGCACAACGCGGTTGAAGGCCGACCCGTCCGAAGCCGTCATAGGACGTCGGTGAAGCGGTCCACCTGGTTCGGGTCGAGGCCGGGGCAGTAGAGCATGACCTCGTCGGCGCCGAGGTCGGCGAAGCGGGCGATCGCCTCGCGGATCTCGCGGGGCGTGGTGAGCAGCCCGGCCGCCATCTGGCCGGCCATGCCGGTGAAGGCGTAGTACGCGAGCATGTTGGCCCGGGCGTCGTCGAGGACCTCTTCAGGACCGAGTGCGACGTTGACCTGCGCGACCATGCGCGGTTCTCCGTCGCGGCCGTACTCCTGCCAGAAGGTGCGGACCGTCTGGAACAGGCCGCCCGCCCAGGCGGCGCCGCGGCGGAGAGGAAGCCATCGCCCCAGCGTGCGACGCGTTCGAGTGCGGCGGGCTGGAAGCCGCCGAACAGCACCTCGGGGCCACCGGGCCGGGCGGGTGCGGGACCGATCGGGCCGACGCCGTCGCCGTACGGCTCGCCGGACCACAGGCGGCGCATCACCGCCATCTGCTCGTCCAGGCGCCGGCCCCGGGTGTGCTGGTCGATGCCCGTGACCTGGTGGTCGTCGTCCCGGCCGCCGATGCCCAGGCCGAGGACCAGGCGGCCATCGGTCATCCGGTCCAAGGTGGCGGCCTGCTTGGCCAGGAAGGCGGTGTCACGCAGCGGGGCGAGCAGCACTTCGGTCTGGACCCGGATGCGGGAGGTCGCGCCCGCGAGGACGGCGAGGGCCACCAGGGGCTCGGGGTTGTGGTAGACGAGCCGGTCGAGCAGGCCGAGCGTGCTGAAGGGCCCGGCGTCGGCACGCTCGGCCCAGGTCAACAGGGTGGCGGGGTCACCGATGGGCAGGCCGATACCGATGTTCATGAAGGAGACCTCCGAAGGGAAGGGTCGGCACAGACTGACTGCTGCCGCCCCTTCCGGCACCTCGGCGAGGTGGGACGCTCCCGCTCTGCGGCGTACTTCCGGTGGAACGTCTCATCGAAGTGATCTCACCCTAGGGCGGCCACCTCGGCGGGGACAAGCCGATTGAGGTCTCCCTCGCGGGTGCCGGACCGCGGCGAGAGGGCGGGTGCCTTCCTCCCGGGCCACGGCTTCGGCCCGCCGGCCTGGCCCGTCTGGATCTGGCTGTCGTCCGGCCTGGCTGGCCAGCCGGCCCGGCTGTTGGCCGGTCTCGCCGGTGGCGTCGCGGACACGTCCCCCTTTTTCCGAGGCCCTGCGGTGCCGCTCACCGAAATGGCGTCGTCATGCCGGGCGAGGGCGCCGTGGTGGGCTGTTCCTGAACGAGGCCGGGCCAGCCACGCCGGTGGTCCTCCGGGATGCGGGCCACGGCGGTTTCACAGCCGTGGTGTCGCGGGGGCGTCCGCCGCGGCCCGCAAGCCGTCGGCCGTCTCCAGCCGCGAGTTGCGGCGGCTGTAGAGCAGGTAGACGACCAGCGCCAGCGTCAGCCATCCGCCGAAGAGCAGATAAGTGTCCAGCGGCAGCTCGTAGAGCAGGTAGCCGCAGGCGACGACGGACAGGACCGGCACCGCCGGGTAGCCCGGCACCCGGAACGCCCGCTGGAGCCTTGGAGCCGTGCGCCGCAGGACCAGCACACCGAGCGAGACCACCGCGAAGGCCACCAGGGTCCCCATGCTGGTGAGGTCGGCGAGCATGTCCAGGGGGAAGACCGCTGCCAGAAGGGCCACGAAGCCGCCGGTCAGCAGGGTGGTGAACACCGGGGTGCCGGTGCGCGGGTTCACCCGCCGGAAAGCGCCGGGCAGCATGCCGTCGCGCCCCATGGTGTACAGGATGCGGCTCTGCCCGTACAGCACGACCAGGGTGACGCTGACGATGGACACCACCGCGCCGGCGGAGAGCAGGGCCGCGGGCCAGCCGGCCCCGGTGATGGCGCCGAGGATCGCCGAGAGGCCCGCTGGCTGGCCCCTGAAGGCCGTCCATGGCTGGGCGCCCACTCCCACCAGGCCCACCAGCAGATAGACGGTGGTGACCACCACCAGCGCTCCGATGATGGCCAGCGGCAGGGTGCGCTGCGGGTCGCGGACCTCTTCGCCGGCGGTGGACACCGCGTCCAGGCCGATGAAGGAGAAGAAGACGGTGGAGGCGGCGCTGCTGATCCCGGCGGTGCCCATGGGGGCGAACGGGTGCAGGTTCCCGGCGTGGAAGGCGGTGGCGCCGATCACCACGAACAGCACCAGCACCCCCAGTTTGACCAGCACCATCACCGTGTTGACCGCGGCCGACTCCCTGGTGCCGCGTACCAGCAGCAGACAGCACAGGGCGACCAGCACGACGCCGGGCAGGTTGACGTACCCGCCCGCGCCCGGCGGCGCCGCGATCGCCTCGGGCATCCGGATACCGAAGAGCCGCTCGGTCAGGTCGTTCAGGTACTGCCCCCAGCTCACCGCGATCGCCGCGCCCGAGACCGCGTACTCCAGCAGCAGGCACCAGCCCACGGCCCAGGCGGCGAACTCGCCCAGCGTGGCGTAGGCGTAGGAGTACGAGGAACCGGAGACGGGTACCGCCGAGGCCAGCTCGGCGTAGCAGAGGGCGGTGAGGGCGGCGACCGTCGCCGCGAGGACGAACGAGACGATCACCGCGGGGCCGGCTTCCGGCACCGCCGAGTCCAGGACGAAGAAGATCCCGGTGCCGATGGTCGCGCCGATGCCGATCATCGTGAGCTGGAAGGGTCCGACGGTCCGGCGCAGCCCGCCACCCTGGTCCGGTTCCGCGGTGAAGGCGTGCAAGGGCTTGCGCCGCAGCAGCTGCCGGCGCAGTGTCGACGGTCGGGGCATCGGGACCTCTTTCGTGGTGAGGGTGAGGTCCGCCCGGCGGGTCCGGACCTCGGGTTGCGTGCGGGGGCGGGCCGGGCGAGCCCCCGGGGGGCGCCGGCAGGCCCCGTGGCCGGCGGCCGCGGGACGCGGGCCGCTCAGGGCACGTCGCGTCGCAGCAGGTCGCCGTACGTCTCGCGGCGTACCACCGCCCGTGCCTCGCCGTCGCGGCAGAAGACGACGGGTGGCCGTAGCGCGCCGTTGTAGTTGTTGGCGAGGGAGAAGCAGTAGGCGCCGGTGACCGGCACCGCGATCAGGTCGCCGGGCCGGGGATCGTGCAGCCGTACGCCCGCGCTGAGGACGTCGCCGGACTCGCAGTGCCGGCCCACCAGGCGGTACGGGTGGCCGCCGCCCACCCGGGTGGCCACGGTGGCCTCGAAACGCTGTCCGTACAGGGCCACTTCGAGGTTGTCGCCCATGCCGCCGTCGACGGCCACGAACGCCGGGGCTCCGTCCTTGACCGTGACCGCCCGGTACAGCGTCACCGCGGACTGGGCCACCATGGACCGGCCGGGCTCGATGACGATCTCCGCGTCGGCGGGCAGCGCCCTGCGGGCCGCGGCCACGAGCGTGTCCAGGTACTCCTCGACGGCGGGCGGCCGGTCGTCGTACGTGTAGCGGGCGCCCAGGCCGCCGCCGAGGTCGTACACGGCGAAGGAGCCGAGGCCGGCGACCGCCTCCACGGCCCGTGCGAACGGCTCGGTGTCCAGGATCTGGGACCCGATGTGGACGTGGACGCCGTCCAGCCGCAGCCGGCTGCTTCCGCGCAGCCGTGCGATCGCCTCACGGGCCTTGGGGAGCGCCAGCCCGAACTTGGAGCCCTCCTGGCCGGTCGAGACCGCCGCGTGCGTGTCCGGGCGGATCCCCGGCGTGACCCGGACGAGGACCGGCTGCTCGGTGGTGACGATCCGTTCCAGCCGGTCGATGTCGTCGAAGTTGTCGATGACGATCAGCCCGGCCCCGGCCTCGACGGCCATTCGCAGCTCGTCCTCGGTCTTGGCGTTGCCGTGCACCACCAGCCGGGCCGGGTCGACGCCGGCGGCCAGGGCCAGGGCCAGCTCGCCGCCCCCCGCGACGTCGATGCTCAGCCCCTCCTCGGCCAGCAGCCGGTACACGGCCGTGCAGGGAAAGGCCTTGGAGGCGAACGCCACCCGGGACTTCGCCCAGCGGGCGGCGAGGCCGTCGGCGTACCGGCGGGCGCGGGCCCGCAGCGCCGCCTCGTCGACGATCAGGGCCGGGGTGCCGAAGCGCTCCGCGAGGTCGGTCGCCGGACAGCCGCCGAGCACCAGTGCGCCGTCGGCGGCGAGCGCCGTGCCCCGCGGGAACAGCCCGAGCAGGGCCTCCTGGGACGGCGGGGCGGTCGATGCGACCGAGACGGCCATGGTCTTCCTCCGTGGGTGCTGTGCGCTGCCGGCCCCGGGGTGGTCCGGTCGCACCATGCTCCGGGGCGCGCCGGCCGTACGCCTTGTGGCGATCGCCTACGATGGCGCCGTGACTCCGTCGGATTCGCCAAAGACCACGGGCGGCTGTGATGACACGCTCGTCGGTGCCGGGCCCGGCCCAGGGGCGGACCCCGGGGCCGGTGCGGGGACCGCTGCCGGCCCGGGGAACGGCCTCGGTGCGGGGAACGGCTTCGGGACGGCGGGGGGAGGCAGGCCGGCGCGTCCGGCCCCGGCCGGTGAGGAGAGCCCGGACGGTGCTCCGGGGCCCGCCGGCGAGCAGGGCGTGGCCGCCGGCTGCGGGAGGACCGGCGAAAGGCCCGGGGCCGTTGCCCCGGGGCCGACCGGTGCCGGGGGCCCACCGTACGGTCCGGGCCCGGCCGGCGATCCGAGCGGCGAGGAGCTGTTCGCGCTCGCCGACGCCATCGCCGCCGTCACCGGCGGATCCGTGGCCATCGAGGACCTGGACACCCGGGTGCTCGCGTACTCCACGCTGCCCGGTCAGCGCATCGACGAGCTCCGCCGCCAGGGCATCCTCGGCCGGCGCGTTCCCGACCAGTGCAACCCCTGGGGCGAGCGCCAGCTGCGCCAGTACCGGCAGGTGCTGGCCGCCGCCGGTGTCGTGCGGCTGCCGGGGCTTGCCGAGGGCGAGCTGCCGCGGGCGGCCGTCGCCATCCGCGCCGGGGACCTGCCGCTCGGCACGATCTGGGCGATCGAGGAACGCGCAGCGCAGGACGAACGGCTCGACGCGGCCTGTGAGCGGGCGCTCCTGGACGGCGCCCGGACCGCCGCCCTGCACATGCTGCGGCGCCGCAGCGCCGCCGCTCTGGAACAACACGCCCGCGAACAGGCCCTGCGCGCCGGCCTGGACGGCACCGCCCCGCCCCATGACACGGCGTACCGGCTCGGCCTCACCACGGACGCCCCGCTGACCCTGCTGGGGTTCGCCCCGGCCGGCGTCGCGGCCCGGGCGGGCGCACTGCTGACCCCTCTGGCCGCCGGGCTCGGCCGGCACTGGGGCGCCGTACGCCCCTGGGCCGCCGTCGCCAGTGGTCCGCGCGCCGTCTACGTCCTGCTGCCCGCGGAGGAGCCGAGCGCCGCCCGGCGGTTGGCTGCGCAGGCCCTCGCCGCCGTGGCCCGCCCCCGTACGCAACCGGCGCGGGCCGCCGTCAGCCGGCCCGCCGCCGACGTGGGCGAGCTGCCCGCGCTGCGCTCGGAGGTCGACGACGTGTTGCGGGTGACCACCGGCGATCCCGAAGCACCCCCGGTCGCCTCCCTCACCGACGTGCACGCGCGCGTGCTCCTGACGCATGTCGCGGACGAGCTGGTGCGTCGGCCGCGCCTGCGGCACCCGGGAGTCGAGGCGATGCTCGAGCACGACCGCACCCGGCACACGCACTACGCCGCCTCGGTGCTGGCCTGGCTGGACGCGGTGGGCAACGTGGGTGAGGCCGCACGTCATCTGATGGTGCACCAGAACACCCTCAAGTACCGCCTGCGCCGTGCCCGCGAGCTGTTCGGGCTCGATCTGGAGCACCCGGACGACCGGCTCTCCTGCTGGCTGCAGCTGCGGATCGGCACACCGCTTTGACCGCCGCCAGCCGGTTTCGCGCTCCTACAGGGTGCGTCGGTAAAGAACTTCGGTTACGGACACTCCGTCGTAGTCGTCGGCCTGGACGGCACCGTCGGCGACATAGCCGGCTCGCTCGTAGAAGCGGCGTGCCGGGGTGTTGTCGGTGAGGACCCACAACAGCATCACGCCGAAGCCGTCGGCACGGGCGTGAGCGTGCACGGCTCGGAGGAGTGTGCGGCCGATCCCGGACCCGGTGAGTGAGGGCTGGACGTACAGGGCGTACAGCTCACCCGCGGTCGTGCTCGTTGCGCCGCCGCGGAAGGGCCCGTGGCAGGCCCAGCCCACGGCCCGGCCGCGGGCGTCGACCGCTACCAGGTCGGTCACGTCGTCCTTCGGCCTGGTGAAGCGCTGCCGGCGCCGGCGCGTGTCTTCCTCGACCGTCATGCCGTCGAGGAAGGACCGGGGCACGATCCCGGCGTACGCGGCCTTCCAGCCGGTCACTCGTATCGCCGACACGGCGGGGACATCGGCTTGCGTCATGGCTCGTACCGTCAGCATCCCGGCACCGTACGAGAGCCTTCACCGCGACCGCCCGGCAATGACGGTCGGGCAGCCGAGGCGAGTCGTGGACAGCGGCCAGGCGCGGTTGCGGGACAGCGGTGCCACGTCGTGTTCTTGCGGTCAGGACCGTCGCGCGACGGCCGGTGCGAGGCCGGGATGCGCCCCGGTGAGGGCGATGGTGGTCATGGTCCTTCCCGATCGCCGTCGGCGGGCGCTGCGCGGGCCGCCGGCCTCGCCCACCGCCTACGGTGGTGGCATGAGTGAGATCGTCGTCGTCTACGAACTCGACAAGCCCGTCGCCACGCGCGGCGCGCAGGAAGGCCGGGAGCGGCCGGTGCGCCGGGTGCACGCCGCTCCGCGGGCCCCGGGCACGCGCACGGCCACCGGACCGCGGACCCTGTGCGGCAAGGACACCTTCGCCATGGAGGAGGCCCGCTGGAGCCCGCCCGAGGATGGCGGGGCGCCCTGGTATCCGCCGGAGCACGCGGGTGTGGTCTGCTCCGACTGCGCGGCCGTGCTGGAGATCTGAGGGGCGTCGGCGCCCGCGGCGGCGGTGGCCGGGCTCGGCGGCGAGGGGCCGGGACCGCCGCCCTGCCGGGGCTACGCCACCGTGTCGGCGGCTGCGGGGCCGGCGTCCGAGGGCTGTGTGCCGGTGCTGCCGAACCGGATGCCCTTGGCCTCCTCGCCGACCGCGCTCAGCGCGATCACCAGGGCCAGGGCGGGCACCACGGTCCACGCCAGCGCCGCCGGATAGCCGTGGTGTGCGGCGATGGCCTCCTGGAGCGGCAGGTTGAGGGCGGCGATCAGGTTCCCGAGCTGGTAGGTCACGCCCGGGTAGAAGCCCCGGACGGCGTTAGGGCTCATCTCGGTCAGATGCGCGGGGATGACGCCCCAGGCTCCCTGGACACACACCTGCGTCAGGAAGGAGGAGAGCATCAGCCAGCCCACGGTGGTGGACAGCACGAAGAAGGGCACGATCACCAGACCGCCGGCCGCCGCGATCATGATCGTACGACGGCGCCCCAGCTTCTCGGAGAGGGCGCCGAGCAACGCGCCACCGATCATGGCGCCGATGTTGTAGACCACCGCGATGGCGATGGACGTGTCGGCGGACAGCCCGAGGCCCTTCTTGACGAAGGTGGGGTAGACGTCCTGGGTGCCGTGCGACATCCAGTTGAAGGCGGTCATCAGCGCGACGAGGTAGAAGAAGCGCCCCAGCACCACCGGGTTTTTGAACACCTGGTAGGCGGGGGTGCGGTTGACCGCGACGCTCTGTTCCCACACCTCGCTCTCCTCCACCCGGCTGCGCACCCACAGACAGACCAGGGCGGGGAGCAGGCTGAAGGCGAACAGGCCGCGCCAGCCGAAGGCCGGCTCGATGACGAAGAACGCCACGGCGGCGATCAGGTATCCCAGCGAGTAGCCGCTCTGCAGCAGGCCCGACCAGAAGCCGCGCCGCTCGGCGGGGATCTTCTCCATGGCGAGCGCTGCGCCGAGGCCCCACTCGCCGCCCATGCCGATGCCGTACAGCAGGCGCAGTGCCAGCAGCACGGTGTAGTCCGGCGCGAAGGCGCAGGCGAATCCGACGACGGAGTAGAAGGCCACGTCGGCCATGAGCGGGACACGGCGGCCTCGGCGGTCGGCCCACATGCCGAAGAGGAACGCACCGACCGGCCGCATCACCAGGGTGACGGTGGTGAGGAAGGCCATGTCGGTGAGGGAGACGTGGAAGTCGTCGGCGATCTCGCTGTAGACGAGGACCACCAGGAAGTAGTCGAAGGCGTCCATCGCCCAGCCCAGGTAGGCGGCGCCGAATGCGTTGCGCTGATCCTTGGTGAGCCCCGTTGCCTGCTTCCGGACGGTCTTCAGCATGTCGGCCTCTCCACGGTCCCGCGGACGAGGCTAGGTTCGGGCGGCCCCGCGGACAACTGTGCGGGGGCAAAGCGGGGCCCGCTTGCCGGGGATTGCCGCGCCGAAACAGGTCTGGGGTGTCCGCCCCTGACACACCGTGGCCTGACGTCCGGCGCAGGACACCCGCGTCACCAGGAGCCGCCCGCGGTGACCGCCGCCCGCACCTGCCCGGTCCAGGCCCTCACGGCCGGCCCCGCCGCCGAGGCTGCCCTCAGCGCTGCCAGGGACGAGGTGAAGGCGGTGCGCGGGCATCTGCGGCAGGGTTGTCCGCCGGCGGGCGCCGCGAGCGGCGCGCCGAGCCCGTCGAGACCGCCGCCCCGGCCCTCAGGCGCACCGCGTCCTACGGCCTCACCGGCATTCGGGTCCGTCACCTTCGGCATCGTTGCCGCGCCGATCACGACGTCCGGCTTCTCCGCCTCGCTCCTGCTGTTTGCGAACGGGCCCTGATCCGGGCCGACCCCGATGTGCCCTCGGGGTCGGCTTCGGGGGCGGCTCAGGGGTGATCCCGATAGCCGCGCGGCGGCGGCAGAAAGGATATTGATCATGTTGCCGAAGACCGCTGCACCCCTTTCGACGTGACGGAGTATCAGATGAAGACGCTCGCCCGCCGTGTCGCCGCCCTCGGCCTGGCCGGGGCCGCCCTCGTCGGTGCTGGTGCCGGTGTCGGCCCGCAGGCCTTCGCCGCGGACGGCACGCGCTCCAGCGCCGCACCTTCCTTCCCGGCGCTTGATCCGGCCGCGTTGCAGGCTGCCATCCGCACCCGGCCCGCCGATGACGCCTCCGGCGCGATCGCCCGGGTCGGCGAGCCGGGGCAGGTGTGGAAGGGCTCCACCCTCGACAGCCAGAGCGGCCGGCGCATCCCGCCGAACGCGCACTTCCACATCGGCAGCATCTCCAAGGTCTTCGAGACCACCATCGTGCTGCAACTGGCCGCCGAAGGGCGGATCGACCTCGACCAGACGGTGCAGCACTACATGCCCGGCCTGCTCCCGGACACCTTCCAGCCGATCACCGTCCGCGAGCTGGTCGACTACACCAGCGGCCTGCCGGACGTGGACGAGGGCAAGCCCGCCCCGAGCGTCGACGAGACGATCGCCGACCGCTACCGCTACCGCACCTTCGACGAGATCATCGACACCACCCTGCGCCCCGCCCACCGCCCGTGGCCCGGCCCGCACTTCGCGCCCGGCACCAAGCAGGAGTACAACTCCCTCGGCTTCCGCATCGCCGGCAAGCTCATCGAGCAGATCACCGGACGCTCGTTCAGGGAAGAAGTCACCACGCGCATCCTGGAGCCGCTGCACCTGAAGCAGACCTCGGTGCCCGAGAACGATCCCCGGATGCCCCGGCCCTCCCTGCACGGCTACATAACCGACAGCCGGGGCACGGCGGTTGACGTCAGCGAGCAGGGCGGCGATCCCTCCAACATGATCTCCACCCCGGCCGACCTCGACCGCTTCATCACCGCGCTGTTCCAGGGCCGGCTGCTGCCGGCCGCCCAGCTGGACGAGATGTTCACCCTGCCCAGGGACAGCGACGGCAAGCCCGTCCCGTTCATCGGCACCTCCTGCGACAAGCGGGCCTGCTTCGGCGCCGGGTTGATGTCCACCCCGCTGCCGGGCGGCGGTGTGCTGTGGGGCAAGACCGGTCATGACGACGGCTACGCCAACGGCATGTTCGCCACCCGCGACCTGTCCCTGCGCGGCATCTACTCGGTCTCCCACCTGAGCCTGGACTTCGGCGCCCCCACCCCGCTGGCCAACCGGCTGCTGAGCGCGGTCCTGGACCCCGCCCCCACGCGCGGCTGACCCTCTAGGCGTCCACCGCTCCCCCGGCCGGCGGCACCAGGGGCCGGGAGAGCCGGCTGTCGACGGGAAAGGTTCGCCGGTTGCCCGGCCCTCGATCGCGGCGCCCGCCACGTACCGGACCGGGCAGGCGGTCCGGCTGTCAGGGAGCGAGCGCGGCGTCGGTGAAGGCCTTGATGTACCGGAAGGTCGTTGCCCTTCCCTGTCGGGTTCAGGGAGTACACCAGGCGGTGCCGGAGGTCGCGGGTGGCGAAGAAGCCGTTGTCCCAGCCGGGACGGGAACCGGTTTTGCCCCACGCGTCCTCGCCGTCCGGGAGCCGGTAGCGCATGAGGCCGCCGACGCTGTAGCAGGCCGTCGGACCCGGGCAGTTCGTGTTGTCGGCGCCGTTCGTCGCGTCCGGCACCTCGAACACCAGCTTCGAGGGGTGGTGCGGGGTGGGGATCCGGCACCGTCACCACGCCCTGCCGGGCGGGCATGCCGACGAGACCGGAGTCGCTGACCGCCCCGGCACGGGCCGTGCGGGGCGGTCAGCGCGATGACGCTCTTCGGACCTCAGCGACGGGGCGTGCCCGGCGGCCTGGACCACGCCAACGTGCGCGAGCGGCCTTCAGCACACTGCTGCGCCCCCTCGGAACCGGCCTACGTCCAGGGGAAGCGGTACGCGCGATAGCTGTTCACGCCCGTGGGGAACCGGGCCTTGAACACGACCTTCCCCGAGGCGTCGAACTCGGAGACGTACGGAAGCGACCCCCATCCGACGAACGCCCCTCGCCGCCGGACCGGCTGCGCGTTGCCCTGGGAGGACGCGCTGAGGCGGTCCGGCTGGTTCACGGACTTCACCAGCGTTGCCGTACGCGCCCTCTCGTCCACGCGGACGGTGACGACACGGCTGAACGGAAGCTCCTGCACCGCCCCGGCCCCCGTGTTCGCGACTCCCGCGGACTCGTTGTCGAACCAGCTGTACAAGCCGCCGCCGAGCGGTTCGGGATCGTGCTGCCAGGAGAAGATCGTCCCGGCCGTGTTCAGGTACTGGCCGGGCGCGGCCTGCTCCTTGAACGTGCCGGCCTTGCCGCCGAGCTGCCACAGCACGGTGCCGTCGTGCCGGTCGACCTTGTACGTGGTCCAGGTGTTCCGGGCGTCGACGAGCAGGTCACCATCGGTTTCGGGCTTCACCGCGTTGATGTGGAACCAGTCCCACGGTGTGCCGGGCGACGGCGGCAGCGGCTGCCGGCTCTGCGCGTACGGGACGTGATCGGCCGCCTTCCACTGGAACAGGACCCGGCCCGTGCGGATGTCTATCTCCTGCACCACCCCGTCGATGACCGCCTGGTGCGCGGAGCCGCCGATGCCCGTCAGGTCGGCGGTCTGCTGCTTGTAGGCCAGGACCAGTGCCGTGCCACGGGGGGTGATCAGGAACTCATGACCGTCGGCGGTGTACCCGTTCGCGGCCCGGACTTCGGCGACCTTCTGATACCGGTTGTCGTAGATGTAGTCCACCCCGCTCGCGAGGGAGCCGAGGCCGGTGCCCTGCCACCACGTCAGGACCGGCCTGCCGCGGTAGGTCTGGGCGCGGAAGTCCGCCGCCTGCTGCCCGGCCGGCGTCCTGTGGGACCACACGACACGCCTGCCGTCGCCGCTCAGGATCTCCACGCCGCTGGAATAGGTGCTGTTCGCCGAGTTCGGCGAGAGGAAGATGTCCCCGCGGCTCGCTGTGCCCTTGTCGGCAAGGACGGTCACCGGCGGCAGCGGCTTGCTGTCCGGGGTTGCGGATGCGGTGCCGGCCAGGGGCAACAGGCCCGTGCCGACAGTGGTGGCCGCGGCGATCATGGCCCGCGCGGGTATGCAGGTGTGACGCATCTGGTGTCCGTTTCTGGCAGCCCGAAGCCCAACCGGTCGGCTCGGTCACGGGCGTGCGAACAAGGCGCACACCCGTCGGGGCGCGCGCAGGGGAAGACGGCGACTACAGCAAGGTGCTACCGCGCACAGCCCGTGAGGCTGTCAGGCGCGGACGGATGCCACAGGAGGCGCAGCGGCTCTCAACAGGGGCGACACGCGGCGGAGCACACCCGCATGTGGTCGATGTGACCGCGGGTCGTGAGGATCTTCCGCCGCTGCATGGGGCAGAAACTAGCCACACACGTGCCGCAGCGTCAATCGACGTCCACCCAGCGAACAGCAGGGCGGCCGGGGACTGTTGGCACCGGGGCCTGGCATGCCGTCCGCTCATCCCTCGCTCACGCAGACGGCCCTGGACGAGACGTCCGGGGCCGGTCAGGGTCCCTCCTGGGAGGGGGAGGGATATCCGGCGTTTCGCGAGCGGATCCGGCTGGAGGCTGCGGAGCGGTTCGCAGCGGGTGCCTCCAGCGCCGAGGTCGCCAAGGACTTACGGGTGAGTGTGCGCTCGGTGCAGCGCTGGCGCCGAGCCTTGCACGACGCCGGCACCGAGGGACTGCGCTCTGCCGGGCCTGTGTCACAGCCCAAGCTGAGTGAGGTCCTGTTCACCGTGCTCGAGCAGGAGCTCGCGAAGGGACCGGTCGCACATGGCTGGCCGGACCAGACATGGACCCTGGCACGGATCAAGACGCTGATCGGGCGCCGGTTCCACAAGAGCATGACGCTGTCGGCGATCGCGCGGATGCTGCACCGGCACGGCTTCAGCCACCAGGTCCCGGCCCGCCGAGATCGACCCTAGCATCGCTAGACAATCGAGCGGCAGCAGTATTAGCGTTGCCTCATCATCTAGCAGCGCTAGATCCCTGGAGGGGTCACCATGCTCAACGCA
>NZ_JBVJMF010000037.1:0-29425 GCF_055584345.1 Streptomyces sp. NPDC104106
GCGATCCTCGCAACTACCTCGCCTTTCTGGGCCTCGCCGCCACCCTGTGCTGCTACAAGCGATTGATCCGCCTCACCACATAGGACACGGTCTAAGTAGCGTGCGAGGTCATGCCCGCATGTTGCAGACGATCGGCGTCCGCTCAGCTCCACGTCCAGTTCTGTGGTGCGTCGTAGCCGATGTAGTCCCAGACGAGCACGGGGTCGCCGTCGTCGGCAGGGGTCCACCCGCCGAAGTTCTTGGCGTCTAGGTAGTCGCAGCCGCATCCGGCTTTGGCGCCGTTGCCTGCCTGGAGCACTGAGTCACCGGCGTAGCCATACCCCTGGTACCACAGCTGGTTGTCCCACCCGTTGCACGTCCACAGTTGCACTCGGTGCCCGTAGTAGTCGTAACCCGTGCCACCGACCGAACCACCGCTGATGTCCATGTCCAGGCACAGACCACTGCGCTGGTTCGTGATGGTGAAGATCGGGAGACCGTTCGGTTGGTAGCCCTGGATGTGGAAGATCCAGCCCTGCTGGGCCTGCTGGTTGCAGTGCCACATCTGGACTGTGTCGCCGTTTCGCCACGGATTCTGGACCGGGTCGTTGGCCACGTACGCGGCGTCCAGGCACATGTTGCTCGCGTACGCCGTGTCCAGGTTCCAGTTCCCCGGGCTCGCCTGCGCAGTCCCCCCGCTCAGGCTCACCAGTGCCAGCGAGGCCAGCGCAGCGACGCCCGCTCCGAGCTTCCGAGCCACCTTCATGACATCCCCCTACGGCTCCGTGTCTCGACCGAGACGGCAACAGTCTTGGGAGTGTATTGATTTGAGTCAATGAGGCGGCGGCAAGTGACATGCCAACGTCCGGTCAACGCCGTCCGCGACCCGCGGGTGGTGGCGGTGCCGCCGAAGGGAGTCCTGGATGATCCCGAGCGGCGGGCGTAGCCGTCGAGGTGCGCGGACAGCAGGTCAGCCCGACTGTCACTCACACGAGTGGCAGTCGGGCTGAAATCCGTACACCGCAAGCGCTTGGTGGTTCAATCGCGTCCACTTGGACACCGAGTGGACATCTCGACGAGGTCCAGGCCGCGTACCAACAGTTCGAGGACGTCACCACTCGACGGGCTGACGGTCGACCTCGGCGACGGCCGCTGGTTCAGCCTCCGCCCCTCCAACACCGAGCCGCTGCTGCGGCTCAACGCCGAAGCCCCTACCCAGGCCGCGGTCGACGCTCTGCGCGACGAGGTTCTGGCCCTGGTCCGTTCCTGACCGACCACCCGACAGCGGCGAGGGAGGGGAGACAGCCTTGGCTAGCCCGGCGGAAGAACCTTCCGCGTCCTCGGACGCCCCTGAGTCGCAGTCTTGTCGCCCGGCCCGTGACGCCTCCGCAATCGGCGCACGGGGCCGGGCCACGTCGGAGCCGCCAACAGCGTCCTGACGATCACGGAACCGATGGCACACTGATGGGCCCAACTTGCCTATCGAGTCTGGGAGATCACCTGATGAACGCCACCCCCGCCACCGACGCCCGGGGAGCCGACGAAGCCGAGGGACGTACAGGCGGCTGCCTCTGCGGTCGCATCCGCTTCATTGCACAGGGCCCCGCAGTCTTCCCCCACACCTGTGAATGTGGACATTGCCAAAAACTCGGCGGCACCCCCGTGATGTGGTGGGTGGGCTTCAAGACGATCACCTGGATCGGCGAGGGTGGCGAGCCGACCTGGTACGAGACCTTCCCCGGTGAGGCGAAGCGCGGCTTCTGCCCGACCTGCGGCAGCCGCGTCGCGGCGATCGACAGCGACATCCCGGAGATCGGCATCAACGTCACCGCCCTCGACGACACCAGCGGCGAAGACCTCGTGCCGATCCACGCCTCCTTCCACGACAACGCTGTGCGCTGGCTGCCCTCGGTAGCGAAGACAGAGCCCACCACGGCCAGCTGACCGAGAGCCGTACGGAAGTCGAAAGCAGTCGAGGGACGCTCAGGGCACTTCAGAACTGCGCGGGGCTACTTCCTGGATGAATTCGGGCTGCCGCCCCACCGAGACGAAAGCGGAAGCGAGAGCCAGAACTTTGGGATCAAGGCACGCAGCCCGGCTTGAGCGACGGTTGTCCCGATGCACGAGTGCGGCCCCCACCCGTAGCCGAGGTGGCGGTTCGGGGTGCGGTCCAGCACCAGGTGATCGGCCTGCGCGAACGCGGCCGGGTCGCGGTTGGCCGCCGCGAACAGCGGGACGATTCTGCCCGGGAGCGATGGCGATGCCGTTGATCCGGCAGGAGTGCACCGCCGTGCGCGTGGTGCCCTGCACCGGCCCGTCGAAGCGCACCAGTTCGTCCGCCCCCGTGGCCAGCAGTGCCCGGTCCCGCATCCGGCCGAGGGTTCCCGGGTGGGCGAGGAGGGTGTGGACGGCGTTGCCGACGGAGGTCGCCATCGTGCTGTAGCCGCCTTGGAACATCACCCGCGCCGTGTTCTTCACGTACAGCCGGGTCAGCGCGTCGCAGCCGGGTGCGGTGGCCTGCCGGACCCGGGCCAGCAGGCCGAGGCGGTCCGAGGCTGCGAACCAGGAGTCGACCAGGTCGCTCAGCTGCCGGCGGGCGACGCGGCCCGGTTCGACGAGCGTGGGGTCGAGGCCGCCGTCCATGCTCCGCATGATCGCGTCCGACACCGCGGCGAACTCTCCGTACGGCGGAGGCTCGACCCCCAGCAGATCCGCGACGACTGCCACGGACAGCGGCACCGCGATCTCGGCCACCACGTCGAACGGGCCCGCGCCGGCCAGCCGGTCGAGCTGTTTGCTCACCAGGAGGCGGGCACGGTCCTCCACGCCGGTCAGATCCTGGGCGCGCAGCGCGGTCATGAACAGGGGGCGGACTTGGCTCTGCTGCGGCGGGTCGAGGGTCTGCACGCTCAAGGACGGCTCTGGGGGCGTGCCCCCTGTGCGGCGCGGGTCGCGGGCGAAGCTCTCGTGGTCGCGCAGCACCCGCACGCAGTCCGCGTACCGGGTCAGCGCCCACGAATTCATGCCCGGGTGCCAGAACACCGGTGCGTGCTCGCGCAGTTCGGTCAGTACCGGGTAGGGGTCGCGCAGGATCTCCGGGTCCAGGGGGTCATAGCGGTCGGTCACAGATGGCATCGCACGTCCTTCCGGAGAGGGGAAGGCGGGCCCGCCGTCTCGGCCAGGCCCGCCCCGGACTTCTCGGGCTCAGTGGTCGTACGACATGGCAGCCCCTCCCTGTGCGTCGGTGACGGCGGGCGTACGGCGGCGGCGAAGGCACCCGGCCGGCCCTCGCCCGACAGGCGGGACAGACGCAGCCCGACGGGCGGAACAAGGCGAGGGGCGGTCGTCGCCGTGTTCCGCCTGGGCACACGGGTGCCGGGCGGAACACGACGAGTACAGCGGCCACTGGCCGCGGTGCACAGGGGAAATCGCTATCCCCGCCCTATCCCTGGCCTCTTCGAACAGCTCCCCCGGACGCGGAGCGGGTGGTGCAATGGGCGGGTGGTCAACGACATCCGCCACCCCCTCGCGCACGCCAGGAACGAGCGCGGCTGGTCGCAGGAGGAGCTGGCCCGCCGCATCCGGCAGGCCGCAGTACGACGTGGTCTGCGCTCGGGCACCCGGGGTTCACGGGTCTCCAAGTGGGAGACCGGCCGCGCCGACCCCGACGAGGACGAGTCCCAGCCGCTCATCGCCGAGGTCTTCGGCATCGACTACGCGGCCGTCGCCCATCTCGGCTGGCCCCACTGGCTCCCGGGCCAGGACAGACCGCTGCCTCTCGGTCCGCTCAACGCCGTCTCCTCACTGCGAGAGGCTCTGATGCCCTCCCTGGACCGCCGGTCGTTCATCGCCTACACCAGCAGCTCCCTGGCTGTTCTCGCCCATCAGTGGGCCGTCACCGAGTCCGGTCGGTTCGCCCGGATCGCCGCGCCCGGCGAAGTCGACACCGAGATGCTCGACTGGCTGGAAGCCACCGGGACAGAGCTGATCCGCCTCGCCACCGAACGCAGACGCCACACCAGTCATCTGCTCAACGCGCACCTCACCACCGTCACCGAGTTCATCAGCGAGTCCCGCTACACCCCCGCCGCCGGACAGCGGCTGCACACCCTGGCCGCCTCCCTCTCCCAGGCCATCGCCTGGCAGCACTTCGACGAACGCCGCCATGCCTCCGCCGGCCGCTTCTGGCACGCTGCCCTCCACACCGCCCACACCGCCCACCAACGCGACCTCGGCGCGGGCATCCTCTCCGACGTCGCATACCAACTGCTGTGGCTGGGGGACGCCCGCGCTGCGGCCGACATCCTCGACCACGCCATCCCCCGCACCCAGCACCCCACCGCACGGTCTCTTCTCCACCTGCGCCAGGCCCGCGCCCTCGCCGCCCTCGACGAGGGCGGCCTGTGCCGCCGGGCCCTCACCGCCGCCGAAAAGGCGCTCGACACCCCGTCGTACGATCCGGCTCCCGCCTGGTGCTCATGGATGTCCACTGCGGACCTCGCAGCAGACGGCGGCCGTTGTCTTGCGGATCTCGGCCAGCGGCGCCAGGCTCACCAGTTGATGGACGAGGGCATCACCCTGCTGACCGCCACCCGCTCCAAGACCAAATCCGTGTTCCTGACCTACCAGGCCGAGACCTACCTCCGCGACGGCGAACGGGAGATCGCCGCGGCGACCGCCACCCGCTCCCTCGACCTGGCCAGCCGGATCGAGGCGCCCCGGTGCGTGACCTCGCACCGGAACTGTCGCGCTACCCACACACGGCCGGCGTCAGCGAACTCCTCGAACGGCTCCGAGCCATCAGCTGAAACGCCGCCACCGGTCACCGACCTTGCTTACGAGGCTCGAACAGATGGGCCGTCAGCGCGCCAGCTGCACTTTGGTGATCTTCACCTACGGAAGCAAGGGCCAGAGATTCGCTCACGGTTACTCTCACGAACGACGGCACTGTGGGTGCCGATAAATCATCTGGCCTGGTCAAGCGGTACGTCGGTATTCATGAAGGGTTCCGCTGAGTCGGTCTCGTCGGCGGACTTCCAGGTACCTGATCTGTGCTGGCACGCTGATCGGTTTGGGTAGCGGTCGGAGCGGTGCGGCTTGGTTCAGGGCTCGGTGCGGCCGATGCCGGTTGTGGAAGGTCTCGAACTCGCGGAGCACATGTAGGAGGTGGCTCTGGTTCCAGATCAGGGTGCGGTTCAGGAGCTCGCTGCGGCAGGTCTGTATCCAGCGCTCCATGATGGAGTTCATTCGGGGTATTTGTATGCCAGTGGTGACGACTCTCAGTCCGGCGTCGGCCAGCAGGGCGTCGAAGGCCTGTGTGAACTTCGCGTCGCGGTCGCGGATCAGGAATCGGGCCCGGCTGCCCGCGTCCTCGAGGTCCATGAGGAGATTGCGTCCGAGCTGGACGACCCAGTCAGCGGTGGGGTGAGCGGTGGCGCCCAGGATCCGGATGCGCCGGGTGGAGTGCTCGATGACGGCGAAGACGTACAGACGCGCACCGGTCAAGGTGCGGGTCTCGAAGAAGTCACAGGCGAGCAGCGCGTCGGCCTGGTTGCGCAGGAAGTGGGCCCAGGTCGTGCTCTGCCGTTCGGGCGCAGGTGGGATGCCGTGCTCGCGGAGGATCTCCCAGACGGTGGAGGCGGCGACCTTGATGCCCAGCGTCGCGAGCTCGCCGTGGATCCGGCGATAGCCCCAGGAGGAATTCTCGTGAGCCAGGCGCAGGACCAGGGCGCGGATGGAGCGGACCGTGGGTGGGCGTCCGTGCCGCTCTGGCACGCAGGGGGCGGCGTGTTGTCGTTTGAACAGGTTGCGATGCCACCGCATGATTGTGTCCGGGCATACCAGCAGCTGGAGCTGGCGCAGCTTCTGCCTCGGCAGATGGTGGAGCAGGCCGGCGAGGATAGCGCGGTCGGTGTCTGTGAATGTTGGCTTCCCGACCTGGCGTTGCAGTACGAGCAGTTGGTGCCGCAGGGCAAGGATCTCGATGTCTTTGTTCCTGTCGCTCATCGGCAGCAGGCGCAGGAGCGACAGGGTGTTGGTCGCAGCGAGGTAGGCCAGGCGCAGCAGCACGATAGATCATGATGCCGTCTGCGTCTGGCCAGGTCGTGGAGACATCGGAGTTGTTGGCGAGCGCGGCCTGAGGGGCCAGTCGATCAAGGCCTCCACCTGGGCGGATGATTTATCGGCACCCGCAGTGCTGACACAGGCGTTTCCTCAGTCGCTGGTGGACGAGGTGTTGGCGGAGACGGGGCGGATGCAGCAGCGGAACCGGCTGTTGCCGGCCCGGCTGGTGGTCTACCGGTAGCGGGCGCCGAGGAAGGTGTCGGTGGGGGCGGCGGCCATGGCGGCCTCCCCGGGTGCGCCCTTGAGCCAGGGGTTGCCTTTGCCGGTGCGGCCGCGGCCGCGCTTGGCGCCGGACTGGATGATCCGTCGCGAGTAGTAGTGACGGGGCCGCTGGCTCCGTACGCGGCCAGCTTGTGCGCCGCGATGCTGCATCAGGCTATACGCCCATTTCAGCGCGAGAAGCGGCTCGGCTACCTCAGTCCGGTCGGGTTGGAGGAAAAGCACTACGCCGACCAGGGAACGGCCGAGCGAACGGACCTGAAACCCCGTCAACCCATCCTGACCAGCTGATCAACACCTCCCGCACGCCGGAGGCACCTCACAGGATGAAAACGGTTCACTTCAGCTTGGCTGTTTCTTTGGTGTCCTCAGGAGCGGTGAGCGGCAGGTATTTGCCGTCTCCTTGGACGTCTTCCTGGCCTTGGCGGCTGAGAATGAAGCGAATGAACTCCTCCACCGCGGGATCGGTCGGCACCCCGTTGTGCTCGTTGGTGTAGAAGTAGATGTTCCGCAGCAGCGGATAGGTGCGGTTCTGCACGTTGTCCCGGGTCAGTGGGACGTACGGACCGTTGTTCCCCTTGGAGATCGGCAGCGCCTTGGTCTGCGGGGTGAGGAAGTCGATCCCGGTATAGGCGATGCCGTGCGGGTCCTTGCTCAGGGCGGCCATGATTTTCGAACCTGCGAGCTGGAGTTTGTGATCCGGGCCGACGGAGTTGGCGAACTCCTGCATGGATTCGTTCCACACGTCGCCGCCGTGGAAGACTTTTCTCTGGATTTCGTCGGGGAAGTGGAAGTCCTTTGGGTAGCCGTAGACGTCGATCGGCGCGTTGGCCCATTTTCCGGTCAGCCCGAGCTGACCCCAGGTGCGGATGTTCGCCGATGCCGGGCGGGCGACCGACGGGTCCCAGTTCAAGCCCTTCCAGCCGCCGGTGCGGGCACCGCCGAAGATGCCGTCGAGCTGCTGGTAGTTCAGCTGGGTGATCGGGTTGTCCTTGTTGACCATGATGCCGATCGCCCAGCTCCAGCCGTCCACGTTGTACGAGCCGGTGCAGATCGTGACCTCGAGCGGCAGGCTGTTCATCTGCCGCTGGTACGGGGTGAGCTCCTGCCAGAGGATCTTGCGGCCCATCGGTGCGTCGTCGGCGACGCCGGTATAGAGCCCGCCGATGCCTTCCTCGGTGCTGTTCGCAGTGTCCTGGAACCTCACCTTCGGCTGGAACTTCCGGAACTGCTGTTCCCATTTCTGCATGAGGCCGCTGTCGGAGAAGTAGTTCGATCCCCATTGACGGATCGTTCCGGAAACCTGCTGGACCGGATGGTACTGCGGAATACCGTCGAGCTTGTACCGCGTCGTGTAGTAAACCCGGTGGGCCGGCCCGGAAATGGTCCTGGTGCGCGCGCACTGGTCGCCCAGGGACGATTTCGGGTCGACGTTCCTGCAGTAGTCGGAGGATCGCGATGCCGTCGAGGCAGTCGACGCCGCTGAGCCGGACGAACCGCCGGTGCACGATGCCAGCAAGGGGACGACGAGTGTCAGTGAGGTGCCCAGCCTCCAGTGGTATTTCATGCGAGCCATTGTGCTGACCGGCCTTGCGATGGGGTTCATGGTCGCTTCTCCGGCAGGGGTGCTGGATTGTTGACGACCGGATTATGGGCACAGCTTTGATGCCCGCCCTGGGTTGTGGTCGTAGTGGTCGCCGGCCAGGTTCCCGGTTCAACTGCCCGACCAGTAGTAGAGCTGCTCGGGCCGGCCTGTGCTGCCGTAGCGCAGCGTCCGTGTCACCAGTCCCTGGTGCGTGAGGTGTTCGAGGTACCGGCGGGCGGTGACGCGGGACAGCCCGACTCGTTCGGCCGCTTGAGAGGACGACAGTGGCTTGCTCGACTCGCGCAGCGCCTGCGCCACCGCAGACCACGAGTCGCGGCTCAGCCCCTTGGGCAGCGGCTCGGCCGCCGATCCGCGCAGCACGGCGAAGAAGCGGTCCACGTCCTGCTGTGCGGCCATGCCCCGGGCCGACAGCACATGCCGCCGGAACTCTGCGTACCGTTCGAGCTTTTCACGGAAGGCCGCGAAGGCGAAGGGTTTGATGAGGTATTGCACCACCCCGTGTGTGATGGCCTGCCGTACCGTCGGCACATCGCGGGACGCCGTTACCGCTATGACGTCCGGCGGCTCGGGGATCCGGGCACGCAGGGCGGCGCAGACCTCGAATCCGCTCATGTCGGGCAGCGCCAGGTCCAGCAGCACGAGGTTGACCGTATGCCGGGTGGCCTGCCGGATCGCCTGGGCGCCAGAGTGCGCCACCGCGGCGACGGCGAACCCGTCGACCATGCTGACGTAGGTGCAATGCGCGTCGGCGACACGGGGGTTGTCCTCGACTACCAGGGTGTGGATCATGCGATGATCTCCCGCTGCGCGATCACGTGAAGGCCGGACGATTGGGCGCCTGCGGACCCCGCCGGCCCGGCGAGGTCCGCGGGCGATACTGTGCCATGCGCTCGCTGTCTCTTCCGCTGTTCTGGTCCGGCGGCCTCCGCACGACCAGCGTTGCACGTCAGTTGTTCGTCCTGCTGGTGTGCATGGCGGTCACCGGCGTGACGGCCGCCTCGCTCTTCGCCTACGCCCGGGCCCGGCATGACAGCGAAGCCCAGGCGCGCCAGGTCGTGCTGGCGGTGGCCCGCACCCTGGCCGGCTGCCCCGATACCGCCCAGGCGCTGCGGCGGCACGACCCGTCGCAGGTTCTCCAGCCGCTGACCGCCTCGGTGCGCACCGCCAACGGTGTGGACTACGTGGGCGTGCTCTCCCCGGGTGGGATCCGCTACACCGACGCGCGCAGCAGCCGGATCGGGCAGCCGTTCCCCGGCGACCTGAGCCGCGCCCGGCACGGGCAGGAGATGCTGCAGACCTACCGGGACCGGCTCGGTCCCTCCGTCCGCGCTGTCGTGCCCGTCACCGACCACGGGCGCATAGTCGGCCTGGTCGCCGCGGTGATGACGCAGAAGCAGATCGGCGTGCTGTTCCAGCGTCGCATCCCCAGACTGCTGCTGGTGATCGGGGCCGGTCTCGGGGCTGCCGCGCTTGCCTCGCTGTTCGTCAGCCGGCGGCTGCGTCGGCTGACGCGCGGGCTCGGTCCGGTCGAGATCACGCGGCTGTACGAGCACCATGATGCGGTGCTGCACGCCATGCGGGAGGGACTGCTCGTCGTCGGGGCCGACCGGCGGCTACTGCTCGCCAACGACGAGGCGGCCCGGCTGCTGCACCTGGCCACCGCCGACGTGGGCCGGAGCGTTGCCGACCTGCCCGTGGACCAGCCGCTGCGGGACCTGCTGGCCTCCGGGCGGACCACGACGGACGAGATACACCTCACCGACGACCGCATCCTGGTGGTCAACCAGCAGATCGCCCGCCAGGATGGCCGGGTGCTGGGCACTGTCACCACCTTGCGAGACCGCACCGAGGTGCAGGCACTGACCGGTGAACTCGACTCGCTGCGCGGATTCGCCGAGTCGCTGCGTGCCCAAGCCCACGAGGCCGCCAACCGGCTGCACACCGTCATCACCCTGGTGGAAGTCGGCAAGCCGGATGAGGCCGTGGAGTTCGCCACCGGGGAACTCGCGATGAGCCAGCAGCTCACCGACCGCATACTCGGCGCCATCCAGGAGCAGGCCGTGGCCGCACTGCTGCTGGGGAAGACTGCGGCCGCGGACGAGAAGGGCGTCGCCCTCACCGTCACCGACGACACTGCGCTCGACACCGTCCGGATCGATCCTCGCGATCTCATCACGATCGTCGGCAACCTCATCGACAATGCGCTCGACGCCGCCCTGGCGGCACCCGCACCGCGACGCGTCACTGTGACGATTCGCAATGACGAGGACGCGGTGCTGGTCCGGGTCGCGGATTCCGGCGCCGGCCTGCCGCCGGAAGCCCTGCCGCATGCTTTCACTCCCGGCTGGTCGACCAAGCCGCCGGACCGGCCTCACGGCCGCGGCCTCGGACTCGCCCTGGTCCGGCAGGCCGTGCACCGCTACGCCGGCACGATCGATGTGACGAATGAAGCCGGAGCGGTCTTCACCGTGCGACTACCCGGTCCCGAGCCGGTATCGGGCCCGAATGCTGCCGTGCGGCAGCGCCGGTGACGGCATCGGCTGGCAGCCCTGCGCGTGGCGGGCGCTGCGCGATCTTGGTGGCTAATTTGAAGTGCGTCGCCGTGCCTGCGAGTTGGCCGTCGCCAAGTGCCGGTGGATGGGATCATGACGGTCTTTTCGCTTCTCGGTGGATCGGAGTGTGTGGTGTCGGTGCAGCCGCGGCCTTGGCCGGAGCCGGATCCGCAGGTGGCTGCGGCGATCCGGGCGATCTACCGGGGCCGGCGGGAGGTTCCGTTGCCGGTGCAGGTGCGTGACCGGCTGGGCGAACTGTTCCCGGACGCGGCGTTCGCCGAGGCGTTCGGCCGGGCGGGTAAGCCGGGCTGGTCCCCGGGCCGTCTTGCGCTGGTCACGGTGCTGCAGAAGGCGGCGACCGACCGGCAGGCTGCGGACGAGGTCCGCGAGAGCCTGGCCTGGAAGTACGCGCTCGGGTTGCGCCTGGAGGATCCGGGATTCGACCACAGCGTGCTGTCGGAGTTCCGCTCGCGGGTGGTCAGCCACGGGCTAGACATCTCATGTCGTTGGCGGGTCAAGTTCGGCGCTCATGCGGCCAGCGCGAGGTGGCCGATGAAGGCTCGCTCGGGGTCGTAGAGGGTGCGGTTCTGCAGGCAGCGGTAGAGGCAGCCGAGGAGCTTGTTGAACAGGTTCCGCAGAGCCGCGGTGTGGCGTTCGCCGCCGTCTCGCCGGCGGTCGGAGTGGGCCCGCGGTTCCTGGGACCGGAGGGCGGCGAACGCCCACATGTAGCCGGCGGCGGCCAGTCTGCGGTTCTTGACCGTGCGGGCGACCACGACGTGGCTGCGGCCGGAGGCGCGGGTAACCGGTGCGGCGCCGGCGTAGGCCTTGACGGCCTTGGCGTCGGCGAACCGGGTGCGGTCGTCGCCAAGTTCGGCCAGCACCCGGGCACCGGACAATACGGACAGTCCTGGAAGGCTGGTGATGATCTCCGCGTCCGGATGGGACAGGAAGGCATCCTCCGTGGCCTGGGCGAGGTCGTCACAGCTCCTGCAGGCGGCGTCGAGCTGTTGCAGGAGGGCTGCGGTCTGGCGGCCCATGGCCTGCTCGACCATCGGCAGCTGTCGCAGCTGTTCGGAGCGGAACAGCTCTCGCAGGCGCTCGATCTCCTCGTCGATGGAACGGCGAAGGCGGCCGGCCCGGTTGAGGATGGCACGCAGTTGGCTGCGGGTGAGTTTCGCGGCGGTGGCGGGTGCCGGGGCCGCGCTGAGGATCGCGCGGGCGTGGGCGGAGTCGAGGCCGAGCCTCCCGTTTCCGTGGAAGGCCAGCAGCGCGGCGGGGTAGTACTCGCGCAGGTGGGAGCGGAGCCGGTTGACGAGCTGGCCCTTGTCCCAGACGGCGTCCTGGTGGGCGCGGGCCAGAACGGTGACGGCCTGGCCGGGCTCGCTGTCGGCGGGCAGCGGTCGGTGCGTCCGGTTGTCGGTCCGCAGGATGTTGGCCAGGGCCCGGGCGTCGGCGGCATCCGACTTCGCCCGGGAGACGCTGGCACGGTCCCGGTAGCGGGCGGCCGCGAGCGGGTTGATCGCGTAGACCTGGCGGCCGGTGGCTCGCAGGCAGGCGACCAGGAGGCCACGGGGTGTCTCGATGGCGACCGGGATCGGGGCCTCCGGGTTGTCGCCGTGGCGGGACAACAGTTCGAGCAGGGCCTGGAAGCCCGCGCTGTCGTCGCTGATCCGCAGCTTGGCCAGCTGGCTGCCGTCCTGGTCGACCAGGGCTATGTCGTGGTGCCCTTCCGCCCAGTCGATCCCGCAGAACACTCGGCTCAACGTTGCTCTCCTTCTTGGGTGGGAACGCGTATGCGCAGGTCAGCTCCCTGCGGAGCACGCGGCGCTCTAATAGAAGTGCTCCAGGGCACGCCATCTCATGAGCCGTTCGTGTCTCCAGCGGCCTGCAGGGACCTCGGTCTGCTGGAGAGCTCTCGGCTCGCGAACGTCTGAGAGGTCAGCCCCTGCCGGCGGGCTGAGGACATGAAAACCGCCGCAGCAAGCGGCGCCGGGCCGGGCCTGTCTCGTCTCGGGGATCGAGTCCCGAATGGTGCTTGGGCCTCCGCCCGGCGGCGCCTGCGGTGACGGGGCCGGTCTAGCCCTGGGGATCTTCGTCCCGGAACGGCGGTAGGCCTCCGTCACCTGTACCGGTGGGCCATTGTGCTCGCGCATTCAGGCTCACCGACGAGCTATTAGAAGAGTGGGTGCTGGACCTACTGCTGGAGCGGCTGACAGCGCTGGACCTGCTGACGGCGGGCGGGAGTCAGCGCACCGACTCCACGCACATCGTGTCGGCGGTGCGGGACCTGAACCGGCTGGAGCTGGTCGGCGAGAGCGTCCGAGCTGCGTTGAACGCGCTCGCCGCCGCCTGCCCCGACTGGGGGACCAGGTGCTGTCGGTGGACGACTGGAGCCATCGCTATGGAGATCGGGTGGACAGCTGGCGGCTGCCGACCTCCAAGACCAAGCAGGACGAACTCGCGCTCGCCTACGCGCAGGACGGCTACACGCTGCTGCAGGCCGTGTACGCGCCCGCCTCGCCCGTATGGCTGCGCGAACTGCCCGCGGTTCAGACCCTGCGGCGGGTACTGGTGCAGAACTTCACCCGCACCGCCGACCGCGTCGGCAGGCTGCGGATCCGGCGGCGTGAGCGCGCCGAGGACGGGGGCGACGGCCTGCCGCCCGCCCCATCCCGCCTGGTCTCCCCCTACGACACCGACACCCGCTGGTCTGCCAAGCGCGAGACGTTCTGGAACGGCTACAAGCTCCACGTCTCCGAGACCTGCCACCCACAGGCTGAAGGCGACCGGCCCACCCGCCCGAACCTGATCACCAACGTCACCACCACCTGCTCGACCCTGCCGGACAGCAAGGCCCTGAGCGCGATCCACCAGGGCCTGCCCCGGCGCCACCTACTGCCCGCGCGGCACTACCTCGACTCCGGCTACCCCAGCGCCGAGCTCATCGTGTCCGCCGCCAGACCTATGGCATCGCCCTGGTCACGCCGGTCCTGCTCGACACCTCCCGCCAGGCCAAGGCCCGACAAGGCTTCGCGGCCCACGACTTCACCATCGACTGGGAGAGGGGTATCCGGATCATCGGCCGCAAAAACAACGGATATGGCTGATCTGGGGCGATGTGGTCACTCGGCGGACTGGGTAGGGCGAGGTAGTTGGCCCCGGTCTCCTATCTCTGACCCACAGTGCAAAGTAGCCGCGCGGGGCTGGCACCGCGTCTGAGCGATGTGGCGCCCGTGTTACGGAAGTTGGCGCCGCGTAGCAAGATCTGCCACATCCAACAGTCGCCTCAGGAAGCGATGACGTCCGGCCGCGATCGGGTCAGGCGCCGGGCTGCCTCCACGACAAAGGCGCGCCTTCGGGCCCGCTCGTCCGGGTCGGCGGCCTCAGCACCGGTCATCATGGTGGCGAGTTGCGGGACGCTGAACCACCACGCCGCGAGTCCGATGATCATGAACATGAGGTGGCCGGCGTCGATGCCGCTGTCGATGGTCCCGTCGCGTTGGGCCTGGGCGGTGGCGGCGACCTTGCGGCTGTAGTGCTCGACGCGGACGGTGGCGTTGACCGGTGGCGCGCCGCGCAGGCCTTCCCACTGCAGTAGGCGCGCCAGTTCGGGGTGCCGGGCGTAGTAGTCGAAGGTGCGGCCGGCGACATCGCCCATGTCGCCGAAGCTCAGGCCGTCCGGGGCGACGACGCGGGAGAGTTCCTCCAGGGCCTCGGTGAGCACCTCGTCGAAGAGGGCGTCCTTGTCGCCGAAGTAGGCGTAGAGCCGTTCCTTGTTGACGCCGGCCCGAGCGGCGATGCGGGTCACGGTGGTGCCGTCGGACCCGTGCTCGGCGAACTCGACCAGCGCGGCTTCCCGGAGCAGGCGGCGAGTGTCGTCGACGGTTCGCTTCATATGCGAAGGCTAGCACCGACGCCAACGTTGCCGTTGGCGGTGACCGGGTACTACGATCCGAATGACCAACGCCAACGTTGGCGTTGTAGACGAGTGGAGACACCTGATGGCTCTGACCGAAACGACGGCAACACCGACCGGGACGGCATTGTGGACGCGGTCACCCGGATCGTCGAGGGAATCGACTTCGGCGACGAGGAGCTGCTGCGTTCCGCCTTCACCGAGGACGCGGTGTTTGACCTCGGCGGCATTGACCACAGCATCCACGTGTTCGAGCCCTACGTCGGCCGCGGACAGGTCGTCGAGACGCTGATGCGGACTGTGGGAACGGCGATGGACACCTTCCACGCCCTGTCCAACATCCGAGTGTGGGTGGACGGCGACACCGCCAAACTGACCTGCTACCTGATCGGACAGCACCACCGAACCGGCGAAGGGCCGTCGGTCGAGTTCCAGGACCACCTGCTGCTGGGCAACCGGTTCGAGACCGACCTGGTCCGCGACCACGACCACGTGTGGCTGGTCCGCCGCAACCGGATCAGCTCGCGCTGGTCGGTGGGCAATCCCGCAGCGGCCAAGATCCCCGTCGAGCAATGACCGTCGAACCCGCGTCGAGAACACCACCAGGAATGGGGGTCTGGACATGCGTGCGATCGGCCTGACCGAGTTCGGCGGCCCCGACGTGCTGCGAGTGATCGACCTGCCCGATCCCGTCCCAGGCCCCGGCGAGGTGCGAATCCGCGTGCACGCCGCCGCGGTCAACCCCACCGACACCATGCTGCGCGCCGGCGCCCTGAAGGCATGGTTCGACGGTCGCCCCGGTCCCTACGTGCCAGGTATGGACGCCGCCGGCGTGGTCGACGCGATCGGCCCGGACACCGACACCTCGCTCCGGCCCGGTGATCCGGTGGTCGCGATCCTGCAGGCATATGGCCCGCGCGGCGGTGCCTACGCCGAACTCGTTGTGGCGCCGGCGGAATCAGTAGTCTCGATGCCGTCCAGCGCGGACTTCCCTGCCGCGTCGACACTGCTGATGAACGCCCTGACCGCCCGGCGCGCGCTGGATCTGGTGGCCGTGCCGGCCGGCGGCACCATCGCGGTGACCGGAGCGGCCGGCGCCTTCGGCGGATACGCGGTGCAGCTGGCCAAGTCCGGAGGGCTGCGGGTGTTCGCAGACGCCTCGGAGGCCGACAGTCGGCTGGTGAAGGAATTGGGCGCGGACGAGGTCGTGTCCCGGGGCGACGGCGTCGCCGCCCGGTTCCGCGCGCTCGTGCCGGACGGGGTGGACGCTGTGATCGACGGCGCCGCGCAGCACGGACTGGTCGTTGCGGCGGTCCGGGACGGTGGCGGGCTTGCCGTCGTCCGCTTCTGGGACGGCCCCGTCGACCGCGGTGTCCAACTGCACAAGGTCTTGGTCACCGATGTGGCGACTGACCACGCCCGCCTGCTTCGGCTGCGGGATCAGGCCAGCGCGGGCGAGTTGACGCTGCGGGTGGCCGACGTGCTGCCGGCCGACCAGGCCGCCGACGCCCACCGACGGCTGGCCGCGGGCGGTGTTCGCGGGCGTCTGGTCCTGGATTTCACTGCCTTCTGACGCGCCCACTGCGGAAATGCAGGGTCATGGAGCAGCCAGGGGTCCCAGTAGTTCTCGCCGAGAAAACAACGCCAAGGACTAAGCTTGATCATTAACCTCGCTGCTGTTTCAGGCGGACATGTTCGGTGAGGGTTTCGATTCGTTTCACGGTCTTGCCGGGCTCGTGACGTGGGGCTGACCTGCGGTTCTTCGAGCCGGGTGGGCGTCCGGGTCCGGGCTTGGAGGGTCTGGGCACGCTGGCGGGACGGGCGGTCTTCACGCGGAGGTGGCGGAACCCCCGGCGGACTCGGGCCGGGGTGAGCCGACGTGGCTCGCTGGGTCGTTCCCAGGGTCGGCGCAGGTCCTCGGCGAGTGGCCGGGCGAGGCGGAGTTGAGTGTGGGCGGCGATGATCAGCCACGTCCACAGGTCGGCCGTGTGCGGGTCGCGGACTTTGGGGACGGTCCAGCCCAGGGTCTGTTTGAACAGCCGGAAGGTGTGTTCAAGATCGAATCTGCGGAGGAATGCCTGCCAGCGGACATCGACGTCTGCGCCGGTCATCCCGGTGCGCGAGGACCACAGCCACAGCGGCTTCGGGTCGCGGTCACCGGGCAGGTGCTCGACCTTCAGCCGGATCAACGTGCCGTGGACCAAGGGGAGTTCACCGCAGTGGTCGAGCCAGGGGCCACGGGCCTGCAGGCGGGGGTGCATCCGGTCCCAGGCGAGGGCTTCGGCCGTGCCGTAGCGGGTGGTGTCGCACGTCGTGGCCTGGTCGGGGGGACTGCCCTGGCTACTGAGAGCTACTTGTCACCTCGCGGCAGCTTCGGGAACACAGGGCCGTCACAGGTGCGTCGCCCGGCGTAGCAGACGGTCGATGTTCTCGCGGCTGCGTCTGTCGGTGGGTGTCTGGACGACGAGGCGGACGCCGGGGTGGTCGGTCAGTTCCATGCTGGTGGCACGCAGGCTCACTTCGCCGATCCCCGTGATGTCGTAGCGCTTGTCGCACAGGTGCGGTGGAGCGACGTCGTGTGTGGCCCAGAGCCGAGAGAACAGCGGGCTGGCGGTGCACAGACGGGCGACGAAGTCCTGCCATCGCGGGTCGCCCGCGTTCTGGCTGTAGCGATAGCGGAACCCTGCCACGGCCTCGGGCGCCTGCTCGTCGCGGTTGACGATGCGGGGCTGCCCCTCCGGTGCCGCGAAGAGCTGCCAGAGGGTGTTGCGCTTGCCGGGCGGAGCACTGACCAGAGCGGGGTGCAGGGCCGCGTATGCGCGGTTCCAGCGCAGCACGTCGGTGCGGGCGTCGACCAGCATGGCGGGCAACGGGTCCAGGGCTCCCAGGACGCTGTCGAGGTGGCCGGGGAGCTCGGTCGGCGGATCACTGATGGCCGGAGGCTGGGGGACCTCGGCCAGACGGTAGAGGTGGTCGCGCTCGGCGGCATCCAGAAACAGCGTGCGGGCCACCGCGTCGAGCACCTGCGAGCTGACGTTGATCGGCCGCCCCTGCTCCAGCCACGTGTACCAGGTGATGCCGACACCGGCCAGCTGGGCGACCTCCTCGCGGCGCAGTCCGGGGGTGCGCCGACGGACTGTCGCGGGTATGCCGACGTCCTCGGGTGAGACCCGCGCGCGTCGTGAGCGCAGGAAATCCCGTAGTTCGGTCCGGTTCGTGGTTGTCGGCACAGGTCCACTGTGCCAGAGCCGGGAGGCGTCGGCCTGGTGCTGCCAGTACCAGTATCAGCAGGCTTCTGGCACCGGTGTCAGCACAGGCGCAGGCTCGTACCGCCTGTGCTCCTCAGGACTTTTCCGGGACGTTTTGCACGACGTTCTCCCAAGGACGGCTACCCAGATGAACGGACGACGAGCTCCATGAGCAACGCATTTCACAACAAGGTCGCGGTCGTGACGGGTGGAAGTGCCGGTATCGGCCACGTCACCGCGCGGAAGATCGCCGAAGGGGGCGGCAGCGTCTACATCACGGGACGGGACCAGGACGCCCTGACGGCGGCGGCCGCGGACATACCGGGTGATGCCATCGGGGTGCGGGCCGACTCGCGCTCGGCCGACGACCTCGACCGGCTCTTCGCACAGGTAGAGCGGCGCAGCGGCCGGCTGGACGTGCTGGTCGTCAACGCGGCGGCGATCGCGACCGCACCGCTGGGAACCATCACCGAGGACGTCATCAGGACGGTCTTCGACGTCAACATCACCGGCACGATCATGACCGTCCAGAAGGCGCTGCCGCTGCTGGCGGACGGTGGTGTCATCGTCCTCACCGGCTCGATGGCCGCTCACAAGGCGTCGCGCGGGCGGAGTCTCTACGCGGCCTCCAAGGCCGGGGTCCGCGCTCTCGCCCGTACCTGGGCCCTTGAGCTGACCCCACGCGGGATCCGGGTGAACGTGGTGAGCCCGGGCCCGACGGATACGCCCGGTATCGCGCAGCTGGCCGCCACCGCCGAGGAACGTGAGGCGCTCATCGCCACGATGGGCACCGGGACCCCTATGACCCGGGCCGGTACCGCGGAAGAGGTCGCCGCCGTGATCGCCTTCGTCGCCTCGGACGCGGCCTCCCACGTCAACGGCGCCGACTACCAGGTCGACGGCGGTTACGGCCAGGTCTGACACCCTCATGGGGCCGTCACGGACTACCTGGAACTCGTTCGGCCTAACGAAGAGGCCGGGCACGAAGCAACGGGACGAACAGAGGACCGACGGCTACTTTGCACCGTGGGTCAGGGATAGGACACCGGGGCCGATCCGCAAGTGCTCCGACAGCCGCACCACCGCCGCCACCGGCGCCGAGGCGACGTCGTCCGGAACGAACCCGAGCCACGGCAGCGTGCACAGCTGGACCGCCAGCCCCAGCCGGTCCTTCGGGCTACGACCACGGCCCGGATCGATGAACCCCACGTCCGCCGGCGTCAGCGTGAAGAACCGGATCAGCTCTTCCTTGTTGATCTCCGGAAAGCCGCGCAGCCGCGCCAGCTCATCATCCGCGAACACACGGGTCGCCACCGAGAACCCCCACCACACGCAGTCACATGCGGCGGCCCTTGTCGTATCGACGGGTTACCGCATTGCATGGTGAACGATCCGGTCGCTCCTCAAGACACGGCGTGAAGAGGGCTGCTGATCGCACCGTGAGCAGCAGCGGGGTGCCCGGCGTTCAACGATGTCTCCACCACCGCGAGCGGCCCGGACGACAGCGCACTCCGAGCGGCATCATCCCAGGTCAGCGATATCTGTTGTTTTCGCGGCCGTTGCTACGGCGACCCCATCCCGGGACGCGATCGCGGACATCGTCGAAGTCCTTCAGGAGGTCGACTTCTACGAGCCCGCGCACGGTCTGATCTACACCACCACCTGGACCTCTACGCCCGCGACCAGCCCCACGACCCGATCGCGGTCTGTGCCGAACTAGCCAAGAAGGAACAACTGCAGCACGTCGGCGGCGACTCATACGTTCGCAGCCTGGCCGACGGACTCGCCGGACGCAGCACCACCTGGCTGCGCCAGGCAGAGCGGGTGCGGGCCCTGTCCGTTCTGAGGCGTACCAGGGAAGCGGCCATCCACATCGAGAACCTGGCCCTGGGGGGTGGTCCGGACGACGTCGACCGGATCACCAACGCAGCCCAGGCCGAGATCCTGGCCGCGACAGCTCTCCGTCCCAGCGGGCTCCCGCCCTCCCATGCCCTGGGCGACATCTTGGAGGGCCTGCTCGATGAAATCGAGGCCGACGGCAGCGTCGGGCTGCCCACCGGTTTCACCGACCTCGACGCCCTCACCGGAGGTCTGCACCCAGGTCAGCTTGTTGTCGTCGCCGCCAGTCCCGCTCTCGGCAAGACGACGCTCGCCGTCGACCTTCTGCGCAACGCCGCGATCAAACACGGTCTGCCCGCAGCCCTGTTCACGCTGGAACTCGAACGACGCGACATCACCCGGCGCATCCTGTCGGCGGAGGCCCGCGTCGCACTGCACCACCTGCGCGCCGGCACTCTGACCGACGAAGACTGGACCCGCCTGGCCCGCCGCATGCCCGACGTCAGCGCCGCCCCCTTGTTCATCCAGGACACCGCCTATGCCACCTTCAGTGATCTGCGGGCTCACTGCCGCCGCCTCTATGCACGACGCGACATCCGGCTCATCGTGATTGACGCCCTGCACCTGCTGAACTACGGCACTCGCCAGCTCGGCTCCCGCTACGGAGAGATCTCTGAAGTCTCCCGCTGCCTCAAACTACTGGCCAAGGAACTGCAGATCCCGATCGTCGCCGTCTCCACCCTCAACCGCAACGCCGAGCTGCGCCCGGACAGAAAGCCCATGCTCAGCGACCTGCGCGACTCCGGTGCCCTCGAAGACAACGCTGACGTCGTCATCCTCATCCACCGCGACGACGCCTACGAGAAAGAATCACCCCGCGCCGGCGAAGCCGACTTCATCGTCGCTAAGCACCGCGATGGGCCCACCGCCACCATCACGGTCGCCTTCCAGGGCCACTACGCCCGCTTCGTCGACATGGCACAGACCTGACATCACCGAGCGGGCCCTGGGAGCTCCGACCGCCAGCGCCTTGCTGCGCGACTGGTGGGCGGCCATCGCTCCCCGGGGCGGGGTGAGGCAGCCAGCCAATGATCAAGAACTCAACTGTCGGTCCTCCAAGGTAGGTTCGGGTGCATGACGACAGCAGCCCAAGGCGGCCGACGCCGCGATCAGCGCCACCAAAGGGGCACTGATCGAGATGGGCCGCAAGCACGGGCGCATCGTGCACTTGGTGCATCCCGCGCACACCACCATGGACTGCGCACAGTGCGGAGCGAGAACCAAGCACGCACTACCTCTCTCGGAACGAACCTATGCTTGCACCGCGTGCGGAGTCGTATCCCCCAGGGATAAGAACTCCGCACGCGTGATGCTGGTCCGGGCAGGTCTGGTCCCGGACGGTACTGAGGGCGTAAGACCACCTGGGCCGCTGGCTCAGGTGGCGGCCTGAGCCGTAAATCCCCGCTCAGCCCTGGAGGGTGAGAATCCCCTCCCCTCCAGGGAGGGGAGCATTCAACTAGGACTGACTCACCAGACGCGCGTGCACTCGTCATCACCCGCCGTAGGCGAGGTACCGGGTAGTTGAGGGCGCGGGGGCTGTGGAAAACCCGGCTGACGCGACTGCGCGTACGGAAGCTGGCGGTGGTCTCGCGCTTCGCGCGGGTGGAAACCGCCAGCCCTCCCCCTCGAAGCCGGAAACCGAAAAGCGCAGCAGCAGGGGCGGGAGGTCCGCGCGGTCGCCGTACGACGGACCGCAGTTGGCCATGAGCCCGCAGATCTACGCCGTGCTGGAGCCGGTCCACCTGCTGCTGGAGCGGGTGACCAACGACTTCGTCGTCCGGCAGATCGGCCGTGAGGTGGGCCGCCAGCTGCGCGAGGGCACCGACGCCGAACGCCTGCACCACCGGCTGACCGCCCGGCTCGCCAAGGTGATGGTCTCGGAGATCCGCGACCCGGGCCGGTGGCTGCTCGGGGTGGCCCTGCCGCGCTGGGGCTGCGGCTACCAGGACTGCGAGGCCGGTGTCCTGTGGTCGACTGGCAAGGACTGCGAGGTGTGCGCCGAGATCGTCCAGGACAAGGCTGCTGCCCGGAGGCGCGCCCAGCGCATCGAGCAGGGCCTGTGCCCCAAGCACGACACCCGTCCCGGCCCCGCCGGACACTGCGCTGATTGCGTGATGGACGACACGATCCGCAACCCGGCCACGGTCCCGGCGCCGCGCGAGCTGGAGGGTCCGCCACGCGGATCCTGCGGGGACTGCGGCGCCCGCATCGTCGTCGTCGGCCGCGCCCTCGAGGACGGCCTGTGCAAGCTCTGCCGTGAGGAGGCCGCTGCACTCGGCGCCACCGCCGTGCCCACACCCGCCGCCGCACCGGCCCGGCAGGAGACTTGCTCGGGCCGGGAAGGAACCGTGCCGTGCGGCCGGAAGCCCCTGCCGGCCCGCAGCGTCTGCGGTGTCCACCGCGTCCAGGAGCTGGCCGGGGAGGTGGCGTGATGACCGAGAACCCGAAGATCAGCGGCATCGACCTGCCCGCGTCGCATTGCGCGCTGCGATGCACGGCCGGGCCGTGGGGGCAGGCCCGTCTGCGAAGGGTCCCGGCAGAGGTGGTACCGACGACTTCATGCGACGCCTCGCTGTGCGCATCGCTCAGGAGTCCGCGCGGCCGCCCCGAGAGACCATCCCCGCCGGTGCGGGGAGCAGTCCAGAGAAACCAACTACGCCCACCCCGGCGTGGGACCATCCCCGCGTGCACGGGGAGCAGACGATGCCCACGGCCACGCGGCCGGTGACGCCGGGACCATCCCCGCGGGCGCGAGGAGCAGACGACGCCCGGGTTGCACGTCGCCTGGTTGGGACCATCCCCGCGGGTGCGGGGAGCAGCACGTCGGCCGCTTCAACGCTGCCCAAGGGGCGGGACCATCCCCGGGTGCGGGCCCTGCCGCCGCGCTCAAGGCCACTGCCTGACAGCCCGCTGGACGCAAACCTGTCGGCGCCGGCAGGGGCCCAGCGACTTCACCCCTTCGCGGGAGGTCTGTCCGTCCCCCGGTGCCGCGCTGGTGACGGCGATGACAGGTGGCTCCGCCTCGCCGTTCGGCTGAAGCGGCCTGCACCGCCACGCCTCGCCGCCCGGTGACGATTGGGCGACCATATCCCCGTCGGGAGCCACCCCTACAGAGCCGAGAGAGGAAGGACCATGAAAGAGTTCCTGGTCGAGCTCGCCACGACCGTGCCCGAGGGCACCGACCCCGCCGAGGTCGATCAGCGTCGCGCTGCCGAGGCCGTCCGGGCGAAGGAGCTCGCCTCCGCGGGCCGCCTAGTCCGGCTGTGGCGCCCGGTGGGCGAGCTCCGCAGCATTGGTGTGTGGCGCGCCGACGACGAGGCGGAACTGCGCGAGAAGGTCCTCGGAACACTACCCCTGTGGCCCTGGATGACCGCGGTGGTCACCGCCCTGCAGCCGCATCCCAACGACCCGGGCCCGACCGGCCGCACGGCCTGATCGAACCGCACCCTGCGCATGCTCCCTGCGGCGGCCGGGGCGGTCGAGCGCCAACATGCCAGATCAGTGGTGTCTGAGGCGCTGTGTATCGGGCCAGATGCCGTCCGCCGGCATGTCCAGCCGGTCCGTCAGCGGCCGCCGCCACTCCGGGGTAGTAGTCGGCTCACCCCAGTAATCCGTAACACGGATCGCCTTGCCGTCCTGGAGCTCCGCGATGCTGACGTTTCGGTAGAGCCGGCCATCACCGTAGTTACAGGTCCACTCGACTACGATCACGTCGTCGCCCATGTGGAGGCGGCGGCCCACTTCGAGAGTCAGTTCAGGGAAGTTTCCCTCGACTTCGCCGACGAGCTTGCTGCTGCGTACCACCTCGCCCATCTGCGGCCACTGACGCTCAACGTCGTCAGCAAGAGGAACGCCAAGGATGTAGGCCAGTCGGGTGCGCCCGCTCGACTCTACTGCCTGCTCACTCATGGCGCTGGTTCCCTTCCGGATGCCACGGGTGCGATACGTCGCCTGTCTTGATCACGATGGCATGCATCCCGGACCGAGCACGGGCATCGAGGTCGGCGCGTCGCCGACGATGCGTGCCTGTCGGGTAGCTGTGTCCAGTGCCAGCCCCCGGGGAGGAAGGGCCGGCACCGTGGAAGCCGACGGTGATGGCCACTCACTCCTTGCTGGACTGTTTTGGGTTGTGTTCAGGTGCTGCTGTGGGCATGTGGTGGTGTCAGGCGAGGGGGGATGTCGTGTCCCGGGCCGCGCTCGCTGCCGGGGCGAGGGCCGACGTACTCCCGCACCCGGATCACGCGGCCAAGCGTCGCGGCGGGCACGTCGTACGGGACGCGGCAGTCCTCACCCTCCGCCTCCAGGTCCTCATCGACGTACGACCCCCGCAGTCGTCGGCCGGCCTCGACCCGGTCACCGTCCCGCAGGATCAGCGAGCCGACCCGGACGCGCCGGACCAACTCCAGCTTGTCCGCCAGCGAGAGCTTGTCGAGGACGTCGTCGAGCGGTGTGGTCATGCCGCCCACCGTAGGAAGAGGGCGAAGGGCTTAACCCACGTTTTCGAGATCTTGGTCGTCGGCACCGAGATGCCCTTGACGCTCGCAGCGGATGCGACCCGTCGACCTCGGCGAGGAACATGGGGTTGAGGAACATCGGCGTCGGATCGTGCGTCTGCACGCTCTGTGATTGCCGTGGTCCGTCAGAACAGGGCGTCCTGATCCGGCTCCTCACGGGGCAACGGACCGACGTCCTCACCCCTCCACTTCGCCTCCAGGTGCTTGCGCCAGCCCGTCGGCGGAGGCCAGGGGACACCCCATTCCGCAAGCTGCTTCTTCGACCAGCCGCCGTTGGGGGTCCGCGCGGCGGCCACCTCGTCAGGGGAGGGCACGTAGTTGACCATGCAGGGATGCTGCCCCAGCACGCGCCCAGGTGCCACAGATAACACCCCAATATCTGCGGTGCCGGTGGCGTCGAGCCGCGGTTCGGCCTCGTCACCGCTGCGCGAGGAAACGCTGTTATCTGCGGCAAGGCCTAGGTGGGGCGCTACCGCACGATCTGACGTCAGCGTTCCCCAACCCCCAGATTCCGCTCGCCAGGCTGACGGCGCGCGTTACCGGCTGATCGATCAGCGCCTGGCCGGCGAGTACCTTCAGATGCCAAGGAGTCTCGTGGGGGCGCGTCGCAGCCCACTGATCTGCGGAGGCCCGCCGGGTAAGTCCCGGCGGGCCTCCGACGTCCTACTCCAAGCATTGTTGGTAGGCCGTGTTCCTCACCCTGTCGGCGGTCAAGCATTTCCCCACGACCTGCATGATCAGCGTCATGTAATTCCCCACCCGTGCGGTCACGATTCCCCAGGGGGATGCTGAAACGCGTCCGGCATGACCTCGAATGGCTGATCAGATCACCGGCGGCCCCGCCTCGATGCGACGCAGCACCGGAGAGAGGCGGTCCAGGTCGGAGCCGGTCTGGACCTGTCGCTCGTCCCACCAGGTGGCGCCGGCGTCGTGCAGCGGGCCGATCACGTCCCTGGCTTTGGCCGCGTCCGGGGGTGTGGCACCGCCGAGCACGAACTCGAAGGGGCGCTCGGCCTCGGCCGTACGGTGCTTGCGCACATAGCCGACCAGCTCGTGTACATCCGCCACGTCCGGCACATGCCCGTGCCGGGCCGTCTCGAAGAGCGGCACCGCGCCGTCCCACCGCGCTGCCCGCCGCATGGGCGCACGACGCGGCCAGAACCCGCCGATCCACACCGGCGGTCCGGGCCGTTGCACGGTGGCGGGCAGCAGCGCCACGTCCCGGACCTCGTAGTGCCGGCCGTAGTGGTTCACCGACTCGCCGGACCAGAAGCGCCGCAACAGCTCCATTCCCTCGTCCAGCCGCTCGGCGAGGAGGCGCGGCTCGGCGGTGTCGCCGAAGCTGCGGTATTCGTCCTCAACCGGACCGCCCAGGCCGGCGGCAAAGGTCACCCGGCCGCCGCTGAGGTGGTCCAGGGTGGCCACTTGGCGGGCGAGTTGCTGCGGACGGTAACGGGGGACCGGCGTCAGCAGTGTGCCCAGTCGGATCCGGGAGGTGGCCAGCGCGGCTGCGGTCAGCAGCATCCAGGGATCTCCGAAGGGACGCCCCTGGTGCTGTCGGTGCAGTACGTGGTCCCAGACGAAGAGTCCGTCCCAGCCAGCCTGTTCGGCGGCAGCCGCGACGGTCGCGACGTTACGGGGGTCGGCGAAGTCACCGAAGTTCGGGATGTTGATGGAGAAGCGCATCCCAGCAGGATGTGCAACCGGCCACGAAGCGGCAACCGGATTCGGATACAGGCGGCTTCACAGCAGGATGCGGACCAGTAGGACTCCGCATCACCAGCGGGATCCGGCAGATGCTACGGCCGCCTGGGGAATTGCGTGACCGCAGCTCTGGGGAATTACGTGACCGTCGACACTCACCCCCCGGTCACAGCCACTGTTGTGTCCAACCGTGTGTTGGGTAGTCGCTCGCAGCCATCGTCGACCGACTCACCTTCAACGGCACCATCATCGAGACCGGCACCGAGTCCTACCGGCTCGCCCGCACGAAGGCCAAGCAGCAAGAACCGCGCAAGCAGTCATAGCGAGCGGGCACGGGACGAGCCCGGGGAAGCAATGTCAAAACCTGTAGCTGGGAGCCGCAAGGTCACGCGAGCCCAGGGCGCAACCGCTGATGATCGTCCGGTGGCGTTTGGTCGATCAAGCGCGGTCGTGGAGCGTGACCTGGTAGCCGTCGGGGTCGGCGAAGGTGAAGGTCCGACCGAAGGGGCCGTCGATTGGTGCGGAGACGATGGTGTGACCGTCGGCGACGAGCGCGTCGTGGATGGCCTGGACGTCGGTGGCGTGGAGCCAGATCGCGGCACCGATGCCGGGCTGAGCGACGGATGCGAGGTCGGTGCCGGGAATGACGTCGCGGAGTGCGAACGCGATCGGCTTCGTCTCGAAGACGACGGCGTGCGGAGGTCCGGCCGGCGAGCGGACGAGGCCCAGGTACTGCTCGTAGAACGCCTGTGAAGCGTCGAGGTCGCGCACTTGGAGCGAGATGAAGTCGGGGCCGGTGGCGGGCATGGTGGCACTCCTTTTTTTCGTGTCAGTTTTCTGACATGTGGAAGCTATGTCAGAATACTGACATGAGTCAAGAAGGTGTCGGCGTCGACCTGGAGACGTCACTGGGCTACCTGCTCAAAGAAGCGTCGAGCGCCCTCCGCGCGGCCATGGAGGAAGTGCTGCGGCCGCTCGGGATGAGCGTGACGCACTACTCCTGCCTCGAACTGCTGGCGCAACGACCGGGCTTGTCGAACTCCGAGCTCGCGCGGGGCGCGTTCGTGACACGGCAGACGACGAACGTGCTGCTCCAGGCTCTGGAACGAGACGGCTACGTGACAAGGCCTGCGGAGGCACCCGTCGGGAAGGTGCTTCCCACGCGGCTCACGCCTCGCGGCCGACGAAGCCTCGAGAAGGCGAGCGCAGCCGTCCGGTCCGTCGAGGCCAGAATGCTGGCCGGCCTGACCGAGACCGAGCAGTCAGGCGCGTTCCGGATCCTGCAGAGCATGATCCATTCCCTGCGCGGTGACAACGAAGGTGCATAGCTCGTTCCGCGGTGCACGTCTCGTCGCGCTCGGACAGGAGTGCAGCCGAGCCTGAAATCCGTGTCGGCGACCTCGAAAACCGACAGACCCCGACTACACCCTCTGCTGCGATGAGCCAGTATGAGCCGGGGCCGACTTGGCCCGGAAGCCGGGGCCGCTCAACTCAAACCGTTAAAGCCAATCCCCGCGGGCGCGGGGAGCAGGCTGTACGGCCGGAGTGGAGCTGGACAACGGTGGGACCATCCCCGCGGGCGCGGGGACGACGTGACGAGGTGCGCGATGACCAGCAGCGCAGGCGAGCAACCCCCGCGGGCGCGGGGACGACGCCACCGACGGCGCGATCATCCCCCTGCGGATCACTGCCCCACAAGCCCTGCCCCGCCTGTGCCACCAGGACAGACGCGAACGCGGCGCGGGCCAGCACGACCTGCAAGGGAGAGGGCCGACTCATCCGGGAGCAGCACACCCACAAGGTCCGCATCCCCGCGGGCATCAAGGACGGCCAGAAGGTCCGGATCCGCGAGCTCGGTGGCCCCGGCAAGCACGGCGGTGCGCCAGGAGACCTGTACGTCACCGTGCACGTCGTCGAGTGATCAACTCTCGGACTCCGGCGCTCCGGCACCGGGCGCTGCCTTGCTGGACGGGGCGGCCACGGGAAGACACCAGCCCACCCAGGCTGGTGCCACCTCAGCGGAGCGATCCGCTGACGCTCTTCACCCTCAATGATCGTCACCAGCAACCGGGCGCCCAACGACTGGTATCCCCTCTTCCCCACCCCGGTCGTCGCCGAGTCTCTCCTCGACCGGCTGATCAACGCCAGCCACCAGGTCATCATGAACGGCCCCAGCTACCGACCCAACAATCGGCCGAAGGGTCCCACCGACCCGACCAAGCCCCGGCCAAGTAGGCGAACCCACCTCAGGGGCTGGGCGGTTGCGTGGCCACAGCCCCTGGGGAATTACCGTCGACACGCTCCAGGCTCACAGCCACCGCTGGGCGGCCTCGACGCTGTCGCCGCCGCTCGTGTTGAACGCAATCGCCGCCTTCGGCGCATGCCGTCGAACCAGATTCACGACCTGCTCAAAGAGCGGCATGAGCGGCTCCGGCTTGCGGATCCCACCCCCGATCACGACGACGTCCCAGGTCTGCTCGGACAGCGCTGCAACGATCGTCGACTCGGCCGACTCATCCAGGTCGATCAGCGTCATGGACGCATCGATGGCGTATTCGCCGAATCTGGCCAGCTCCTGCTCCAGGGCCGCTCGGATGGCGTCTCCATCCATCCCGGGCACTGCACGCGGGTCGATTCCAAGAATAAGAACGCGGGGCATGCCCAAGAAGACGATCAGTCGATCGTCCAAGTTCCCGACGGACGAGGCCGGTGCCCCAACGGAGGGACGACGCCCTGGGGAATTACGGCCTCTGGCGCTGATCTTGTGACGCGGGCTGTAGGGCCTGTCCCGCGATCATGTGACGGGACAGGCAGTCTCTAGGAGCGGGGGTCGGCACGAGGTCGGAGAAGCTGTGAACGTGCGCGGATGTTAGCTTCGCTTCCCGTGATGGAGCACCAGGACGAGACCAGGGCGGCCTACGACGGGGTCGTCGAGCTGTATGCGTCGATGTTCGCTGATCGGTTGGAGACGCACCCGTTCTCGCGGAACATGATCGGCACCTTCGCCGAGCTGGTGCGCGGGACGGGGAACCCGCGGGCAGCCGACGTCGGGTGCGGGCCGGGACATCTGACGGCCATGCTGCACGACCTGGGGCTGGACGCCTTCGGGCTCGACCTCTCCCCGGGCATGGTCGACCACGCCCGGCGGGCCCATCCGACGCTGCGGTTCGACGAGGCGCGGATGGAGGCCCTGCCGGTCGAGGACGACGCGCTCGGCGGCGTGCTGGCCCACTACTCGATGATCCATACCCCGCCTGGGGAATTGCCCGCGCTGCTCGCCGAGCAGGTACGTGTCCTGGCACCAGGGGGCCTGCTCCTGGTCTCGTTCTTCGCGACCGACGGACCGGAGCCGGTCCGCTTCGACCACAAGGTGACGCCCGCCTATAGCTGGCCGGTGGACCGGTTCGCCGAGTTGCTGGCCGGGGCCGGGCTCGACACCTTCGCCCGGCTGCTCCACGACCCTGCCTCCGAACGGGGCTTCCTCGACGCCCACTTGCTGGCCCGCCTGCCCTAGTTCTGGTTGTGATCACGGTTCGCGTTGGTGGCGGCCGAGCAGCATCAGGGTGCGGACCGAGCCGTTTCACCAGTCCCTGGCGCTCTCGTTTGCCCCACGAGGTCAGCGCATGCACTCGCCGGTCGCAATGCCCCGACGAGGCCGCGCAGCC
>NZ_JBVJMF010000038.1:0-26100 GCF_055584345.1 Streptomyces sp. NPDC104106
GGGGGGGGGGGGGGGGGGGGGGGGGGGGGGGGGGGGGGGGGGGGGGGGGGGGCGGGGGGGGGGGGGGGGGGGGGGGGGGGGGGCGCGGGGCGCGCCCCCCGCCCCCCCCCCCCCCCCCCGGCGTTGTGCTCAGGGGGGCAGCGGGACGGGGCCGGCGTCAGGACAGCGTCCACTGCTGGGCGGCCGTGCCGGTGCCATTCTCCTGGTCGATGGCGGCCTGGGCGGTGGTGGAGCCGCCGGTCACGCCGATGGTGAGGCCGCTGTTGATGTTGGTGAGCTCGAAGGTGGTGCCGTTGAGGGGGCCGACGAGGTCGGCGGCCCACTGCTGGTTGGTGCCGCTGTTGCAGGTCCACTGCTGCAGCTGGAGGCCGGTGGCGGTGGACTGGTTCGGCACGTCCAGGCACAGGTTGCTGTTGACGCTGGTGAGCGTGTAGACGTTGTCCGCGAGCCGGGTCAGGGTCCACTTCTGGTTGGCGCCGCCGTTGGACGGGTACTGGATGACCTTGGCGCCGGTGGTGGTGGAGGCGCCGTTGACGTCCATCAGCATCGAGCTGTTGGCGTTGGTCAGGGTGTGGGTGCCGGCGGTGGGCAGGCCGGAGCCGGCCGTCCACGTGCCGGCGGTGGTGTCGAGCGACCAGGTCGGGTACTGGCCCAGGTTGAGCATGGTGCCGCGGACGGTGAAGGGCAGCCAGATCAGCTGGGAGTTGCCCAGGTCGCCGGAGTTCCAGCGGTCGCCGGCGTACAGGTACGTGGTGCCCCTGGTGCCCTGGACGGTGATGATGTTGGCGGTCTGGCTGTTGTAGGTGTTGGTGCCCGGGGCGGCGAAGTCGCGGAAGGATGACCAGGTGCCGCTCGGGGAGGTGGCGGTGGCGTAAACGTTGTCGTTGGTGTGCCAGCCGCTGAGGTGGGAGCCCAGCAGGTAGTACGTGCCGTTGATCTTCATCATGGCCGGGGCTTCGTAGTCCGGCAGGAGCGCGACGCTGCCGCCGTTCGAGCTACCCGCACTCACGACGCTGAGGTAGTCCGAGGAGAGCTTGTCGATTCGCAGCCCGTTGGAGCGGTCCTCGGAGAGCAGGTAGCCGGTGCCGTCGTCGTCCTGGAACAGCCCTATGTCCCGGCTCTCGAACCCGAGCGGCCGGAAGGTGTTGAGCATCGTGTAGGGCCCGCAGGGCGTGTCGCTCGTGGCTACGCCCACCTCGGCGGTGCTGTAGTCCGTGGGAGGGGCGTGGTCGACGTGCACGTACATCACGTACTTGTGGCTGGTCGCGTTGTAGATGACCTTCGGCCGCTCCACGATCTGGTTCGAGCCGAGCACGGAGCTGGCGCTCTGCTTGGTCAGCGCGTCGTTCTGGCGGGTCCAGTGCGACAGGTCGGTGGAGCTGTAGCAGGCGATGTCCTGGAAGTAGGCGGTGTTGGCGTTCTCGCCGGTCTTGTCCTCGCCGAAGCCGTACCAGGTGTCGCCGACCTTGATGATGCCCAGGCCGTGCAGCTGCAGCGTGGCGCCGTTCTGGTCCACCATGGTGGCGCCCAGGGTGAAGGTGTCGGTCGCGGCGTGGGCCGGGACGGTGGGGACGAGCAGGGCGGCCAGGCCCAGCACGGTCGCCAGGGCGACCGTGGCGGCTCTGCCGGTGCGCGCGCTCGCGCGCCGAAGGAGCGTTGCGATCACGATTTCTCCTCGGTGGGGTGGCGGCGGGCCCTGGGTGGTGCCCGCGGGTGAGGGGTGGTGCAGCCCTGGGTGATCCGGTGCCGGGCGTCCTGACGGGCCGCCGGGCCACTCGGGGAGTCCAGGGCGTGTGGGGGCGATCGTGCGCGGTCTAGGCCGGCAGGCCGACCGCGCGCTCCTTGTTGCGGCGCTGCTGGATGACGACGGCGGTCACCAGCAGCAGGCCTTGGGCGACGTTCTGCCAGAAGGCGTTGATGCCTTGGACGGTGAGGCCGTTCTGAAGTGCGCCGAGCAGGGCGACGGCGAGCAGGGTGCCGCCGATGGTGCCCTTGCCGCCCTTGAGGGCGCAGCCGCCCAGTGCTGCGGCGGTGATCGACTGCAGTTCCAGGCCTTCGCTGCCGGAGACCGGCTGGCCGGAGCCGGTGCGGGCGGTGAGCAGGACGCCGGCCAGTGCGGCGACGGTGCCGGAGAGGGCGTACGCGGCGATCAGGTACTTGTTGAGGTTGATGCCGGCCAGGCGGGCAGCGGTGTCGTTTCCTCCGATGGCGTAGATGTTGCGGCCGACGTCGGTGTAGGTGAGCAGGACGTGGACGGCCAGCGCGACGAGGACCAGGACCCAGACCATGGTCGGCAGGCCGGCGATCTTGCCGCGGCTGAGGAAGATGAAGACGGGGTCGTTGAGGACGTATCCCTGGGCGCTGCCGTTGGAGATGAGCTGGGCGATGCCCTTGAAGGCGGCCAGGCCCGCGAGGGTGGCGATGGTGGGGTTGACCCGGCCGTAGATGATGACAGCGCCGTTGAGCAGGCCGATCCCGGCGCCGATCAGCAGGGCGGCCCCGATGCCCAGCGGCGCGCTGGAAGCTGTTGAGGTGAAGACCATCGCGCTCACCACAGAGGCCAGGCCGGCCTGCGAGCCGACGGAGATGTCCAGGCCGCCGCAGATGATGACGACGGTCTGCACCACGGCGAGCAAGCCGGCGATGGTGGCGGCCTCGCCGATGACTTCGATGTTGTTCCAGCTCAGGAAGTTGCTGTTGAGTGAACCGAAGATGATCAGGACGAAGACGAGCGCGCCGATCAGGCTGAGGTTCTGCCCGCCGATCGAGATCAGCACGGCGCGCAGGCCATCGGACCGCTTCTGGGGGCTCTGCCCGACCTGCGGGGCCGAGGTTTTGGGGGTGGTTGCGGTGCTCATCGTGCGGCTCCGGTCGGGGCGTCGGTTGCGGTCTTGGGGGCGGGGCCGAGGTCGTCTGCCATCGCCAGGGCGAGGATGGCTTCTTCGCACGCCTGGTCGCGGTCGAGTTCGCCGGTGATGCGGCCGTTCTGCATGACCACGACGCGGTCGGCCAGGCCGAGGACCTCCGGCAGTTCGGAGGAGATGACCAGGACGGCGACGCCCTCGCGGGCGAGGTCGGCGATGATCTGATAGATCTCCGCCTTGGCGCCGATGTCCACGCCGCGGGTCGGCTCGTCCAGGATCAGCAGTTCGGGGCGGCGGGCCAGCCACCTGGCCAGCACGACCTTCTGCTGGTTCCCACCCGACAGGGTCCGCACCTGCGCCTCGATCGACGGAGCGCGCACCCGCAGGCGGTCGGCGAACTCCTGCGAAAGGGCCTTCTCCTGCGCCGACTTGACGAAGCGCCAACGACGCAGGCTCCGGTAGTTGACCAGCGCGGTGTTGTCCCGGATGCTCCGGTGCAGGAACAGCGCCTGCGCCTTGCGCTCCTCGGGGGCCAGGCCGATGCCGGCATTGACGGCGTCCCGGGGGCTGCGCAGGGCCAGGTCGCGGCCGTTGAGGCGGATGCGGCCGGAGCGGATCGGCGCGTCTCCCGCCAGGGCCAGGGCGAGCTCGGAGCGCCCGGCGCCGATGAGCCCCGCCAGGGCGACGACCTCGCCGGCGCGGACCTGGAGGTTGATGCCGCGCACGTGATCGCTGGTGAGGTCCTGGACATCGAGCACGACGCGTTCGCTCGCCACGTCCTGCCGCACGAACAAGGTGGACAAGTCGCGGCCCACCATCAGGCGCACGACCTCGCCCTCACTCGTGTCGGCCGCCTCCACGACGCCGGCCACCGTTCCGTCCCGCAGGACCGCGATCCGGTCGGCGAGCCGGAAGATCTCCTTCATCCGGTGGGAGACGTAGATGACGGCGATGCCCTCCTCGCGCAGCCGCCCGATCAGCGTGAACAGCGCTTCCGTCTCATGCTCGGACAGTGAGGACGTCGGCTCGTCGAAGGCGATCGCACGCGGCGCGGTCGCACCGGTCAAGGCGCGCAGGATCTCCACCAGCTGGCGCTGCGCTGCCGTGAGTTGGGAGCCGAGCAGGTCCGGGTCGAGCACCCGGGCGAAGCCGAGCCGCTCCAGGTCGGCGGTGATCCGGCGGCGCAGCTGCGCGCGGTCCAGGCGCCGCCCCGCACGGCGGGGCAGGGATCCGGCGTACACGTTCTCCGCGACGGAGACGTGGGGGATGATCTCCGGCTCCTGCGGGATGATCCGGATCCCCGCCCGGCGGGCGTCGATGGGCGAGGTGAGGTCGAGCGGCCGGCCGTCCATCAGCACCCGGCCCTCGGTGGGCTGGTGGTCGCCCGTCAGGATGCGCAGCAAGGTGGACTTGCCGGCGCCGTTCTCCCCCATGAGCGCGGTGACCTGGCCGGGCGGGAAGTTCAGCGTGACTGCGGACAGCGCCTGGACGGAGCCGAAGCGTTTGGCGACGTTCTCGGCGCTCAGGCCGTGAGGTTCGGCGGGCAGGGGCGGGGGTTCGATCATCGCGGTCTCACTGACGTGCGTGACGGGCAGGAGCGGGGCGGTGGCGGTCCGGCGCGGGAGCGGTGCGGCGGCCTGGGAAGGCGGCGGCACCGCTGCCGCACGCGGCGTTAGATGCACCTGACGCCGGCGGACTGCCAGGTGCTGGCGTCGACCATGGTGGTGGGGGCGAAGGCCTCCTGCGGGAAGGCCTTGCTGTTCTTGAGCTTGTCGTACATGGTCTGGACGGCCAGCGCGCCGACGTCCTTGCCGTTGATGAACAGCGCGGCCTTCATCCCCGACGGCTTGGCGCTGGCCCAGTCCTTGCACGCGATGTAGGCGCCCAGGCCGACACCGATCACGTTGTCGGCGCTGATGCCGGCGTTCTGCAGGGCGGTGACGCCACCCTGGACGTTCTCGTCGTTGCAACCCCAGATCACCCAGTGCTTGACGACCGGGTTGGCGGTCAGGGTCGCGGCGATCTTGTCCTGGGCACCGGTCGGGGTGTTGTCGGTGGCCACGTCGATGTTCTGTACGGTGGCGCCGGAGGAGGTGGCGAAGGCGTCCTTGGCGGCCTTGACCCGGTCGCCGCAGACCGTGACATCCTGCTTCCAGGCGGAGATGGTGCGGGTGTCGGCGGCGTTCCAGCCGGCCTTCTTGAACTCCTCGCCGGCCCGCTTGCCGACCTCGCCGCCCATCTGCGCACCGGAGAAGCCGATCCGCGGGACGAGGGCGGACCTGTCGCAGGAGGCCGGGGCTGGGCCGGTGGTGCAGATCTGGTCGTCGGACGTGAGCAGGGCCACGCCCGCGTCCTTGGCGGTCTGCACGACCTGTGGGCCCACCGCCGGGTCGGGGACCACGATGATCAGGCCGTTGCTCTTCTGCGCGATGGCGGACTGGACCTCGTTGACCGTCTTGTTGGCGTCGTTGCCGAGGTTGACCACCTTCAGGTCGATGCCGAGCTCGGCGGCCTTCGCCTTGGCGCCGGCCGCTTCGTCGATGAAGTACTGCTGGTCGCCCTGCTTCTGCAGGTAGGTGATGGAGACCTTGCCGCTGACCGGCGCGGCGCTGCCGGCGGAGCCGGACGACTCCTGGCCGGTCGAGCAGGCGGTCAGTGCGAGGACTGCGACGAGACCCAGCACGGCGGCGGACGCCGGACGGTTGTGGGACAGGTCCATGAGTGGCTCCAGGGGTGGGCGCCCGACGCAGACAGAAGTCAACAAGAACAATCAGGATGCGTCGGAATCGAACTCAATGAGGGAAGGAAACACCGCGTTCACACACCCGTCAAGGCTTCGCAGCCACGCTGTCGGTTTCGACATCTCCCCGTAACCAACATCCCAGCCAGCGCTGGAGAATGGGAGAAATGGCCCCGGGCCTGCAGCGATTCAGGGGCGACCACATTCGACGGCCGGGCCCCCGGGGGCGCGGGTCGGCATCTGCGGCCCGCATCGACTCGCCTGTTCGACTCTGTTGGTTTCTGCACGATGCCATCGGGCGTGCCCAGCGCCGACGAAGCCCACGCTTCGTTCGCGGCGCGGACGAGGCGGCCGAGAACGTGCAGAACAGCCGGCCGGCACGAGGGGCGGGGAGACCTCGCCGGCGGTCGCGCATCTACGCGTGGATCCCTTTCTAGTGGCCGCCGGCGATGGGAACGGCAGATCCAGACCGATCACGCAGGAATCACGCCACCAAGGCGGCCTACCATGCAGATCATGCGACATTCGCTCGACGAGACGGACCGCCGGATCGCAGATGTGCTCCTCGCCTCGCCCCGCGCCTCCTGGCGCGAGGTGGGCGCCTGCCTCGGACTGTCCGAGCGCACCGTCGTGCGCCGCGCCGCGCCGCTCTACGCGGACGGCACCTTGCGCGCCACCGCCGTGCGCAACCCCAACCGGTTCCCCGGCCTGATCCCCGTCCTGCTGCGCATCCGCTGCCGCCCCGGCAAGATCCGCCAGGTGGCCGGGGCTCTGGCCCGCCGCGGCGACACCGTCTGGGTCGACATCCTGGAAGGGGGCGACGAGATCTCCGCCATCTTCTTCCTCGAAGGCCCCGACGCCCGCAACAGCCTGCTCCTGCGCGACCTGCCGGCCACCGAAGCCGTGCGCTCCTGGACCGTCTACAGCCTGCTGCGCGTTTTCCCCACCGCCTTCCGCTGGACCGCCGGCCTGCTCTCCGCAGAGGAGGCGGCCAAGCTGGCCCCCGCGCCGCCGACCACACCGCCCGCCCCGCTGGACATCGACACCGCCTTGATCGCGGCCCTGGTCCGGGACGGCCGTGCCACCTACACCGACCTTGCCCGAAACGCCGGCACCACCGCGCTCACCGCCCGCCGCCGCCTCGACGCGCTCGTCCGGGGACTCGTCGTGCGCCCAGCCACAGAGGTGGACCTCGGCCTGCTCGGCGTCCACGCCGAGGCCCTGCTGTGGATCACGGTGCAGCCCACCGGACTCGAAGAGACCGCCGAGACCTTGTCAAGGCACCCCCACGTCCGGTTCACCGCCGCGACGACCGGCCCCGCCAACCTCCTGGTCGCCACCGCCGCGAAGAACCTCGACGCCCTCTATACCTTCCTGGTCACCACGATCGGCCCACTGCACCGCATCGCCTCCGTCGAGACGACCCCGCTCCTGGCAACGGCCAAGCGCACCGGCCTCGCCCGACGCTCCTTCCACGCACACAGTTGAGGGCGCTGCTCAGCGGCACCGTGAAGTCGGGGTTTCCCTCGGGTCAGGCAAGAGCTGGTCCCGTGCGCTGGTCCGGGGCAGCGCTCCCGGCACCCTGGTGCGGGCTGTGTTACCCCAGCACTGTGCTGTGCGAGGCATGGACAACGGGTGGTCGGGCCTCGGGGCGGGAGACCTTCGACGCACAGCGCCCGGAGCCGCCCGAACGGAGCAGTCGACCGGCGAGCCGGGCCAAGCGGTGCCAGCGTGTGCACCCGGGCCGACTGCGAGGGAGCGGATCAGATGGCCGACGACCTCGACCGCTTCGTCCTGCGCGACCGCGACGACTTCGTCCGCGGCCCCGACGGCTCCCTGGAGTTCTACATCCAGCATTGCGCCTGCCGAATACTTCATCCAGGCAGTTCAGGTGGCATGTCGGTACTCGTGGATGACTCCGCCGAGGCGGTCTGTCCTGCGTATGTGCAGGCGGGTGATCTGTCCGGGGTCGAGCGGTTCGGGGACGGCGCGCAGGGGGTGCCGCCTGGTTCATGGCCTGGTGCGGCCGGTGCTCATTGTGGTGCTGCTCGAACTCGCGGAGTGCACGCATGAGGTGGCGTGTGTTCCAGATGCGGGTGCGGTCGAGGAGTTCGTGGCGGCAGGTCTGGACCCAGCGTTCCACGATGGCGTTCATACGCGGCATCTGTACACCGGTGAGGATGCCCTGGATGCCGGCGTCGGCGAGCGGACGGTGGGCGGCCGCCCGGGCCGCTTCGGCCGGCAGGTACGGGCATGGCGCTGCTTCATGAGGTCGCGGTGCCAGCGCAGCACGGTGTCGGGATGGACCAGCAACCGGAAGCCGGCACAGCACTTGGCGGGGCAGCGGCACCAGCAGAGCGGCGAGGAGGGTCCGGTCTTCCGGAGCGAACTTCACCCGGGCTGCACCGAGCTGCCGCTCAAGGACGATGATCTGGTGGCGCAGGGCGAGGATCTCCGCATCCTTGTCGCGATCGCTCATCGGCAGCAGCCGCAGCGCGGCGAACGTGTTGATGCCGGTCAGGTAGGCAGGACGCAGCAACACGAGCGCTCATCCTGCCGTACCGCCGAACAAGCCGCTGAGCTGCACGGATGACATTCTCGGCAGGCGCAGAGTTCACCGGCCGCCCAGGCGGCGATCCGGTCCCGGGCCCCATCATGGTCGACGGCGGCACGGGAGAGCAGGTGCTGCAGCCGGTGCGGCCCGCGGTGGCCGAGGGCCTCAGCGAGCGTCCAGCAGTTCCGCGTGTCCAGCTCCATCAGCATCGCCTCGGCCATCTCCCGGACCACAGCGCGTGGTTCACGGCGCTTGAAGCAGTCCGCGATCTCCTCGGTCACCGCCCCCAACGCCGCCGTCCACTCCCGCTCGGCTATCGTGGCCTCCACGGCCGCCTGGTTCTGCAACGTCGTCACAAACGTTCATGATCACGGTGGTCGTACCTATGCCCGCAGGTACCCCGCCATCCCGCTGACCAGCCTCAAGACATAACGCAGCCACATCTACAGCTGCCGTGACAGAGTATGGGATGCCCGACACGATTACAGCTCGGTCATGGTGCCTTGCCTGCACTTTCTCGGCTCGCAGTGCACTCCGGCGCCGGAACCCTATGCACACCGCTCATTAATGGGCGGTGATCTCCACAACCGGAAGAAGGCCGACACATAGCGCTGGCGCGGAGGCGATGTGATCCTTGTCGGAGTCCAGTCAGCACGGGCTCGCCATGCGGGCAGCCTGACTGGGCTTCGTCATGGCACTGCTGTCATGGGAGGGGACGCAATGCGTATCAGGTTCGGGCGGGGCACCGGCAAGCTTGCGATCGTGGGGACGCTCACGGTCGCCGCGTTGAGCTTGGCCACGGGAGGCGCTTTCGCCGCCACGCCGCCGACGGGGGCCGAGGCCTGCCCGAGCGGGAACGTGTGCTTGTACTTCAACTCGCCGAACGGCTGGGGCGCGTGGGAAGACTGGTCGCCTGGCCAGAGCCTCAGTCTGTCGGACTTCAAGTTCGCTCACTGGGGGAACGGTTCTGGTTACGGGCAGACGGTGTACGACAACGCTGCCTCGATCGTCAACAACACCGGCCACACGGTGGTCGTTGAGTCGGACCTTGGCCACGACGACTACTACGTCGCGGGCTACGCCGGATCCCTGACCTCCTTCACCTACAACCACGACGCTCTCCTGTACTGCTGACGCCCAGCGAAGCATCGCGAGTGCCCCCTCTGCACCGACATGGTGGGGGCCCGTCCCTTCGCGGACCACGCTAGCGCAGCCCATGAGCGCCGGACCAGGCCCGGCTGCGCAGCCGTGGCTTCGACGATGCCCGCCTCAGCAGCAGCAACGCCCGCACCGCGCCGTCCTGCGAGCACCCGCCTGTCCACTGGCGTCGACCGCGGCAACGGTTACAGCACGTAGCACGGCAGCGGAGGTCGCACGCTGACGCAGCCCGCCCGCTGGCGTCCGCGCGTGGGGGACTGCTCCGCAGACACGACGCGCCGCCGCTACGACGCCGGAATTCCCTTGCGGAGCAAGGGAATTGATTTCCCGTCACTCCGTGACGAAAAAGAGAATTTCTCCGCAATTCTCCTGTGAAATCCGCTCCGCGCATTTCACAAAAGGCGCGGCTGTGCGGGTGGGGCGGACCCCGGTCGGGAATACTGAAACAGCATCAAATCCCAATACATAAACTCGGTGAAAAGCCATCGTCATACCGTCCGAATAGGCCCATGGTCCCCTTTACCGGTCTAGGGAAAGAGGACCTTTCCGGGGCGCGAGATCCTGCACAGCGCCGTGTGCAGTCTCCACGCCGTGGACCTTGACGCTCCGCGCCCACACGTCCGCGTGGGGACTGTGCTGGGCCGTGAGCCGCGCGGCTGTGACGGCGGCCAACGGTCCCGCGTGGGCCTCCCCTTGCGTACGGCCCAGAGTCGACGAGGGCGGTGTCCCGTACACGGGGCAGGAGCCAGGTGGCGGTGCGAGCGTGCAGGGTGCTGCGCACCTGGGAGTGCACGCCGGCGGCCGTACCGAGAGCGATGGCGGGCACGAGCGGGCGGAACGCCGCAAAGTGCTGGCGGAAGATCCGCTCGCCGTCCCCGTCTGGGGTGGTGAGGATGTTCTCGGCGGGCACGCGGACGTCGTTCAGGGCGAGGGTGCCCCATGCCCGACTGCCTAGTACCGATGGGGCCTCGGGGTGGCGGGTGACGCCTTCGGCGTCCGCCGGGACCACGGCCGCCTGAATGCGGCCGGTGGGGTCTTTGGCGAACACCACGAACGCGGACGCCTCTTGGAGTCGCGAGACCCAGCACTTCTCGCCGCTGAGCCGCCAGCCGTTACCGTCCGGGAAGAGCCGGGTGGTGATCTCGGTCAGGCGGCTGCCGCCGTGTCGCTCGGTCGCGGCGATGCCCACAAGGTCATGCCGCGCTTGCCACGTACTGCGTGGACATCAGCGAGCCGAAGACGCTGCGCGGCCTGATACCTGCCTGCCGCCTCTACACCGCCCGCTGGTCGCTGGCCGACCTCACGCCCGACCGCCGCCCGCCGACCACCGCACCGGATGGGCTCCGTCAAGTTCCGTGATTGCGTGAAGAGTTGGCGATCAGCCGGTAGGGGCGGATAGCAGGGCACGGGGGTTCGTGATCATTTTGGTGTCGACCTCGATTCTTCTAAGGGCTGACGGGGGCGTCGTGAGCGGCTGGTTGCCCGATATGTCCCGTGCCGTGTCGGGACTGGCCGTCGCGTGACGCTGCGGGGCGTCGGGTTCCACCGGCACGGGGGTGGTGCGACGCTCTCCTCTGCGGCGTCGTCGGGGCGGTGGTCAACCGTCAGGTGAGGGCCGGCAGCTGGGCGGCCCGCCGCCAGGCGATGGTGAATGTGATATGCATCACAAGATCATGACCGAGGCGGCTACTCGGCGTCACCACCGACTACGGGCCAGAGTCGAACACCATGCAGACCCACGGTGTAGGCCGTGGGCGCGATCGCCAAGACCGTCTTCCAGCGTGCCGTTGCAGTACTCGTCGAGGCACCGCCGCCTACACGGTCCATGTCGTCCACGATGTCCTCGGTGACCCGGTACATGATGTCCGGGACTTTGCCTTGAAGTGGTGGTAGAGGGCGGTAGGAGCCACTCGACGCGCCGGCTGATGGGGGGGGGGGGCGTTGTCGCAGCCCCGACCCGGCTGGGTGGTCACCGTGCCGTCATCGGCTCCGGTGCGCTGTGGGCGCGACGGTAGGCCAGTGGTGACAGGCCCAGGTACGTGTGGAAGTGCTTGCGCAGGGCGACGGGGTCGCCGAAGCCGCAGACGGTGGCGATCCGTGCGACGGTCAGGTCGGTGGACTCTAGCAGCAGGCGCGCGTGCGCCAGCCGCCGCTGCGCCAGCCATTTCAGCGGGCTGCTGCCCACCTCGCTGCGGAACCGCCGGGTGAAGGTGCGCACGCTCATGTGCGCGTGCCGGGCCATGTCCTCCAGTGTGACCGGCTCGGCCAGCCGGTCCAGCGCCCACTGCCGGGTCGCCGAAGTGGAACGGTCGGTGTCCTGCGGAACCGGGTGCTCGATGAACTGGGCCTGCCCGCCCTCGCGCCACGGCGCCACGACGCAGCGCCGCGCGGCGGCCGAGGCCACCGCCGCCCCGTGGTCCAGACGGACCAGGTGCAGGCACAGGTCGATGCCGGCCGCTCCGCCGGCGGACGTAAGGATGCGTCCGTTGTCGACGAACAGGACGTCCGGATCGACGTCGACGTCGGGGAACAGCCGCGCCAGCGCGTCACACAGTGCCCAGTGCGTGGTGGCCCGCTGACCGTCCAGCAGACCGGCCGCCGCGAGCAGGAAGGCCGAGGTGCACAGGCTGACGATGCGGGTTCGCGGCCCTATCCGGTCCAGCGCCGCAGCGAGTTCCTCGGGGAGCGCGCCGGTCGCGAGCAGCTGCTCGCTGGGCTCCTGTGTGGCCAGAACGACGGTGTCCGCGGTCTCCAGCGCAGACTCGTCGTGGTCGACGACGATCCGGTAGTCCTCGTGCGTGCGTACCGGCCGGGCGCCGAGGGAGCAGGTGCTGACGGAGTACAGACGGGTCCCGTCCGGTTCACAGGCCTCGTTGAACACCCGGGCCGGGATGCCCAGGTCCAGCGGCTGGACTCCGTCGAGGGCGAGAACGACAACACGATGCGTCATGGCTGGAATGGTACGACAGATGTCCTCCCGGCCACTCACCCGCCTCCGCGGGCACACGCCACTGTTTCTTGTGCCGGGACCGCGGTCCCGGCACAAGAAACAGTGAGACGGACATGAGCGAGGACAACATGAGTGAGCACACGATGCGGGCAGTCACCGTCACGGAGTTCGGCGGAGCGGAGGTGCTGACCGTCGAGGAGGTCGCGCGCCCCGAGCCGCTGCCGACCGAGGTGCTGGTAAGAGTGCACGCCGCCGGGATCAACCCGGTGGACTGGAAGACCCGCGAGGGCCAGGGCATGGCGGGGCTGCAGACGCTCCCGCTGATCCTGGGCTGGGACGTGTCCGGTGTCGTCGAGGAGGTCGGCTTCGGCGTCACCACCCTGAAGGTCGGCGACGAGGTCTATGGCATGCCGTGGTTCCCGCGTGCCGCCCGCGGCTACGCCGAGTACGTCACCGCCCCGGCCCGCCAGTGGGCCCGCAAGCCGGCCACCCTCGACCACGCGCACGCGGCCGCCGTGCCGCTGGCGGCGCTGACCGCCTGGCAGACCGTGGTCGACACCGCCCACGTCCAGGCCGGCCAGCGCGTCCTGATCACGGCCGCCGCCGGCGGGGTGGGCCACTTCGCGGTCCAGTTCGCCCGGCACCTGGGCGCCCACGTGATCGCCACCGCCAGCGCCGCACGCCACCCCTGGCTCAAGGAACTCGGCGCCGACGAGACCATCGACTACACCACCACCCGCTTCGAGGACGTCGTCAAGGACGTCGACGTCGTCATCGACCTGGTGGGCGACGCCCACGACCAGACCAGCACCCGCTCGCTGAAGGTCCTGCGCCCGGGCGGCCTACTGGTCGCCGTACCGTCCGGTGTCGCCCCGGAACTGGCCCAGGCCGCCGAGGCAGCCGGCGTGCGCGTCACTGCGTACCTGGTCGAGCCGGACGGTCCCGCGCTGACCACGATCGCCGGCCTGATCGACGCCGGTGAGGTCGCCGTCGAGGTGGAGGAAACCTTCCCGCTGGAACAGGTCGGCACGGCCCACGCCCACGTCCAGGCCGGCCGCACCCGCGGCAAGGTCGTCCTCACCGTGACCGACTGACCTTCCCTGCAAACAGTCAGGAGCAGCACCGTGTACTACGAGATCCGCCGCTACCAGGCGCAGCCCGGACGCCGCGAGGAGTGGGTGCGCTACATGGAGGACGTGGTCATCCCGTTCCAGGCCTCGCTGGGCATGGACGTGACCGCCTCCTTCGTCGACGCCGAGGACGAGGACGGCTACGTGTGGATCCGCCGGTTCGAGGACGAGGCCCAGAGCGAGGCCCTGTACACAGCCGTGTACGAGCACGACCGCTGGAAGAACGAGATCGGCCCGGCCGTCTACGGCCTGCTGATCCCCGAGAAGTCCGTCGTCACCCGCGTGGTCCCCACCCCGGCCTCACCCCTGCGGTGACCTGGCTTGCGGCCCCTCCACCCGACGCGCACAGCACAGCAATAAAGGAACATTCATGAGCACCGTCACAGTCCGGAAGTCGGCCCCCGCCTCGTCAATCACCCAGGCCGCCGCCGGCGCACTCATCGCGGCAGTACACACCGCCGCTGCCCGGATCGGCTTCACGGCGGCCGTCGCCGTCACCGACCAGGGCGGACATCTGAAGGCGTTCGATCGGGCCGACGACGCGCCCTTCCTCACCGCCGAGGTCGCCGTCGACAAGGCCTGGACCGCGGTCTCCTTCCGCATCCCCACCCATACGTGGAACGACTTGCTCGTCAACCCGCAAATCGCGCCGCTGGGCGGCCACCCTCGTGTGATGGCCGTCGGCGGCGGCTACCCGATCATCGACAACGGCCGGTACATCGGGGGGCTGGGGATCTCCGGCGGCGACTACGAGCAGGACCAGCAGGCCGCCGAGGAGGCCCTGGCCGCCCTCGGGTTCGACCCGCCCGGTCACTGACCGACCACCGGAGTGTCGGCCTGTGGCGCCTGGACGACGCAGACCTCGGCGAAGGTACCGAACTGCAGTGGCTGGCTCCAGAACTGGCCGACGACACGGTCGCCAACGCGGAATCGCGTCACGTCGTCACCGATCGCGGTCACGGTGCCGGCGCCGTCCAGGCCGGGCCGGGCTAGGACTCCGTCAAGTTCCGTGACTGCGTGGAGGGTTGGCGATCGGCCGGTAGGGGCGGACAGCAGAGCAGGCACGGGGTTCGTGATCATTGTGGTGTCGAAGCCGCCCGGCGTCGGAGCGGGATTCCTCGTGTGTAGCACGGTGGCCACGGGCGACCAAGCACGTGCTGCCCGCCCGGCAGTACACGCACCCGGCAGCGTGACCGTGCCACTCGCACCAGGTGGTCAGCCAGGTGAGTCGGGCCCAGTAGCAGGCCGAGCAGCCCTGCGGGGTCATGTCGAGAGCGTGAAGGTTCACCTATGCCGGCCGGTCGTGCAAGAAAGCCGGTCATCTGTTGTCGAAGGGGGCTTCGTTACGGCATTTCGTTGGTCGTGTTCGGAGAGGGATCGGACAACAGCGTAAGCCGCCCTCGCGCGTGGCATGCGGATCGGTACGGTCGCGGCTCATCTTCCGGCCGCTCAGAGAGATATCGGATGAGTCATGAGGACACGGCGTCCTGTGCGGGCCTGGGCTGTGCCGGGCTGGTCTTGCTCCACGTCTGGGTTCCGGTCGGATACCTGCTCGCCGCCCCGGTGACGGTTCCCGCCCTGATGGCCGTCCAGTCGCCCCCGGTCCGTACTCCCTTCGCCGCTCCCTGGATGCTGCTCTGCGTCTCCCTGGCCGTCGCGGCCCTGGTGATGTGGCGCGCCGGTCATCGCCGCCGGGTACGGGCGTGGGTGCTGCTCGCCCAGTCCGCGGGGCTGGTCGCGCTGTCCGTCGTGGTGGCGCTGTGGGTGAGGTCGCGGGTCGAACCGCCCGCGCTGCGCATGGCGAAGGGCGATGCCAAGGGCGTCTGGAGTGTGGTCGCGGAGGCGCAGACGCTTGCCGTCATGCTGGTGGCGGTGGTGTTCTTCCTCGTCGTCCGCAGGATCAGCCCCGCACCGCCGTCCCGTTGGTCCGCCGGCATGCAGCCGTTCGGGCAGCGCTCGCTGAGTCCCGGCGAGATCTGGTGGTGCAGGGCGACCCGGGCGGGCGGTGAGCGCACGTACCGGCCCACTCTGGTGATCGACCGGGACGAGGAACGAGCCCGCGTCCTGTGGCTCACCCGTCGGCCGAGCGAGACTCCCGGCGCCTCCGTGCCCGTGGGGGACGGCGCCTGGAACGCGCGGTCGCGGGGCGAGGCCAACTGGGTGCACGTGCATCACCCCGTGGACGTGCCGTTGACCGACTTCGGGCGGGAAATGGGCCTTTGCCCCTTCAGGACCTGGCGTAAGGTCCACAAGGCCGTCCGCGGGGCGTCCGGGGCGCGCTGGCGTCGGACCCCCGTGTCGTACCGGCACTCCACGCGCCGCTACCCCCGGCCCCTGCGGTGGCTGGGCCGTGACACGACCCGGCCGGGGATGGCCGACCCCGCGCACTGGGATGCGGAGGGCGCCGGCACGGCGCACGCCTCGTCGGCGTTCACCGCGCGACAGCCCTCCGATCCCAAGACCGACGCCCCCGTACGACGAGCCCGGCGGCGTTTCCCGAGCATCGGCCGTCCGGCCGGCCGCCGCTGAGGGCGTCGTAGCTCACCCGCGCCGCGCCGCCTCTCCTCTTCCGGCCGTCCGGCCGCCCGCCGCGGTGTCGCACCACCTGGCGGCGAGCGATCGAAACCGCGCGGGGTCGAGTCCCCGCAAGCCCCCCGGAACCGCCGTAACCGGCGGACCGGCCCGAACCCCGCGCCCCAGCCTCCCGAAGGTGCCGAACATGAACGCTGTCGTCGACGTCTCGAACGTCTGCTGGTCCCACGAGATCGGACCACGATCGAAGCGCCCCCTGCTGAGCCGGCTGGACCAGGTCACCGAGGCCTGGCGGGACCGCTGCGGGGCGGGCGCCGAACTCGTCCTGGTCGTCGACCGGGCCCTGCGGCACCAGATGTCCGGGGAACAGCGCGCCGATTTCGACCGGCGGTGTCGGCAGGGGCTCTTGAGGGAGGTGCCCTTCGCGGATCCGGTGCTGCTCTCCCTCGCCCAGGAGCGCGACCTCCAGATCGTCAGCCAGGACCGGTTCGTGGATCTGCGGCGGCAGTTCCGCTGGATCGAGGAGCAGCCCGAGCGCTTCCACGGCTGGCGCCGGGACGGGAACGGACTGCGCTTCGTCTCCAGCGGCATCGTGCCGGTGTCCGGGCAGGTCAAGTCGCGGGCCGAGGAGGACAAGGACCTCTTCGTCAAAGGGCTGAAGGACCACAGGGACGTCCTGCGCTCGGTGTGGCGCTGCGTCTCACGCTGTCTCATGGCCCAGGTCTGGCCCGAGGGCCTCCTGCTGTGGCCGGAGCTGGATCGGCGCACGGGCGTGCCCGTGTGCCCTGATCCCCGGTGCGGCCGTCCCCTGGTCAGGGTGGGCGACCGCAGGCCGTCGCGCGAACTGCTCGTCGAGCGCCTCGACCTGGACGAGGACAAGGCCGTACTCCTGCGCTTCCCGCTGGAGGCCGACGGCTGCCTGGAGATCGGCCGCGGCGCGCTCACCCACGGCATCAACCTCGACGGCATCGGCCGCGAGCACCGCGACGCGGTGGCCCGGGTCAGCCGCAGGCACCTGCTGATCGAGGCGGACGCCGCCCTGACCGTGTCGGTGAGGGACGTGGGGTCCTCGCACGGCACGGCGGTCCGGCGCTGGGAGGACCACGCCCTGGGTCGACCGCGCCCCCTGGAGCCGGGCGAGCCGGTGCGCCTGGGCGCATCGGATCAGGTGGTGCTCGCGGACTCCGTGGCCGTACGGCTGTCCGGGCGTCGGTACAGCCCGGACGTGGTCCCGCCCGCCCTCGGCGGCGGGGGTGGGGCGAGGACGGTGCTGGGGTAGCACCCAGGCCAGGCCGGAGCATAGTCCCCTCCAGTTGTAAATGCTGAAATATGGGAAATTCAGGTATTCCATCCACTTCCCGGACTAGGGTGCTGCGTGTGTTGGTGAGTCTGACGAGAGTGGGAGCGGCACGGCAGGCGCTGGCCAAGGGGCTCGCGGTGCAGGGTGCCGACCGGGACACGGTGATGACGGCCGTGGAGCGCCGCGGTCTTCCCGAACTGGGCGGAGGGCGGCTTCTGTTGCTGCCGCACCAGCGCCACCGGGCGGTGATGCGGCTGGTGACTCCGCCGGCCTGGTGGGGCACCCGGGCGGCACGAGCCGAAGGATTCGACGTCCTGGCCCAGGCGATCGCCGCCGTGGCGGACGCGGCGCGGCAGGTCGGCGGGGCCCTCACCGTTCCGGGCGTGTCGCTGGACGGGACCCCCGTGCCTCCGGACGGCGACCTCCACCGGCTGGAGACGACCGACCCGGTGGAACGGGAGTTGCTGTACCAGTTGCTGCGACGGCACTCACCCACGCTGATCGCGCTCGCCGGCCGGGGCTCCTTCTCCCCGGGCGGACGCCGGGACCGCATCGGGTCCCGGTGGCTGGCCGACTCCGGCGAGCACCTCACCGCCCGGGACATCGGTCCCGTGACGGAACGCCACCTGGAGCGGGTGTGCGCGGAGTTGCGCCGTCGCCACGGCATCAGCCACCTGGACCGCATGGACCTCGCGCCCGCCGAGGACGGCCGCACCGTGCTGGTCCGCTGCCTCGACGCGCAGGCCACCCTCGCCGAGGTCCGGGCGCACATGCTGCTCCTCGACGCGCTCGCCCTGCGCGCCCGCGGGCAGGCGAGGAAGGGCCAACGGCAACGACCCGTCCGGCAGGACCTGCTGGACGACAACCGGGCCCGCGCCGTCACCGAAGGCCTGCGAGCCGTGTTCATCGAGGACTGCCTCCAGAAGCCGGGGCGGGACCGAGACGACACGCGGAGGGGCGACACAGGGCGGGACGACGCGCGACGAGGCGGCCCACGACGAGGCGCCCCAGGGCGCGACGACCCGCGGCGAGGCGGGCCGACGGGGGAGCGCCGGGAGCGCCGCCGCCCCGCCCGGCAGGCCGCCCGCGCCCTCCTCGACGACCTGGTCCCCGAACTCGCCAAGCTGGACGCCACCGCCGAAGAGCTCCTGCCCCTGCTGAACCTGGTCGAGCTGCCGGGCCGGACCCGGCCTCCGTGCGGCCAGGACCTGCTCCGGCCCGACACGGCCCGCCGGCCGCCGGCCGACACGCTTCGCGCGGGGCTGACGGACACCCGGCCGGGCGGCCCGTTGCTGCCGACGGTCGTCGCCAGCCACCCGGGAAGCGCCGCCCTCATGCTTCAGGCCTGGCGCGCGGCCCTCGCCGCGGGCGAACCGCTGCGGGAGCGCCGCGGACGCGACGAGCCGGGGCGACCGGACCGTGCCGGACCGCGCCGCGAGGACCGGCCACCGTCGCACCGGCGCCGACGGCGCCCCGGCAAGGGGCCGGGCGCCGCTCCGGACGGCCGCCGCGACCAGGGTCAGGCACGGGGAGGGAACCAGCAGTGACCACAGCACCCGCCGAAGTCCCCGCAGGAGACGTGGAGGTCGTCCTCGACCTGCGGGAGGCAGACCTCGGCCTCACCACCGCGCAGGCCTACGGCGAGCTGTGGCAGCAGCTAGAACCGACCCTGCTGGGGCGCCCGCTGCGCACCGGCACGCCGTTCCGCTGGGAGTCGCAGACCGGAGACATCGTCCTGGAGGTCGTCCGCTGCGGCCCCGGCGTCACGGTCGTCCGCCAGGACACCTGCTTCGATGTCGTCGCCGTGCGGGAACGCCCGGACCTGACCCGCGCGGCCTGCGCGGCCTGCGCCGGCGGCGGGCGCATGGCCTACGGGCCCTTCACCTGTGAGCTCTGCGAGAAGGAGGGACGTCCCGCCAGGCTGTGCGACGACCATGTGGTGCTCCTCGACGGGGCGCTGACCGCGACGTGCGCCGCCCACCGCCCCTCCTGCAAGGAGTGCGGGCGGCCGGCGTCCTTCCGCTGCGCGGGCCCTCGGTGCGGCACCACTGAAGCCTGGTGCGATGCGCACCGCCATCCGCACCCCGCCGACCCGGACCTGGACTACTGTCCGGCCTGCCACCGACGCCAGTTCCCCGTCTGCGAGCAGGAGGGCTGCCGCGGCGCCGGCCGCGTCAGGTGCGACTGGGCGGACCCCGCGGGTACACCGTGCGGCCGACAAGTGTGCCCCCGGCACGTCCACCGCTGGCAGGTCTACGGCCACGAGAAGGTCGGCCTGGGCCTGTGCCGCGAGCACCACCGTGCCCCGCGCGCCACGGCCCCACCCGAACTGGTGCGGCAGATCGTGGCCACGGCCGCACGCCGTCGGGGAGGCCCCCGCGTGTCGCTGGCCCTGCTGGGCCACAACCTGCGCAACACAGGACACGGCCAACTCGCCGTGGACTACCGCGCGATCCACGCCCTGCTGCGGCGGCTCGCCGACGACTCGGGCCACGGCAACGAAGCTCGCCGCCTGGCGGAGCACGTACGCCGGGCGGAGCCGGACTGGCAACGGGAACTGACCCGGCTGGGCGACACCGCGACGGAGGGCCGTCGCCTGTTCGAGCGTCTGCGGACGCTGGTGCGCCAACAGGAAGCGGGCGGGGCGGAGACCGCGGACGCGCTGCGCTTCGTGGAGTACAAAGCGCCGCGCATGCGCGACGGCGTCGTGGAACGGCGGGGCCTGCTCTTCGTCGACCTGCCGCAGTCCCTGCGCGGACGGTTCATCGGCGCCAAGGGGGCGCATGCGGCCCGGTACCGCCAGGCACTGGGCGTGGACGTGAGGTTCGAGGGTGATCGGAGCCGACGATGAGGGGGACGACGACGGATCCCCGGCTGACCCGGGGTGTGGTCGTGCCGGCCGGCGGGGTGCTCGCCGGGGCCCGGGTCGGGGTGTGCGCGGCGGAGTGGGAGGCCGCCGCACGACCGCCCGGTGGGGAGCGGTACCGGGTGCTGAGCCTCGGTGCCGGGTACGACGCCACGGCCGTGGCCGTCGAGGTCGTACCGCTGGCCGAAGTGCCGGCCGGACTGCTGGCGGTGCCCGACGACCTGGCGAGGGCGACCGACTTCGACGCCGCGGCCGATCGCACCGCCTGGCGGCTCGACGCGGCCCCGGTGTTGGAGGCGCGCTCCGTGCAACTGGAGTCGCCCACCGAGCGCTCCCTCGACGAAGCTGGCCGGGAACTGGCCGGCACGGGACTGGCCGGACGGGCGTTGTGGGTGCCCGCCGACGATCAGGAGATGTGGCTGGAGGCCGGCTCGGTGCCCTACCGGGTACGGCAGTTCGACTCGGGCGGACGGCGCGAGGTGATCCTCGCCATCGGTGAGCGCACCGCCGTCGACCTCTTCGTGCCCGGCGCCCGCAACGGCGTCGACGTCGTGGTCCTGGCGGACTGCAGCGGCTCGATGAAATGCGAGGACATCGTTCCCTTCACGGAGTACGCGGCCGCGACCGCCGCCACCTCCCGCTGGCGCGGCCTGATCGGGTCGCGCACCCGGCCGTCCAGGGCCGGACTGAGCCGGATGCGCGCGCTGCAGGACGCACTGCGCCATCTGCTGGAGGTACGCCTTCAGGCCGGCGGGCGGGTCTCGCGGATCGCGCTGCTGGAGTTCACCCACCGCACCCGCCAGATCTTCCCGCCCGGCGGCGGCATGGCCCAGATCGACGCGGGCACCCCGGCGGAGTCCGACCTGTTCCGCAACGCCGTCGGCGTGCTCAAGGCCCAGAACGCGGGCACCGACATCGGCAACGCGCTGCACGAGGCCGCCAACCTCCTCTACCACCATCACAAGCCGGGCAACGAGAAGCTCATTGTGCTGGTCAGCGACGGCGCGCACTGGGCGCCGAAGGGCGAGCAGGGCTCCGGCGAGGTGCTGATGGCCACCGAGGAACCGGTCAGCCTCATGGAACACCTACACGCCGACACCGGCATCCGGCTGCACGCCATCGGCATCAGCACGCCGCAGCTCTACCAGGACTGGCTGACCCGCGCCCAGGTGCAGGACCACGTCTCCCTGCGGCCCGACCACGCGCTGCTCGCCGAACTCGTCCAGGTCGGCGGCGGCGATCCGGCCGCGATCGGCGGCTACGAGGTGCTGGACGAGTACTTCTCCGGCCTCGGCGCCGGCATGTCCCGGCGGGTCCAGGTCACCCGGGCCCGGACCGGCGGGCTCGCCGCCCCGACGGCGCAGGCGCTGGACACGTGGCGGGCCCGACTCGCCGGGGACGCCGGACGCCCCCCGGCACCAGACCCGGGCCCCGGCCGGGAGGCGGTGCGGGAGCGGCTGTCCGCGGCAGCCGGTCGCTGCGCGCAGGCGGCCCAGGCCGCACTGCGCACCCCGCTGCTGGATCTGATGCGGGTGCGGGACGCCATCGACCGAGGCCTGGAGGGCGAGCACGGCGTGCCCGACCCCCGCGCGTTCGTCCGCACCATCGGCCGGGCGCTGCCCCAGCCACAGTCCGACGCCGTCCCCCCTCCCGCCCAGGTGCGGCCGCACCTGCACGAGGCGGAGCGGTTCCTCGCCGGCCTCTCCCAGGAGTACGACGGTCTCACGGCCGCCGGGCCGGCACCGGACACGGCCTGGGTGGTGGCCCGCTGCGACCGACTCGCGCACCTGCTGGAGTCCCTCACCGCGGCACTGGAGACCGTTCCGGCGCCCGCCGTCGATCCCGCGCCGTACAACGCCGGACGGCCGGAGCGGTCGCTGCCCGCCGACGAGGACCCCTACGACGTCGAGGCGGCGCTCGGCACCGTCGGCGTGGCGACGGGCGGCGTCTCCGCCCCCGCGGCGCCGGCCGTGTTCCGCCTGCGGGAATGAGGTGTGCACATGGATCAGACGCCCCACGTCCCCGGCATGCGCGTGGGCAGCAGGGAGAACCCCGACCAATACACGCTGGAACGGTTCGTCGGCGCGAACGGACTGGAGGGCGAGTGCTGGCAAGCCCGGCGCGCCGACCGCACCGGCCGGGTGTCGTGGTGGATGGTGAAGATCCTCCCCGCGCAGCGCGACGACGCCGACCTGCGACGCTGGCAGGCCCGCTGGGAGGACTGCGTGCACGCCGCGAACCTCCTGGCGATCGAGGGCCTGATCGCGCCCCTGGTCCTGGTGGGGCCGGCCCCCCACGCGCCGGGCGCCGCCGCGGACGCCCTGTGCTCCTACCTGGTCAGCCGGTGGTTCGACGGCGCGGAGCTGGCCCGGTGGGCGGCGGAAGGCACCGATCCCCTGGCGGCCGCGGCCGTCCTGGAGCGGCTGTGCTCCATCGTGGACCGACTCCACGACAGCGGGTGGGTGCACGGGGATGTGTCGGCGCGCAACGTCATGGTGGGCCCGGACGGCTCGGTCCAGCTCATCGACCTCACCTTCATGCATCCGGCCGGGCAGCGGCGGGAGACGGTGGTCTACTCCCAAGGACACCGGGCACCGGAGCGCGAACAGGCCCCGGGCCGACTCACCGTCGAGGGCGAGCGCTACGCCGTCGGCGCGGTGGCCAGGACCGCACTCCTCGGCCGGCCTTCGACGCTGCCCGACGGGGGCGGCGGAGCCGACGCGCAGTTCCGGGAGGAACTGCTGGACGCGGGCTTCTCGGCGGAAGCCGCCGGCCACGCCGCCCGTCCGCTCTCCGACGACCCGGCGAACCGGCCACGGCTGCTGCCGTGGGCGAAGCGGCTGACCGAACTGTTGCGGGCGGGCGGGCGGCCCGCCCGGCATCGGTGCGTGGACGTCCTGACCGGGGGCGGCGGCCTGATCGTCGTCGCCGGCGGCGCGGCGGGCGTGGAATACCTGCGCGTGCCCGGACCCGACGGACCCGACCGGGCGGCGGCCGACACCGGCCTGCCGCCCGGGGACGGCGCGCCCAGGTCGGTGCGCGAGGTGGCGGCCCGTCGCACCGGCACCGGCCGACCCGTGATCGCCGCCCTCGACCTCGCAGGCACGCTGCACATCGGCACGTCCACCGGATGGAGCAAGGTACTGAGCGGCGCCGAGGGGGTCGCCGCGACCTGCTCCACGTCAGGTGACGTCGTCGTGTGGACCGCGTACGACGGGGCGCTGTTCGCGGTGCACTGCCCGGCGCAGGGCGGCGAACCGGAGCGCAACCGGGTGCCCGGCGCCCCGGCGCGGCGAGTGATGACGGCCGCGCGGGACATCGACGGCAGCACGGGGGTGCTCGCTGAGGACGACGGCGCCGTCGTGTGCCTGCGGCTGCGTTCGGGCCTGCACCCCGTACGGGAGGTCGTCCAGGTCGGCCGAATGGACCGGGGGGCGCTCGCACTGAACCGGTGGGGACACCTGGAGGCTGTCCTCGCCCGGCCGGACGCGCCCCCCGTCCGCGCCGAACAGGACGCGGGGATCTGGGAGTTCGAGAACCTCCCGCAAGAGGACGGCGTCCACGACGTGACGGCCGCGGGCCACCGCGGCGGGCCCACCGTCGCCCTCGCCGGCTCGGCGGGCGTGCGGGTGCTGACGCACGGCGCCGGAGCCTCGGAATGGCATCTGCTGAGGGAGTCCGCCTCGGCGACCCGGGTGCGTGTCGCCGAAGGGCCCGGGTGGCGGTTGTGCGTGGCCGCCGTAGTGGACGGTTCGGCACGACTGTGGTTCGAAAAGGTCACCCGCAACGGCTGGGACCGCCCCGCCGTCCTGGCCTGACCGGCGCGGACGGACCCGGACCTGCGTCGGCCGGTCGCCGACGCTCCCGTCCCGTGGCCAGGCGTGCGGCCGCCTGGCGTCCCCCGGCGGCACTGTGCGGTGAGCCCCGCGCGAGCGTGACGCGTTCGGCAGCGCGTAGCTGTCGGTCGCGGCTGGTCCTGCCCGACGAGCCGGTACAGATCGCCGAGTGCGTGGGCGAGGGGCCGCGTCGCGTAGGCGGCGCCGGCCGTTCCGGCGAACTGATCGCGATCGGGCAGCAGCAACAAGAAGCCCTACGCCGACGAGGACTTCCCGCCCCTGATTAGCTCCAAAGGGGCGCGGGTGAAGCTGTGGGACAGCGAGCAGACCGCTGCTCACCTGTGCGCCTGCCGAATACTTCATCCAGGCAGTTCATCCAGGCAGTTCAGGCGGCATGTCGGTACTCGTGGATGACTCCGCCGAGGCGGTCTGTCCTGCGTATGTGCAGGCGGGTGATCTGTCCGGGGTCGAGCGGTTCGGGGACGGCGCGCAGGGGGTGCCGCCTGGTTCATGGCCTGGTGCGGCCGGTGCTCATTGTGGTGCTGCTCGCCTCGTCGCAGCAGATCTGCGGGTCCGCGGGGCCGGGGCTGGCCTTCCAGCGGGACTGCCAGCTGTTGCCCGGGAACTCCTGGAGCCACTCCAGCAGGCGGCGGGCTCCGCGGAGCCGTGCGGCGAGGGCGGTCTGGGACTCGGGCCGCAGCGGCGGCCGGGCCAGCCGGTCCAGGACCTCCTCCGGCCCAGCGGTGGTGGCCGGCCACGCATCGGGGACCGGACACGGTGGGAACTTTTCGCGCAGCGCATCCGCCGCGCTGCCTGTGAGAGGGCTGGTGGGCGGCGCCGGTGTCGCGGCGCAGCAGCACACCGGGGGCGGGACAGCAGCCTGCGGGCTACCTTGCACAGCATCGAGAGGATCACGGCGCCCATGGTCCCAGCCGGGGCCGCTCCACCGTCCTGACCTGCTGCGATGACGTGACGAGCCCCACAGCATGTATCGCTGTCACCAGGACCGAGTGGACTCCGAGGGAGCGGGCCGTGGCCGCCCGGTCCGGGTCCTGCGGCACCCCGCTGCCGGAGGAGGCGTTGTCAGCCAGTAAGAGACCGGCCCGCAGCGTCGGCCCCGGTCCGGTCGAGGCGCGCCCGGTCCGCCTCGGTCCGCGGGGCGGGGGACCCGGATGCCGCGGTGGGCCGGCCGTGGCCGAAGGCGGCCTCGACGAAGCACTGGTCGTGGGCCGACTGCGCGCCCTGGCGCAGGGCGCGCTCCAACGAGGGGCGGGACGGGGGGGTGCTTCGGGACCAGCGGTCCCGGAGCAAGGACACCGCGAAACCGGCGAGGAAGGCGTCGCCACAGCCCATGGTGTCGGCCATGGACCGCGCGTCCGCCGCGTGCGCTGGTGCCGTCACCAGTATGCGGCCGTCGTACGCGGTGGCTCCCGCCAGGCCGCGGGTGGCCAGGGCCATGCCCGCTCCCCGTGCCAGCACCGACTCCAGCAACCGATGGGTGGCCGTCTCGTCCAGGTCAGAGCAGGACAGCAGGGCCAGGTCGAGGTGGGGGCAGACGCGGTCGAGGTAGGCGGGGGAGCGGAACTCGTCGTCGTCGGAGAGGTCGAAGCTGACCAGTGCTCCGGCAGCGGCGAGCTTGGGCAGCTCGCTCTCGGTGTGCGAGTAGACGCTGGAGTGCACCAGCGAGAACGACGCCGCGTACGCCAGCAGGGCGTCGTCCAGGACGAGTGGTTCACGTACGGTGACGCCGCCGCCGTTGTAGCCGAGGAACACCCGGTCGCCGCCTTGGACATGGAGGGTGGAGACGCCGGATTCGCCGTGGCGTACCACGCTGCGCTCCACCGCGACGCCTTCGGCCGCGACCGCCGTACGGAGGAAGGTGCCAAGGTCGTCGTCTCCGAATACCCCCAGGTAGGCGGTGTCGAGACCGAGACGGCGGGCGTAGACGGCGACGTTGACGCAGTTGCCGCCCGGGTAGTCGATGCCGCGGTCCACGAAACGGTCCACGACGTTGTCGCCGAAAGCGAGGATGTTCATCAAGTCTCCAGAAGCGCGTGGGCCCCCCGGGGGGGCGGGCCCCCCCGGGGGGGGGGGGGGGGCCCCCCGCCCCCCCCCCGGGGGGGGGGGGGGGGGGGGGGGGGGGGGGGGGGGGGGGGGGGGGGGGGGGGGG
>NZ_JBVJMF010000039.1:0-24209 GCF_055584345.1 Streptomyces sp. NPDC104106
CCCCGCGGAGCGGGTCCCTTCGGGCTGCGCCCGAAGCAAGCGAACACCCGCGCTGCGCGCGGGTGTTGCGCTCCCGCTCCGCGGGAGCGCTGGCTGACCGCTGCGCGGTCAGCGCACCCGTCTTGCTGCGCAAGGCGGGTGATGCTCCGTTCGCTGCGCTCCCGGAGCGGTGGGGGCTGCGCCCCCTGCGGTGCCCTTCGCTGCGCTCCGGTCACCGAGTGGCGCTACGCGCCAGAGGCCGGCCCCGCTGCGCGGGGCGGGCCAACGGGCCTGCGGCCCGAGTAGCAGCAAGGGCGGGGAGTGTGGTGGTCCCTGCGGTTCTGGGGCTTGACGCCGAGTCAGCGCCTACGGGACCAGGTGCTGCCGATCCCCGCAACGTGCAGGGCCAGTGCGGTCAGTCCCAGGAGCATGACGTTGACTGACGAGAACGCGTGATTGGTGCTGATCTCGGCCGCGTTGAGAAAGAACGCGATGAAGAACAGCACTGCCGCGACTATGCCGAGCATGACAGGACTCCTCTCGAAGGGTGAAGCCCGTATGCCCGGCCACCGCCCCCACAGACATGGGTAGCGCCTTGAGAGAGTCGCATGCCCGCCCTGCCGTGTCCTGGCCCGGTTCATTCAGGCGCGCTGACGGCTCCTCATGCGTGGGCGTGGCGGGTGCGTGCCGTCTTGTGTGGGGCGGCGTGATGCGCGGGCCGGCCTGTCGATGGGACTGCGAGACGTCGCAGGGACAGGCCGGCGGTGACGAGGAGGGCGGTGAAGACGGCCAGGAGGAGGATGGACACCCACATCTGCCGGCTTCCGGGTGCCTGCCAGCCGGTCCAGGCAGCAGATCCCGCCCACAGCAGGACGCCCACGGTGTAGAAGGAGCGGACGCGGTGCAGCTGCCGCACGGCCCGCAGGAACTCGATGCGTTCACTCTTCGGTGCCATGCGCAGCCGTGTACCCCAGAGCGCCTGATGTACCTCTCACCTTCGTTTTTGCTGAGCACGCTCTTCGAAGTCGCGCCGTATGGCTGCACCTTGGTCATCGACCAGCCCTGCACTGTCAGGGAGGTCCAGGACGGCACCGCAGTCGTTGCACAGTTTCCCGTCCTCGGCGGGCGTGCCGCACGCCGTGCAGAACCGGTTGCTTTCGTTGTCGTCAGTCTTCTGCGTCATGACTCTCCCCGGCCAGGGTGGGGCCGCGATCAGGTAGTCGGGTGTGCCCAGTACCCACGACTTCCGTGTCAATTCTGCGGGATGTTTGCTTCATTTATTGAGTGAGATAGACTCTGGACTTAGATGGCTTCCCCGGTTATGGGATGTGTGGCCCTCGCGAAGATAGGTCACTGTGTCCTGGGGCGGGAGTGTGGGCCGGTGTCACGATGGGTGTGCTGTGTGCCAACGTTCGCTGTGCGAAAGCTGGTTGCACGTCGTCCAGTGTGTGGGTGCTGTCGTTCCGGCTCGCAGGAGAAGGTAGACGAAATGGTTTTGAAGGAGCTTCGTCCTCATCAGCGAGAAGCCGTGGACGCCGTGCTCCGCGCGCTCGAATTGCCTGCAAGATCTACTGTACCGGAGCGGGGACTGCGGACTCAGGTGATCATGGCGACCGGATCGGGCAAGACCCTCGTCGCCGTGCGCAGCGCGCAGGAGCTGCAGGCGGGTCGGGTTCTGGTGCTCGTGCCCTCGCTGGACCTGCTCGCGCAGACCGAGGCCGCCTGGCGCGAGGGCGGGCGTACGGGGCCGATGATCGGAGTCTCCTCGCTGCGCGGAGACCAGGCGGGCTTCCCCAACACCACGGACGTCGATGAGCTGGTCGCCTGGGTGCGGCCGTTGGACAAGGTCACCGTGTTCGCCACCTACGCCTCCCTCGGGCTCGGCACCCTCGAGCGCGCCCACACTGCGGGCTTGCCGGGCTGGGACCTGATCGTCGTGGACGAGGCGCACCGCACCTCTGGACGGATCGGGAAGCCATGGGCGGTCGTCCACGACAACACCCGCATCCCCGCCCTGCGCCGCCTGTACATGACCGCCACCCCGAGGGTGTGGCAACTGGACGAGGACGCCGAGGGTGCGCCGGGCGCGCCGGGCGAGCTGGTCGCCTCGATGGAGGACGACCCGGCCGGTCCGTTCGGCAGCAGGTGTCACACGCTCACCCTGTCCGAGGCGATCGACCGGGGCATCTGTGCGCCCTACCAGGTGGTGTGCCTGGACATCACCGACACTCAGCTCCAGGCGGCCCAGCTGCTGGGCGTGGAGGGCCGCACGGACGAGGTCCGCGGGGCACGGCTCGCCGCCCTGCAGACGGCGCTGGTCAAGGCGTCGGCCGAGGAAGGCTTTGGCAGAACGCTCGTCTTCCACCACCAGGTGAAGGAGGCCGAGGCGTTCGCGGCCGGCCTCACAGACGTCGCCCAGCAGCTGCACAGGGCCGATCCTGCGCTGTATCCGCGCACGGTGTGGGCCGACTGGCTGTGCGGCGAACACAAACCGCTCCACCGACGCCGCGTCCTGGACGAATTCTCCAAAGGGATCGCTACTGACGGCACGGTCGTGGAGAAGACGTTCCTCGGCTCCGTTCGCGTACTCGGCGAAGGCATCGACACCTCCCACTGCGACTCCGTGTACTTCGCCGACGTACGCGGCTCCATGCCCGACCTCGTCCAAGCCGTCGGCCGGGCGCTGCGCATCCGCCCCGGTGAGGGCAAGGTCGCCTCGCTCGTGGTGCCCGTCCTGCTCGGGCCCGGCGAGACAGTCGACAACATGCTCACCTCGCGGGCGTACGGGGGGTTGGCCAAGCTTTTGGAAGCCCTGCGTGCCCACGACGCCCGCGTCGTGGAAGCGCTCGCCGAACCACAGGCACGAAGCCGCGTACGAGGCGTACAAACCCGCTCCGGGGCTGAGAACGAGGAAGGCGTGGAGGGCAAGGACGATGCCACGGCGCAGACGGGGGTGTCGGTACAGGCCCGGGAACTGCTGAAATTCTCCACCCCCCGCGACCCAGCGCAGCTGGCAGCGTTCATCAACCTCCGCGTCCTCAACCCCGAACACGCCCACTGGCGACGCGGCATCGAAGCCGCCGTCATCTACGCCCGCGAGCACGGCGACCTCAAGGTCCCGTTCACGTACCGGGTGCCCGGCGGTGACGACCAGGCGGTGGAAGCCGAGGGATGGCCCGCCTCCCTCGCCAACTTCCCGCTCGGGCAATGGATCGCCGACGCCCGCCGCTTCCACGTCCGCGGGGACATGGATACCGACCGCATCGAGCAGCTGGAGAAGCTGGGCATGGTGTGGTCGCACTTCGACGTCGCATGGGAAGAGGGCCTGGCCGCCGCGCGTGGATGGGCCGAGGCGAACGGGCACCTGCTCGCGCCGCTGCACGCCACCCACCAGGGCTACAAGGTGGGCATTTGGCTGAAGAACGCCCGCGCCGCCGCCCGCAAGGCACAGGAGATCGAGCAGCGGCGTGCCCAGGGACTGCCGGTGGGGTCGTCGGCCAGCACGCTGTCGCAGGAGCGGCGCGAGCAGCTGGAGGACATCGACCCCTCATGGTGCCCGGCCTGGCCGGTGGAGTGGCAACGCGCCTTCCATCTGGTCCGGCAGCACCTGGAGGCCGGCGGCGAGCTGCCCACGACGCCGGGCGACATCGTGCACCAGGGCGAGGACCTGGGACGGTGGGTGCGATCGGTCCGGCTCGGCTGGGACAAACTCACAGGCGCCCAGCAATGGTTGTGCGAACACATCCTCGGGATCGAGCCCGCCGGCGAGGACGAGAAACCGAAGCCGCGCCGCACTCAGGCCGCCAAATGGGCCATGAACTACGCCGCCGCCCGCCAGTTCTACGAGCGCGAGGGGCATCTGAGGGTGCCGAGGAAGCACGTCGAACGGATCGTCATCGGCGGCAACGGAGACGGCGGCAGCGGCGAGGACCAGGAGGAGCGGGCGCTCCGGCTTGGTGCGTGGATCAGCAACCAACGCAGCAGAGCCGCGACGCTGCCCCCGGAGCGAGTGGAGCAGCTGTCCGCCATCGGCATGCGGTGGGCGTAGCCAACTGGATCCGAACGCAGGACGACTGGCCCCCGCCCCGGCGGGGAGGACGCGACGGGCACACGGAACACCCCACGTCGGCGGGGAGGACCTTGACCCGGAAGCAGGCGCGTTTGCGGCACACGGAACACCCTCGCGTCCGCGGGGGTGTTCCGCTCGAAGGCAAGGTAGCCATGTACGAGCGCATGTCCTCCCCGCTCCCGCACGCAGTCATCCGACTGCCCGGAGACGTGGCGTCTTGTATCGCTCAATCCTGTGTGCGGCCGTCGTCTGCGGGTGGGGGCTGTCCGGGCTGCCTTGGCTACGGCGCTAGCGTTTGATGCGGCCGCGGACGGCGAGGGCAGCCAGGCCGAGGAGGACCGGTTCGGTGAGCCGGGAGGTCATTTCGGTGTAGGTGCCGGTGGTGGTGAGGTCCTGGCCGGAGGAGCGGAAGATCACGGAGTTGACGACGACGCGCACTTCTCGAAGCGTGCGCTCGTCAGGCGGTCGCCGGGCGGCCAGTGGGGTTCTCGGGGTCGGGGCTGTCGGTGGCCATGGTGATGCGGTGCCTGGTGAGGGTGCCGGTGCTGAGCGAGGGCGTGTCGCGCTGCGGCAGTCCCCACAGCATCATGACCAACACGGTGAGGCCCATGGCGAGCAGCAGCCAGCCCCGGGGCGCGGGTGGCGCGTAGGCCGTAGCCGGATATGGCCCAGTACGCCGTCAGCAGGCCGCGTTCGGCCGGCGCGGTGCGGGGATCGGCCCGGCGCATCTCCATCTCGCCGTAGTAGAAGTCCGCGGCCCCGGGTTCGTTGCTGGAGTCCTCGTAGGACTTGCGCAGCGCCCGGTACACCGCGGCCAGCGCCCGCGGCTGCGCGGCGGCTCGTACATCGTGGCCAGCGACAACCTCGGGCGGGTACCGGGCGTGGTCGCCGCTGCCGGTCTGGTGATCGACTACATCCTGACCGTCGCCGTGTCGATCGCCTCCGGGGTTCAGGCGATCACCTCAGCCCTGCCCGCACTCGCCCCGAGCGCGGTAGCGATCGGCGTGGCGGTGATCGCGGTTCTGCTGGTGGGCAATCTCCGCGGAGTTCGCCAGGCGGGCGCCGTCTTCGCCGTACCCACATATGCGTTCATCGTCGCGGTCCTCGCACTCCTGGTTGTCGGCCTGGCCGATGCAGCCGGCCGCGGTTTCCAACCCGCACCGCCGCCCCGGCTGCCGGTCACGGAAGGGGTCACCCTGCTGCTGGTCCTGCGGGCCTTCTCCTCCGGATCCACGGCGATGACCGGCATCGAGGCGATCTCCAACGCCGTACCGGCCTTCCAGCCGGAAGAATGGCGCAACGCCCGTACGACGCTGACCTGGATGGTCACCCTGCTGATCGTCCTGTTCGGCAGCACGATCGCACTGGTCCACCTCGACGGGGTGGTGCCACACGGCAACGAGACCCTGCTCTCCCAGCTCGCCCGCCACACCTTCGGCCCGGGGTTCATGTACGGCTACGTACAGGCGGCCACGGCCGCCATCCTCCTGCTGGCCGCCAACACCGCCTTCAACGACTTCCCCCGCGTGCTCTTCCTGCTGGCCCGCAGCGGCCATGCACCGCACCTATTCCTGCGTATCGGCGACCGACTCGCCTTCAGCAACGGGATCATCGTCCTCGCCCTGGCCGCGATCGCGATCTTCGCCGCGTTCGGCGGCAACACCCAGTTCCTGATCCCTCTATACGCCGTCGGCGTGTTCCTGGCCTTCACCCTGTCCCAGGCCGGCATGGTCGTGCACTGGCTGCGTCACCGAGATCAGGCCCACTGGCGCAAGAGCCTGGTCTTCAACGCCACCGGCGGCCTGCTGTCCGCCATCGTCTTCATCACCGCCGGCATCACCAAGTTCACCGAAGGCGCATGGGTCGCCGTCCTCGTGATCGGACTCCTCGTCCTGCTGCCCCTGCGGATCCGCCGCCACTACGACCTCTGCGCCAAGGCCCTCGCCCTGCATCCCCACGCCATCGAGCTACCGAGGCAGTCGACGGCTGGTTCCGGATTCCCAAGGACCACGGCCACGGCCTCTGCGGCAGCGGACACCGAGGCAGAGGAAGGTGAGGAAGACGAGCGAGGAATGCCCGGAAGAGGTCAACCACCTGGCCATCGTGCCCATCGCCGCACTCGACCTGGCGAGCATGCGGGCCCTGGCGTACGCGGCCTCCCTCGGACAACCCGTCCTGGCCCTGCACCTCAGCCCGACGCAGGACGAGGCCGAACGGTTCGGCGGCTACTGGGCGACCTGGGGCGACCACCTCCCGCTCGAAGTCGTCGTCTCACCCCACCGCGCGATCGTCGCCCCGCTGGCCAGCTACATCGAGTCCCTGCACCACCAGCGCCCCGCTCTCACACTGACCGTGATCCTCCCCGAAATCGTGGTGCGCCACTGGTGGCAGCGCATCCTCCACAACCAGACGGCACCGCGACTGCGGCACGCCCTGCGACCGCTCCCGAAGATCGTCATCACGACCATCCCGTTCCACCTGCCGAAAGAGACGGGTCGTGACGAGGAACTGACCCCGGCAGGGTAGTGGGGTGCATGAGGGCGGCCGGGTCGGTGCAGTCCAGCGTCTCGCCAGACCGATGCTGGAGTTGCTCGCGCAGCACGCCGCGGCGGACGTCGTCCAGGTCGGCGCCGAGGAGTTCTTCAACCGGGCCTGCCCGAGCAGGCGGCGGGGTACGTCACCCATTGCTGGGGCGGCTACGGCGCCGGGGAGGGCCGGCGCTCCGGCCGAAGGTGCCCAGTGGCTGGTGAGGTCGAGGGTGCAGGCTTGCCAAGGACGACATGGACAGCCGTTGACAATCGGCTCTCCGCGAATGGAATTGTGGGGCTGCCGGGCCCCGAATCGGCGAGGGCAGGCGTGCGTTCTCCTCTGAGAGCACCCAGAGGCGGCACACTCGCAGTCTTTAGCCGACGCACGTCGGTTGGGGTGGATCCGGCTTGTCGTCGTTCCCAGGGGTGGGCGGTGTGAAGCGCACGGTGATCTTCTCGAAGCCTTTGAAGGACTCCGTCGTCGCGTACGACCGGTAGGCGCGCTGGTCGCCGGGGGTGAGCTGGACCCGTTCGGTGAAGGGGCTCAGCAGACTGCGGGGCCACAACCGCATGCAGCGCACCGCGCAGATCTCCGCCGTCACCAGATACACCACCGCTCCGAGATAGAGCCAGGCCAGCAGGCCGAGCACGATGCCGAACATCCCGTAGGTCGCCGTGGTGCCCTTCAGGACATGGCTGACGTAGTACGAGCCGCCCCACTGCAGCACCTGCCAGGCACAGGCGCCCCCCAGGGCCGTGGGGGACAGCAGGCGCAGCGGAAGCCGCCGCCTGGCCAGGAGCCGGAAACTGAAGAGCAGCAGGGCAGCGTTGACGATGATGGCCGCGAGTGCCGCAACCACGCGGACCCCGACAGCCAGACGTGCTCCGAACACGCTGGCCGCTGACTCGGCAGTCGACAACGCGACGGTCACCGCCAGGCCGAAAGGCAGCAGGGCGAGGAACTTCAGCCCCTCCAGCCGTGAGTGCAGTGGGTCGGGGCGAGCATGACGCGGGACAGCGAAGATCTTGTTCAGAGCGTGCTGCGCCGCCTGGGAGATGCCGAGCGCGCCGTACAGGCAGCCGGCGATACCCACGGCGAGCGCGATGCCGCTGCCGTGGAAGGAGTGGATGTTGTTCCCGATCTGGTCACCGATCACCGGAAACTCGCTCAGGGCGGAGTGCAGCACGGACTGCTGCAGCCCGTGGTTGCCGTGCAGGACGGCGCTGAGCACGGCGACCAGGATCAGCAGCAGCGGGAACAGCGAGAGGAACGCGTAGTAGGCCAGCAGCGCGGCGAGGTAGGTGGCCTGGTCGTCGAAGAACTTGTACGCCACGGCCAGCGGCAGGCCCGCCCATCGGTGCCGTCGCTGATAGGCATCCAGCCGGGCCAGTCGACTCATCCGCTCTCCTACACGTCGGCCCCTTCGCCCAGCCCTCCAACAGAGGTCTTACCGGTCCCGGTGCCCTGCCTGCTGCATCTCATACCGACGCGGTTCCAAGGCGGCGAGCGGGTCGCGCGTCCACTCAGCCGGTCAGCGAGCGTCCGCCTGGCACCGGGCCCGTCCTGCCCCCGCAGGGGCGGCCTGACCGTCTGCGATGGCGCGTTCGGTGCGGCGCCATGGCCCCTGCTATCCGCCGGGGTGAACCCCACTTCAGCGCCCAGAGCTCAGGTGGTCTATTCCGCGGTTCCGTCGAGGTGGGCGGCGAGGGCTTCCGCGACGTTGCTGTGGAGGTCGAGCACCTGGTCGGCGCCGGTCAGGTTCATCAGGCGCAGGGCCTGTGGTGGCGGTACGGCCACGGCCAGCCAGCCGGCGGCCGCGGCCGCGCGGCCGTGGAGCCGCAGGAGCAGGTTCAGGCCCGAGGAGTCGCAGAAGGTGACCTGTGAGAGGTCCAGGACGAGCTGGGAGTGTCTGTTCAGGAGCTGGGTGACGTGCGGGTAGAGGTCGGTGGCGCTGTGGTAGTCGAGTTCGCCGGCCAGCATGGCCACGGGGAGCGGGCCGCGGGTGTCCAGCAAGGTCAGCTGGGAGTCGGTACTCATGATCCTGCGTTCCCGTCCGGACCGTCTGGTGTCGGGTTGGTGATTGTGGCCGGCTCGGGCAGTCCGGCTAGGCGGGCGGCCTCCTCGTAGCGGCCGGGGCGGGCCGGGGGGCCGAACCACTCGCACAGCAGGACGGTGGCGTCGTCCTTGAGGTGGCCGCCGTGGTAGTCCAGGACGGCGTTGACCAGACGGCGCGGAGTCTCCGGGACGGGCAGATTGTCGGCGTGGTGGCGAATGATGAGGTCGGTGAAGCGCTCCAGGCCGAACTCTTTGTCGTCCGGCCCGCGGAATCGACTACGTGCTGGCCGTCCGCGCGGACGTGACCGCCCACCCCTTCGACGCGAAACCCGAGACGCCGGACCGCAACGGACCCATCGGCTGCTGGCCCCAGCCTCGCTATCGACAGCCCGCACCGTCGGTGGCGGCCCTGAGCGTTCTGGTGGGAACACCCCAAACGGCACGGTTTCACGAACGCTCGATCTGGGCGGCGTCTAGGACGGCGAAGAACATCGCGCCGCTCAAAACCGGGATCGAAAACAGGCACTTGAGTTGAGTGCCATGCTGCCTGCCATGACATCGTCCCCGTACGAGCCGCCGGAGCCCCGCTTCCCGTACGGGCCGCACTGCACGGTCGAGATCACGGCCGACTCGGCTCCCGGACCGGACGGCGTCCCTGCGAGACACCCTCACCACCCATCCCGCTGGCACGTTCGCAGACCCCTTCGCCGGTGTCGCCGAGCCGGATGTCTGGACCCGGCTGACTTACCTCCGGGCGGAGGCGTGCCAGACGACCGTGGAGCGCCTTGGAGTGCTTGATCACGGCATCCTGGCCGCGCAGGACGCGTCGGTGGTCATGATGCGGGCTCTCGGCCCGGCCAGCCTGGACGTGGACCAGCTCATGTGGCGCCTGCCCGGATGCCTGATCACATCGGCGTTCGAGCCGGAGCGATGCCTGGTAGCCGTCCTGACCGAGCACGGCCCTGTACACCGCGGCTACCAGTTCGAAGTCACCGCCGAGCAGAGCGTCCCGGCCCTGGTGCCGCTGTACCCGGCGGCCGTCTACGGCTGGCTGAGGTGGTGGCTCACCGAAAACGGCTCCCCCAGGCACGCCGGGAAAGCACTCCCTGCGCCGCCCGACCGGCTGCTGATGCACTACGCCGGACACGACCGCCTGCGAGCGCGGCACGTCCACGCCGGTGCTGCTGGCCCGCTCCCGCCACGCCTCCGTCCGCTCCCTGAAACGGTACGCCCGCGCTGGCGTCGACGCGGTCGCCGCGCACGTCGCCGCGTCTGACCCCGCCGCCCGCCGTCGGGGTTGAGCACAGCGGTCTACGGCACTTCGGAGTATTCCTGGACCTCGCGACAAGCCTCAGACCATGCTGTTCGGTGACACCATGGGTAATGGATTCCGCATCATGACGATCGCCCGACCAGGCGGTACCTGAGCCTCTTCCTGCCTGCAAGTACGGGAAGGCGGTGAGCATGTGAGCGAGCAGGAGCCCACTGCGGCCGAAGGAACAGAGGCGGAGACCACCCCCGAAGAGACACCGGCCACGACTGAGGCCGGCCCTGCGGAGGGCGAGGAGCCGACCCCCGAGGCGGCGGAGACGGGAGCAGGAGAACCCGCACCCGCCGAAGCCGAGGAGGCCGAGGCTGAAGAACCCGCGACCCCCGCGGCCGAGGAGGCTGGAACCGAAGAACCGGCAACTCCCGCGGCCGAGGAGACCGAGGCTGAAGAACCCACCACAGAGGAGTAGGAGAACGGCTGTGCGCGACGGGCGTCGCGCACAGCCACGACCGCGGTCCCAGAAGCAGGCTCGCCGCGCACGTTGCCGCGACGACCCGGCCTCCCGCCGTCGGGGCTGACCGAGGTCACGTCATGACGTCCCTGGTGGCCGCCCGGCACCGGCGCGGTGGGGCCATGTCCATGTCTTCACCGTACGTCCGGCGGCTCGATGGTGAAGGCGCTGCCGGCGCGGGTGAGCCGCAGCAGCCGGGCGAGCGGGTGCGGGACCGCGCACAGCCGCAGCTGGGTGCCGTGGTCCTTGGCCGCGCGGGAGGCGGCGATCAGGGCGGCCAGGCCGGTGCAATCACAGAACGTGACCTGGCCCGCGTCCAGGTCGACGCGGTCGTGGTCGCATACGGCGGCTCGCAGGACTTCCCGTACCTCTGGGGCGCTGACCACGTCGAGCTCCCCGGCCACGGTCACCCGGCAGCTGCCGGGTCCGGTCGGATGCACTGCCACGTGGGTGTCGTACACGGCGCCCCCAGTCAGCGACGCGGACGGGGTGTGCCTCCAGGAGAACCCCCACCTTGCGGGGATGTCTACACTCGGATGCCTGGCTGACCCGGGGACGGGGGCGGAAGCGGTCCTGACGTCTGTGCGTACGCGGCGCACGGACACTTGGCGGCTGAACCGCTGGGTCCTGGCCGCCGCGGGCAGCGGAAAGAGCGCCGGGCCTAGCGAGGGTCGGGCCAGGCGTCCAGGACGGCGCCGCTGTCCTCGTCCGACAGGGTCACGCGGGCGCCGGGCAGGGCATCCCCGTACTGGCCGACCCAGTCGCGGAACTTGTCGCGGGCGAGGTCTTCGCGTCTCCACCAGCCGTGCTGCACCGGCCGCTCGACGGTCGCCAGCAGCAGGTGGTAGCGGCCCGGACTGCTCATGCGAGCCGGATCCCTCTCGCCCGGCCCCGCTCGCGGACGATCGCGCGCTTCGTCTCCAGCTCGACCAGCTGGTAGTGGACGCTGGCGCTGCGCATGCCGAGCGCCTCCCCGATCTCCCGTACCGTCGGCGCCTCGCCGCGGTCGGCGATGGCCTGCCGGATGCAGCGCAGGACGCGTTCCTGGGTGTCGGTGAGGTGCTCTACACGGTGCATACTGAGGATTGGAGCACTTGTTCGAATTCTTGGGCAAGCGGACACACGGCACAGCACATGAGGAGCGGGCAGGTGAAGCAGCCGACCTCGCGTCTGGACATGCTGCGGTTCGCGCGCCGGGTCGTCGAGCAGCAGACCGCCCGGCAGCTGGCTCTGATCGACCGGTGGATCGCCGACGAAGAACGCCGGGAGCACGAGCGGCAGCAGGGCAAGGAGCGCCGGCCGCCGCAGCCGGAGTGGCTGAGCCAGTACGGGCTCAACCGCAGCAACGTCGACGCCGTGCACACCGGCGGCTGCTGGGCGGCCGCCCAGAACGGGCGATGCCGCCCCGCGACCCGGGACCAGGCCGTGGACGCACTGCGGCGCCAAGTACCCGCATGCCCCCACTGCCGGCCGGACACCGCCCTCGGCATCCTCGACCAGCGTCAGCGGGGTCAGGCGCTGCGCGGGCGGCGGCCCGTCGTCTTCTTCGCGGCCGTCTTCTTCGCCGCGGTCTTGGCCGGCTGCTTCTTCGCGGCCGCCTTCTTCGTCGGCTTGGGCAGCTCGTGCACCTCAGCCGGGCCTGCCTTCTCGCCCCGGGATGCCCTGGCCTGTTGCACGGAGGCGTTCAGCGCCGCCATCAGATCCAGGACCTGGGCCGGCTCCTCCGGTTCCGGCGCCGCGGGCAGCGGCTGCTCCTCGCGCTTGGCCTCGATGAGCTGGGCTACCGCCTCGGTGTAGCGGTCGGTGAACTCCTCGCCTTCCAGCGCGTCGACCGTCAGGGTGTCCATCAGCGCGAGCGCGCCCTCGATCTCCTCCTCCGACACCTCCACCGGCGGCGGGAGCAGCTCGGTGGGGTCGCGGATCTCGTCCGGCCACAGCAGCTCCTGCAGGACCAGGGCGTCGCCGCGGACCCGGAGCATGCCCAGCCTCTCCCGGCCGGACCAGGCGTACTTAGCAATGGCCACCCTGCTGGAGCGGCGCAGCGCTTCGACCAGGAGCGTGTACGGCTTCGCGGCGACCTGCCCGCCGGCGGCGAGGTAGTACCCGGCGCCCATGCGGATCGGGTCGATGTCCTCCAGCGGCACGAAGGCATCGATCTCTATGGCCTTCGCCGTCGGCAGCGGGAGGTTGCTCAGGTCCTCGTCCGTGATCGGGATGACCTGGTCCCGAGTCAGCTCGTAGCCCTTGCCGATCTCGGACTGGTCGACCTCACGGCCCTCCAGATCGCACACCTTGCGGTAGCGGACCCGGCCCATGTCCTGAAGGTGGTACTGATGGAACCGGATGCTGTGATCTTCGGTCGCGCTCTGGACGTTTACGGGAACGGTGACCAGGCCGAAGCTGATGGCGCCTGCCCATATGGTTCGGGGCATCGGTAGACCTCCGTGATGGCCCCGAGCACCACCAGCCTATGAACGGCCGCGGCGTCCCGCATGCGCGCTCCCGGCCCGCGCCGCACCCTGAAGAGGTGACCGAGACGCCACAGGTCGTCGTCTACCCGCCGGCCGAGGACGGCGGCAGGCGGGTCCGCGTCGGCAGCCGGTTCCTGGGCATGGCATACACGCTGCTCGACATCGTTGAGTTCCTACGCCAGGCCGGCTCCGACAATGTCGAGCCCGAGGACGTGGCCAGTGCGGCCTGGGTGGAGTGGCGGGAAGCCGGCCCGGACGTTTGGGCGCCGCCCAGCTAGGGCCTGTGTGATGTTGTGATCAACCATTTGTCTTCAGGAGGTCGTTGATCCAGATCATCGAGGCACGGAGGTGGAGGCCGGCAAGGTAGCTGTCGGGTGTCTTGTCGTAGCGGGTCGCGATGCCCCGCCAGGCCTTCAGCTTGTTGATCAGTCGCACGACGGTGTTCCGTTCTTTGTATAGATCGGCGTCGTGGCGCGTGGGGCGGCCACCCCGGCTGCCCTTCTTCTTCCGGTTGGCGGCCTGGTCCTTCTTCTCTGGGATGACTGCCTTGATGTTGCGTTTCCGCAGACAGGACCGGTTAGCACGGGAGGAATAGACCTTGTCCGCGGCGACGGCGTCGGGCCGGGTCCGGGGCCGGCCGACGGGAAGACGGATGCGCACCTTCTGCAGCACGGGGACGAACTGCGGGCTGTCGGCGGCCTGTCCTGCGGTCAGCACGAGGGACAACGGACGGCACTTGCGGCCTGCAGCGAGATGAATCTTGCTCGTCAGTCCACCGCGGGATCTGCCGAGCAGGGCCTGGTTCAAGCGGAGCTTGCGCCGTCGCCTGATGTGCCGCCGTTCTCCCTGCTCAATTCCCCTCCGCCCGCGCTCGGGGACGCCCAATGCCTGCGCTGGTCAGTCGGCGCCCCGCGCGGTCGCCCGGCGGGTGCCCAGCACGGCCGGGTCGGGTTGGGGCAGTACGCAGGCCGTGATGTTCGTGAAGCCTGTCCTCGAGCCCACCATCGCCGGTACGATCAACTGCCAAGATCGCATTCCGGGGCCCGGTTCGATCCCGGGCACGGGTGAGGATGGGGGGACATCCATGAAGCAGCGCACTACTACCAGGAACAGGGCACGTGTTGCGACCGCAGTCGCATTCACCGGAGCACTGCTGGCGGCCGGAATTGCCACGGGCCAGGCCGCGCAGGCGAACGTCAGCCCTGGAGGTTGCCGGCTCAGTGGCTACGCCTCCGAACCCGGCGGAGTTCTACTCAAGCCGTGTTCCATCGGCCAAGTATTTGAAGGCTCCGACCAGATCGGCGGCGAGATCTACGTCCAGAACCCCAACGGCATCCCGATAGACGTCTGTGCCCAGGTGGAACGCGTCAACCCTGATGGCAGCACGTCCCAGGCCTACGACCTCAAGTGTGTCGGATGGTCGCGCAGCACCACGCAAGACGTCTACGCACCCGACTGGTGGGGCGATCCGTCGCAGGGCACCTATGTCGTCCAGGCCGGGTACTGGGCCACCATCAACGGTGTCTACGCCTACTACGGGGGCGCTCAGAGCGCCCGGCTCCAGGAATTCTGACAGCCCACCGCGCAGCCCTGCGTGCACCAGCGCAGGGCTGCGGCCAACGGGACTCCCTGCCGACCACGAGCGGCGCCTGGAGCACCGGGCAAACCGTTCGAGGCCAGTACTCGGGCCCCTCCTGGCTCTCTCGACGGACAACGCAGCGGCTTCCGTGCGCGCTGCTTCGCGAGGCTGCCGTCCTTCGCCGCCAGGCCGCCCTCTATCCACTTGTCGCAGGCCAGACGACTGGACCGAGATCGTGCAGTCCTTGCCGACCCTGCTGGTCTCGCCGAACGCGGCGGTGAACGGCTGCTCGGGCGCCAGGGGAAGACGCAGACGTTCCTTGGCCAGGAGACCATCACGTACTCGGAGGCGATGGCCGGGGTCGGGCTCGGCTGGGAGAGCAAGGCGGTCTGCGCCCGTGGGCGACGGGATTCGACGAACCTGATCGAGTCGATCAACGTGCGGCTTCTCAAGATCACACGGTGCCGTGGACACTTCCCCTCGGAGCCGGCCGCGCTGAAGGTGCAGGTGCTCTACCTCGCCGTCCGCGAGCTGATCACCCTCAAGGCCTGTGAGTCCAGGGACCGGGCGAAGCGGCGAGCGTGTGGCAGTCGTTCTCCCGTAGGCCGACCCGAGGGTTGACGTGGTGCAGTAGCCCGGGTCCTCGATGGTGAGCGGTCACGTACGTCTGATCCAGCTCACTCTGCTCGTCGTCCACCCAGGCGAAAGGACGGCCGCCTGCGTAGTTCACCAGCGGGCCGGTCTTCCAGTGGACTCCATCGGGGCGTTCTTGGAGCAAGACATCGCCGAAGTCGACGAAGGGAAGTTTCGGAAGGCCGAGCACCGGTGCGATCCACCGGTTGGCGTCGTCCATCCACGTGGTGGCCCAGCACAGCTCGAAACCGAGCCGGAGCAGGAGTCGTCCATGCTTTGGATTGAGCCAGACCTGCAGGGGGCGCCGCCGAGACCAGAGGAGCCTGTCATCCTCATGGGCGTCGTCCCGGGGAACTTTGAGTGTGGTATAGCCGTCGGGACGCTTTTCCGGCTTGGCCGCATAAGGGTTGAGGGGCCCGTCCACGTCGAGGAACAGCAGCGGTCGGTTCACGGTTTCCCCCGGTCTTGCTCACTGTTGACTGCCCCGATCAGCGTAGCTGCGCAGCTGGTGTGCATCGCGCGGCGGTCGGTGCGGGCCGAACGCGCCAGTAACCGCGCCTCGGTGCGCACTTGGCGCGTAGCGTGCCGACCAGCAGCCCTTCGGGGTCGCGCACCTTTTCATGGACGCCCGTCCGGGCCTCGGGCGAGCCGGGCCGCGAACGGTGGCGCGGATACCTGGACGCAGAGCTGGCGGATCCGTCTGGTGAGAGCCGGTGCTCGCGGCTGAACCGTGCCGCAGAGTCTCCCGCGCCCTCGGAAGGACGCCGTTAAGGGGAATCCCGAATTCCGAAAGGATCCGAAAGCTCTTTCCCTGGAGTTGACCGAACCGTGTGCAAGCGCAACGACAGTTCACGGCCGTTCGAAAATCGGATAGCTTGATCGCGATCACGAGTATGATCAAGCCGCCGCTGTTCGCATACGAGTTCAGTGGTGAGTTCGCGTGGAGTCCGTTCCTTTGACGGAAGACCGGATTCCGATCACAAGTCCACCCCCCAATAAACACGGAGACAACCATGTCCCGCATACGTTCCTTCGGTCTCGCATCGAGCGCCATGGTCATCGCTGCCGGTGCCATGCTGTTCGCGGCGCCCAGCGCCAGCGCCGCGTCCAACTGCCACGCGTACAATCGCAGCGACGGCGCCGGCATCGGCTGGTGCGACTCCGACAACGGTCGCTGGCGAGTCCACGGCTACTGCGCCAACGTCGACGGCGTGCGCGGCCCCTACACCGGCACCGAGGGTGGCCGCCAAAACGGTCAGGAATGGGCCTCCGTCCTCAACTGCGGCATGGGCGGCGGCGCCGTCAACATGTGGGTCGAAGTGACCGGCTGATCGACCCGGAACCGTGCGCAGCGCCCGTCGAAGAGAGAGATGTCGGCGGGCTCCTGCGCGTTGTTCCCTCGTTCATGCCGACGGTGGTATCGGGCGGTGGGTGTCTGTCACGTTGGGAATGTGGCAGGAAGTGCCCGTCACCACGACGTCAGAAGTGCGTCAGGCGGCTCTGGCGCAGGGCGCCGTCTACGACGGCGAAGGCCGCCTGCTGCTATGCGGGATGCGGTCAGGGCCTGGTCGGCGCTGCGCCGGTCCCCGGCTGCCGCGTGCCCGCCGTCCCGGGGTGACCGTGCCCAAGGTGGCCGGCAAGAAGGTCCCGGGTGCGCTCTCGTCCCAACCGCTGCACCGGATCTTCTACGCCACCAAGCGGCGGGACCAGAACCGCGACACCGCGAAGGCGGTCTGCAAGAAGGTGTGGCCGAACTACTCGGCGCAGAACAAGGACTGCGACGAATACCCCTTCAGCAGCACGAGCGAAGGCGCCTACAAGGCCGGCGGGAACTTCTCCGCGCGGGCGCTGGATCGTACCGACAACCAGAAGGCGGGCTCGATGCTTTCCGGGTGGTACAACGACGACCGGATCCTGGACGGTGACGCCTTCTACGTCAACGTGAAGTAGCCGCTGGCGGCGGAGCGACCGCTACGCCGCCCCGCCGCCGGCCTCATGCCCACAGCTGGATCACGAACCGCTCGAAGAACCGGTAGGTGTCCAGCTCCTCTGACAGGTTCTCCTGCTGGGCACCCACCCACACGCGAACCTGGTAGGGGCCGGGGCCGGCGAGTTCGTGCTCCTGCGACTGCGGTTCCTCCATCGGGCTGACCAACTGGATCCGCTCGGAGTCGAAGGAGGCGCTGCCCGGCTCACCCAAGCTCCTGAAGCCCGCTGCCGACGGTACGTCCGGCAGGCAGTCCCACACCTCCACCCGCACCCTCGCCTTCTGATCCTCCAAGTCGGATGCCAGGACGACACAGCCGTCATGGGCCAGGAACCCGGCACTCTGCGGCCAGGCCGAGCTTGTCCAGTGCGGTGGTCCAGTCGGTGACGATGGCGTTCTGCGCTGCCTTGAGTGTGACTTTGCCGAAGCATACGGCGGTGTGCAGCTTGGTCTCCACCGGGTCCTTGCAGTTGTTCACCCCTGCGCCGGTCTTGTGGCCCGGGTCGGCGGGTTCCACCCACAGGTTGCGGGCGTCGTTGGGGTCCCCGCCGAGCTGGAGGCTGATCAGGTGGTCGTACTCGGCGTCGCCCATCTTGCCGGTGTAACCGTAGGAGGCGGCGTTCAGCCGCTTCTCCTTGCCGGTGACCGCCTCCGGCGGCCGGATCCCCTTCGTGTATCCACCCTGGCGGCAGATCGTCGTGCCCAGGTTCGCCTGCGTCACCGCCGGCGAGGTGGCGCCCGGCGTACACCTCAGGTCCTGAAGCGGCTCGCCCTTCTCGTACCGGTAGTGGCAGCTGCCCGCGGGCGGCTGCTGCTGCACCGTGTACGTCTTCTGCGGCCCCGCCCCCACCGGGATCCCCCCCCACCGACCCCGCAGCCGACGCCCCGTTCTTCCCCACCGCGCTCCCACCGGCATGCGTTCCGGACGACGAACACCCCGCCAGCGCAAGACAGGACAGCGCCACCAGCGGACCGGCGCGACGCAACACACTCATGACAACCTCTCACAGAACAAGCAGCAGGTGAGCAGATACTCCCCCACCTCTCCACCGCGCTACGCCCCGGGGGCCGGGCGCACAGGAGCGCGCCTCCACGGAGTCGCGAGCGTGGCGGGCTCGTCATACCTACGCGGGAGCGTCGAGGACATTCGGTGCCCGCCGCCGTGCACCTGGCGTCGAGGCCTGCCGGCGGTCTTGCGTGAGGTCCAGGCCGTCTGGGACTGGGCGTCGGTCAGGCAGGCGAGGGCTGCCTTGGCGACGCCCCGGAGGGTGCCGGCCAGTTCCCGGACGCCGGCTCGGTGGGCAGGCGGGCGTCCACGAGCGCGAACTGTCCTCTACGAAGCGGGCCAGATCTGGATGATGTTCCTTTCCAGTTTGTCGTCTTCCTGCTGCCGGTAGTGCTCGTAGGAGCCCTGGGGCCGGTCGGCGTACAGCACACGCAGGCGGTGCCGGGTGGGCCGGCCGTGGCGGTAGGGCACGGGGATGTCCTCCCGGTCGTCGTCGGGGTTGGCCAGGACCAGGGTGTGGTCGATGACGACGTCGACGTCCGCCGTCAGCTGCCAGCCGCCGTCGGGTGGCGGGGGCGGCTCGGTGAAGAACTCGACAGTGATGGCGACATCACCGTGCTGGGTCCCGCAGCCGACCAGTACGAACTGCCCGTCGTCGGTGGCGGCGAGCGGGTCGTCGGCGTGGGCTTCGATGAACTCCTCAAGGTCATCCCGCCACAGCTGGTCGGCGTCGGCGGGCGGGAACTGGACCCAGTACTGAAGGTAGGCGGCGGGGAAGGCCAACTGGCGTGCTGCGACCGGCTCGGGAACGCTCACGTGTCTCCCTTCGCGATGTGCGTGACAATGACCACGCTAAGGCGGTGGCCCCGGGCAGCACGTGCCCGGGGCCACCGACCGTAGCGGGGTGTCAGGCGATCACGTAGAACGGGTCGCGGTCGAGGATGCGGAACTTCTTCTTGAAGGCGGTGATACGGCCGCCCTGGCTGCGCTGTTCCGCGGGGGTGGTGAAGGTGATCTCCCGCTGGTTGGCCGGCAGGGAGGTTCCGCCTTCGTAGGTGGCCGCGAACGGGTACTCGTCGCACCAGGTGCGGCCCTGGGCCTTCTCCGCCGGGGTCGGCTGGGCCTTGCCGCACACGGCCGTCCGGTTCTTGCTCGCCTGCGTCGCATCGGCAAGCGCGTGCAGGACCGAACCCCCGTTGGGGTCACCGTAGTGGCCACCGCGCCCGCGCAGGGCACGGATGCCGGCGTCGATGTAGGTCAGGCCGACCATGCTCACCACACCGGGCGCGTCGCGGAAGACGCAACCGGCGGACTGGCCCTTGAACGTGTCGTCGCAGCGGTAGTACGCGGACTCGTACGCCACCGTACCCGTGCTGTAGCCCGGCTTGCTGAACGTGTACCGGTACGTGGTGCGCGACAGGTTGACCTTGCCGGGGCCGACCGAGTCGCTGTACTTCACGCCCGCGGTGAACGGCGCGCCGAGGATGTGTCCCTCGGGAAAGCGCAGCGACGCCTTCGCCGAACCGACGGCGGTGGCGGCCGCGGTCATCTCGATGCCCCCGGCCTCCCCTACGATCTTCGCCTTGCTGTACTGGATGCTCTCCGACCACGAGCGGCTGAGCTGGTTGACCTGCATGGAGTGGTAGACGCTGAAGACCGCCGTCCCGACCGGCACTCGGTTCTTCAGTGCTGTGACGGTGATCGTGGTGCTCTCGCACTCCCCGTACCGCGAGATGACAATCTGGTTGATCTTGCACGTGGCCACGGCCGTGTCCTGCCGGATGGCCGCAGCCGCGCGGGGCACGGTCTGCTGGACACGCAGGCTGTAGCTGGCGGGCGCCGCCTGCGCGACGGCCGCGCCCGAGCCGACAACCGACAACGCTGCAAACCCGGCGACCAGAGCACGCTTGCTGTTGATGAACAATGCGTTGATCCCCCTTGCCACCGCATCTGCCAAAGGAGCCGTGTGCTCCCGGTGTTACGGCAGCGACAGGACGGTACGACCGATACACGACGCTTTCATGCCGGACCTCCACCAATGACCAAATGATGCAGCTGTATGGCCGGATCCAGCCCCTCGCCCCAAGGGGGCGTCCTGGCCCAGCCCGCGCGGCTCACGGCAGCGTGCCGGATCATCTGGGACGCGAAGGGGTGCCGCTGCTCGTGAGCGCGGCGCAGCAGGTGTTCCGCGGTCTCTCGGCGCCCCGTGTCTGTGCCGGGTGGGCGAGCGAGACCAGCGCGGGGGCATGGTGCTTGTCGGCTGCTTCGGTCCACCAGCGTTCCGTATCGGCCGGGCGGTTGGTGAGCTGGGCGACGTTGCCGAGGTTGCCTGCGGCGCTGCCGTCGGGCTCTCCGGCGGCGACGGCAGCACGGAACCAGTGCTCGGGCTGCGGCCAGTCCTGGCGTTCGACCGCCACCCCGGGTTGGTCATGCTGGCTGCTTCCGCTTCCTCAGCCAGATCCATGCCAGGCGGCCCGCGTAGCCGGAGTCCGCCCAGACGAGGCGGATGGAGAAGTACTCCTCGCGCAGCCGGGTGAGCAGCGGCACCGCGGCGTGGCGGTCCTGCACGCTCGCCGCGGTCACCAGCACCGCCAGGAGAAGGCCGAGACAGTCCACCACCACGTGCCGCTTCCTGCCCGCCACGTTCTTCCCGCCATCCCATCCCGACGTTGACCTGGGGATATTCGCCGCGGCCCGCACCGACTGCGAGTCCACGATCGCCGCACTCGGATCCACCTCGCGCCCTTCCCTGACGCGCACGCGGTCACGCAGCCGGTCGTGGAGCTCGCCGAGCAGACCGGTCACCTGCCAGCGCCGGGCGAAGGCGTGCACCCGCTTGAACGGCGGGAAGTCCGCAGGCAGGTTCGCCCACTTGATCCCGTTGTCGACGACGTACCGCACGGCGTCGAGCATTATGCGGTGGCAATATCCCTCCGGCCGCCCGCCCCGACCCTGAAGCCAGGCCGGCACCGGCAGCGAACGGCGCATCTCCTGCCACTCGGCCTCCGTCATGTCCGAGACGTAGCACGGGATGCGGTCTGGGTGGTCTGCCGCATTCCCGAACCGGTGCGCGAGGCAATCGCACAGCGACACGCGGGAGTTGGACGTGACGGACACACTCACGCAAGACTGCGACAACAGGGCCTCCGGAAGCTCGGGCTGACTCGCATCCCCGAGCTACCAGGAGGTCCTGCCTTCATGCGCTGGCCCCGGCGCGATCACCCGATCGGGAACCCTTGTTCGATCCGCAACTCTGCTGAGTGGAATGCGGATGGCTTCTCAGACGCGACTTGGTATCCGCCACGCAGGCACGGCGTGCTGGGTCGTTTCTGCGGTGAATAACCGGCCGCCGTTCGGGTGACGCACATCGGGCACGCCGCCGTGGCAGCTGTACGCCTCGCTATCTGTCGTGACTGCGAATGCCCTTGTCAGTCACCGGAGATGACGCATGCGCTCGATCCGTACCAAGCTCGCCCTGGCGGCTGCAGCCGCCACCGTACTGCTGGCCCCTCTCACGGCTGCTCCCGCCGCCGCCACACCGGGTACCGTGCACGCGGCCGGCGCTTCCGTTGCACGGCGGGACCTTCCCGAGCCGCCGCCCGCCGAGATCGTCCGCAAGGAGCTCGGCGAGCTGAACGTCGCCGGCCCGCATCCGATGACCGGCTACTCGAGGGCGAAGTTCCCGCACTGGATCATCCAGTACGGCACCTGCGACACCCGCGAAGTCGTCCTGCAGCGGGACGGTAAGGACGTCGTCCAGGACGACCAGTGCCGCGCCGTCTCCGGCACCTGGGTCAGCCCCTACGACGGCAAGGAGTTCACCTCCGCCCGCCAGCTCGACATCGACCACGTCGTCCCATTGGCCAACGCGTGGCGTTCCGGCGCGGACGAGTGGGACACCGCACTGCGCCGGAAGTTCGCCAACGACCTCACCGACCCGCAGCTGGTGGCCGTCTCCGCGGCATCCAACCGGTCCAAGGGCGACCAGTCCCCCGACCAGTGGACCCCGCCCCTGCGGTCCTACTGGTGCACCTACTCCCGCGCCTGGACCCACGTGAAGTACGTGTACCACCTCAACATCACCGAGCCGGAGAAGAACAAGCTCGACGAGATGCTGGACACGTGCGAGGCATGAACGACCACCCCGACACCGCCTGGTATCAGGACGACGTTCCGGCCGGGCCCGGCGGGGTGATGACCGACGACGTCGGCGTCATCAGCGGCGACCTCACCGTCCGCACCACCCCCGGCGACGACGGACACAGCGCGCACGTCACCGTCCAGTACACCGGCGCCGACGAGTGGTACACCCTGACCGGCAGTCCCGCCCCGGTCCCGGACGGCGATCTGGCCGCCTACCACCACACCCTGCTCGACCGCATCCGCGCCGGCCGGGGCGCCGAGGCCAGCTGACGGCTGCGGGTGCCTGTGCCGCCTGTGCTCTGCACGGGTGGCGCGGGCAGCTGCGTCAGCCGCACTGGTCTGCGTGCGTCGTCAGAGGGCGTGGCGGCAGGCAGTGCGGGGCGGCTTGGGGGCCCTGGGCCCGGTTGTGGTGTCGGCCGGTTGGCGGGTGCGGCGGGCGGCGGCGAGGAGCGCGGTGACTCGGGCGGGGTCGCTGCCGGTGATGGTGGCGATGCGGTCGATGCTCATGCTCAGGTCGTCGTGGAGGAGCGCGGTGTCCTCGGCCGGGGTAGGGGTGCGGCCGGCGCGGTGGGCGACGGCTCGGGTGTGTTCTTCCCAGGCCCAGGCGGAGGGGCATTGCTCGGTCATGATCCGGGTCCAGTTGCTGGCGATGAGGTCGAAGAGCTGGGTGACGCTGAGCCGTGCTTCTTCTTGAGGGAGGCGGGCGGCGGCGTAGGCGTGGTAGGCCGGGCGGTGCAGGTCGTAGAAGGCGTAGAAGGCTGTGGTGAGCACGGACGCGGTGGGCGGCGTGGGCTTCATGGTCCTTGGCCCCCTCGGCAGTAGGGCGGGCAGATCAGCTGAAGGTGGCGGTGGGGTCGCTTTCGGCGGCGGCCTGGGCGCGGCGCCACAGGGGGCGGGTGATGTGGGGCAGGCTCTGCAGGACGACGGTGAGGCGGTCGATCACCGGCCAGTCGGGGACGCCGGGGCCGTACAGCGCGTGGTAGAGGTCGTCGGGGCTGATGGTGTGCTGGGCGGCGGCGAGGATGATGGCGGGGGCCGGTGAGCCGAGCGCGTAGTGCAGTCCCTGGAGGTAGGTGCGTAGGTACTGGACGGGGTCGTGGGCGTTGGAGGGCTGGACGTCGGCGGCTGCTTCCCACAGCGGTTTCATCCGCTCGGGGTCAGTGCCGCACACGTCGCAGATGATCCTGACGTGACGCCAGGACAGGTCGCGCTGGCCGGAGAGCATGCGGGAGACGTAGGACTCGTGGACGCCCATCTGTTCGGCGAGTTCTCGCTGGCGGATGCCGGAGCCGTTGCGCATCCGGGTGAGGGCGCAGGCCAGTCGCTGGCCCGGGCGGCGCAGGGTCGGCGTGCCGGCAGCTGCTGCGGCGTTGTGGGCGGGGCGACCGGCTTGGGCCGGCGGCGTGTGGCCAGAGCCTCGTCGACGGCGGGCGGGTCGTACTTCTTGCGGAGCCGGTCCTCGGTGCGCCTGGCGATCGGCGCGAGGTCGGCGAGCGGCTCGCCTTGTGCTCGATGGCGGACGACGACCACTCCGATCGCCTCGTCCACCAGGTCCCGGAGGCTGACGAGGCGCTGAAGCAGTTCGGTGTTCGGAGTGTCCGCGCCGTAGGCGCTGAGCAGCAGGTCCTCGGAGACCACCGTGCAGTCCTCGGCGATGTCGCGGAGTGCCTCGGTGCAGCGTCTGGCACGGGCGGGGTGGGCTGATGGTGCCGAGCGGGCAGGCCGCGGGACCTCGTCAGCCGCCTGGAGGCGAGAACGGGTGGACACGGGTGACCTCTTTCAGGGGGTGCTGGGCGGGTATCTGTACCGGCCGACTCGCCCGCAGGTGGTCGGGGCGGGGCCGGCGCCGGGGGGGGGGGGGGGGGGGGCCCCCCCCCCCCCCCCCGGCCGCGGGCCGCGGGGGTTAAAAAAGGGGCGCCCCCCCCACCCCCGGGGCGGGGGGGCCGGAAAATGCGGGTTTTGGGGGGGACCCCGGGG
>NZ_JBVJMF010000040.1:0-16752 GCF_055584345.1 Streptomyces sp. NPDC104106
GGCTGCGCGGCCTCGTCGGGGCATTGCGACCGGCGAGTGCATGCGCTGACCTCGTGGGGCAAACGAGAGCGCCAGGGACTGGTGAAACGGCTCGGGATGCGATTGCACCCGGAGAAGTCCGGGATCATCTGCCTCACCCGAGGCGGGCAGGGCTTCGATTTCCTCGCTTCCACCACCGGAAAGTCGAATCGTGGAAATGGCGAGGCAGGCTCTATCTGCGTCGTTGGCCTTCGGCGAGAGCAATGCAGGTGCTGCGGGACAAGGTCCGCGCAGCGACTGCCCGCTCGAAGACCGAACCGCCGGTGTCGGCTGTGGTCGCCGATCTCAACCCTGTACTGCGGGGCTGGGCTGCGTACTTCCGCAACGGGAACTCCGGGCGGAAGTTCAACGCGGTCGACGGCTACGTCCACGAACGGCCGGCCATCTTACTGATCGTTTCAGAATGAGGTTCGTAGGCGGCGGAGGCATATGAGGTTGCAAGCCAGTTCGAGCAGGCCCTGGTGGATGTCGGCGCGTCTTTCGTAGCGGATGCGGAGTCGCTTGAACTGGTGGAGCCAGGCGAAGGCGCGCTCGACCACCCAGCGGACCTTGCCCAGTCCGGAGCCATGGGCGACACCGCGTCGGGCGATCACGGGCTTGATGCCGCGTTTCCACAGCAGGCGACGGTACTTGTCGAAGTCGTAGCCCCGGTCGGCGTACAGCCGCCGGGGCCTGCGACGGGGGCGCCCCCGCACACCTCGTATCGACGGGACCGCGTCCAGCAGGGGCAGGAGCTGGGTGACATCGTGCCGGTTGCCGCCGGTGAGTGTGACGGCGAGCGGTGTCCCGTGACGATCGACGATCAGATGGTGCTTGGAGCCGGGGCGGGCTCGGTCGACGGGCGAGGCACCGACGTGATCGCCCCTTTCAAGGCCCGGACGTGCGAACCGTCCACGGCGCTGTCGTCCAGGTCCAAGAGCTCGGCGCGGCGCAACTCGCTGAGCAGGGCGGCGTGCAGGCGGGGCCATACACCGGCCTCGGTCCAGTCCCGCAGCCGGCGCCAGGCCGTCACTCCGGAGCAGCCCACCGTCTCCGCGGGAACATCGCGCCAGGCGACACCGGTGCGCAGCACGTACATGACTGTGGGTGCCGATAAATCATCTGGCCTGGTCAAGCGGTACGTCGGTACTCATGAAGGGTTCCGCTGAGTAAGCCGACACCAGCGAAGCAGAAGGAAGCCCGGACCGCCCCCCACCGCGCCGCGGTGAACGACCTGCGGCGCCACGGCCTGGCCGTAGCGGCGGCCGTACGCGGGGAGGGGAGGAGACCCGGCTGCTCACGAAGGACGGTCTGGCCGCCGCCGCGATCGACCTAGACCGCGAGGTAGAGGAGATGGGCAGCATGCCCAAGAGCGCGATCGCTCCGGCGCCTCGCACCCAATGACGGTGAACGAGACGGTCATCGCGTTGATCCGCCCGAAGCCGAACCTGGACCTGGTCGTGGGGGAGCCGGCCGAGCGGTGGCCGCCGCCAAGGCCGCCGTCGACGCGCCCGACGGGATCCGCACTCTCGCCTCCTACGCCACCGAGGTCGCGCTCCCGGTGAAGGGCACCTGGAAGAACCCCGCGATCGGCAGCGCCCGCGCCGACGTCGTCCTGACCGCCCCGGAGGCCGGGGTGCCGCTGCCGTTCATCGACGTCGACAACTGCGCCGAGGAAGCCGTCCTCATCGCGAGGAAGTTCGACAAGTACGCCCGGTTCTTCCAGCGGCAGGAGAAGGACACCGACGGCATCGAGAAGCCGATGTGGCGCACCCGCTGGTCCGCACCCGCCTGTGATGAGTACGAGCGGGTGCACCAGCCGGTCCTGCTCGTCTTCCACCAGGCCGGCCAGCGCTCCGCCAAGAGGCAGATGGCCAGGGTCGCCGACCTCACCCGCCACCACGGGCAGGGACGGTGGCATTCCGAAGGCGGCTACCACTCCTACGACCGCTGCATCCCGATCGTGGCGACCGCGCTGGAGGAGCTGCGCGAACACGGCCCGGCCGGGCCCGCCTTCTGGCGCTTCGGCCGCGACCACCGCCAGCCGCTGCTGGACGCGATCGGCAATGCCCGCCGGGACGCCTACCTCGCCCGCTGCCGCCAGGCCGCCAGGGAAGAACAGCGGCGCCGTGCGGAGCGGGAGGCGCGGCGGCCGGTGTGCGCGGACTGCGGGCAGAAGTTCACCGACGCCAGGTGGGAGACGATCGGTAACACCCGGGACTGGAGCACGCGCCAGTCGCACCTGCACCTGTGCGAGGACTGCCAGGACCGGGCCGTCGCAGCACAAGCGCAGGCCGAAGCCGATGAACGCGAGCGCCAGGAGCAGGAGCGCCTGTGCCAGGAGGCAGAGGAACAGGCCGCCGCGCAGAAGGCCGGCGGCTGGCTCTCCCGATTCCGCACCTGACCCTGGCAAGCCGCGGCCACCGACCACGCGGGAAAGAAGGCAGCCCTGGGCAAGCCCGCGTTGTCGGTGGCGGCTGCAACGCTGATCAGATGAACGGCGATGAGCAGCTGCTGAACGGCCGGGTCTACGGCGCGGAACACGACGACCCCAACCCCGGCCCGCTCCCACACCGGACCTACGCCGAACTGGTCGGCGGGCCGCTGGGCGGCCTGCTGCTGGACATCCACGGGTGGCGGACCGAAGAAGTCGACGACGGTGTCGCCCTGTCCACCGAACTCGGACGGTGGCCCGGCGGCCGCGCCTTGTACGATCCACGCCCCGGCGAACCCCGCACGCCCGGCTCGGGTGTGAGCTGCCGCTTCTACTACTCCGGTGACACACCCTGACCACAGGCCCGACCACGGCACCGGGCGCTCCGACCAAAGACCCCACCGCGGCAGGTCAGGAGTCGGTGATGTGGTCGAACCCGCTCAGCATCGGCGTCAGCTCCTGAGCGCACCGCACAGCGTGCACAGCCGCCTCCCCGGGTTCTCCGCGACCGCCAGGGCGTGTTCGTCGGGAGCTGGGGCTGGCGGCGGTGGCACGGTCAACGGCCCGGGGTGGACGAACGCGGGGCCGGGGCGAGCATCAGTAGCTGTGGGTGCAGTCGACGTTCCCGCTCCACGTACCGCACGCCCACGCCTGCACGTCCTTGTCGTTGACCATGACACTGAAGAAGCGGCCGCTGCCGTACGTGGTGTACTGCCTGCCCTGGTCGTTCTTGATCTGGATCTTGGAGCCGGACGGGGCGCTGATCACGAAGCGGCCCCAGGCGGCGCGGCACGAGGGGCTGTAGCGCAGCTCCATGGCCGTGATCGGGCCGCTGCCCTCGGCCACCGTGCGGGCGTCGTTGGCGCAGGTCGTACTGGCGGGGTTCAAGCCGTTGCAGGAGGAGCCGTAGCAACTGGTGGTGGCGGAGGCGGAGGGCGCGCCGGCCAGGCCGCCGGCCAGCAGCGCTCCGGTGCCCAGGAGGACGGCTGCGAGGTGCTTCATGGGATGCCTTTCCGGTTCGGGTCGGAGATCATGAGCTGGCGGCCGAGGTGCAGGCGGAGCTGCCGCCGCAGTAGGTGATGTCCCAGTGATTGCTTTCGCGGGCGTAGACGTTGCCCGCCGGGACAGCTAGCGGCCGGAGCCCCGGGGCGTTCACCGCCACCCGCCTGCTAGGTAGAAGGGCTCACCAGAGCGCACCGGCCGGATGGTCCTGGTCGTCCACGCGGCCCCGGCGATCGTCAGTGGTGGGGCCGGACACGAACCCCCGTTCGGCCCCACCACTCATCTGGACGGTTCAGAGGATGCGCATACTCGTGGCCGTGTAGTTGCCGTTGTAGTACATGTTTACCCACGCCTGGCTGAGGCCGCTGTGCCCAGCGCAGTAGGCGTACGACCAGCGGGTGTCGCCGGCCCACCGCCGTGCCCCGCTTGTCAGGGTCCCGTCCATGCATTGTGCGTGAGTCTGGTAAGACCAGTTCGGGCCTTTGCCGTCGCAGAAACCGCCAGCGGTGTTGCGGTCGTGCCAGGCGCCGGTGCGCTCGTCGCAGGAGTACCACCCCGATGCGGTCGCAGAGGCACCACTGACAGCATGGGCGACGTCGCTCGTCTGTGACGCGGTGTACTGCTGCTGGATGCCGTCCGCCTCGGCGGAGCCAACGCTCGTCAGGGTGAGGCCGCCGGCGAGGGCCGCGCCCGCTGTCGTCAGAGCGATCCGCTTGAGTACATTCACTGTTTCGTTCCCTTCATCGCTGATGTGACTGGGGAGGTGCCGTTTCCACTGCCGCCTCAAGGAGCACGCAGTGCAGCACGAGCCCGCCCTGTTCCGGCCCCCAGTGGTTGCTTTCGCGGGCGTAGACGTTGCCCGCCGAGGAGCGGTAGCGCACCGCCCCGCCACCCCGGTTGGAGATGTGGGTGAAGCTGCTGGTGATGTAGTTGCTTACGCTCGTTTTCGGGGTGATGTCGGCCTTGTAGCCGTTGTAGTGGCTGTACATGCCCGAGGCATGCCCCACCTCGGCGCCGCCCGTGAGGTTGATTGGGCAGCCACTGGCCCTCTTGAGGGTCACGAGACCGTCGATGGTGGCTTGGTTGATCTGCTCGAACGACGTGCAGGTGGAGTCGAAGCGGGTGGTGCAGTTGCCACTGGAGCGGCACCGAGGGCCCCGGCGACGAGGCCGAGACGGCGCATGCCGCAGATGTTGGTTCACGGCGACCTCTCCTTTGGCTGCGGTCCGCGGGCCGGCAGGGATTTTTGGGGCGCGGCGGGGTTTAGTTGACCAGCGCCAGCCATGTGTTGGGGCCGACGATGCCGTCGGGGGTCAGGTGGTTGCGGGTTTGGAAGGCGACTACGGCGTCATGCGTGGCCGCTCCGAAGGAGCCGTTGATCGGCACCGCCGCGCCATGGGCTTTCAGTTCGGCTTGCACCGCGCTGACGGCCGGGCCGTGGTCGCCTTTCTTGACGGTGGTGATGAGGGCTTGCCATGTGTTGGCGCCGACGATGCCGTCGGGGGTGAGCTGGTTGCGGGTTTGGAAGGCGACTACGGCGTCATGCGTGGCCGCTCCGAAGGAGCCGTCTACAGACAGTGCCGCGCCATGGGCTTTGAGGAGGTACTGGATGGTGGTCACCTGTCGGCCGCTGTAGCCCTGCTGGACGACCGGCCATGCGCTTGCCGGTGGCGACGGTGGGGGCGTGTAGGTTCCGTTGGCGGCGAGGTTGCGCAGGTCCTGCCTGGTGCCGTTGAAGACGTCCTGGTCACCGGGAAAGGTGCCGGAGTCGGAGGTCTGCCAGAAGGCGTACGTGGACCAGCCGTTGGGCAGTGGGTGCGGGGTTCCGGTCCAGCTGCCGATCCAGATCAGGTTGGTGGCGGCGAAGGCAGAGGAGTTTCCGGTGCACTGCGACCACCACGAGGTGTTGGTGTTGATCACCGGGTTGCGGCCGGTGCGGCGCCGGTATTCGGTGTCGAATGAGGCGATCCAGCCGACCATCGCTGCCGGGCTGACGCCGTAGCAGGCGGGCAGGTCCGGTGTGGCTTCGATGTCCAGGACGCCGGGAAGCGTCTTGCCGTCCGGCCGCCAGGTGCCTCCGTGGTCGACGAAGTAGTCGGCCTGGGCGCTACCGGAGGACTTGTCCGGCCTGGCGAAGTGATAGGCGCCGCGGATCAGGCCGACTTCCGCCGCGCCGTCATACTGCTGGGAGAAGCGGGAGCTGATGTAGGAGGTTCCCTCGGTCGCCTTGACGTAGGCGAAGGAGGCTCCGTCGGCGGCGACCGCGGACCAGTCGACGGTCTCCTGGTAGGCGCTGACGTCGAGTCCTCGCACGGCAGTATCCGCGGCCTGCCGCGACTGCGTCTCCTGGGTCGTCGCTGATGCCGTGACCGGTGCGACAAGCAGTGCCGCCGTGACGGTTGCCGCGGTCAGCGCGCCGCGTAACCCAGCCTGCGTACCGCGTCTGATACGGGGCGATGCGCCCTGGGCGTATCGGGGAGTTCGACGGAGAAGCGTCATCCGGGGGATTCCTTTCACTCGTCCGTGCACTGCCTCCGGCGGACCGCGGGCCTTGCCTCTGCCCTTGTGAGCGGTGGACGGGGGCCCACGGCCCCAGCCGTAGAGGGCGTCAGCCGTCGTCGGCCTGCCGGCTGGCGTCCCGGGACATGCTTCTGGGCCGACCCGTTGTTGCGCACCCTGCATCGCCCCGTGCAACAAAACGCCGCGTCAGGCCGCCCGTAAGGGCCGGTCGGCTGAATGACGCTGTTCAGGGATGCGGCGGTGGCGAAGCCGGTGCGACTGTTGTCTCTCACTGTTCGCGTTGACCATGGGGGACAGGATGGGGCGTCGTGAGGGACCGCTGGATCCGGCGGCCGGGCCGGTCCAGCGCTTCGCGTTCGACTTACGGAAGCTCCGCCAGGAGGCCGGAGGGCCGACCTACCGGGCCATGGCCCAGCAGACGGGCTATTCGGTGGCCACCTTGTCCAGGGCGGCCGCAGGTGGCCAACTGCCCTCGCTGGAGGTGGCCCTGGCCTATGTGCGGGCGTGCGGTGCGGACCCCGAGGAATGGGAGCCGCGCTGGCGGGCGGTGGCTCGGGAGGTGGCCGCCGAGCCGGAGGATGCCGATGACACGGATGCCCCGTATCGAGGGCTGGCCCGCTTCGAACCCAGTGATCGGCATCTGTTCTTCGGGCGTGACCAGCTCGTGGCCGGACTTACCGAGCGGGTGCGGGTCTGCCGCATGGTCGCGGTGGTGGGCGCGTCCGGCAGCGGCAAGTCCTCCCTGCTGCGCGCGGGGCTCCTCCCGTCCCTCCAAGACCAGCAGTCATCGGAGTGCCGGCTGGCGGCAATACGGATCCTTACCCCGGGGCCGCGCCCGTCGTCCACCCACGCGCGAGCGTTGACGGCGAGTGAGAGTGCCGGCGATACGGTGGTCGTGGTCGACCAGTTCGAGGAGCTCTTCACCCTGTGCTCGGACACAGCGGAGCGTGCGGCATTTCTTGACCTGCTGGTGAGCGCGGTGGAACCGGAGAGCAGACTGCGGGTGGTGATCGCGGTGCGAGCGGACTTCTTCAGCCGCTGCGCCGAGCATCGCCTGCTCGCCGCCGCCCTCACCGACGCCACCTTCCTGCTCGGCCCCATGGGGTCGGCCGAACTGCGCGACGCGATCGTCAAACCCGCCGCGGCCGCGGGGCTGATCGTGGAGCGCACGTTGACGGCGAGGATCGTGGAGGACGTAGCCGAGGAGCCCGGCGGACTGCCGCTCATGTCCCACGCGTTGCTGGAGACCTGGCGCCGCCGCAGAGGCCGCACCCTCACCCTGGCCGCCTACGAGGCCGCAGGCGGTGTACACGGCGCCCTCACCCGCACCGCCGAAGAGCTGTACACCCGCCTCTCGCCGGAACGTGCCGAGGTCGCCCGGCGTATCCTGCTGCGCCTGATCACACCCGGCGAAGGGGCCCAGGACACCAGCCGTCCCGCCGAGCACGCCGAACTGCAGGCGCTCGGCGCCACCGGCCGGCCCACCGACACGGCCTCGGTACTGGAGCAACTGGCCCGGGCGCGGCTGGTCACACTCGACGGCGACATGGTGCACCTGGCGCACGAAGCGTTGATCACCGCCTGGCCGCGACTGCAGTCCTGGATCGACGGTGCCCGCGAACGGCTTCGGGTCCACCGCCAGCTCACCGAGGCCGCCCGCGCCTGGGACACGCTCGACCGGGATCCTGGAGCCCTGTACCGCGGCACCCGCCTGGCCACGGCCGAGGAGTGCCTCACGGGGTATCGCGGGGATCTCACGCCGTCCGAGGCCGCGTTCCTCGACGCCAGCATCGCCGCCCGCGAACAGGAGCGGCGGCTGGCGGCTCGCACCGCCCGGCGTATCCGGGCGCTGCTGGCCGCGGTGTCCGCCCTTCTTCTGCTCGCGTCGGCGGTCGCTGTCATCGCCTTCCAGCAGCGCTCGCTGGCCCGCGCCGGCCGTGACCGCGCGGTGGCCGAGCAGGTGGTGGCCGAGGCGGGCCAGTTGAATGCGACCGATCCGTCGCTGGCGGCGCGGATGTATGTGGCGGCGCACCGGCTGCGGTCGGACCGGGAAGCCGCCGCGGGCCTGCTGGACACACAGAACATCGCGCTGTCCTCCGTACTGTACGGCCACACCCAGGCGGTGTACGCGGTGGCCTTCTCACCGGACGGGCGCACCCTCGCCACCGGGGCCGGGGACGACACCATCCGGTTGTGGAGCCTGGCCGACCCCGCCCACCCCGTCCCGCTCGGCAGGCCGCTGGCCGGGCACACCGACTGGGTGTACTGGCTGCAGTTCTCCCCGGACGGTCACACCCTGGCCAGCGCAGGCCGGGACCGTACCGCCCGGCTGTGGGACGTCCGCGACCCAGCGCACCCGAGGGCCCTGGGCAGGCCGCTGACCGGGCACCGCGACATGGTCTTTTCTGTGTCGTTCAGCCGCGACGGGCGCACCCTGGCCACCGCCAGCTACGACCGCACTGTGCGGCTGTGGGACGTTTCCGACCCGGCGCACGCCAAGGCACTGGGCCGCCCGCTCACCGGGGCGCAGGACGCTGTCGCCTCGGCCGCTTTCAGCCCGGACGGCCGTACGGTGGCGGCCCCCGGCCACGATCACATGATCCGACTGTGGAACGTCACCGACCCGGCCCGCCCGCAGCAGTGGTCGAAGCCGCTGAGTAACCCCGATGTCGTCTACGCGGTCGCTTTCCGCCGGGACAGCAAGCTCATGGCCAGCGTGGGCAACGATCAGAAGGTACGGCTCTGGGACGTGTCGGACCCCGCGCACGCCAAGACACTGGGTGACCCGCTGACCGGTCACACCGGTACCCTGCTCGCGGTGGCGTTCTCACCGGACGGCCGGACACTCGCCACTGGCGGCGCGGACCACACCATCCGGCTGTGGGACGTCTCCGACCCGCAGCATCCAGCTCTGCTCGGGCAGCCTCTGATCGGGCACACCGGATTCGTCAACTGGCTGGCGTTCAGCCCCGATGGGCGGTCTCTGGCCAGCGTGAGCGACGACCACACCGTACGACTGTGGCATCTGCCGCGCGCCGTCCTAGCAGGCCATCTCGGCAGCGTCACCGGCATCGCCTACCGCGGGGACGGCCGTATATTGGCCAGCGCGAGCGCCGGGAGGGTACGGCTGTGGGACGTCCGCGATCCAGCGCGGGGCAGGCAGCTGACCGAGCTGCCGGAGCAGGACCTCGCCATCCGGATGGTGTTCCAGCCGCGGGGCCGGTTGCTGGCGAGCGCCGACAGCGACGGGACCGTCTGGCTGTGGGACGTCTCCACTCCGGACCGTCCCCGGCGGGCCGGCCTGATCCGCACCGGCAGCGCCGACCAGGCCGATGGCGTGCTGGCCTTCACCCCTGACGGGCATGTACTTGTCACAGGCGGCCCCAAGCACAGCCTCCGACTGTGGAACGTCACCGACCCCGCACGCCCCGCCGCCCTGGGCAGCCCCCTAAGCGGCCACATCAGCTTTGTCCACTGGGCGGGCGTCAGCCCAGACGGCCACACCCTCGCCAGCACCAGCGAGGACGACAAAGTACGCCTGTGGGACATCCGCGACCCAGCCCGTCCCAGGCCCCTGCAGGCCCTCCGCACCGGCGACACAGGCGGCACCCTGTGGGGCGCCTTCAGCCCCGACGGACGGCTGCTGGCCACCGCCGGTGTCGGCCACGACGTACGCCTGTGGAACGTCAGCACCCCAGCGCACGCCTCGCCCATCGGCAGCTCGCTGATCGGTCACACCGGCCGGGTGACCTGGGTGGGCTTCGGCGGGGACGGCCACACCCTGGCCTCCGCCGGCGAGGACCAAAGCGTCCTGCTGTGGGATCTGACCGACCTCACTCGACCCGCCCCCTGGGGCAAGGCACTCACCGCAGGGCACACCCAAGCGATAGAGACGGCCGCGTACCGCCCGGACGGACAGCTCCTGGCCACAGCGGGACCCGACGGAGCGATCGAGCTCACGCCCCTCGGACTTGGCCAGGCAAAACGCCGGATCTGCGCCAGCACCGCCGGTCAACTTACCCCGGCGCAATGGCGGAACTACATAAGGGAAATCTCGTACGCACAGCCATGCCGCGCCTGATGGGTTCTCACCCACCGCCGTCGCCCCCGCGCCGGGCTCCCGCGCTGGGGCGACGGCCGGTTACAAGCTGTTGTCTTTCCGGGCGTGATCGACGCGTTTCCGCTGGTCGGGGATAGGAGTGGTGATCCGTGGGAGTGGTGGCCCGTCGGGTCGTCGCCGCCCCGGGAGGTCGCGAATGCCGTCGGTCGTCGGGCTACTGGAACAGCACGAGCTCGCCGCTCGACGTCGAGTTGACAGGCTGCGCGAGGAGGCCGACAGCATTCAGGCCAAGTTGGCCGCGGCCGAGCTGTAATGGCAGGAATGGGCTATCGCCCGCAGGCGGGTCGATGCCGTGCTGTCTCCGGACGGCGCTGAATTCCAGGAGGGGTCGGTACGGATCGTGATGGGGACTGGGAAGCCGATTCCGGAGGTGGCTGGGGACCTGGGCGTGCATCCGGGAACGCTGCATAGCTGGGTGTCGCGGGCACACCGCAAGGGATCGCCGTCCTCCTCCGCGACTTCGAACACACCACCAGCGCCGAGGCGATGGTCCTGCTCATGACCCGCCGCCCGGCCCGCTCACGCCGTGGGCAGGTGTGAACCGGCCGGACGCCGGCTCTGCCAGCCAGCCGCGTGCCACCAGCCGCTTCGCCTTCGACAGCAGTGCTTCCACCCGCGGCGGCACCACGTCCATATCGAACCCCGCGGCCATCTCCTGGCAGGACAGCGGTCCTTGACCTAGCCGGACACGGTCCGCGAGCGCCTTGAGGGTGCGCTGGTAGTCCACCGACAGCACCAACCAGGCCGGCCCCTCACGCCACACCCGTTACTGCGACTTCGGCTTCGCCGCATCCCGGGCGCCGAGGACAGGTTCGGATCCCGCGGAACCGCGGTGACCTCCGTGTCGGCGGTGGGGCCGCCGTAGCTGCGCTTCCCGGATGCCATGCCCCCAGCTATCCCCTGGTCGCGATCTCCACAGTAAGAGGGGAAGCTCACGTTCCAGCCGACTACGTGGCGCAGCGCGCGACTTGGGCTTTTGTTGCGAGCGGCGATTGGGAGGTGCGCAACAACAAGCTGACCCAGAAACCTGGTGCATGGCCGGCGCCGGACAGCGTCTCGGTCGAGGAACGACGCCGGGCACCCGGATCCATCAAGACCCGCGTCGCTGAAGGGACGTCCCGCTCGGCATGAGCGGGATCACGAGAAAAGTTCGACCCGTAGAGATCTCACGAGAGGAGGTGTTCAGCAATGGCCAAGTCGCTCGACCCGGCAGACATCATCGTCGTCCGCCCCTCGGGGACGGCAAGTCCGCTCAGCAACCTGGACGGCAGCGCGCACCAGAAGGACGACAACAACTGGTTGGACGTGCCTGGGTGGTACGACCAGGACGACTGATCCCGACTGCACGAACCGTGATCCGCATCCGTGAGGAGAATCGTCGATGACCCTTCTTGCGGATCAGGGAGGGGCTGCGCTGTCCGCGCAGCCTTTCTCTGATCTCTCGCGACTCATCCATCCGATCAATCTCGAGGTGTTCCGCCAGGACTACTGGGAACGCCGGCCCCTCCTCGTCCAGCGAGACGACTCGCAGTACTTCACCGATCTGTTGACCTTGCAGGACGTGGATGCGGCGCTGTCCTTGTCCGGGGGGCGGTTGAGCAGCCTCCGGGTCGTCATGGAGGGCAAGGAGACACCACTCACCTCGGTCGCGGCCTCCCGCGGCCCGAACGGAGGCGCCAACGCGCTGGAGGAGCTCTACGCCTCCTACCGGAGCGGCTCCACCGTTGTCCTCAACGCTCTCGAACAGTCCCATACCGGCCTGCAAAGACTGGCCGACACGCTGGGAGCCGAGCTCAGCGCCCGCATCCAGGCCAATGTCTACGTCACTCCACCCGGAGCCCGCGGGTTCGTGTCCCACTACGACACCCACGACGTGTTCGTGGCACAGATCCACGGCACCAAGCGGTGGCGGCTGTCCACACAGCCTCACGAACTGCCCCTGCAGCACGAACTGTACGACAAATCGCAACCGGAGCCCGCCGCCGAGCAGGAGTTCGACCTAAGCCCCGGAGACCTGCTCTATTTGCCTCGAGGGGCAGTTCACTCGGCGACTTCGAACGACACCGCTTCCATCCACGTCACCATCGGTGTGCACCCCCTGCTCTACGGCGAGGTGATCGAAGACGCCCTGCGTCGCCTGTTCAGCCAGGACGTGCGCTTTCGCAGGTCCCTTCCGATGGGATTCGCCCAACAGACGCCTCTGCAGAAGGAGGCCGCCCTCACGGTCGCTGAACTATTGAACGTGTTGCCGACCGCCTTGTCTCCGACGGACATCGTCGAAGACTCGGTGACGCGAGCGGTGTCGATCGCCGGACCGGTCCTCGCCGGCCACCTCACCGACCTTGACCAACTCGAAACCCTCGCCCTTACCACGCTGCTGCGCAAGCGATACCGGCTGCGCTGGCGCCTCACCGTCACCGAGGAGTGGGCCGACCTGGCGTTCCACAACAAGGTGGTCAGGCTGCCCGCCGCGGTCGCGGACGAGCTGCGCTTTGTCGCCGGAAGCGGGAACGAGGGTGTGACAGCGAAGGACATCCCCGGAGATCTGGACGATCCGGGACGGCTGACCTTGCTGCGCACACTGGTGCGCGAGGGATTCCTCACGCTTGCCGATGGGTGAGTGAATGACGAGGGGATTGCGGTGATCGAGGAGTCGCAGCAGGAACAGCACGTCCCGTTGCGTCGGATCTTCAGGCTCTTCCGACCGTACAGTGCCAAGCTGGTTGTGGTGTTCGGCCTGATCGTGATGTCCGCGGTGATGTCACTGGTCTCACCGTTCCTCCTGCGGCAGATCATGGACGTGGCCCTGCCGCAGGGCAGAACCAGGCTGCTGGCCGCGCTGACCGGCGGCATGGTGGGGCTGGCCGCCACGACCACGGTCATCGGTGTCGTCCAGTCCTATCTGTCGCTGTCGGTCGGCCAAGCCGTCATGAACGACCTGCGCAATGCGGTCTACACCCACCTGCATCGCATGTCCCTGGCCTTTTTCACCCGCACCCGCACCGGCGAGATGCAGTCGAGGATCGCCAACGACATCGGAGGGATGGCGGCGACGGTGACCACCGTCGCCACCACCATCGTGGGCAGCATTGCAAGCCTTGCCGGCAGCCTCATCGCGATGGTTGCTCTCGACTGGCGGCTGACGCTCGCGTCCCTGTTTATCCTTCCGATGTTCGCGTGGATCAGCCGCAGGGTCGGCAACGAGCGGCGAGAGATCACCCTCGAACGGCAGAAGCAGCTGGCGTTGCTGTCGACCCTGGTGGAGGAGTCTCTCTCCGTGAACGGCTTCCTGCTCGCCAGGATCATGAACCGCACCGAGACCCTGACCCGGGAGTTCGCGCACCAGTCGCAGACCCTCACCCGGCTCACCGTACGCTCCAGCATGGCCGGCCGCTGGCGTCAGTCAGCCATCCAACTGGTCATGTCGGCGATGCCCGTTCTGGTCTACGCGACGGCCGGCTTCACGGCCAATCACGGTCGGCTCGCCATCTCCCTGGGTACTCTCGTCGCCTTCACTACCCTCCAACAGGGTTTGTTCGGGCCGACCGTCCAACTCCTCCAGGTCGGCGTCACCGTCCAGAGCTCCCTGGCCCTGTTCCAAAGGGTCTTCGAATACCTGGATCTTCCCGTCGACGTTCCCGAACCCGTCCGCCCCGTGCCGCTTCGCAAGCCGCGCGGCCACCTCCGGTTCGAGGGCGTCAGCTTCTCCTATGAAGAACGACCGATACTGCGCGACATCATCCTAGACATCCCCCCAGGCACCCATGTCGCCGTCGTCGGCCCGACCGGGGCCGGGAAAACCACCCTCGGCTACCTCGTGCCCCGCCTCTACGATGCCACCCGCGGACGTATCACCATCGACGGCACGGACGTGCGTGACCTGTCCTACGCCACTTTGGCCGACGTCGTCGGCGTCGTCTCGCAGGACACCCACCTGTTCCACACCACAATCAGCGACAACCTGCGCTTCGCCAAACCCGGCGCCACCCAGGACGAACTGGTGGCCGCCGCCCGAGCGGCACAGATCCACGACCTCATCGCCAGCCTGCCCGACGGCTACGAAACCATCGTCGGAGAACGCGGCTACCGCTTCTCCGGCGGGGAGAAGCAACGTCTCGCCATCGCCCGCACCATACTGCGCAACCCACCGGTGCTCGTACTCGACGAAGCGACCAGCGCTCTGGACACCCGCACGGAAGCGGCCGTGCAACAGGCTCTGGACACCCTCGCCACAGGCCGTACCACTCTCACCATCGCGCACCGACTGTCCACCATTCGCAACGCCGACCAGATCGTGGTACTCGTCCACGGCCGCATCACCGAACGCGGCACCCACCGGGAACTGCTCTCCCGCGCAGGCCACTACGCAGCTCTGCTGGCGCGTAGCCGCAACCTCACAGTGCCCGCGGAATCCTGATCGACAGATCGCCGACCAAAGCATCCGACAGCACATGGCCTCGCTCACGAAGCTATGCAGATAGGAAGAACCTCATGGCGAAGTCGCTCTCCGACAATGACATCACCGTCGTGCGGCCGGAAGGGATGCTCAGCCCCGCACACGACCCGAGCCGAGGCCGCTACGACGACAACGACTCCAACGACGCGGGATTTCAGGACCATCACCGCACCCTCGGGCCGTGGGACGACATGGACTGTCATCTTGCTGCCCCAAACGGGCAACTGGGACGTGGGCAGCAAGGGAAGGGTGCCGTCTGTCTGCGGGGCACGGCCCCCTTTTCAAGTCGGGTCATGCCGATAAGAATGTGCATCTCGGCCGGGACGTGGAAGACGACACCCCGCCGCTCCTTCCTCTGATAGCTTCGGCATAGGAGCGGCAACACACGCCGACTGTCCGCGCTCGCTGCGGAGGCGGGCGTTCACCGCATGGCTCTGCAGAAGCGCCACGCCGATCTCAAGGAAGAGTTCTACGCGCGGGTCCGTACCGAAACGCACCAGACCCCGGAACTCGAAAGGCGGCTTCGCAAAGAGGTCGTCCGCCTGAAGGAAGCTCTCAAGGATTCCAGGGCTGCCGAGGCCGAGTCCCGGCATCGAGCCGAGCAGATGGCCCTCGCGGCAGCCGTCCTCATCCTCCGGCAACCCGTCAGCCAGGACCAACCTGTCCTCGGCAATGTCATCCCGCTCCGCCCGTCCGGCGATTAAAGAGAGCAGGCCGTCACGCGGCGACGTCGCCCCGCATTCCATCGCGGCGGTCACCGTATCAGGTGACGAAGGTCACCCTCGTGTGGCCAGGTCACTCGACTGGCTCAGATATGTCTCAGCCCCGGCGACATGACCAGCGTCAGCAGTCCACCGGGGCTTGCGGAGATCCAGGGTAGTGCAGCCCGCGGTCTGCGGCGAGGTGTGACATTTCTGCGGGCTCGGGGTAGTCCTGACATGCTGCGGCGGCTGTCTTCCTCTGGTTTGGTCGGGGGGAGCCAGCCGCCGTCGTGTAGGTTCTCCGGCCGATCTTCCTTTTTAGTTCTCGATCGACCTGCGGCTTTGCAGCCTGCTCGGGACGCGGCCGGGCAAGATCTTCCACTTCACGTGTCCAACGGTTCGAGGGAACTGCACCAGGAACAAGGGCCGGTGCCGCAAGTGGACGTGGAATCGTGGGTGCCTCGCAGCCGACGAGTCCCATGCGAGCCGAAAATCGCAGGCGATGCAGCCCGTTGTTTGGTCGGGCTGCATGCCTCTTCGCTCTAAGACGCCGTTTCATTTGGTGAGCCGGCGGTGACAGATGAGGGCTGCTGCTATACCGACGAAGGCGAGGAAGTGTTCTGACTTTCGCTCGTGGCGGCGGTGCAGGCGTCGGCAGCCGGCCAGCCAGGACACGGTCCTCTCGACGACCCAGCGGTGACGGCCCAGCCGCTGCGAGGACTCGATGCCTTTGCGGGCGATGCGGTGGCGGATGCCTCGCTTGCGGAGCCATCGGCGCAGGTGGTCGTAGTCGTAGCCCTTGTCGGCGTGGAGCTTGGCCGGTCGCCGGCGACGTGGGCCACGCCGGGAGCGGATCGGCGGGATTCCCCGGACCAGCGGCTTCAGGCCGAGGCTGTCATGCATGTTGGCGCCGGAGATGCCCAGCGACAGAGGTAGACCGTTCCGGTCCGTGATCAGGTGGATCTTCGATCCGTTCTTGCCGCGGTCGGTCGGATTCGGTCCGGTCAGTGGCCCCCTTTTGCGGCCCTGAGGCTGACGGAGTCGATGGCGCACCGCGACCAGTCCAGCTCCCCTCTGGCCCCGAGCTCGTCCAGGAGAACGCGGTGCAGCCGAGCCCAGACCCGGTCCTGGCTCCACCGGGCGAAACGCCGGTAGACCGTCGGCCAGGCAGGGCCGAACACCGGGGGCAACTGCCGCCAGGTGCACCCCGAGGTGGCCACGAAGATGATCGCCGCCAGGCATTCGCGGTCCCCCGACCGCCGTCGGCCACCGCCCTGCGGACGTATCACCTCCGTCGGCGGAACCACCCGCCGGAACAGCGTCCATAACTCATCCGGCACCAACCGCTCAATCAGATCCGTCATGCACGGCTCAACGAATGATCACGCCAAAGGAAACGACCTCTAAGACCGTGTCCTATGTGGTGAGGCGTCGTTGAACTCGACATGGGGCGGGGTACGTGGAGTTGGATTGTTCCGGACGGGTTATGGGAGATCGCGAA
>NZ_JBVJMF010000041.1:0-14667 GCF_055584345.1 Streptomyces sp. NPDC104106
CCGGTGTTCCAGTCGACGTGGGGGGTGGGTTGGTCGAGGTGGAGGGTGCGGGGCATGATGCCGTGGCGCATGGCCTGGACGGCTTTGATGATGCCGGCGACGCCGGCGGCGGCTTGGGTGTGGCCGATGTTGGATTTGATGGAGCCGAGCCAGAGGGGTTGGTCGTGGGGTCGGTCCTGGCCGTAGGTGGCGAGCAGTGCCTGGGCTTCGATGGGGTCGCCCAGTTTGGTGCCGGTGCCGTGGGCCTCGAGCAGGTCGACGTCGGCGGGGGCGAGACCGGCGTTGGCCAGGGCCTGGCGGATCACCCGTTGCTGCGAGGGACCGTTGGGGGCCGACAGCTGGCTGGAGGTGCCGTCCTGGTTGACGGCGGAGCCGCGCACGACGGCGAGGACGTGGTGCCCGTTGCGGCGCGCGTCCGACAACCGCTCCACCAGCAGCAAGCCCACCCCCTCGCTCCAGACCACCCCGTCGGCCGCCGCGGCGAACGGCTTCGACCGCCCGTCCGGTGCGAGGCCGCGCTGACGGCTGAATCCGGTGAACGCCACGGGCGTCGCCATGACCGTGACACCGCCCGCGAGGGCCAGGTCGCACTCGCCGTTGCGCAGCGACTGGGCGGCCAGGTGCAGCGCCACCAGCGACGACGAGCACGCCGTGTCCAGGGTGACGGCCGGACCCTCGAAGCCGAAGGTGTAGGAGAGCCGGCCGGACGCCACGCTTCCCGCGCTGCCGGTGACCACCTGACCCTCCAGGCCCTCCGGCATCCGGCGCAGACGTGCGGCGTAGTCGCCGTACATGACGCCGGTGAAGACGCCGGTGCGGCTGCCGCGGAAGGCCTCGGGATCGAGCCCCGCGTCCTCGAACGCCTCCCAGCTCGTCTCCAGCAGCAGCCGCTGCTGCGGGTCCGTCGCCAGGGCCTCGCGCGGACTGATCCCGAAGAACGCGGCGTCGAAGTCCGCGGCGCCGTCGAGGAACCCGCCCTCGCGCACGTACGACCTGCCGGGCGCGTCCGGATCGGGGTCGTACAGCGCCTCCACGTCCCAACCACGGTCGCGCGGGAAGGGGCCGATGGCGTCGGTGCCGGAGGCGACGAGATGCCACAGCTCCTCCGGTGAGCGCACGCCGCCGGGGTAGCGGCAGGCCATCCCCACGATGGCGATCGGTTCGGTCGCCGCATCGATCCGCAGTTGCAGCTCACGTCGTAGGCGCTTGTTCTCCACCAGCGACGTGCGTAGCGCTTCGACCACCTTCTCGGCAGGCATGTTCATCGTCGGCTCCGTCTGTTCTTGGGCGGTCACGAGTCGGGGTCGGTGAGGGCGATGCGGACGAGGTCCTCGACATCCGCGTCGAGCAGGTCCTGCTCCTCGTCCTCCGGCGGTGCGCTGCCGGGCCGGCCGGCGTCGTCGGCGAGGCCGAGGACGGCGTCCAGCAGCCCCGCCGCGCGCAGACGCTCCGGCGGGACGGACGCGATGATCTTCCGGAGCACCGCGTCCGGTACATCGGCCGTACCACTGCCGTCGGTGGCGGGCGACGTCCCGGCCGGCGCCAGCAACTCACGCAGGCGCGCGGCGAGTTTGCGCGGTGTCGGGTAGTCGAACAGTGTGGTGGCCGGCAGCCGGCGGCCTGCCGCGTCGCTCAGCCGGTTGCGGAGCTCTATCGCGGTGAGGGAGTCCAGGCCGAGCTCCAGGAAGCCTCGATTGAGCTCGACCGTGCCCGCTCCGGCGTGCCCGAGGACGACCGAGATCTCCTGGCGGAGGAACTCCAGCAGCAGTTCGGTCTGTTCGGCCTCGGTCCGGCCGGCGAGCCGCTGTGGCAGCGACGGCCCGTCCCCGGTGTCACGGCGCTGACGCGGCGTACCGACCAGGGTGCGCAGGATCGCGGGCAGCGTGCCGGCCTCGGCCTGCGCCCGCAGGGTGGGCAGGTCGAGCCGGGTGAGCGTGGACGTCGCGCGGTCGGATCGCAGAGCGGCGTCGAACAGGGCCAGGCCCTGCCGTGCGTCGATGGGCAGCATCCCGCCGCGGTCGATCCTGGCCCGGTCGGCCGAGCCGAGACCCCGGGTCATGGTGCCGTCCGTCGTCCACATTCCCCAGGCGAGGGAGGTGGCGGCCAGGCCGCGGTCGCGCCGGTGCCCCGCGAGCGCGTCGAGGAACGCGTTGGCCGCCGCGTAGTTGCCCTGTCCCGCCCCGCCGAGGACGCCCGAGGCGGAGGAGAACAGCACGAAGTGCGCGAGGTCCAGGTCCTCCGTGAGCCGGTGCAGATGCCAGGCCGCGTCCGCCTTGGGCCGCAGGACGCCGGCGATCCGGTCGGCGGTCAGGCCGGAGACCGTCGCGTCGTCCAGGACACCCGCGGCGTGGACCACCCCCGTGAGGGGGTGAGCGTCGGGGATCGAGGCGAGCAGTTCTGCCAGCGCGGCGCGGTCGCCGACGTCGCAGGCCGCCGCGGTCGCCCGGGCGCCGAGGTCGGACAGCTCCGCCAGCAGCTCCTCCGCGCCCGCCGCGGCGAGGCCGCTGCGGCTGGTGAGCAGCAGGTGGCGTACGCCGTGCTCGGTGACCAGGTGCCGGGCGACCAGGGCGCCGAGCGCCCCCGTGCCGCCGGTGACCAGGACCGTCCCCTCGGGAGCGAACGCGGCACCGGTCGCGGTGACGCGCGAGGCGCCGGCCTCCTCGGTACCGATGCGGGTCAGCCGGGCGGCGTACGCCCGCCCGTCCCGCAGCGCGAGCCACGGTTCACCGGCGAGCAGCGCGGCGCGCACGGCTCGCCCGGACGCCTCGGTGCCGTCGGTGTCGACCAGGACGATACGATCCGGGTTCTCGGTCTGCGCGGAGCGGACCAGCCCGCCGACCGCCGCGCCCGCGAGATCGTCGACGGTGTCGCCGGGCACAGCGGCCACCGCCGACCGGGTCACCACGCCCAGCCGGGAGCCGGTGAACCGGTCCTCGGCGAGGAACGCCTGGACGGCGCCGAGCGCTTGTCCGGTCGCCTGACGGGCCTGCTCGGCCGGGTCGGCGCCGGTGTCGGGGCCCCGCGAGCAGTCCACCAGCAGCAGCTCCGGCACGGGTACGGCGTCCGGCGCTATCTCGTCCAGCCCGGCGACCGGAGCGGCGTCCTGGCCGTCCGCGGGTGCCGGGAGCGCGACCTCGGTCCACGAGACGGTGAACCTCGCCCGGTCCTGCTCGTCCGGTGCCGCCGTGAGCCGGTCGGGGGCCAGGTTCCGCACCGACAGCGAGTCGATCAGGGCGACCACGCCGCCCTGTTCGTCGGTCAGCCGCAGCGTGAAGCCGCTGTCCGCCCGGGTCAGCCGGACCCGCAGCGTGTCCGTGGGGGCGCCGGGCACGCTGACGCCCGACCAGGAGAACGGCACCGGAGCACCGGCGGCCGGGTCCACCCCGGTGTGGGCGTACGCCAAGGTGTGCAGCGCCGCGTCCAGCAGGGCGGGGTGGATGGCGAAGCCGGGCGTCGGCGTGCCGGGCAGCCGTACCTCGGCCAGCACCTCGTCACCGTCCCGCCACACCGCCCGCAGGCCGCGGAAGGCGGGGCCGTAGCCGAGACCGAGGCCGGCGAGCCGCTGGTAGATCTCGGTGGTGTCGGCGGGCCGCGCGCCCGGCGGAGGCCACGCGCCCGCCGCTGCCGCCGGCCGGTCGGCTGCGGCGCGGCCCAGGATGCCCTGCCCGTGGGCGGTCCAGGCCTCGTCGGCCGAACCGGCCCCGCGCGAGCGTACGGTGACGGCGCGTCGCCCGTCCGCGTCGGGCGCGCCGGTGACCACCTGCAGGTGCACGGCCCCGGTCTCGGGGAGGACGAGCGGAGCGGCCAGGTCGAATTCGTCGACCCGGTCGCAAGCGGACCGCCCGCCCGCGTACAGGGCCAGCTCCACCAGCGCGCTGCCGGGGAGGACCGGGGTGCCGTGGAGGGTGTGGTCGGCGAGCCAGTGCTGGGTCTGCGCGGAGATCCGGCCGGTGAACAGCAGGCCGCCGTCCGGCAGTTCGGTCCCGGCGCCGAGGAAGGGGTGGGTCGTGCGGTCCAGGCCGAGACCCGCCGGGTCACCGGAGCCGGCGGGCCGGGAGAGCCAGAACCGCTCCCGCTGGAACGGGTACGTGGGCAGCCCCGGGATCGGACGGGCGCCCGGCAGCACCGCCGCCAGGTTCACCGGTACGCCGTGCAGCCGGGCGTGGGCCAGCGCGGCGGTCACCGACTCCGGTTCGGGCCGGTCCTTGCGGAGCAGGGCGGCGACCAGCGGCCGGGGGTCCTGGTCGGGCAGGCAGTCCGGGGTGAGGGAGGCGAGCGCGTCGGAGCCGAGTTCGAGGTAGCCGCGCACCCCGGCGGCGTGCAGGGTCGCGATGCCGTCCGCGAACAGCACCGGTCGCAGCACCTGGTCGACCCAGTAGCCGGCCGACGCCATCGTGCCGGGCTCCACGACGGTCCCGGTGACGGTGGACACCAGCGGGATGGCGGGCTCCGCGTAGCGCAGCCCCTCGGCGACCCGGCGGAAGGCGTCCGTCACCGGCCTCATCAGCGGCGAGTGGAAGGCGTGGCTGACCAGCAGGCGCTTGGTCCTGGCGCCACGTGCGGCCCACTCGTCGACGACGGACATGACGGCGACCTCGTCGCCGGAGACCACGGTGCCCGCCGGCCCGTTGACGGCGGCGATGCCGACCTTGTCCTCCCAGCCGGCCAGCGAGGCGCGCACGTCGTCCGCACCTGCGCCGATCGCCACCATCGCGCCGGTTCCGGCCACCGCGTGCATCAGCCTGCCACGCGCCGCGATGAGCGCGCAGGCGTCCGGCAGGGACAGCACGCCCGCGACATGCGCGGCGGCCAGTTCGCCGACCGAGTGACCCAGCAGGAAGTCGGGCACGACGCCCCAGCCCTGCAGCAGCCGGTACAGGGCCACTTCCAGGGCGAACAGCGCGGGCTGCGTGTAGCGGGTCTCGTGGAGCAGGTCCTCCTCGGCGGTCCCGGCGGGCGCGAACATCAGCTCGCGCAACGGCCGGTCCAGCAGCCCGTCGAAGTGCTCGTACACCTCGTCCAGCGCACGCCGGAACTCGGGGTGGGCCGCGTACAGACCGCTGCCCATCCGGGCCCGCTGGGAGCCCTGACCGGAGAACAGGAAGGCGGTCGCCCCGCGCTCCCCGGGGCCGCCGCGCAGGACGTGCGGTGCGCCGCGGCCCGCGGCCAGCGTCTCCAGCCCCGCCAGCAGGTCCTGGCGGGTCCGCCCGACCACGGCGGCACCCCGTTCGAGAACCGACCGGGTGCCCAGCGCACGGGCCAGGTCGGCGGGAGCGTGTTCCGGGTGTTCCAGGACGAAGTCGCGCAATCGCGCCGCCTGTTCGCCGAGTGCCGCGTCCGTGCGGGCCGACAGCAGCCAGGGCACCACCGGGGCGGCCCCGGCCTCCCCGGTCCGCTCCTGCCCGGCGTCCCCGACGCGTTCCTGCCCGGTCTGCTCGGGTACGACGGCCTCGGTGTCCGGTGCCTCCAGGATGACGTGGGCGTTGGTGCCGCTGATACCGAACGCGGACACTCCGGCGCGGCGCGGGCCCTCGTGGTCGGGCCAGGCCTGGTCCTGCTGCAGCAGCGCGACGCCGCCCGCCGACCAGTCGACGTGCGGGGACGGCGTGTCGGCGTGCAGCGTGCGCGGCAGCCGACCCCGGCGCAGGGCCTCGACCATCTTGATGACACCGGCGACACCGGCGGCGGCCTGGGCGTGACCGATGTTGGACTTGACCGAGCCGAGCCACAGCGGCCGGCCGTCGGGCCGGTCCTGACCGTAGACGGCCATCAGCGCCTGCGCCTCGATCGGGTCGCCCAGGGGTGTGCCCGTGCCGTGAGCCTCCACCGCGTCGACGTCGGCCGGCCGCACACCGGCGTCGTCCAGCGCCTGCCGGATCACCCGCTGCTGGGAGGGGCCGTTGGGCGCGGTGAGCCCGTTGCTGGCGCCGTCCTGATTGACGGCCGAGCCGCGGACCACCGCCAGCACCTGGTGACCGTTGCGACGGGCGTCCGAGAGCCGTTCGACCAGCAGCTGTCCCACTCCTTCGGCCCAGGCGACTCCGTCGGCCGCAGCACCGAACGCCTTGCACCGTCCGTCCGGGGCGAGGCCGCGCTGCCGGCTGAACTCGACGAAGGGCGCCGGGGTCGCCATGACGGTCACGCCGCCGGCGAGCGCCAGGTCACACTCGCCGTTGCGCAGGGCCCGTACGGCCAGGTGCAGGCTGACCAGCGACGACGAGCAGGCCGTGTCCACCGTGATCGCCGGACCCTCGAAACCGAAGGTGTAGGCGACCCGGCCGGAGGCGATGCTGCCCGCGCTGCCGGTGCCGAGGTACCCCTCGTACTCCTCGACCGGCGTGTACGCCAGCCGGGCGCCGTAGTCGCTGTACATGACCCCGGTGAAGACGCCCGTACGGCTGCCGCGCAGGGCCGCCGGATCGATGCCGGCGCGTTCCAGTACCTCCCAGCCGGTCTCCAGCAGCAGCCGCTGCTGGGGGTCGGTGGCCATCGCGTCGCGCGGGCTCATCCCGAAGAAGTGCGGGTCGAACAGGTCGGCGTCGTACAGGAAGCCGCCCTGGCGGGTGTAGGACTTCCCGTGCCGCTCGGGCGCCGGGTCGAAGAGGTCCTCGACGTTCCAGTCACGGTTGACGGGGAACGGCCCGATCGCGTCGGCCCCCTCGCTGACGAGGTGCCAAAGGTCCTCGGGGGAACGGACCTCGCCGGGGAACCGGCAGGCCATCCCGATGATCGCGATCGGCTCGTCCGCCGCCGGCGCGCTGGTCCGCGCCGGGACCGGCTGCGCCTCCCGCGGCTCCAGCAGCTCGGTGCCGAGGTACCCGGCCAGCGCCGCCGGGGTGGGGTAGTCGAAGACGAGCGTGGCCGGCAGGCGCAGTCCGGTGGCGGTGGAGAGCCGGTTGCGCAGGTCGATACCGGTCAGCGAGTCGAATCCCAGCTCGCCGAACTCCCGTTCCGCGGCGATGCGGTCGGTGCCGTCATGCCCCAGTACCGCCGCGACGGTCTCCCGCACCGCGGTCAGCAGCACCTGCTCCCGCTGTGCCCTGCCGAGGCCCTGCAACCGCCGCAGCAGCGGGGTCCGCTCGCCCCGGCGGCGGGCCGGCGCGCCCGCCAGCTCGCGGAGCACCGGCGCGAGCTGCGCCGCCTCCTGCGCACGCAGGGCGGCGCGGTCGAAGCGCAGGACGAGCGGCACCGGCTCGTCCGCGGTGATCGCGGCGTCCAGCAGGTCGAGGTTCGCCGCCGCGGACAGCGGCACCAGGGCGGCCTGGCGCACCCGCTGCTCGTCGGCGGCCATACCGGCCGCGTCGGCCCACGGCCCCCACACGACACTGGTGGCGGTCAGTCCCTGGGCCCGGCGGAGCTGGGCGAGGGCGTCCAGGTAGGCGTTGGCGGCGGCGTAGTTGGCCTGCCCCGGTGTGCCCAGCGTGCCCGCGACCGAGGAGAACAGCACGAAGGCCGCGAGACCGGCGTCGGCGGTCAGTTCGTGCAGGTGCCATGCGGCGTCGGCCTTGGGCCGCAGCACGGCGTCGAGCCGGTCGGGTCCCTGGTTCTCCAGCGCCGCGTCGGCGAGCACCCCGGCGGTGTGGACCACCGCCGTGAGCGGATGCGCGTCCGGGATGCCGGCGAGCAGGGCGGCGAGCGCCGCGCGGTCGGCGGTGTCGCAGGCCGCGACGGTCACCTCGGCGCCGTGTCCGGTCAGTTCCGCCCGCAGCTCCCGCGCCCCCGGCGCGTCGGCGCCCCGGCGGCTGACGAGCAACAGGTGCCGGGCGCCGTGCCGGGTGACCAGGTGCCGGGCGACGAGCGCGCCCAGCGCGCCGGTGCCGCCGGTGACCAGGACGGTTCCCTCCGGGGCGAGCGGGAGGCCGACGGGCGCGGTCAGCGCTGCCGCGGTCACCCGGGGTGCCCACAAGCGCCCCTGACGCAGGGCCAGTTGGGGCTCGTCGAGGGCGACCGCCGCAGCGAGGGTGTCGTCCGCGAGCTGCCCTTCACCGTCGCCGTCGAGGTCCAGCAGTACGAACCGGCCGGGGTGTTCGGCCTGCGCGCTGCGCACCAGACCCCACACGGCGGCGCCCGCCGGGTCCGTGGGCCGGGAACCGGACCCGGCGGCGACGGCGCCTCGGGTGACGATGACCAGCGGGGACCGCCCCGAGTCCTCCTCGGCCGCCCACCGCAGCACCGCGTCCAGCACCGGGGCCACGGTGGCCCGCACCTCCTGGGGCCCGCCCGTTGCGGACGCCGCCACCGGCAGGGCGACCGGAACGGGCCCGGCCGCCGCACCGGGACGGGCGACCGGGGACCAGCCGAGCCGGTAGGCCTCGTGCCGCCGGGCCCCGACGGCGCCGAGCGCCACCGGACGTACCCGCAGCGCCTCCACCGCCAGCACGGGATTCCCGTCGGCGTCGGTGACGGCCAGGGCCAGGGTGTCCGGCCCGGTACGCGTCAGCCTGCTGCGGATCGAGGCGGCGGCACGGGCGTGCACATCGACACCGTGCCAGGAGTACGGCAGCAGGACCTCACCGCCCGAGTGCAGCGACGGGTGGCTGCTCGCCATCGCGTGCATGGCCGCGTCGAGCATCGCCGGGTGCGGGCCCGCCGGGCCGCCGCCCGCCTCGGAGGCCTGGGCGTCGGTGGCGTCGGCGTCGGGCGCGTCGGCCTCGGTGTAGACCGTCGTACCGTCCCGCCACGCCGCCCGGAGCCCCTGGAAGGCGGGACCGTAGCCCACGCCGGCGTCGGCCAGCGCGTCGTACAGCCCGTCGAGGTCGATCGGCTCGGCGCCCGGCGGCGGCCATGCCGCGGGGAAGTCCCCGAACGGCGCGGCCGGCTGATCGCCCAGCACCCCGGAGGCGTGCCTGGTCCAGGGCCGCTCGCCGCCCTCCTCGCGGGCCGCGTGGACGCGCGAGCTGACAGTCAGCGAGCGGGTGCCCCGCGGGTCCGGTGCGGACACCATCACCTGGATGTCCACCGCCCCGCTCTCCGGCAGCACCAGGGGCGCCTCGACGGCGAGTTCCTCGATCCGGGCGCACCCGGTGATCCTGCTCGCGTGCGCGGCCAGGTCGAGGAAGACCGTGCCCGGCACCAGTGCCACGCCGTTCACGGTGTGCTCGGCGAGCCACGACTGGGTGCCGCGTGACACCCGCCCGCTCAGCAGCCACCCGCCGGTGTCCGACAGGGAGGTCGCCATCGACAGCAGCCCGCGCCCGCCGGAATCCCCGGCCAGGGCGGGCACCGCCGGGGACGAGAGCCAGAAGCGTCGGCCCTCGAAGGGGTAGTTGGGCAGCGGCACCGGCCGCGGGTCCAGCGGGGCGAAGAACGCCCGCCAGTCGACCTGGGCCCCGCGCAGCGCGGCGTCGGCCACGGCCGCCACCAGCGTCGCCGGCTCCGGGCGGTCCCGGCGCAGCAGCGCGATCCGGTGGCCCGTGTCGTCGCCGGCCGCCAGAGCCGTCAGCGCCGCGTCCGGACCGATCTCCAGGAACGTGGTGGCACCCAGGTCGCGCAGCGTACGCATCCCGTCGTGGAAGCGTACGGCGTGCCGCAGCTGGCGCGTCCAGTACCCCGGATCGCACAGCTCCGCCGCGTCGGCCCGCCGCCCGGTCAGACCGGAGACGACCGGCAGCGTGGGCTCCTGGAAGGCGAGCCGTCCGGCCACCGCGCGGAACTCGCCGAGGACACCGTCCATGTGCGGCGAGTGGAACGCGTGGCTGACCCGCAGCCGGGTCGTCTTGCGACCGCGCTCCGCCCACCGGGCCGCGACCTGTTCCACGGCCTGCTCGTCGCCGGAGACCACCGTCGACTCCGCGGCGTTGACCGCCGCGATCGCGACCGAGTCCGTGAGGCCCGCCAGCGACCGCGCGACCTCCTCCTCGCTCGCCCGGATCGTGACCATCGCACCGCGTGCCGGCACCGACTGCATCAGCCGCCCGCGCTCGGCGACCAGTTCGCAGGCGTCGGCGAGGTCGAGGACCCCGGCGATGTGCGCGGCGGCGATCTCACCGACGGAGTGCCCGAGCAGCGCGTCGGGCCGCACGCCCCACGACTCGACGAGGCGGAACAGCGCCACCTGCAGGGCGAAGACCGCCGGCTGCCCGAACCGGGTCTCGTCCAGCAGAGCGGCCGGCTCGGTGCCCGCCTCAGCGAACATCACCGAGCGCAGCGGCACCTCCAGATACGTGTCCAACCGGTCGCAGACCCGGTCGAGTTCGGCGGCGAACACGGCGAACCGCCGGTACAGCTCCCGGCCCATCCCGGGCCGCTGGCCGCCCTGCCCGGAGAACAGGAACGCCGTCCTGCCCGTCCCGGCACCCGCTCGCACCGCCACGGCCGCACCGTCGCCGTGCGCGACGGCCTCCAGAGCGGAGTGGAACTCCTCGCGGGTGCCGCCCGTCACGGCCGCGCGGTACTCGTGCCCAGCGGCCCGGACCGCCAGCGCCGCGCCCACGTCGGCCGGCCGCAGTTCGTCGTGCTCCGCGAGATGCGCGGCGAGCCGGCGCGCCTGCGCGGCCAGCGCGGACTCGGTCCTGGCCGACAGCAGCCAGGGCACCGGCCCGCCGTCGCCCGCCTCCCGCACCGGTTCCACCACGGTCGCCGGATCCCACTCCAGCACGACGTGCGCGTTGGTTCCGCTGATGCCGAACGCCGAGACGGCGCACCGGCGTGGGCCGTCGGCGCCTGGCCAGGGCCGCTCGTCGGTCAGCACCCGCAACGCGCCGGACGCCCAGTCGACGTGCGGCGTCGGCTCGTCCACATGCAGCGTCCGCGGCAGGACACCGTGCCGCATCGCCTGAACGGCCTTGATGATGCCGGCGACACCCGCCGCGGCCTGGGTGTGGCCGATGTTGGACTTGACCGAGCCGAGCCACAGCGGCCGGTCGCCGGGCCGATCCTGCCCATAGGTGGCCAGCAGCGCCTGCGCCTCGATCGGATCCCCCAGTCGGGTGCCGGTGCCATGGGCCTCGACGGCGTGGACATCGGCGGGCGTGAGCCCGGCGTTGGCCAGGGCTTGGCGGATCACCCGCTGCTGCGACGGACCGTTGGGAGCGGTCAGCCCGTTGCTGGTGCCGTCCGAGTTGACGGCGGAGCCGCGGACGACGGCCAGCACCTGGTGCCCGTTGCGCCGGGCGTCCGACAGCCGCTCCACCAGCAGTACGCCGACGCCCTCGCCCCACGCGGTGCCGTCCGCGGCGGCGGCGAACGGCTTGCAGCGCCCGTCCGGGGCGAGCCCGCGCTGCCGGCTGAACTCGACGAACAGCGTCGGCGTCGCCATGACCGCGGCACCGCCCGCCACCGCCAGATCGCACTCACCGTTGCGCAGCGACTGCGCGGCCAGGTGCAGCGCCACCAGCGACGAGGAGCACGCCGTGTCGACGGTCATCGCCGGCCCCTCCAGACCGAAGGTGTAGGCGATGCGCCCCGAGGCGACACTCGTGGTCGAACCCGTGATCAGATAGCCCTCGGGATCGGTGCCGGCCGGCCTGGCCCCCAGCCCGTACTCCTGCGCGGCCGTCCCGATGAACACCCCGGTGGAGCTTCCGCGCAGCGACGCCGGATCGACGGTGGCGTTCTCCAGCACCTCCCAGGTCACGGTCAGCAGCAGCCGCTGCTGCGGGTCCATCGCCAGGGCCTCGCGCGGACTGACTCCGAAGAACTCCGCGTCGAACTCGTCGGCGTCGTACAGGAACCCGCCCTGCCGGGCGTAGGTCTTACCCTGCCGGTCGGGATCCGGGTCGTACAGCTCCTCTATGTCCCAGCCCCGGTTGACCGGGAAGTCGCCGACCGCGTCCACACCGTCGGCCACCAGGCGCCACAGCGCCTGCGGGGTGCGGACACCGCCCGGGAACCGGCAGGCCATGCCGACGATCGCGATCGGTTCGTCCGTCTGCCGGCCCACGGCCGGCCCGGCGGCCCGGCCCGCCACCGCGCCCGTGCCCGCGGGCTCGCCGTCCAGCAGCTGAGCCCCCAGCAGGTCGGCGAGCGCGGCCACGGTCGGATGGTCGAAGACCAGCGTTGCCGGCAACCGCAGCCCGGTCGCCGTGTTCATCCGGTTGCGGAACTCCACGGCGGTCAGGGAGTCGAAGCCCATGTCCTTGAAACTGCGCGCGGCGTCCACCGAACCCTGCCCGCCGTGCCCCAGTACCGCGGCCACGTGAGCCCCGATCAGTTCCACCAGCGCCGCACGGCGTTCGTCGGCGTCCAGCGGACGCAGCCGCTCGGCCAGCCCGCCGGCCGCGGTGGTCTCGGCGGCGCCGCCCGCCGCCCGGCGCAGCACGGGCCTGGCCAGGGTACGCAGAAGCGGCGCGACCGTGTCGTCGGCGGCGTCGATGGTGGTGGGGCGGATCCTGGTCAGCAGCAGCGGTGTGTGGTCCGGCACCGCGAGGGCCGCGTCGAACAGCGCCATGCCCTGCTCGGTGCCGATCGCCGCCGCGTTACGGGTCAGCCGCGCGATGCCGGCGCTGTCCAGACCGGCCGTCATCGCACTGGTCTGCGCCCACAGACCCCACGCCAGCGAGTGCGCGGGCAGCCCGCGCGAGCGACGATGGGCGGCCAGTGCGTCAAGGAAGGTGTTCGCCGCGGCGTACGTCGACTGCCCCGGGTTGCCGATGATGCCCGCCGCCGAGGAGAACAGGACGAACGACCGCAGGTCCAGCCCCTCGGTCAGCGTGTGCAGGTGCCACGCCGCGTCCGCCTTCGGCCGGAGCACCGCGTCGGCCTGCTCGCCGGTGAGCGCGCGGAGCATGCCGTCCTCCAGGACACCGGCGGTGTGCACCACCGCGGTCAGCGGATGCGCGTCCGGCACGCCGGCGAGCAACTCGGCCAGCGCATCCCGGTCGGCGGTGTCGCAGGCGGCGACCGTCACCTCGGCGCCGGCCGCGACCAGCTCGTCCCGCAGCTCCGGCGCACCTGCCGCCCCCAGACCGCTGCGGCTGGTCAGCAGCAGGTGCCGGACACCGTGCGTGGTGACCAGATGCCGGGCGAGATGCGCGCCGATCGTCCCGGTGCCGCCGGTGAGCAGAACAGTGCCGTCCGGATCGAACAAGAAGCCGGGGGCAGCGTCATCAGGCCGGACGGCGACCAGCCGTGCACGCAGGCAGGCACCCTCGCGCAGGGCGACCTGCACCTCACCGAGGCCGACGGCCTGGCGCAGCGCCGCCCCGGACGCCTCGCTGCCGTCCACGTCGACCAGTGCGAACCGGCCTGGCTCCTCCCACCAGGCCGCGCGCAGCATGCCCCACAGGGCCGAGCCCGGCAGATCCTCGATCGGGTCACCGGGACGGACGGCCACCGCACGACGGGTCAGTACGACCAGCGTCGAGTCGGCGAAACGCTCCTCGGCAAGCCAGTCCTGCACGATCCTCAGGACGTGCCGCACGGTGTCGTGCGCGGACGCGGCCGGATCGGCGCCGGGCGCCGGCGAGGGGCAGGGCAGGAGGACCACCTCGGGAGCGGCGGCCCCGGAGTCCATCGCCCCGACGAGATCACCCAGCGTGGCGTGGTGGGTCGGCCCGGCGAACGGCACGCACGTCCCGTCCCCGACCACGGCCCACTCCCCGGCCGGGCCCGCCGCGACACCGAGCTGCTCCGCGCGGACCCAGTCCACGCGGAAGACCGAGTTGTGCAGCGGGTGCGGGCCGGCCAGCCGCGCCGGGTCCAACTCCCGCAGCCGCAGCGACGGAATAGTGATCAGGGGCCGGCCGGTACCGTCGCAGATGTCGAGCGCCGCCGTGGTGTCGTCGACCAGCACCGTACGGACCCGCAGCGCGCTCGCTCCCGTCGCGTGCAGCCGCACCCCGGCCCAGGAGAACGGCAGCCGGATCGGTGTGTCGGCCCGGTCCAGACCGGCGCCGATCGCCGTGGTGTGCAGGGCGGCGTCGAGCAGCGCGGGGTGGACGGCGAAACCGCTCGGATCGGCCTCGTCGGGTAGCCGGATGTCGGCGTAGAGCACGTCGCCGTCCCGCCACGCGGCCCGCAGCCCGCGGAAGGCCGGCCCGTACAGGTAGCCGAGGTCGGCGAGCCGGCCGTAGAAGTCGTCCAACGCCACGGGCTCCGCGCCGGGCGGCGGCCAGGCGCCGTCGAGCGCGAGTGGCTCCGATCCGGTCCCCGCCCCCACGGAACCGACCGCGTGCCGGGTCCACGGGTGGTCCGGGTCGCTCGCCGGACGAGAGTGCACGGTCACGGTGTGCCGGCCGTCAGCTTCGGGCGTGGTGGCGACGTGCAGGTGCACCGGGGCGCCGTCCGGCAGGGTGAGCGGGTGCTCCAGCGTCAACTCCTCCACCCCCGCCAGGCCGAGTGCCTCGGCGGCGTGCAGCGCCATGTCGAGGAACGCGGTGCCCGGCAGCAGCACGGTGTCCTGCACGGCGTGGTCGGCCAGCCAGGGCTGGGACGCCGTGGAGATCTGGCCGGTGAGGATCCGCCCCCGCTCGTCGGGCTGTTCCACGGCACCGCTGACCAGCGGATGACCGGTGGTGACCTGCCCCGCCCCGACCACACCGGCACTCGGGCTGACCCAGTAGCGCTGGTGTTGGAAGGGATAGGTGGGTAGGGGGGTGTGGGGGTGGGTTGTGGTGGTGGTGTTGTTGTTTTTGGTGGTGGGGGTGTTGTGGGTCCAGGCGTGGGTGAGGGCGGTGGTGAGTTGGGTGGGGGTGTCGTGGTTGCGGCGGAGGGTGGGGATGACGGTGG
>NZ_JBVJMF010000042.1:0-11533 GCF_055584345.1 Streptomyces sp. NPDC104106
GGGCCTGGAGCATCGTGCCCATGGCCCCGTCGGCGACCACCACACGCGTGGCGAGCGCCTCTCGGAGCGCGGACGCACGGGTCCGGCTGTCGGCGCTCATGATGGCGTGCCCTCGCCTTCGCCCGCACCGAGGAGGGACGCGAGCGGCCGGGCGGCGCCGGGGCCGTAGGCGCGCTCGACGAGGGCGGCCAGCCGCTGCGGGTCGACCTCGTGGGCCTGCGAACCCACCGCGGCGAGCGCCACGGAGGCCAGCGCGCAGCCCAGTCGGGCCGCGGGTTCGAGCGGCACCCCGTGGCTGACGGCGGCCAGGAAGCCCGCGCGGAAGGCGTCGCCGCCGCCGGTCGGGTCGGCCGGTTCGACGCCGGGCACGGCGGGGACGGTGAGCGGGGGCTGTCCGGCGCCCTCGATGCGGACCCCGGCCGGGCCCAGGGTGGTGACCCAGGTGCCGACGGCCGCGAGGACCTCGGCGTGGCTCCAGCCGGTGTGTTCCTTCAGCAGCGCGGCCTCGTACTCGTTGGTGAACAGCCAGGTGGCGCCCGTCACCAGGTCGCGGACCTGGTCTCCGTCCAGACGGGCCAGTTGCTGCGAGGGGTCGGCCGCGAAGGGGATGCCGAGGGCCCGGCACTCGGCGGTGTGACGCAGCATCGCCGCTGGGTCGTCGGGGCAGACCAGGACCAGGCCGGGACGGTCGGGACCGGTGAGGAGCGCGCGCAGGTCGATGTCGTACGCCTCGCTCATCGCGCCCGCGTAGAACGCGGCGATCTGGTTGGCGTCCTCGTCGGTGATGCACATGAAGCGGGCGGTCTGCCGTTCGGCGCAGACACGCACCGCGCCGGTGTCGACGCCGTGGTCCTTCAGCCACACCTCGTACTCGGCGAAGTCGGTGCCGACCGCCCCGACGAGCAGGGGCGACAGCCCGAAGCCGCCGAGTCCGTAGGCGATGTTGGCCGCGACCCCGCCCCGGCGCACCTCGAGCCGGTCGACGAGGAACGACAGCGAGACATGCGCGAGCTGATCGGGCAGCAGCCGGTCCGCGAACCGCCCGGGGAAGACCATCAGATGGTCGGTGGCTATGGATCCTGTCACCGCGATGCGCACGGGAACTCCTTCGATTCCTTCGATCGCTTCGGTCGCTGGTCGCCGTCGGCGGACCGCCGCCCGCCGGCTCGTCGCCTACCGGCCCGCGGCTGCCTTGAGCAGCTCGGCGCGGTCGGTGCGCTCCCAGGTGAAGTCGGGCAGTTCGCGGCCGAAGTGGCCGTAGGCCGCCGTCTGGGCGTAGATCGGGCGCAGCAGGTGGAGGTCGCGGATGATCGCGGCCGGGCGGAGGTCGAAGACCTCGCCGATCGCCTTCTCGATCTTCTCGGGCTCGATCGTGTGGGTGCCGAAGGTCTCCACGAAGAGACCGACGGGCTCGGCCTTGCCGATGGCGTAGGCGACCTGGACCTCGCAGCGGGAGGCCAGACCGGCGGCGACGACGTTCTTGGCGACCCAGCGCATCGCGTACGCGGCGGAGCGGTCCACCTTCGAGGGGTCCTTGCCGGAGAAGGCGCCGCCGCCGTGGCGGGCCATGCCGCCGTAGGTGTCGATGATGATCTTGCGGCCGGTCAGGCCGGCGTCGCCCATCGGGCCGCCGATCTCGAAGCGGCCGGTCGGGTTGACCAGCAGGCGGTAGCCCTCGGTGTCCAGCTTGATGCCGTCCCGCGCGAGCCGGCTCAGCACGTACCCGACGACCTCCTCGCGGATGTCGGGGGTCAGCAGCGACTCCAGGTCGATGTCGGATGCGTGCTGCGTGGAGACGACGACCGTGTCGAGCCGTACCGGCTGGTCGCCGTCGTACTCGATGGTGACCTGGGTCTTGCCGTCGGGGCGCAGGTAGGGGATGGTGCCGTTCTTGCGGACCTCGGTCAGGCGGCGGGACAGCCGGTGGGCCAGCTCGATGGGCAGCGGCATCAGGTTCGGCGTCTCGTCGGTGGCGTAGCCGAACATCAGGCCCTGGTCGCCCGCGCCCTGCCGGTCCAGGGCGTCCTCCTCCTCGCCCTCGACGCGCTGCTCGTACGAGGCGTCGACGCCCTGCGCGATGTCGGGGGACTGGGCGCCGATGGACACCGAGACACCGCAGGACGCGCCGTCGAAGCCCTTGGCGGAGGAGTCGTAGCCGATGTCGAGGATCGCGTCGCGCACCAACTGGGCGATCGGGGCGTAGGCCTCCGTGGTCACCTCGCCGGCGATGTGCACCTGGCCGGTGGTGATCAGGGTCTCCACCGCGACACGCGAGGACGGGTCGTCGCGCAGCAGCGCGTCGAGGATGGTGTCGCTGATCCGGTCGGCGATCTTGTCGGGATGCCCCTCGGTCACGGACTCCGAGGTGAACAGGCGACGGGACATGTCTCTCCAGATGGTTGCGGGCCCACTGCACGAACGGCGTCAGCGACCGGGCGGGGTCGCCCATGCCATGGCCACGATGCAGAACCGCGAACGAGCGGCTCTCGAACAGCGGCGGAAGAGGAGTGGACCGGCACCGCGCGCACGCGGCGCGCTACGCGTCGTCGGGTGCGGCCGAGGCCGCGTGCCGGAGCGCCCGGACGAGGGTGCGGAAACGGTCCTGCTCGTCCGCGGAGCCGCCGGCGAGCACCACCCGGGGCGGCCGGCCACCGTCCGCCGCGATCCGCCGGGCGAGGTCGCAGGCGAGGACCCCGGCGCCGGAGAACCCGGCCAGCAGCAGGGACCGGGCGGTGCGCAGCGCGGGGAGCGCGGGCGGCAGGCCCTCGGCATCGGCACCGGTGAGCACCAGCAGCTCCTGCGGCCCCGGGTAGCTGCCGGCCAGCGGGTCGTAGCAGGTCGCCGGGGCGCCCGGCGGCGGGATCAGACAGATCGTGCCCGCCTGGTCCCGGCGCGCCGCTCGCAGCCTGACCAGCGGGCCGCCGGTGCCGGCACCGGCACCGGTCGGGCGCGGTACGGCACTCTCGTCCAGCAACGCCAGCGCCTCCCCCACCGTGGTGGTCTCACCCGCCGACAGCGGGAGCGAGCGCAGCAGCAGCGCGCTGCGCGCGAGCAGTTCGGCGGCGTCGTCCTCGTCCAGCAGGGCCCGGTCGTGCACCCCGGTGAGGACCAGGCCGCCGGTGCCGTCGTGGTGGGCGAGCAGCCCGATGGGCAGTGTGGAGCGGGCGGGCAGGGTGTCGGGCAGCTCGGCGTGGATGCCGTGCGCGGCGAGTTGGGCCTCCAGCCCGTCCAGCGGGTGCGGCGGGTCCTCGAAGACGATGACGGTGTCCGGTCTGGCGCCGCCGCTCCACGCGTGGATCCAGTCGGCCGGCACCCATTCGTAGGCGGCCATGTCCAGGGCGCGGTCGCGCAGTCCGCACAGCAGCCGGGGCACGGTGGCCGCCGGGTCGACCTCGACGGACATCGGCAGCGGGTTGCGCAGCGGCCCCGGTATCCGGGCCGCGCCGTCGAGCGCGACACCCCGCCCGGACACGGTCACCGCGAAGCAGACCGGGGCCGGTCCGGTGGCGCCGGACGCCGCGTAGATGAGCATGGCCCACACCGCCTGCAGCACGGTGCTCTCGGCGGTGCCCCAGCTGCCCGCCCAGTGCGCGAGGCGGCTGGTCTCGGCGGGGTCCAGGCGCAGCCGTGCCCGGCCGACACCGGTCAGGCCGGCCCGCGCGGAGGTGCGCACCGGGCGGGAGGCGGCGCCGGGGGGCGGCGCGCTCGCCGTCCACAAGCCCCGGGCGGGCTCCGGGTCCTGGGCGGCGACCCAGGCCGTGTAGTCCCGCAGATCGGGACGCCGTTCGCCGCCGGGCAGGGCTCCGCCCGCGAGGTAGGCCCGGTAGAAGGCGCGCAGCAGCAGGTGCGCGCTCCAGGTGTCCAGCAGCGCCCGGTGGTAGGTGAGCAGGATCCGGGTGGACGGGACGGGGTCCGCGGGCCGGGGCGGCTCCGTCTCCAGCAGGGTGATCCGCAGCGGGCCGGGGCGCCGCAGGTCGAAGCCGCGCCGCCGGTCGCTCTCCAGGAAGGCGGCCCAGCCGTCGTCGGGGAAGGCCCGGCGGGTGATCTCGGGTACGACCTCTTCGTGCACGACGAGCAGCGGTTCGCAGCCGTCGGTGAACGCGGTACGCAGGATGGTCTCGCAGTCGAAGACGGACTGCCAGGACCGGGTGAAACGGCCCGGGTCGAGGGGCCCGCGCCAGACCCACACGAGCTGCTCGACATGGCGTCCGGTACCGGGCCGGGCGTCACCGCCGGTGTACAGCGCCGACTGCTGGGGGGTGGCCCGGAAGGTGCGCGGAATCGGTGCGGCGGGCGGGTCCGCCAGCAACTCCCTGAGCCGGGAGACGAGTTCAGCGACGGAGGTGTCGGTGATACCGGCCGCGGGATCGCTCAGCCAGTCGATCTCGAAGTGCAGCCGGCCGCCGCGGACATGGGCCCGCGCCTCAAGCCGGTAGGCGGGCCTGTGCAGGGGCCGGGCGGAACCGGGCAGCGGCCGGCCGTCCCCGTCGAGGGCCAGGCAGATCCGGGCGGGCGCCAGCTCCCGCAGGGCCCGGCGCACGGCCGGGTCGGCACTCCACTCCCGGCACGCCCCGAACCCCGCCCCGGCTTCTCGTCCGGCGCAGGAGGCCAAGGCGTCGGCCAGTTCGGTCAGTTGACCGAGGAGATCGCGTTCGGGTCCGAGTGCGAACTGCACGGGATACGGCTCGGCAAGCCGCCCCACGTACCGCCGCAGCGCCTGCCGCCCGCCGCGCGGATCACTCCGTACGTCGAAGCAGACCTCGTCCTGGCCGCGCCAGCGGGCGAGCGCCAGCGCGAACACCCCGGTCAGCACCTGCCCGGTGGTCAGCGCGAGCCGCCGGGCGAGCCCTTGGACGATCCGCTCGGTGGCGTCCTCGTCCAGGGCCAGGGCGGTGTGCCGGACGCCGGACCCCTGGTCCGGCATGGCTCCCGGTACGGCGGGGGCCCCGGTCCCCCTCACGCCGCCGGCCGGCGGCCGGTCCCGCTTCCGCGTACTCTCCTGCCCCCGCCCCGCCCGCGCCCTGCGCTCGGCGACCAGGCTCCAGTGCAGGACCTCCGCGGAGTCACCGGCCAACTCCCGCAACCCCTCAACCCATCCGTCCACCGCCCCCGGACCGACCGGGCTCTCGGGACAGACCGCACCGTCCACCCCGTCCGGGCCATCCGGACCGTCCAGGCCGACAGGACCGCCCAGCCCACCCGCGCCTTCCAAGCCGTTCGTACCGGCGGAACCGCTCACGCCGACCACACCACCCGATCCCTCCAGGTCGACCGCGCCGTCCGGCCCACCCGAGCCACCCACCCCACCCGAGTCACTGGAACCACCCGAACCGACCGGGCCCGACAGACGGTGCTGAGCCGGTGGGGTGGGCGGGGTGGCGAGGGCGGCGGTCAGGTCGTCGAGGAGGATGTGCCAGGACGTGGCGTCCACGGCGGGTTCGAGGGCGAGGACGACGGTCCGGGCGGCTCCGCGGCGGTCCCTGGCGAGCAGGACGCGCAGGTGGACCCCGGCGTGGGCGTCGAGGGTACGGCCGACCGAGTCCACGAGCGCGAGGAAGCCGGCCTCGTCGTCGAACTCTCCCTCCACCACCGGATCCGGCGCCGCCGAAGCGTGCTCCTCGGCCGCCGCCACCCGCCAGCCCTGCCCGGTGTCGAGCCGGGACCGCAGCTGCGGATGCGCGGCCACCACGGCGCGCACCGCCGCACGCAGCGCTCCGGCGTCCGCCGGGACCGCGTCCGCCTCGACCACCATCGCCTCGTACCGCTGCTCCTCCTCGCCGCGCCGGGTCAGCACCGCGCGCTGTGCGGGCGTCAGGAGCCGGTCGGCCGGTGCGGGCGGCCGGGTCAGGCGGTCGGCGACGCGGCCCGCGACGGCGGCGATGGACGCGCCGGGCGTCCCCTGTGGTGTGGAGAACCGCAGGGTGTGATGGTCCGGCCCGTGTCGCAGCAGGCGGTGCCGCCAGCCGGGCCGGTCCGGATCGCCCGAGTGGGCCGGGTCGTCGGCGGCCAGTTCGGCCAGCAGCCGTTCCAGCGCGGCCGCGTCGAGCGGCCCACGCAGTTCGAGGTCCCACGGCGCGGGGCGGGCAGCGGGCCCGGGAGAGACGACCACCGACACCGGCCCCTGCGGGAAGCGGTGCCCGGTCATGATGTGAAGGGGCGTACGGTCTGACCGAATCCCCTCCCCCCTTCCCGCCGGCGCCGAACGGGCACGCGGGCCTCCTCACCGCCCCGGGCCCCGCGCCCGGGGGCGCTCGCAACCGCCCGGGCCGGGCCGTACTGCCTCTCCCCCATCACGGCCTCCTGACCTGCCTGCGTGCACAACGGTCGAGATGAGCACGCTAGGGCAGCACGCGGCCGAAGTCCGGTTTCCCGAGCGGACGTACAGCGGCGCCCGAGCAGGCACCGAGAAGCGACGGCGGAGGCGACGGCGCGGCCGCCGCCTCCGCGACTCCTCCGCACGGCAGGGTGGTTGCCGGGCCGGTCAGAGCATGCGAACGGCGCTCTCAGCGTGCTGCCGGGCCAGGTCGAGCAGGGCCAGGCTGGCGCGGCCGAGGGTGGCCCGCACCTGCCGGCGGGCGTCGGCGAGGTTCGCTCCGCGGCCCAGCACCGCGGTGACGTCCTCCTCCCGCAGCACGACGGTGTGCCGGGAGGTCACGGTCGTCCCCGTCTCGTCCGGGACGACGGACCACTCCCCCGTGTGCGCCGCGATCAGCGCAAGGGGCCGCGTCTGCTTGTAGACGATGCGGCCCGCGTGCGGGAAGCAGATGCGTACCGCGCTGGTGGTGTGCGAGCCGGTCTCGGTCAGCCGGTCCAGCGTCATGCGCTGCACCCCGGGCGCGTCCTCGACGAGGTCGACCCGGGCGATGTCCGGGACCAGTTCGGGCCAGCCCTCGGCCCGGTACAGGAAGTCGTAGGCCAGCTCGGCCGGGCCGTGGACGCGCACGGACTCCTCGAAGGACAGCACCAGGTCGTCCAGGCGCGTCCAGTGCTCCGCGAAGCTCTTCAGCTGGCCGAGCTGGGTGCGGATGTCCAGTCCCGCCGTCCGCTCCACCCACTCGGTCTCGGGCAGGTCGTCGAGGCCGTAGCGCAGCTCCAGCACGGTGTCGTGCGGGCCGTTCAGCCGTACGCTCAGCACACCGCGCACCGAGTCCAGCGGGGAGCCGGGCAGCTTCTGGCGGAACTCCAGCCGGCGCTCCACCGGGTCCAGGTGCCGCCAGGAGATCCACGACCTGATCCGCCCGCCCATGAGGGTCCACATCCGCAGGCGTTCCCGGCCGCCGTCGGACTCCAGGCACTCCACATGGACGCTCTGCGAGCAGTAGAGCGGCATTTTCGCCCCATCGGCGAGTACCGCGTAGACCACGCCCGCGGGCGCGGACACGTGCACGTGATGCGTCGCCCTGTCGACACGCTCACCAGACATCTGTACACCTCTCTCGGCACATTCGCCGCCCGGTCCGCGGGGCGCGGCCGGGCGGCGGAATGAGAAAAGCCCGGATCCGGTGGCTCCGGAACACGGGGTCACACGGCGTCAGCCGACGGTCGCGGGCTCCTTGGCGAGCCGACCGGCGACGCGGCAGGCGCGGCCCAGCAGCCGGGGCAGTTCCCGGCCGCCGCGTACGAAGAAGTGGCGCCCCGGGACGGTGCGCGACCAGACCGGTCCCTGGGTCCACCCGCGCCAGGCGTCGGCCGTCGAGGGCGCGACGAGGCGGTTGTCCCGCGAGCCGACCACGAGCACCGGGGTGGTGAGCGGGCCGGCCGGGGACGGACGTTCGGCGGCCGCGTGCAGGTCCTGCGCCAGCTCCAGTTCCGCGCGGAGCACCGGCAGCATGGCCCGCAGCAGGACGCCCTCGTCGCTGCCTGCCGGTACGGCGCCCTTGCCGCCGAGGACGTCCAGCAGTTCGGCGTCGGTGGCACGGCGGGCGTCCGCCAGCCCGGCGGGCAGGTGCGGCGGTGTCCAGGCGCCGACGGCGAGCAGGGCCGGGCCGGGCAGGCCGGCCTCGTGCAGGGCGCGCGCCACCGTGAGCGCGATCATCGCGCCGAGGCCGTGCCCGTACACGACGAACGGGCCGCTGTGCGGCTCGGTGAACAGCGGCAGGACGTCGGCGAGCAGCGCCTCGCGTGTGGTCAGCCGCGGCTCGCCGTGGCGCGGGGCGCTGCCCGGCAGGAAGACCGGGGCGGGCTCCACCCCGGCCCCGACGTGTGCCGCCCAGCCGTCGAAGACGCAGACGCCTTCAGCGGAGTGCGCGAAACAGTACAGTCGCACGGGCTGGTCGTCCGGCATGGATCCTCCTCTGCGTCCGCCCCGGCGACACGGGGGGGGGACTTCGAGGATGGCCGCAGCTTCTCGAGCGCCGCTCAAGAACGGCCCGAGGGAAGCCGTTCCCGGACGCCGCCGGTCGCCGCGTTCCTGCACCACGCCCCGGTCTCCGCCATCGCCATGACGGTGTACCAGGTCACTACGCGGCGTACCGGTCGAACGTCGAGCCGCGCCGCGGCCCCGCGATGACGTCCAGCTCCGGGTCGACGGCGAGCATGGCCTGATGCAGTCGCTGCAACTGCGGCGACGGTTCCACGCCCAGCTCTTCGATCAGGCCCTCGCGCAGCTTGCGGTAGACGTTGAGAGCGGAGGCCTGCCGGCCGGAGCGGTACAGGGCCACCATGGCCTGCGCGTGCAGCCCCTCGTGCTGGGGGTGACGGGCGATCAGGTCGGTGAGTTCTGCTATGAGTTCGGCGTGCCGGCCGAGCCGCAGGTCCGCGTCGATCCGCCGTTCCACGGTCACCAGCCGGGACTCCTCCAGCCGCGTGGCCTCGATCTCCAGCACCGGACCGAGTCGCACGTCCACGAGTGCGGGCCCCTGCCACAGCGCCAGGGCCTGCCGGAAGCAGCGGGCGGCCCGCTCGTCATCGCCCTCCTCGAAGGCCTCCTGGCCCTCGCCGACGAGACGCTCGTAGGTGTGCACGTCCACGCTCTCCGGCGGGATCTGCAGCAGGTAACCCCCGTGCCGGGTGGCGAGAACGTTCTTGGCGGCGCCGGGCGCGTCCGGCCCCATCGCGGTACCGAGGCAGCGACGCAGCTGCATGATGTACGTCTGGAGCGTGGTCATCGCGCTCTGCGGCAGGTCCGTCCCCCAGATCTCCTCCATCAGCGTCGGCACCGGTACGACGCGGCCCGGGTAGAGGGCCAGCAGGGCCAGGACCTGACGGGGTTTCCCGGCGGACGGGACGATCGAGTCCCCGTTCACGGCGGCACACAGCGGACCCAAGACCTGAATCTCCATGGTTCCCTCCGTTCGTCGTCGGGTACTCCCGATGGCGGAAAATCGTCGGCGAACCTGCACGCTAGCCGCACCCACACCGGAGGCATCGGTTCCTTCAGCGGCATTTGAGCAGGCCTCAAAGCACGCAGGACACCAGCGCGCGCAGGGGGAAGGAAGACGGACGAGACCCCGGGAGATGCCGAGAAGCCGTCCGGAAAGAACTCGCCGGGATACGGGAGTCCGCGGATCAGGCGTGGGACGTCAGCCGGCCGCCGCCGCCGTCGTCCGCCCGCCGGCCGAGCGCCTCCTCGTCGAGCGGGTCCTCGGGGCCGGCCGCGAGGATCTGCCGCTGGATCCGCCGTAGATCGGCCGACGGCTCAAGGCCCAGCTCCCGTACGAGCGTGGCCCGCAGCCGCTGGTACGTCTCGAGCGCCTCACTGCGCCGTCCCGAGCGGTGCAGGGCGAGCATGTACTGGCCGCGCAGCGTCTCGTGAGTGGGGTAGCGGCCGACGAGGACGGTGAGTTCGGCGAGCAGGTCGCGGTGCCGGCCGAGCCGCAGTTCCGCCTCGATGCGCCGGTCGAGGGCGCACAGCCGGGTCTCCTCCAGCCGCTTGGCCTCCGTGCTCAGCTGCGCCCCGGTCTGTACGTCGGCGAAGGCCGGCCCGGTCCACAGCGCCAGGGCCTGCCGCAGCCGCCGTGCCGCGCCCTGGAAGTCACCGGCGTCCATCTCCGCGTAGCCGAGCGCGGTGAGCCGCTCGAACTCCCGGACATCGCTGGTACCGCCACGGCTGTTGAGGAGGTAGCCACCCTGGACGGTCACGAGGACGTCCTTGGCCGTGCCGCGCCGTGCCGACCCGCCGCGCTCCCCCTCGCCCTCCCGCTCCAGGGCGCCGGCGATGAGTTCGCGCAGTTGCAGGACGTAGGTCTGGAGGGTGGTACGGGCACTGCGCGGCGGGGTGCCGCCCCACAGTTCCTCGGTGAGCGTCGCCACGGAGACCATCTGGTCGGCGTGGAGCGCGAGCAGGGCGAGCACCTGGCGCGGCTTCGGCGCGGTAGGCGTCACCCGAACGCCGTTCTCCCGGATGTCCAAGGCGCCCAGCACCTCGATGTTCACGGTGTCTCCCCTGGTCTCGTGCCCGGCTGCCTCAGGGCGCCTAAACAAAACCGCATAGCCCGTATGTATTTGTTCGGGAGTCAGAAATACCACAGCGTCGCACGAGTCACAACCCTCAGGATCTGTACGGCAGTTCGAGCGGTCCACGGCCCGCCGACGAGCCGACGCCGACCGCCGCGCCGCTACGGTTCCGACCGCGCCGGCCCCGGCCGCGTCCGCGGGGACGCGGCCTCCGGCGCCCACGAGCCGGAGGGCGCCATGCCCCCCAGGTCCCGCCTGGCGGCGAGCAGCGGCAGCAGCAGCTCCCAGATCCGGGTGACACTCTCCCGGGACAGCCAGGAGGCGTCCTCGCCGCCGAGTACCTCCAGCCCCACGGTCACCGCGATCAGGACCCGGGCAGCGTCACGCCAGGAGACACCCTCGGCGAGCACACCGGCCTTGGCGGCCCGGTGCAGGCTGTCCTCCACCCAGCGCTCCCACTCCTGGCGCAGCGGGGACTCCACACGGCGCCCGATGTCCCCGGCGAGTTCGAAGCCGGCGCGGACCACGACGTCCCCGGCCAGGGCTGCGGCCAGCGCGTGCATGGCGTCGACCACCGCCTGCAGGGAGTCGCCGTGCCGGTCCCGCGCCGCCTGGGTGAGCCGCCGCAGCGTCCGGGCGGCCTCCTCCTCGACCGCCTCCGCGAGCAGGCTCTTGTTGGCGAAGTGGAAGTGCAGCGCCCCGTTGCTGACGCCTGCGCGGGCGCTGATGGCGCCCAGCGACGCGGGAACGAAGCCCACCTCTGCGAACACCTCGGCCGCCGCATGGATCAGCGAACGCCGCGTGCGCGCGGCGCGCTCCTGTTTGACCATGTGCTGCCTCCTGGACACGGGACATCAGCGCCGGCGGGACGTCGGCGACTCAGGCTCCACGGCGGCGCAGGAGCCATGCCCAGGTTAACAAACCGCTCACGCGGTTTCATACACCGGGTGCCGGAAATGGCTGGACCACGAGCGGTCTACGGCTGAGGGGCCGCCCGCGGGCGGCCCCTCCATGGTGCTTGAGTACCCCGTCGTCCTACTCGGGTCACTTCACGGGTTCGGGCTCCGGCTCGCTCTCGCTGGCGGCCTCGCCCGCGGGGTCGACCGGTGTCCTGACGGAGTCGAGGAGCAGCTGGGCG
>NZ_JBVJMF010000043.1:0-9000 GCF_055584345.1 Streptomyces sp. NPDC104106
GCGTTGGACGAGGCGTTGGCCGTGCTGGAGGCGGACGGTGTGCGGGTGCGTCGGGTGGCGGTGGACTACGCGTCGCATACGCGTCATGTCGAGGCTGTGGAAGGAGAGTTGGGCGAGGCGTTCGCCGACATCCGCGGGCAGGCGCCTGCCGTGCCGTTCTTCTCGACGGTGACGGGTGAGTGGGTGCGTGAGGCGGGTGTGCTCGACGGCGGTTACTGGTACCGCAATCTGCGTCAACAGGTCCGCTTCGGACCGGCCGTCGCCGCCCTGCTCGCCGAGGGCCACACCGTGTTCGTCGAGTCCAGCGCCCACCCCGTCCTCGTCCAGCCCGTGAACGAGATCTTCGACGAGGCCGCCGACGACACCGTCCGGCTCCGGGCCGTCGCCGCCGGCTCGCTGCGGCGCGACGAGGGCGGCCCGCGGCGGCTGCTCGCCTCCATGGCCGAGCTGTTCGTCAGGGGCGTCGCCGTGGACTGGACGGGCGTCCTGCCCGCCGAGGCGCTCGACGCCCGGGTGGACCTGCCGACGTACGCCTTCGACCGGCAGCACTACTGGCTGCGCGATGCGGACACCGGCACGGACGGTGCCCCCGCCACCGAGGGCGCCGAGACGGAGTTCTGGACCGCCGTCGAACAGGCCGATGCCGACTGCCTCGCGCGGCTGCTCGACCTCCCCGCGGCCCACCAGCGCGACGCGCTGCGCTCGGTCGTCCCCGTGCTGGCCGACTGGCGCGGCCGGCGACGCCGGCGGTCGGCCGCCGAGAAGCTGCGCTACCACGTCACCTGGCGGCCACTCGACCAGGAGAGCACCGGCGTCCCCGGCGGCACCTGGCTGGCCGTCGTACCGGCGGACCGGCCGGCGGACTCGCCGCTGGACGAGCTGCTGCGGGAACTCACCACGCAGGGACTCGACGTCGTCCCGCTGGAGGTCGCGGCGGCCGACGCCGGCCGCGCCCCGCTCGGCGAGCGCCTGACGGCCGTCCTCGCCGCCCACGACGTGACCGGTGTGCTGTCCCTGCTCGCCCTCGAACCGGGCGGCGAGACCGGCCCGCAGGACCCCGTCCCGCTGACCGCGGCCACACTGGCACTGGTGCAGGCGCTGGGCGACGCCGGGGCCACGCGGCCGCTGTGGTGCCTGACCCGGGGCGCGGTCGACACCGGCATCCAGGACACCGTCACGGCACCCGCCCAGGCGGCCGTCTGGGGCCTCGGCCGGGCCGCCGCCCTGGAGCGCGGGGACCGCTGGGGCGGGCTGATCGACCTGCCCGCCACCCTCGACACCCGCGCCGTCCGGCACCTGCTCGGCGCGCTCGGCCACCCCGGTGACGACGACCAGCTCGCCGTCCGCCGCTCCGGTGTGCACACCCGCAGGCTGCTCCGCAAGGCCGCCCCCGACCCGGCCGACGGCGCCGGCTGGCAGCCCTCCGGCACCGTCCTCGTGACCGGCGGCGCCGAGGGGCTCGGCCGGCACGCCTCCCTGTGGCTCGCCCGGTCCGGCGCGCGGCGGCTCCTCGTCACCACCACGACCGGCGTACCCGAGGACGCGCTCGCCGGGCTCCGCGCCGACGTGGCCGCGCTCGGCACCGGCACCGCCGTCGTGGCCTGCGCCGACACCGACCGGGCCGCCCTCGCGCACCTGCTGGCCGAGACCCCCGGCGACCAGCCGCTCACCGCCGTCGTGCACACCGCCGACATCGCCCGCACCAGCACCGTCGACGACACCGGCGTACCCGAACTCACCGAGGTGTTCGCCGCCAAGGTCGACACGGCCCGCTGGCTCGCCGAACGGTTCGCCGACACCCCGCTCGACGCGTTCGTGGTGTTCTCCTCGATCGCCGGCATCTGGGGCGGCGGCGGACAGGGCCCCTCCGGCGCGGCCAACGCCGTCCTCGACGCCCTCGTGGAGTGGCGCCGCGGCCGCGGCCACCCGGCCACCGCGATCGCCTGGGGCGCCCTGGACGAGACCGGCGTCGGCATGGACGAGGACACCCTCACCCAGCTCCGCCGGCGCGGGGTGCTGCCCATGGCGCCGCAGATCGCCGTCACCGCCCTCGAACAGGCCGTCCAGGCCCGCGAGAAGGCCGTCACCGTCGCCGACATGGACTGGGACGCCTTCGTCCCGGCGTTCACCTCCGTCCGGCCCAGCCCGCTTCTCGCGGACCTTCCGGAGGCCCAGGCCGCACTGCGGGCCACCCAGCCGGACACCGAGAACGGCGACACCACCGCCGGCCTCGTGGACTCCCTGCGCGACGTCCCCGACGCCGAACAGAACCGCATCCTGCTCCGGCTGGTGTGCGGACACGCCGCCACGGTCCTCGGCCACACCGGCGCCGACAGCATCGGACCCCTGCAGGCGTTCCAGGAGGCCGGCTTCGACTCGCTCGCCGCCGTCAACCTCCGCAACAGCCTGCACGTGGCGACCGGCCTGCGGCTGCCCGCCACCCTCGTCTTCGACTACCCCACGCCGGACGCCCTCGTCGGCTATCTGCGCTCCGAACTCCTGCGGGAGACCGACGACGGGCTCGACGGGCGGGAGGACGACCTCAGGCGAGCCCTCGCCACCGTACCCCTCGCCCGGTTCCGGGAGGCCGGCGTCCTGGACACCCTGCTCGGCCTCGTGGATACCGAGGACACCCCGGTGCCCCGAGCATCCGACGCCGCGGCCCCGGCCGAGGACGACGAAACCCTGATCGACGCCATGGACGTTGCCGATCTCGTGCAGCGTGCTCTGGGCAGGACGAGCTGACCCCATGACAGCGGACGCACCACGGAGGACGGATATGCCGGGCCCGGACGACCAGATCGTCAACGCGCTGCGCGCCTCCCTCAAGGAGAACGCGCGCCTGCAGCAGGAGAACACCAAACTCGCGGCGGCCGCTGCCGAACCCGTCGCCGTCGTCTCCATGGCCTGCCGGTACGCGGGCGGCATCCGCACCCCCGAGGACCTGTGGCGCGTGGTGACCGACGGCACCGACGTCTACACGACGTTCCCCGAGGACCGCGGCTGGGACCTGGAGGGCCTCTACCACCCCGACCCGGACAACCCCGGCACGACGTACGTCCGCGAGGGCGCCTTCCTGCACGACGCCGGCGAGTTCGACGCCGCGTTCTTCGGTATCTCGCCGCGCGAGGCCCTCGCCATGGACCCGCAACAGCGCCAACTGCTCGAAGTGGCCTGGGAGACCCTGGAACGGGCCGGCATCGACCCGCACTCGGTACGCGGCAGCGACACCGGTGTCTTCGCCGGCATCGTCCACCAGGACTACGCCCCCGATCTCAGCGGCCACGAGGGCTTCCTCAGCCTGGAGCGGGCCCTCGGCACCGCGGGCGGCGTCGCCTCCGGCCGGGTCGCCTACACCCTCGGCCTGGAAGGGCCCGCGGTCACCGTCGACACGATGTGCTCCTCCTCTCTGGTCGCCATCCACCTCGCCACGCAGGCGCTGCGCCGCGGCGAGTGCTCCATGGCCCTCGCCGGCGGCTCCACCGTGATGTCCACCCCCGGCGGCTTCGTCGGCTTCGCCCGCCAGCGCGGCCTCGCCTTCGACGGCCGCTGCAAGTCCTACGCCGCCGCGGCCGACGGCTCCAGCTGGGCCGAGGGCGTCGGCGTCGTCCTCCTCGAAACGCTCTCCCGCGCCCAGGAGCGCGGCCACCGCGTCCTCGCCGTCATCCGCGGCTCCGCCGTCAACCAGGACGGCGCCTCCAACGGCCTGACCGCCCCCAACGGCCCCTCCCAGCAGCGCGTCATCCGCAAGGCGCTGACCGCCGCCGGACTGACCACCGCCGACGTCGACATGGTGGAGGGCCACGGCACCGGCACCGTCCTCGGCGACCCCATCGAGGCCCAGGCCGTCCTCGCCACCTACGGCCAGGACCGACCCGCCGGACAGCCCCTGCGACTCGGCTCCGTCAAGTCCGTCATCGGCCACACCCAGGCCGCCTCCGGTGTCGCCGGCGTCATCACCATGGTCCAGGCCCTGCGCCACGGCCTGATGCCGGCCAGCCGGCACATCGACGCCCCCACCCCGCAGGTCGACTGGTCCTCCGGCGCCGTCGAACTGCTCACCGAGGCCCACGAGTGGCCCGGCACCGGCCGCCCGCGCCGCGCCGGCGTGTCCTCGTTCGGCGCCAGCGGCACCAACGCCCACCTGATCCTGGAACAGGCACCCGAGGAGAAGAAGGCCGCACCCCCGGCTCCCGCGACCCCGGCCGGCGTCCTGCCGCTCGTGGTGACGGCGGCCTCCGCCGCCTCCCTCACCGGCCAGGCGGACCGCCTCGCCGCCTTCCTGGCCGGCGCCCCCGACACCCCCCTCACGGACCTCGCCGCCACCCTCGCCACCCGGCGCGCCGTCCTGAACGAACGCGCGGTCGTCATCGCAGGGACCCACGACGAGGCACTCACCGCGCTCACCGCCCTCGCCCGGGACGAGCAGACCCCCGGCACCGTCCGCGGCGCCGCCACCGCCGCCGGCGCCGGCAAGACCGTCCTCGTCTTCCCCGGCCAGGGCACCCAGTGGACCGGCATGGGCCGCGAACTGCTCGACACCTCAACCGTGTTCGCCGCCCGGATCGAAGAGTGCGCCCGTGCCCTGGAACGCTGGGTCGACTGGGACCTCACCAGCGTGCTGCGCGGCGAGGCCGACGCCGACCTGCTGACCCGCGTGGACGTCGTCCAGCCCGCCGGCTTCGCCGTGATGGTCTCCCTGGCCGCCGTATGGGCCGCCGCCGGAGTCGTACCGGACGCGGTGATCGGCCACTCGCAGGGCGAGATCGCCGCCGCCTGCGTGGCCGGCGCGCTGCCCCTGGACGACGCCGCCCGCATCGTCGCCGTCCGCAGCCAGGTCATCCGCGGCCGGCTCGCCGGACTCGGCGGCATGGCGTCCGTTGCGCTCACCGAGGACGACGTCACCGCCCGACTCGAACGGTGGGCCGACCGGGTCGGGGTCGCCGCCGTCAACGGGCCCGCCTCCGTCGTGATCGCCGGTGACGCCGAGGCCCTCGACGAGGTCGTGGACACCCTGGAGGACCAGGGCGTGCGCGTGCGCCGGATCGCCGTGGACTACGCCTCGCACAGCCGGCACGTCCAGACCGTGCAAGAAGCCCTGACCGAAGCCTTCGCCGACATCCGCGGCGAGGCACCCGCGGTCCCGTTCCTGTCCACCGTCACCGGCGAATGGGTCCGCGACGCCGGTGTCCTGGACGGCGGCTACTGGTACCGCAACCTCCGGCAGCAGGTCCGCTTCGGCCCCGCCGTCGAGACGCTGCTCGCCGAGGGCCACACCGTGTTCGTCGAGTCCAGCGCCCACCCCGTCCTCGTCCAGCCCGTCACCGAGATCGCCGACGCCCGCGACGGCGCCGAGGCCGTGGTCACCGGCTCGCTGCGCCGCGACGACGGCGGCCCGCGCCGGCTGCTCACCTCCATGGCCGAGGTCTTCGCGGCCGGCGTCGCCGTCGACTGGCAGGGCGTCCTGCCCGAGGCCGCCCGCACCGCCCACCTCGACCTGCCGACCTACGCCTTCGACCACCGCCACTACTGGATCCAGCTCGCCCCCAAGGGCGGCGACGCCTCCTCGCTCGGCCTGACCGGCAGCGACCACCCGCTGCTCGGCGCGGTCGTCCCGCTGCCCCAGACCGACGGACTGGTCCTCACCTCCCGCCTGTCCCTGCGCACCCACCCCTGGCTGGCCGACCACGCCATGCAGGACGTGGTCATCGTCCCCGGCACCGTCTACGTCGACCTCGCCGTGCGCGCGGGCGACGAGTTCGGCTGCGGCACCCTCGAAGAACTCGTCATCGAGGCGCCCCTCGTCCTGCCCGAACAGGGCGGCGTCCGCGTCCAGGTCGCCGTCGGCGGCGCGGCCCCGAACGGCTCCCGCACCGTCGACGTCTACTCGCTGCGTGAGGACGCCGCCGACGCCGACGGCCACGGCGAGTGGACCCGGCACGCCACCGGCCTGCTGTCCGCCGCGCCCGCCCAGTTCACCTCGCCCGCCGTCGACTTCGCCGCCTGGCCGCCGCCCGGCGCCGAACCCGTCCCCGTCGACGACTTCTACCCCGCCCTCGTCGCCCGCGGCTATTCCTACGGCCCCGCCTTCCAGGGCCTGCGCGGCGTATGGCGGCGCGGCACCGAACTCTTCGCCGAGGCGGCCCTGCCCCAAGGCCACCAGGACGACGCCGACAGGTTCGCCATCCACCCGGCCCTCCTCGACGCCGCCCTGCACACCAACGCCTTCGCCCACCCCGACGACGACCGCAACGTCCTTCCGTTCGCCTGGAACGGGCTCGTCCTGCACGCCGAAGGCGCCCGCGCCCTGCGCGTCCGGGTCGCCCCCGCGGGCCCCGACGCCCTGTCCTTCCAGGCCGCCGACGAGACCGGCGCCCTCGTCCTCACCATGGACTCCCTGGTGTCCCTGCCGGTCTCCGCCGAGCAACTCGACGCCGCGGCCGGCGCCCCCAAGGACACCCTGTTCGCCGTCGACTGGATCCCCCTGCCCGCCGCCGAGAACGCGACCACGGCACCCGCCTGGGCACCCGTCGCCGACGCCGACGACGTCACCGCGCTCGCCGCCCGCGAGAGCGCCCCTGGCGCCGCGATCCTCGACGCCGACAGCGACGGCGCAGACGCCCGGACCCTGACCGGCCGCGTCCTGCGCGTCCTGCAGACCTGGCTGGCCACCCCGGCACTGCACACCGCCCGACTGGTCGTGGCCACCCGGGGCGCGGTCGCCGCCGGCGGCGACCGCGCCGTCACCGACCCGGCCGGCGCCGCCGTCTGGGGCCTCGTCCGCGCCGCCCAGGCCGAGAACCCCGACCGGGTGATCCTGGTCGACCTCGACCCGGCCGCCGCCACCGGCGCCGGCCCCGCCCTCGCCCGGCTCCTCGCCGCCGGCGAACCCCAGCTCGCCCTCCGCGGCACCGCCCTGTCCGCACCCCGCCTGGTCCGCGCCGGCACCGAGGAACCCCAGGACGGCACCACCGCCCCCTTCGACCCCGACGGCACCGTCCTCGTCACCGGCGGCACCGGCTCGCTCGGCGCGCTCGTCGCCCGCCACCTCGTCGAACGGCACCGCGTACGGCACCTGGTGCTGGCCGGCCGGCGCGGCCCCGACGCCGACGGCGCCGCCGCACTGACCGCCGAACTGACCGGACTCGGCGCGGCCGTATCCGTCGCCGCCTGCGACGTCTCCGACCGGGACGCGGTCGCCGCGCTGCTCCGCGCCGTCCCGGCCGAGCACCCGCTGACCGGCGTCGTCCACCTCGCCGGCATCCTCGACGACGGTGTGATCACCGCGCTCACCGAGGAACGCATCGCCGGCGTGTTCGCCCCCAAGGCCACCGCCGTAGCGCACCTGGACGAACTGACCCGCGAACTCGCCCCCGCCCTGCGCTCGTTCGTCGTCTTCTCCTCCGCCGCCGCCCTCCTCGGCTCCGCCGGCCAGGGCAACTACGCCGCCGCAAACGCCTACCTGGACGCCCTGATGGCCCACCGCCGCGCGGCCGGCCTGCCCGGCGTCTCCCTCGCCTGGGGCCTGTGGGAGCAGAACGCCGGCCTCACCGCCCACCTCAGCGAGACCGACCAGGCCCGCATGAGCCGCGGCGGCGTCCTCCCGCTCACCCCCGACGAGGGCCTCGCCCTCCTCGACACCGGCCTGCGCGCCGACCGCGCCCTGCTCGTCCCGATCAAGCTCGACCTGCGGGCCCTGCGCTCCGCCTCCGACAGCGCCGTGCCGCACCTGCTGCGCGGCCTGATCCGGACCGGCCGCCGCACCGCCCGCGCGGCGGCCGGCGACGGCAGCGGCCTGATCCGCCGACTCGCCGGACTCCCCGAGCCCGAACAGGAAGCCGTCCTGCTGGGCGTCATCCAGGCCGAGGCCACCGCCGTCCTCGGCTTCAGCGGACCCGAACTCGCCCAGGGCACCCGCGGCTTCGGCGACATCGGCTTCGACTCGCTCACCGCGATCGAACTGCGCAACCGGCTCTCCGCCGCCACCGGCGTCAAGCTGCCCGCCACCCTCATCTTCGACTATCCCACCCCGGTGGCCCTCGCCCGCCACCTGCGCGAGGAACTCGGCGAGAGCACGGCCGGCGCCACCGCCCCCACCATCGTCGCGACCGACCCCGACGAGCCCATCGCCATCGTCGGCATGGCCTGCCGACTGCCCGGCGGCGTCACCGACCCGGCCGGCCTGTGGCGGCTCGTCCTCGAACGCCGCGACGGCATCACCGACTTCCCCGACGACCGCGGCTGGAACCTGGACGACCTGTTCGACGCCGACCCCGACAAGGCCGGCACCTCCTACGTCCACAAGAGCGGATTCCTGCACAGCGCCGCCGAGTTCGACGCCGAGTTCTTCGGCATCTCCCCCCGTGAGGCCCTCGCCATGGACCCCCAGCAGCGGCTGCTGCTGGAAGCGACGTGGGAGGCCCTGGAGAACGCCGGACTCGACCCCAGCTCGACCCGCGGCGCGAACATCGGTGTCTTCTCCGGCGTCTCCATCCACGACTACCTGGAGTCCCTCAGCAACATGCCCCCCGAGCTGGAGGGCTACGTCACCACCGCGACCGCCGGCAGCGTGGCCTCCGGCCGGGTGTCGTACGTCTTCGGCTTCGAGGGCCCCGCGGTCACCGTCGACACCGCCTGCTCCTCCTCCCTCGTCGCCCTGCACCTCGCCGCCCAGGCGCTGCGGCAGGGCGAGTGCACCCTGGCGCTGGCCGGCGGCGTCGCCGTGATGGGCTCGCCCATCGGCGTGCTCGGCATGTCCCGCCAGCGCGGCCTCGCCGCCGACGGCCGGGTCAAGGCATTCTCGGCCGGCGCCGACGGCACCATCCTGTCCGAAGGCGTGGGCATCCTCGTCCTGGAGCGCCTGTCGGAGGCCCGCCGCAACGGACACCAGGTCCTGGCGGTCGTCCGCGGCAGCGCGGTCAATCAGGACGGTGCCTCCAACGGTCTGACCGCTCCCAACGGTCCGTCCCAGCAGCGGGTCATCCGCCGGGCCCTGTCGGC
>NZ_JBVJMF010000044.1:0-8350 GCF_055584345.1 Streptomyces sp. NPDC104106
CTGGACGGGTGTGCTGCCCGCCGGTGCTGATGCCGCCCGGGTGGACCTGCCGACGTACGCCTTCGACCACCGGCATTACTGGCTGAAGACGGCCCCCGCCATGGACGCGGCCTCGCTCGGGCAGGCGGGCACCGACCACCCCCTCCTCGGCGCGGTGGTCGGGCGGCCCGACTCGGGTGGGTTCATGACGACCTCGCGGTGGTCGCTGCGCGCGCAGCCGTGGCTGGCCGAGCATCTCGTCGGGGACGACACCGTGCTGGTGCCGAACGCGGCGCTGGTCGAGTTGGCGGTCCGGGTCGGCGAGGAGGCCGGCGTGCCGGTCGTGGAGGAGCTGACCGTCGACCGGCCGGTCGTCCTGCCGGTACGTGGTGGCCGGGGTGTCCAGACCGTGGTGGGCGCGGCCGATGGCATCGGCCGGCGTACCGTCGAGGTGTACTCGCGCGCGGCCGACTCCGTGCTGGACGCCGCCTGGACCCGGCACGCGCACGGCACCCTCGCGCCCGCCGTCCCGGCGGCGGACAGCGAGCGGCCGGCCGACGGGCCCGGCATCGAGGTGGCCCTCGACGAGGCGGTCGTGGACGCCGAGCGGTACGGCGTACACCCCGCACTGCTCGACGCGGCCGTGCGGGCGGCGCTGCCCGCCGGAACCGTCGCGGTCACGTGGTGCGGTGTCGGTCTGCGGGCGTCCGGTGCGACCGCCGTCACCGCGCGGTGGGCGGGGGCCGCCGGGGAGGGCACCCGGCTCGATCTGACCGACCCGGCCGGACGGCCCGTTCTGGCCGTGGCCGCGGTGCTGGCCGAACCGTTCGACTCGGCGCACGCCGGACTCGCCGAGGCGCTCACCCACGACGCCCTGTTCCAGACGGACTGGACGGAGCTGCCGCTGCTCTCGGGCGACGGCGCCCCGTCCGCCGTCACCGTACGCACCGCGCGGGATGTCACCGCCGACGCGGCGGACGCCGACGCCCTGCTGTACGCCGTCGACCCGGCGGTGACCGATCCCCGTACGGCCCTGGCCGCCGCGCTCGCCGTGGTGCAGGCGTGGCTGGCCGAGCCCGCGCTGGAGCGGACCCGGCTGGTCGTGGCGACCGGCGCGGACGCCACCGACCTCGCCACGGCCGCCGTACAGGGACTGCTGCGGTCCGCGCAGTCCGAGCATCCCGGCCGTGTCGTGCTGGTCGAGTGCGCCGGGCCGGGCGGAGGACGGGAAGCCGAGGCGACGGTCCGCGCCGCGCTGCCAGGGCTGCTGGCCTGCGGCGAACCGGTGATACGCGTGGGGGCCGCGGGCGCGGAGGTGCCCAGGCTGGCCCGGACCGGGGTGGCTGCGGGGGACGGGGGCACCCCGCGGTCGGGCCAGGCGCTCGATCCCGAAGGGACCGTCCTGATCACCGGCGGCACCGGCATGCTCGGCGCGTTGACCGCCCGGCACCTGGTGACCGCGCACGGCGTCCGGCACCTGCTGCTGCTCAGCCGGCGCGGCCTCGCGGCGGACGGCGCGGCCGCGCTGTGCGGGGAACTGACCGCGCTGGGCGCCACCGTCACCGTCGTCGCCTGCGACACCGCCGAACGGGACCAGCTCGCGGCCGTCCTGGACGCCGTACCCACCGAGCATCCACTGACCGCCGTCCTGCACACCGCCGGAGTCCTGGACGACGGCGTGGTCACCGCGCTCACCCCGGAGCGCGTCGACACCGTACTGCGGCCCAAGCTGGACGCCGCCCTGTTGCTGGACGAGTTGACCCGGGGCCGCGACCTGGCGGCGTTCGTCCTGTTCTCCTCGGCCGCGAACGTCTTCGGCAACCCCGGGCAGGCCAACTACGCCGCCGCCAACGCCGCCCTGGACGCGCTCGCCCGCCGGCGTCGCGCACAGGGGCTGACCGGCGTCTCGCTCGCCTGGGGCCACTGGGCGCGGGCCAGCGGCATGACCCGGCATCTCGGCACCGCCGACCTGCACCGCAACCGGCGGCTGGGCATGGCCGCGCTGTCCGAGGCCGAGGGCATGGCGCTGCTCGACCGGACGCTGCGCTCCGGCACCGGGCTGCCCGCCGCCCTGGTGGCCGCCAGGCTGGACCTGCCCGCCCTGCGCGCGGCGGCCCGGAGCGCGCCCGTCGCGCACCTGCTGCGGAGCCTCGCGCCCGCGCCGCACTCGCCGGCCCGCACGGCCGGCACCGGCGATCACGGCAGCCTGCGCGACCGCCTGACCGCACTGGACCCGGCGGGCAGGCTGGAGCTGCTGCTGGGCCTGGTCCGGCGCACCGCCGCCGATGTGCTCGGCCACGACACCCCCGGCGCCGTCCGCGCCGACCGGGCCTTCAAGGACGCCGGGTTCGACTCGCTGACCGCGGTCGAGCTGCGCAACCGGCTGGCGACCGCCACCGGCCTCACGCTGCCCTCGGCCGTCGTCTTCGACCACCCCAAGCCCCTCGCGCTCGCCGACCACCTGCGCGCCCGGCTCGTCGGTGACACCCCCGCCGGCACGGCGTCCGCCCCGGCTCCGGCCGCGCCCGACGAACCGATCGCGATCGTCGCGATGGCCTGCCGCTTCCCGGCCGGGGTGCACAGCCCCGAGGACCTCTGGCGGATCGTGGCCGAGGAGACCGACGCCGTCACCGAGTTCCCCGACGACCGCGGCTGGGACATCGACCGGCTCTACGACGCCGATCCCGACAAAGCCGGCACCACCTACGTGCGGCACGGCGCGTTCCTCGACGACGCGCCCGGCTTCGACGCCGCCTTCTTCGGCATCTCCCCCAACGAGGCCCTCGCCATGGACCCGCAGCAGCGGCTGCTGCTGGAGACGTCCTGGGAGGCCTTCGAGCGCGCCGCGATCGGTCCCACCGGGCTGGCCGGCCGGGACATCGGCGTCTTCGTCGGCGTCAACAGCCATGACTACAGCGTGCGGATGCACCACGCGACCGACGCCGAGGGCTTCCGCCTCACCGGCGGCTCCGGCAGCGTCGTGTCGGGCCGCGTCGCCTACCACTTCGGCTTCGAGGGCCCGGCCGTCACGATCGACACCGCCTGCTCCTCCTCCCTGGTCGCCCTGCACCTGGCCGCCCAGGCGCTGCGCAACGGGGAGTGCTCCATGGCGCTCGCCGGCGGCGTGATGGTGATGGGCAACGTGGAGACGTTCATCGAGTTCTCCCGGCAGCGCGGCCTGGCCCCCGACGGGCGGTGCAAGGCGTTCGCGGACGGCGCGGACGGCACCGGCTGGTCCGAGGGCGCCGGCGTGCTGCTGGTCGAGCGGCTGTCCGAGGCCCGGCGGCAGGGCCACCAGGTGCTCGCCGTTATCCGGGGCAGCGCGGTCAACCAGGACGGCGCGTCCAACGGTCTGACCGCCCCGAACGGGCCTTCCCAACAGCGCGTGATCCGCAGGGCGTTGGCGAACGCGGGGCTTTCGGCGTCCGAGGTGGACGCGGTGGAGGCGCACGGCACGGGCACGGTCCTCGGCGACCCGATCGAGGCCCAGGCGCTCCTCGCCACCTACGGCCAGGACCGCGAACAGCCGCTGTGGATCGGGTCGGTGAAGTCCAACATCGGCCACGCGCAGGCCGCCGCCGGGGTCGCCGGCGTCATCAAGACCGTCATGGCGATGCGACACGGCCTGCTGCCCCGCACCCTGCACGTGAACCGGCCCTCCCCCCACGTCGACTGGTCGGCGGGCGCGGTCGAGGTGCTCACCGAGGCCCGCCCGTGGCCCGAGACCGGCCGCCCCCGCCGCGCCGGCGTCTCCGCCTTCGGCATCGGCGGCACCAACGCCCACCTGCTGCTGGAGCAGGCACCGACGCCCCCCGCGGACACGGCGGCGCCGTCGGACGGCCCGCAGCACAGCCCCGCCGGCCCCCTCCTGTTCCCCCTCTCCGCACGCACCGCCGCCGGTCTTCGCGGACAGGCCGCGCGGCTCGCGGACTGGGTGGCGGACCGGCCCGGTACGCCGCTCGCGGCCACGGCGCACGCGCTCGGCACCGCCCGCGCCCACCTCGACCATCGCGCGGTCGTCCTGGCCGCCGACCGGGAGCTGCTCACCGACGCGTTGCGCGCGCTCGCCGAGGGCACCGGCCACGCGGACACCGTCACCGGCGGACCCGCTGACGGAAAGCTCGCCTTCCTGTTCACCGGGCAGGGCAGCCAGTGGGCCGGCATGGGCCGCGAACTCGCCGCGCTGTACCCGGAGTTCCGCGACGCGTTCGGCGCCGCCTGCGCCGCCGTGGAACGGCACCTGGACGGCCTCGACCACCCCGTGAGCGAGGTGGTGTTCGCCGAGCCCGGCACCGAGCCGGCCGCCCTGCTCGACCAGACCCTCTACACCCAGGCCGCGCTGTTCGCCCTGGAGACCGCGCTGTTCCGGCTGTTCACCTCCTGGGGCGTACGACCCGACCTCCTCGCGGGACACTCGGTCGGAGAGATCGCCGCCGCCCACGCCGCCGGCGTCCTGGACCTGGCGGACGCCGGCGAACTCGTCGCGGCGCGGGGAAGGTTGATGCAGGCACTGCCGCGGGGCGGCGCGATGATCGCCGTCGAGGCGACCGAGGACGAGGTGGCACCGCTGCTCGCCCGTACACCGGGCACCGTCGGGACCGCCGCGGTCAACGGGCCGCGGGCCCTCGTGCTGTCCGGTGCCGAGGACGCCGTGCTCGCCGTCGCCGGGCGCCTCGCCCAGGCCGGCCACCGGACCCGCCGGCTGTCCGTCAGCCACGCCTTCCACTCGGCGCTGATGGAGCCGATGCTCGACGATCTGCGTGCCGTGGCCGCCCGGCTGCGCTACCGGCCGGGCACGACACCCGTCGTCTCCACGCTCACCGGCGCACGCGCCGAGGACGGGCTGCTCGCCACCCCCGAGTACTGGGTGGACCAGGCCCGGCACGCCGTACGCTTCGCCGACGCCGTCACCGCCCTGCGCGACCAGGGCGTCACCACCCACCTCGAACTGGGGCCCGGTGGTGTGCTCAGCGCCATGGTCCTCGGCACGCTCGGGGCGGACACCCGCGGCTGCGTCAGCACGCTGCGCGCCGACACCGCAGAGGACAGCGCCGTACTCTTCGCGCTCGCCGAACTGCACGTGCGCGGCGTACCGGTCGACTGGACCGCCGTCCTCGGCCGCCCGCACCCGGCCGTGGGCCCCGACCTGCCCACCTACGCCTTCCAGCACCAGCGGTACTGGGTGGACGGCGGCGCCGCCCCGGCCGCCGAGGCGCTGGGCGCCCGGTCCGCAGGCCACCCGTTGCTCGGCGGAGTCGTGGAGGTCCCCGGCGGGCGCGGCGGCACCGGCGTCGTCCTCACCGGCCGGCTGACCCGGCGCAGTCCCGGTCTGCTCCCCGGCACGCGCACCGGTGGCGAGACGACCGTACCGGCCGGCGTACTGCTGGAGTTGCTCGTCCGGGCCGGCGACGAGGCCGGCGCCGGAACCGTCGAGCGGATCACCGTCGACGCGCCCCTCGACCTCCCCGCGCACGGCGACCTCCAGCTCCGCGTCTTCGTGGACGCCCCCGGCCCCGACGGAGCGCGCGACGCCACCGTGCACAGCAGGCCCGGCGGGCAGGACGGCGAGGCGTGGCTCCGGCACGCCCGCGCCCTCCTGACGCCCGGCGTCCCGCGGCACGCCTTCGACCTGCGCACCTGGCCGCACGAGCCCGCCGTGGACAGCGGCCCCGCCGGGGTGCGCGGTCTCTGGCGGCAGAACGAGCGGACCCTTGCCGAGATCGCCCTGCCGGACGAACTCGCCGTCCAGGCAGACGAGTTCACCCTCCACCCGCTGCTCCTCGACACCGCGCTGCGGATCGCGGCCCAGGCCCAGGACGCCGTCGCCCTGACCGAGTGCGCCACCCTCGCCGTGTACGCGGTGGGCGCCACCGAGCTGCGGGTCCGCGTCACCCCGGCCGCCGAAGGCCAGCACCTGGTGGAGCTGGCCGACCCCGACGGCCGACCCGTGGCGCTGCTCGGCCCGGTGACCCTCGCCACCACGACCGAGGGCACGGTCCCCGATGCCGGGGCGACCGAGGAATCCGGCGCCGTCGCCGGCACGGCCGAGGGACCCGTGCCCGGCGTCGGCACCGCCCGGGACGTCGCCCACAGCGCCGGCGCCATCGAGGAGAACGGCACCGCGGCCGGCCCTCTCGCCCCCGCTCGCGCCCGGCGCCTCATCCGGCGCGCGGCCGCCGTCGACGGCAACGAACTGGCCGCCCGGCTGGCCCCTCTATCCGACGCCGAACAGCGCCGGATCCTGCTGGACCTGGTCCGGGAGAGCGCCGCCGTCGTCCTCGGCCACCGGGACACGAACGGCTTCGACGAGGGACAGCCGTTCAAGAACCTGGGCTTCGACTCCCTCACCGCCGTCAAACTCCGCAACCGGCTGCACGACTTCACCGGCGTCAGCCTGCCCGGCAGCCTGGTCTTCGACCACCCGACCCCGGCCCTGCTCGCCGACCACCTGCGCGGCGAACTCCTCGGCATCCGCCCGGACACCCGCGCGCCCGCCCGGCGCGGCACGGCGGACCCGGACGAGCCGATCGCCATCATCGCCATGAGCAGCAGGCTGCCCGGCGGCGTGGACAGCCCCGAGGACCTCTGGCAGCTCGTCGTGGACCGTCGCGACGCCATCTCCGGCTTCCCCACCGACCGCGACTGGGACATCGACCGCCTCTACCACCCCGACCCGGCCCACCCCGGCACCAGCTACACCCGGGCGGGCGGCTTCCTGCACGACGCCGCCCGCTTCGACGCCCAGCTCTTCGGGATCTCGCCGCGCGAGGCGCTGGCGATGGACCCGCAGCAGCGGCTGCTGCTGGAGACCTCCTGGGAGGCCATGGAACGGGCCGGCATCGATCCGCTGTCCGCCCGCGGCCAGGACGTCGGGGTGTTCACCGGCATCGTCCACCACGACTACGTCACGCGGCTGCGCCAGGTGCCCGAGGACGTCCAGGGCTACACGATGACCGGTACGGCCGCGAGCGTGGCCTCGGGCCGGGTCTCGTACGTCTTCGGCTTCGAGGGCCCCGCGGTGACCGTGGACACCGCCTGCTCGTCCTCCCTGGTCGCCCTGCACCTCGCGGCCCAGGCGCTGCGAGGCGGCGAGTGCTCCCTGGCGCTCGCCGGCGGTGCCACCGTCATGGCCACCCCGGACGCCTTCCTGGAGTTCTCCCGGCAGCGCGGGCTGTCCGCCGACGGCCGCTGCAAGGCGTACTCCTCCACCGCCGACGGCACCGGCTGGGCCGAAGGGGTCGGCGTGGTCCTGCTGGAGCGTCTGTCCGACGCGCGGCGCAACGGGCATCGCGTGCTCGCGGTCGTCCGGGGCAGCGCGGTCAACCAGGACGGCGCGTCCAACGGCCTGACCGCCCCCAACGGCCCTTCCCAACAGCGGGTCATCCGCGGCGCGCTGGCCGCCGCCGGGCTGGAGCCCGCCGACGTGGACGTGGTGGAGGGACACGGCACAGGCACCGTCCTCGGCGACCCGATCGAGGTCCAGGCCCTGCTGGACACCTACGGCCAGGACCGCGAACGGCCTTTGTGGCTGGGCTCGGTGAAGTCCAACATCGGCCACACCCAGGCCGCCGCGGGCGTCGCCGGGGTGATCAAGATGGTGGAGGCGCTACGGCACGGTGTCCTGCCGCCCACCCTGAACGTGGCCGAGCCCACCCCGCAGGTCGACTGGTCGGCCGGCGCGGTGGAACTGCTCACGGAGGCCCGGCAGTGGCCCGACACCGGCCGCCCGCGCCGGGCCGCCGTCTCCGCGTTCGGCGCGAGCGGCACCAACGCGCACGTCATCCTGGAGGAGGCGCCCGAGGCCGGCATTCCGCAGGACGCACCCGAGGCCGAGCGGGTCGCCCGGCCGGGGGCGCCCGCCGGTGTCGTACCGCTGGTGGTGTCGGCCCGCAGTGCCGCCGCCCTCGCCGCCCAGGCCGGGCGCCTGGCGGCGTTCGTGACGCACAGGGGCGGGAACGCCGGCGCGCGCACGGACACCGATACAGGCACCGGCGCGGTCCCGGCCGAGGTCGCGGGCGCCCTCGTGTCCCGGCGGGCCCTGCTGTCCGAGCGGGCCGTGGTCGTCGCCGGTTCGCGCGCCGAGGCCCTTTCCGGGCTGGGCGCGCTGGCCCGCGGTGAGAACAGCCCCCTCGTCGTGACCGGAACCGTCGCCGGCTCCGGCGGCCCCGGCAGGACGGTGCTCGTCTTCCCCGGTCAGGGTTCGCAGTGGCTGGGGATGGGGCGGGAGTTGTTGGAGTCCTCGTCGGTGTTCGCGGAGCGGGTGGGGGAGTGTGCGGGGGTGTTGGAGCCGTGGGTGGACTGGGATCTGGTGGCGGTGCTGCGGGGTGATGTGGATTTGTTGGGGCGGGTGGATGTGGTGCAGCCGGCGGGT
>NZ_JBVJMF010000045.1:0-8071 GCF_055584345.1 Streptomyces sp. NPDC104106
CCCACCCGGCCCGGCACCACACTCTCCGGACGCACCGAGACCAGGCCCTCCCGCGCCTCCGCCACCGAACCCGCCACCACCACCGCACGGTGACCGAAATGCGTCCGGGTGGTCGCCAGCGAATACGCCACGTCGGCCAGACACACATCACGAGCAGCATCCAGATGAGACACCAACGCCCCCGCCTGAGCCCGCACCGCCTCCGGCGACTTGCCCGACACCAGCAGTGGTACGACGGTTTCCGGAGTCGGCGCACGGTCGACCGGGGGCTCGGCGTCGTAGGCCTCCAGGATGACGTGGGCGTTGGTGCCGCTGAGGCCGAAGGAGGAGACGGCGGCGCGGCGCGGACGGTCCTGCGTCGTCGGCCACTGCCGCGCCTCCGTCAGCAGTCTCACCGCGCCGGCCGACCAGTCGACCTTCGGCGTCGGCTCGTCCACGTGCAGCGTCTTCGGCAGCACACCGTGGCGCATCGCCTGCACCATCTTGATCACACCCGCCACACCGGCCGCCGCCTGCGCATGACCGATGTTCGACTTCAACGAACCCAGCCACAACGGCTCATCCCCGAACCGCTGCTGACCGTACGTCGCGATCAACGCCTGCGCCTCGATCGGATCACCCAACGACGTGCCCGTACCATGCGCCTCCACCGCATCCACATCCGCTGCCGACAGACCGGCGCTCGCCAGCGCCTGACGGATGACACGCTGCTGTGCAGGACCGTTCGGCGCCGTGATCCCGTTCGACGCACCGTCCTGGTTGACCGCCGCGCCCCGCACCAGCGCCAGCACCTCGTGACCGTTGCGCCGCGCGTCCGACAGACGCTCCAGCAGCACCAGACTCACGCCTTCAGCCCACGCCGTACCGTCCGCACCCGCGGCGAACGACTTGCACCGCCCGTCCGGCGCAAGTCCCCGCTGCCGCGAGAACTCCACGAAGGCGCCGGGCGTGGCCATGACGGCAACACCGCCCGCGAGCGCGAGGGAGCACTCGCCGCCGCGCAGGGCCTGGATCGCGGAGTGCATCGCCACCAGCGACGACGAACACGCCGTGTCCACCGTCACCGCCGGACCCTCGAAGCCGAAGGTGTACGCCACCCGGCCGGAGATGAAGCTGCCCGCGTTGCCGTTGCCGAGGAAGCCCTCCAGTTCTTCGGGGACGCGTGTCAGTGTGGTGGCGTAGTCGTGGTACATGGCGCCCGCGAAGACCCCCGTACGACTGCCCCTCAACGTGGTCGGATCGATCCCCGCCCGCTCCAACACCTCCCACGACACCTCCAGCAACAACCGCTGCTGCGGATCCATCGCAAGCGCCTCACGCGGAGAGATCCCGAAGAACCCCGGATCGAACTCCCCCGCCCCGTGCAAGAACCCACCATGACGGACCATCGACTTACCGACCTTCTCAGGATCAGGATCGAACAACCCCGCCACATCCCAACCCCGATCCCCCGGAAACTCCGTGATCCCCTCCCGCCCCTCCACCAACATCCGCCACAAATCCTCCGGCGAACCCACCCCACCCGGAAGCCGACACCCCATCCCCACCACCGCAATCACATCCCCATCCACCCCACCCACAGACACACCCTCCCCGCCAACCACCAACCCCCCGGCAGCCTCCCCCACCAACTCCCCACACAAGAACTCCGCCAGCACACCCGGCGACGGATAATCGAAAACCAACGTCGCCGGCAACCGCAGACCCGTCACCGCGTTCAACCGGTTCCGCAGCTCCACCGCCGTCAACGAATCAAAACCCAGATCCTTGAACGCCTGCTCCGCACCGATACTCCCCGCACCCGCATGCCCCAGCACCACCGCAACCTCACCCGACACCAACTCCAGGAGGTGCCGCTGTCGTGCGTCAGGGGTCATGGTGGCGAGGCGGTCGGCCAGGGTGCCGCCCCTGGTGGTACCGGAGCCGGGCGCCGTGGTGCGCGCCGTGCGGCGCGGTTGGCGTACCAGTCCGCGGAGCACCGAGGGCAGTTGGCCCGCCCGTGCCTGCTCGGCCAACGCCGTGAAGTCGAACTTCACCGGGACGAGCGTGGACGCCGTGCCGGCCAGGGCCGCGTCGAGCAGGGCCATGCCGTCCTCGGAGGCGAGCGGGAGGACCCCGCCCCGGCTCATGCGGGCCTGGTCCGACTCGCTCATGGTGGCGATCATGCCGCCGGACTCCGCCCACAGGCCCCAGGCCAGTGAGACGGCGGCCAGTCCCTGCGCGCGCCGCCACTGGGCGAACGCGTCCAGGAAGGCGTTGGCGGCGGAGTAGTTGCCCTGCCCCGGGCCGCCGATGACACCAGCGGCGGAGGAGAACAGGACGAACGCCGAGAGGTTCATGTCGCGGGTCAGCTCGTGCAGGTTCAGGGCGGCGTCGGCCTTGGGCCGGAAGACGGCGCCGACCCGCTCCTGGGTCAGGCTCGCGATCACACCGTCGTCGAGGACTCCTGCCGCGTGGACGACGCCGGTCAGCGGCGCCGCGGGCGAGACCTGGGCGAGGAGCTTCTTGACCGCCCTGCGCTTGGACATGTCGCACGCCACCACGGTGACGCTCGCTCCGGCCGCCTCCAGCTCGGCCGTCAGCTCCTGGGCGCCGGGCGCCTCCGAGCCTCGGCGGCTGGTCAGCAGCAGGTGCCGCACACCGTGTTCGGCGACGAGGTGCCGGGCGACCAGGCCGCCCAGCGTTCCGGTGCCGCCGGTGACGAGCACGGTGCCCTCGGGGTCCAGGGCTGGCCCGGTGCCGGTATCGGGTGCGGCCCGCACCAGCCGGGGCGTGTGCAGGACGCCACCGCGGACGGCCACCTGTGGCTCACCCGTGGCCAGTACGCCCGCCAGGGCCGGCCGGGACCCCTGGATCTCGTCCACGTCCATGAGCACGATGCGGTCCGGGTTCTCGGCCTGTGCCGCGCGCACGAGGCCCCAGACCGCGGCCCCCGCCGGGTCGGTCACCTCGGTGTCGTCCCGGACGCCGACCGCGCCGCGCGTCACGACGAGCAGGCGGGTCCCGTCGAGTTCCGGCGCGGCGAGGAAGGCTTGCAGGATGCCGAGGACGCGGCCTGTGAGGCCGCGGACGCGTTCGGCGCTGACGACACCGTCGACGGCGTCGACGACCAGTACCTCCGGCATCGCGGCACCGGAGCGGACCAGTTCCTCGACGTCGAGGGCCATGGCGACCGAGTGCGGCACGACCGCGCGGGCGGCATCGGCTGTCGGGTCGGCTGACGAGGCGGTCCATTCGACGGCGAACAGGGCGTCCGTGCCGGGTCCGGTCCGGCCCGCGGCCTGCACCTGCTCGGCCGCGACCGCGCGCAGGACGAGCGACTCGACCGACGCGACCGGGGTGCCCTCGCTGTCGGCGAGTTCGATCGTCACCGACTCTGGTCCGGTGGGCGTCATGTGGACGCGCAGGGCGGTGGCGCCGGAGGCGTGGAGGGCCATGCCGTTCCAGGCGAACGGCAGGATGAGCTTGCCCTCTTCGGCCTTTCGCTCGGTGAAGGCGCCGCAGTGCAGGACCGCGTCGAGCAGGGCCGGGTGCAGACCGAATCCGGCGGCCGTGTCCGTGTCGTCCGCCGGGAGCGCGACCTCGGCATAGATCTCCCCGTCGCGGGTCCACAGCGTCCTGAGCCCTTGGAACAGCGGTCCGTAGCTGTATCCGGCGCTCGCCTGGTCCGAGTAGAACCCGGTCAGGTCGACCGGCTGTGCGCCCTGCGGGGGCCAGACGGCGAAGGCGGCTTCGGATGCCGGTGCGTCGTCGCCGAGTTGTCCGCAGGCATGGCGGGTCCAGGGGGCGCCGGACTGGGCGGCGTCGGGCTGAGCGGCGTCGGGCCGCGAGTACACCGCGACCGACCGCACGCCGCCGGTGTCCTCGCCGACCGAGACCTGGACGCGCACCGCACCCTTGTCCGGGATCGCCAACGGTGCTTCTATGACCAGCTCGCGCAGGGTCCGTGCGCCGACCTCGTCGCCGGCCCGGATGGCGAGTTCCACCAGAGCGGTGCCGGGCAGCAGGACCGTGCCGGACACGACGTGGTCCGCCAGCCAGGGCTGGGCGGCGAGGGACAGCCGGCCCGTGCACACCACACCGCCGGTGTCGGGGACGCCGACCACGGTATCGAGCAGGGGGTGTCCGGCGGCCAGTGCGGGGTCCCCTGCGGACGACGCCGGGTTCAGCCAGAACCGCTGCCGCTGGAAGGCGTACGTGGGCAGGTCCACGCGGTGTGCGCCGGTGCCGGAGAACAGCTGCTCCCAGTCGATGCCGATGCCGCGCGTGTGCAGTCGTGCCACGGCGTTCATCAAGGCCCGGTCCTCCGGGACGTCCCGGCGGAGGGAGGGCACACAGTCCTGCGCCACCATGCCGGTCAGGGTGCCGTCCGGGCCCAACTCCAGGAAGGTGGTGACCTTCTGGCCCCTCATGGCCTGCACGCCGTCGTGGAAGCGGACGGTGCCGCGCACGTGCTCCACCCAGTACCCGGGCGAGCACAACCGTCCGGCGTCCGCCACCTCACCCGTCAGGTTCGACACCACCGGCAGTGTCGGGGCGTTGTACGCCAGCCCCGCCGCGACCTCACGGAAGTCCTCCAGCATCGGATCCATCAACGGCGAATGAAACGCATGCGACACCCGCAGCCGCTTGACCCGACGGCCGCGCAGGCCCTCGGTCACAGCCGACACCGCACTCTCCGTCCCCGAAACCACCACAGAGGCAGGCCCGTTGACGGCGGCGATGCTCACACCGTCCGACAGCAGAGGACGTACTTCGTCCTCGGCGGCCTCCACCGCGATCATGACGCCGCCGGCGGGCAACTCCTGCATCAGCCGCCCCCGGGCCACGACCAGCGCGGCAGCATCCTCCAGCGACCACACCCCCGCCACATACGCCGCCGTCACCTCACCGATCGAGTGACCGGCGAGACAGTGCGGGCGCACACCCCACGACCGTACGAGACGGTACAGCGCCACCTCGACCGCGAACAGCGCCGGCTGAGCGAACCGCGTCTCGTCCAACAGCCCCCCACCCTCGAACACCACGTCCTTCAGCGAACGCCCGAGCTTGTCGTCCACGGCCGCGCACACCTCGTCGAAGGCCTGCGCGAACACCGGGTAGAGGTCGTACAGTTCACGCCCCATCCCCACCCGCTGCGAACCCTGCCCCGTGAACAGCACACCCAGCCGGCCCGGCACCACACTCTCCGGACGCACCGAGACCAGGCCTTCCCGCGCCTCCGCCACCGACCTTGCGACGACCACGGCGCCGTGGTCGAACCGGGCACGGGAAGTGGCCAGCGAGTACGCCGTGTCCGTGAGGCTCAAGCCGCCGTGCAGTGCCAGATGGTCCGCCAGGCGCCGGGCCTGCGCGGTCACGGCGTCCGCTGTCCTGCCCGAGAGGACGAGCGGCACGCTCGCGCGTGTCACGGTCGGCTCGGGGACCTCGCTCTCGTCCGGTGCCTCGGTCGCGACGGACTCCAGGATGACGTGGGCGTTGGTGCCGCTGATCCCGAAGGAGGAGACGGCGGCGCGGCGCGGACGGTCCTGCCTCGTCGGCCACTCCCGTGCCTCCGTCAGCAGTCTCACCGCGCCGGCCGACCAGTCGACCTTCGGCGTCGGCTCGTCCACGTGCAGCGTCTTCGGCAGCACACCGTGGCGCATCGCCTGCACCATCTTGATCACACCCGCCACACCGGCCGCCGCCTGCGCATGACCGATGTTCGACTTCAACGAACCCAGCCACAACGGCTCATCCCCGAACCGCTCCTGACCGTACGTCGCGATCAACGCCTGCGCCTCGATCGGATCACCCAACGAGGTGCCCGTACCGTGTGCCTCGACGACGTCGATGTCGGACGCGGCCAGACCCGCGTTCGCGAGGGCCTGACGGATGACACGCTGCTGCGAAGGACCGTTCGGGGCGGTCAGGCCGTTGGACGCGCCGTCCTGGTTCACGGCCGTGCCGCGGACGACCGCCAGCACCTCATGGCCGTTGGCCCGCGCGTCCGACAGACGCTCCAGCAGCACCAGACCCACGCCCTCGGCCCACGCCGTACCGTCCGCACCCGCCGCGAACGACTTGCACCGCCCGTCCGGCGCAAGTCCCCGCTGCCGCGAGAACTCGATGAAGCTGCCCGGCCTGGCCATGACGGCCACACCGCCCGCCAGCGCGAGGGAGCACTCGCCGCCGCGCAGGGCCTGGACCGCGGAGTGCATCGCCACCAGCGACGACGAACACGCCGTGTCCACCGTCACCGCCGGACCCTCGAACCCGAAGGTGTACGCCACCCGGCCGGAGACGATGCTTCCGGCCGCCACGGCCGCCTCGTAGTCGTGGTACATCAGGCCGGCGAAGACGCCGGTGCGGCTGCCCTTCAGCGTGGTCGGGTCGATCCCGGCCCTTTCCAGGACCTCCCACGACACCTCCAGCAGCAACCGCTGCTGCGGATCCATGGCGAGGGCGTCGCGCGGAGAGATCCCGAAGAATCCCGGATCGAACTGCCCCGCGTCATGCAGGAAGCCGCCCTCACGGACGTAGGACGTGCCGACCACGCCGGGCGTGGGGTCGTAGATCCGGTCGACGTCCCAGCCGCGGTCCTCCGGGAACGGTGTGATGCCGTCACGCTCCTCGGCCACCAGCCGCCACAGGTCCTCCGGCGAGGAGACGTCACCGGGCAGCCGGCAGGCGGCCGACACGATCGCGATGGGTTCGCGCGGGGCGGCAAGAGCCCTGTCGCGCTCCTCCTTGAGCTGCTCGTTCTCCGTGAGGGAGGCGCGCAGTGCCGCGACGAGCTTGTCCTCGGACACAGACATACTTGGTTCCTCCGTAGCCCGGGACGGGCTCAGTCGTTGGTGTTGCCCATCGCACGTTCGATGAGGTCGGCGACGTCCATGTCCGCGATGAGGCGCGTCGCGTTCTGCCGTGTTTCCGAAGGAGCGGGTGTGGCGGGGGCGGCAGCCGCAGGTACGAGAGGCAGCAACTGCTTCAGTACGCCCAGCTCTTGGAGTCGCTTCAGCGGTACCGAGGCAAGGGCCTTGCGCAGTCCGGCCTCGTCGACGTCCGCGAGATCCACGGTTCCGGCCGCCGGGTCCGGGGCCAGTTCCGCGAGCAGATGATCGGTGATCGAGGCGGGGGACGGATAGTCGAAGATCAGCGTGGCCGGCAGCCGCAGACCCGTCGCCGCGTTCAGCCGGTTGCGCAGTTCGACGGCGGTCAGCGAGTCGAAGCCCAGCTCGCTGAACGCCTGACCGGGCACGATGCTCTCCGCGTCGGCGTGCCCCAGCACCACGGCGACCTCGTCGCGGACAAGGTCCAGCAGCAGCTCTGCCTGCTCTTCCGCCGGGCGCGCTGCCAGCCGGTCGGTGAGGGAGCCCATGGGCACGGGCACGCCGGTGGAGGCTGCGCGCCGGGGCGAGCGGACCAGCCCCTTCAGCATTGCAGCGAGCCGGCCCGCACCTGCCTGTGCGGAGAGCGCGGGGAGGTCGAACTTGACTGGTACGAGGGCCGGTTCATCGGAGCCGAGTCCGGCATCGAACAGTGCCATGCCCTCCTCGGCGGACAGGGGCCGGATGCCGCTGCGCCGCATGCGGGCCTGATCCGTCTGGTCCAGGACGCCGGCCATGCCACCGGTGTCGTCCCATAGGCCCCACGCCAGCGACACCGCAGGCAGCCCCTGCCCCCGACGCCACCCCGCAAAAGCATCCAAGAACGCATTCGCCGCCGAATAATTGCCCTGCCCCGGACCACCCAGCACACCCGACGCAGACGAATACAACACGAACGCATCCAGCCCCAGATCCCGCGTCAACTCATGCAGCGCCAACGCGGCATCGACCTTCGGCCGGAACACCGCGGCCAGCCGCTCCGCCGTCAGGCTCCCGACCACCCCGTCATCCAGCACACCAGCGGTATGCACCACACCCGACAACGGAGCCTCACCCGGCACACAGGCCAGCACCCCCGCCAACTCCTCACGCACGGCCACATCACAGGCCACCACCTCCACCCGCGCGCCGGCCTCCTCCAACTCCGCCTTCAACGCCACCGCACCAGGAGCCTCCAAGCCCCGCCTGCTCGTCAGAACGAG
>NZ_JBVJMF010000046.1:0-7620 GCF_055584345.1 Streptomyces sp. NPDC104106
GTACAGTTCCACCACACCATCACCCACCTCCTGACCACCGGACACACCCACTTCATCGAAACCAGCCCCCACCCCGTCCTCACCACACCCCTCCAACAAACCGCCGACACCACCGACACCACCACCCAGACCGTCGTCACCGGCACCCTGCACCGCAGTCGGCCGTCGTGGACGGCGTTCATGACAGCGCTGGCCCGTCTGCACACCTGTGGCGTGGGGGTCGACTGGGCCCGGTTCTTCGAGGGCGGCAGGCCGCGGCGGGTCTCGCTGCCCACCTATCCCTTTCAGCGGCGCAGCTACTGGCTGGCATCCGGGGCCGGACAGCAGGCCGCCCCTCAGGTCGCCCCCGGCGGCTCGGCGGCGGCACCGCGTCCGCAGGCCGCCGGCGACGCGCCAGCGGCGCTGCCCCCGGGCGAACGGCGACGGGCGCTGCTGAAACTGGTGCGCACGAACGCGGCAGCGGTCCTCGGCCACCTCGGCGGCGAGGAGCCGGGCTCCGGCCGGTCGTTCAAGGAACTCGGCTTCGATTCCGCGCTCGCCGTGGAACTGCGCGACAGGCTGGTCGCGGCGACCGGTCTGGAGCTGCCGGCAGCGCTGCTGTACAACCATCCGACGCCCGAGGCGCTCGCCGAGTACCTGCGTGATCGCCTGGACGAGGCGCCCGGCACCGCAGTGCCCGCCGTGCCGGCCGCGGGGGACGGGGCGGACGGCGGCGATCCGATCGCCGTGGTGGGGATGGCCTGCCGGTATCCCGGCGGGGTACGCACGCCCGAGCAGCTGTGGCGGCTGGTGGAGACCGGGACAGACGCGATCTCCGACTTCCCGGACAACCGTGGCTGGGACCTGGAGGCCCTGTTCGACCCGGAGGCGCGGAACTCCGGCACGTCGTCGGTGCGACGCGGCGGGTTCCTGCCGGACGCCGACCTGTTCGACCCCGCGTTCTTCGGCATCAGCCCGCGCGAAGCACAGGCGATGGACCCCCAGCAGCGGCTGCTGCTCGAGGTGTCGTGGGAGGCCCTGGAACGGGCCGGCATCGATCCGCTGTCCCTGTCGCGCAGCCAGACCGGCGTGTTCGTCGGCGCGATGTCGCAGGAGTACGGGCCACGGCTGGCGGAGGGCGCCGAAGGACTGGAGGGCTTCCTGCTCACGGGCACCACGGCGAGCGTGGCGTCCGGCAGGATCGCGTACACCCTAGGCCTGCAAGGGCCCGCCCTCACAGTCGACACCGCATGTTCTTCCTCGCTGGTGGCCGTGCACCTCGCGGTCCGTGCGCTGCGGGGCGGGGACTGCCCGTTGGCGCTCGCCGGCGGCGCGGCCGTGATGTCCACGCCGGGCATCTTCGTCGAGTTCAGCCGCCAGCAGGGGCTCTCCCCGGACGGCACCTGCAAGGCCTTCGCCGACACCGCGGACGGCACCGCCTGGGCGGAAGGGGCCGGCATGCTGGTGCTGGAGCGGCTGTCGGACGCACGGCGCAACGGGCACCGGGTGCTGGCGCTGATCCGCGGCTCCGCCGTCAACTCCGACGGCGCGAGCAACGGTCTGACCGCGCCCAACGGGCCGTCCCAGGAACGGGTCATCCGCCAGGCCCTCGCCGACGCCGGGCTCGGCCCCGGTGACGTGGACGCAGTCGAAGCGCACGGCACCGGCACCAGGCTGGGCGACCCCATCGAGGCACAGGCCCTCATCGACACCTACGGGCGGGGCCGCTTCGCGAACCAGCCGCTCTGGCTGGGGTCACTGAAGTCGAACATCGGGCACGCCCAGGCCGCGGCGGGTGTCGGTGGCCTCATCAAGATGGTGATGGCGCTGCGTCACCGTGTGCTGCCCCGCACGCTGCACGCGGACCGGCCGACCAGCCAGGTGGACTGGTCCGCGGGCACCGTACGGCTGCTGGCCGAGGCCCGGCCGTGGCCGGACACACCGGTCCGGCGGGCGGCGGTGTCGTCGTTCGGCATCAGCGGCACCAACGCGCACCTGGTGGTCGAACAGGCCCCCGAGGAGCAGGAACCGTCGGCCGCCGGGGCCGGGGACATGGTGCCGGCCGCCGACGCCGACGCCATGCCGTGGCTGCTGTCCGCCCCGGACGAACGGGGCCTGCGGGCCCAGGCGGACCGGCTGAGCCGCTTCCTCGAGGCCGCCCCGGACGGCACGCTGACCGCGATCGGCCGTGCGCTGGCCACCACCCGCGCCGCGTTCGCCCGCCGCGCCGTCGTCGTCGGCGCCGACCGGGCCGCCCTGCGGGCGGGGCTCGCGGCGCTCGCGGACGGCACCCCGGCGTCCCCCGGCGTCGAGACCGGCACGGCGGCGGACCGCGGGAAGGTCGTGTTCGTCTTCCCGGGGCAGGGTTCGCAGTGGGCGGGGATGGCCGCCGAACTGATGGAGACCTCGCCGGTGTTCCGTGAGGAACTGCTCGCCTGCGCCGACGCGCTCCAGCCGTACCTGGACTGGTCGATGCGCGACGTCCTGGCGGGCCGGGAGGGCGCGCCCGGAATGGACCGTTCGGACGTGATCCAGTGCACCACGTTCGCGGTGGTGGCCGCGCTGGCCGCGCTGTGGCGGGCGACAGGGGTGGAGCCCGACGCGGTGATGGGCCACTCGCAGGGCGAGATCGCCGCGGCCTATGTCGCCGGCGCCCTCTCGCTGCCGGACGCCGCCCGGGTGGTGGCGCTGCGCGGGCGGGAGCTGCTGGCGGTGGCGCACACCGGCGGCCTGCTGTCGGTGGCGCGCTCCCGGGCCGAGGTGACGGAGCTGATCGGCCCCTGGGAGGGGCGGCTGACGGTCGCCGCGCTGAACGGGCCCACCTCCACCGTGGTCGGCGGCGACCTGGAGGCCCTGGAGGCGCTGCGGTCCGCGTGCGAGCGGGCCGGGGTGTGGGCCCGGCGCGTACCCATCGACTACGCCTCGCACACGGCCCACATGACGGCCGTACAGGACCGGTTGGCGCAGGTGCTGGCGCCGATCGAGCCCCGTACGCCGCGGATCGCCTTCCGCTCCACGGTCCAGGGCGTCCGCCACGAGCCGGTCGCGACCGGAGCCGGTTACTGGTACCGCAATCTGCGCAACCAGGTCGAGTTCGAGCCGGTGATCCGGGAGCTGCTGGCCGAGGGATACGGCACCTTCATCGAGGTCAGTCCGCATCCGGTGCTGACCCAGGCGATCGAGCAGACCGTCGAGGCCGTCGGTGCCGCGGGGACCGTGGTCGCCGAGTCGCTGCGCCGGGACGACGGCGGCTGGGCCCGCTTCGCGACGGCGCTGGGACGGGTACACGTCCAGGGGGTGCGGGTGGACTGGCCGGCGGTGTTCGGCGGCGTCCCGGCGCTCCCGGTCGACCTGCCGACCTACGCCTTCCAGCGGCAGCGCTACTGGATCGAGTCCGCACCCCGGGGCGCGAACGCGCTCGGACACCACCTCCTGGATTCCGTGACGGAACTGGCCGACGGCGCGGGGCATGTGTTCACCGGCCGCCTCTCGCGCGCGACGCGGCCCTGGTCGGCCGACCACGCGCTGGGCGGCACCGTGCTGCTGCCCGGCACGGCACTGCTGGACATGGCGGTGCGGGCCGGGGCGGAGGTGGAGTGCGACCGGGTCGACGAGCTGACCCTGGAGGCGCCGCTCCTCGTACCCGAGGACGGCGAGGTCCGGCTCCAGGTGGTGGTGGGCGCCGCCGACGGGGCCGGGCGCCGGCAGCTGCGGCTGTTCTCCCGGCAGCCCGACGGCGAGTGGACCCGGCACGCGAGCGGTTTCGTCTCGGCCGGTGCGGTCGGCGGCCCGGCGGCGCCAGCCGGACACTGGCCGCCGCGAGGGGCGGCGGAGCTGGACGTTGCCGCCCTCTACGACAGTCTGCGGGAACAGGGCTACGCGTACGGGCCCGCGTTCCGCAACGTCCGGGCCGCCTGGCGGCTGGGCGAGGAACTGTACGCCGAAGTGGCCGTCGCGGCGGACCTGTCGGTGGGTACCGGCAGGGGTGCCGCTCCGCACCCGGCGCTGCTCGACGCCGCGCTGCATCCGCTGGCCGCCACCGGGGTGCTCCGCGCCGAGGCGGGGCGGATGGTGCTGCCGTTCTCGTGGACGGGTTTCTCGGCATCGCCGGGCGGCACGGACATGCTGCGGGTGCGGCTGGTCTCGGCCGGGGCCGACGGCGTGCGAGTCACCGTCACCGACGGCACCGGCAGCACGGTCGTCGCGGCCGGTTCGCTCACGCTGCGGCCCATCGACGCCGACCGGCTCTCACCCGTCCGGACGGTCCGGGACCTGTACGGCGTGCAGTGGCGGCCGGTGCCGTCCGGCGTGCCCGAGGCCGCCCGCTGGGCCGTGCTCGGTGACGCCGCGCCGACGGGCGGCCCGGACGCCGACGCCTACCCGGACCTCGCGGCACTGCGCGCGGCGCTCGCGCACGGCGCCCCGGTCCCCGACCTGGTTCTCACCGGACCGGTGAACGACGGCACCGCCACCGAGGGCCTGCCGCCGGACGCGGCGGCGCACCTGCTCACCGAGCGGCTGCTGACGCTCCTGCAGGAGTGGTTCACCGACGAACGGCTCGACGGCACGCGGCTGGTGATCCTCACCCGGGGCGCGGTGAGCGTCGGCGACGAATCCGCGGCGCCGGCTCCGGCGGGAGCCGCCGTATGGGGCCTGGTCCGGTCGGCGCAGACCGAGCACCCCGGGCGGCTCCTGCTGCTCGACCTGGACGGCGAGCAGGCATCCGGCCGGGCGGTCGCCGCCGCGGTCGGCAGCGGCGAACCCCAACTGGCCGTCCGCGCCGGGGCCCTACGGGTGCCTCGGCTCGGCCCGCTCGCGCCGGCTGGTGCGCGCGCCGAGGCCCCGGCATTCGACGGCACCGTGCTGATCACCGGCGGCACCGGGGGGCTCGGCGCCCTGGTCGCCCGGCATCTGGTGACCGCCCACGGGGTCCGGCACCTCCTCCTGGTCAGCCGCCGTGGCCCCGAGGCGGCCGGGGCCACCGACCTGGTGACGGAACTGCGCACCGCGGGCGCGGAGGTCACCGTGGCCGCGGCCGACGCGGCCGACCGGGCGTCCCTCCGCGCTGTGCTGGAGGCGGTCCCGGCCGAGCGTCCGCTGTGCGCGGTCGTGCACCTCGCGGGCGTCATCGACGACGGGACGGTGCTCTCCCTCACCCCGGAGCGGATCGCCGCGGTGCTGCGGCCGAAGGCGGACGCGGCCTGGAACCTGCACGAGCTGACCCGTGACCTGCCGCTGACCGCGTTCGTCCTGTTCTCCTCGGCGATCGCCACCCTCGGTGGCGCGGGCCAGGCCAACTACGCGGCGGCCAACGCGTTCCTGGACGCGCTGGCCGAGCACCGCCGGGCGGCCGGCCTGCCCGCCCTCTCGCTGGGCTGGGGGCTGTGGGCCGAAGCCGCCGGCATGGCGGGGCGGATCACCGAGGCCGATCAGGCCCGGCTGCGCCGTGCGGGTCTGGCCGCGATGAGCGCCGAGGAGGCACTGGCGCTGTTCGACGCGGCGCTCGCCGCCAACAGGCCGGTCGCGCTGCCGGCCAGGCTCGACCTCGCCGCCGTCCGGGCCGAGCACGGCTCGGGCCAGGCCCCCGCCCTCCTGCGCCGGCTGCTGCCCCGCACCGGCGCGCCGGCCGCCCGGGGCGCCAGCCAGCCGGCCGCGCTGACCCGGCGGCTGGCCGAACTGCCGCCCGTCGAGCGCGAGACGGCGCTGCTGGACCTCGTCCGTGCCAAGGCCGCCGAGGTGCTGGGCCATGACGGGCCGGCCACGGTCGACCCGGACCGGGCGCTGCGGGAACAAGGACTCGACTCGCTCACCACCGTGGAGCTGCGCAACCGCGTCAACGCGGCGACCGGACTGGGGCTGCCGAGCACGGTCGTGTTCGAGTACCCGACGGCGGCCGCGCTGGCCCGGTTCCTCGCGGAGCGGATCACCGGCGCGGCGGACACCGACCAGGGCGCGACGGCTCGGGTGCGCAGCGAGGAACCGCTGGCGATCGTGGGGATGGCGTGCCGCTATCCCGGCGGGGTGCGGTCCCCCGAGGACCTGTGGCAACTGGTGTCCGAAGGCGTCGACGCCATCGGCGAGTTCCCCACCGACCGGGGCTGGAACCTCGACGCCCTCTACCACCCCGACCCCGACCACCCCGGCACCAGCTACACCCGCCACGGCGGATTCCTCTACAACGCCGCCGACTTCGACCCCGAGTTCTTCGGCATGAGCCCCCGCGAGGCACTGGCCACCGACCCACAACAACGCCTCCTGCTCGAAACAGCCTGGGAAACCCTCGAAAACGCCGGCATCGACCCCACCACCCTGCGCGGCACCCGCACCGGCGTCTTCACCGGCGTCATGTACGACGACTACGGAAACCGGCTCACCCAAGCCGCCCCCGACGGCTTCGAGGGATTCCTGCTGTCCGGCACCCAGACCAGCGTGGCGTCCGGGCGGGTGTCGTACGCGCTCGATCTGTCCGGGCCCGCGCTGACGGTGAACACGGCGTGCTCGTCATCACTGGTGGCGCTCCACCTGGCCGCCCAGGCACTGCACAACGGCGAGTGCGACCTCGCGTTCGCCGGCGGGGTCACCGTGATGGCCACTCCCACCGCGTTCGTCGAGTTCAGCCGCCAGCGCGGCCTGGCGCCGGACGGGCGGTCCAAGTCGTTCGCCGCGGCGGCCGACGGCGCCGCGTGGAGCGAGGGAGCCGGCCTGCTGCTCGTGGAACGGCTGTCGGACGCACGCCGCAACGGACACCGGGTCCTCGCCGTCGTACGCGGCTCCGCAGTCAACCAGGACGGCGCCTCCAACGGGCTCACCGCACCCAGCGCGGCGGCGCAGCGCCGGGTGATCAGGCAGGCCCTGGACGGCGCCGGGTTGTCCGCGTCCGAGGTGGATGTGGTGGAGGCGCACGGCACGGGGACCCGGCTGGGCGACCCCATCGAGGCGGAGGCGCTGCTGGCCACCTACGGCCAGGACCGGCCCGACAACCGGCCGCTGTGGCTCGGCTCGTTGAAGTCCAACATCGGCCACACGCAGGCCGCGGCGGGCGTCGGCGGGATCATCAAGATGGTCCAGGCGATACGGCACGGCGTGCTGCCCAGGAGCCTGCACATCGACGCGCCGTCACCGCACGTGGACTGGGGCCAGGGCACCGTCGAACTGCTCACGGAGAACCGCGACTGGCCCGCCGGGGACCGGCCCCGCAGGGCCGCCGTGTCCTCCTTCGGCATCAGCGGCACCAACGCGCACGTCATCCTCGAACAGGCCCCGGTGGAGCAGCCGGCACCGGTCCAGGAGAGCCCGGCCGGCCCGGTCACCTGGCCGCTGTCGGCGAAAGCACCGGCCGCGCTGCGGCAGCACGCCCGGCGCCTGGCCGATCACGTCGAGGCCCGTGCCGACCTCACGCCGGCCCAGGTCGCCGCCGCCCTGGAGGCCCGCGCGGACTTCCCGCACCGCGCCGCCGCCATCGGCAGCACCCGCGAGGAACTGCTCGTCGCACTGCGGGCGTTGGCAGCCGACCAGCCCGATGCCCGGCTGGTCCAGGGCACCGGTGCCCCCGGCAGGACGGTGTTCGTGTTCCCCGGGCACGGTACCCAGTGGACCGGTATGGGCCTGGACCTCATGCGGACCTCACCGGTGTTCACCGAA
>NZ_JBVJMF010000047.1:0-6862 GCF_055584345.1 Streptomyces sp. NPDC104106
GGAGGTGCCGTCCTGGTTGACGGCGGAGCCGCGCACGACGGCGAGGACGTGGTGCCCGTTGCGGCGCGCGTCCGACAACCGCTCCACCAGCAGCACACCGATGCCCTCCCCCCACGAGGTGCCGTCGGCCGCAGCGGCGAAGGACTTCGACCGCCCGTCCGGTGCCAGGCCGCGCTGACGGCTGAACTCCACGAACGACGACGGGGTGGCCATCACCGAGACACCGCCCGCGAGGGCCAGGTCGCACTCGCCGTTGCGCAGCGACTGGGCGGCCAGGTGGAGCGCCACCAGCGACGACGAGCACGCCGTGTCCAGCGAGAGGGCCGGACCCTCGAAGCCGTAGGTATAGGAGAGCCGGCCGGAGAGGATGCTCGCCGCGTTGCCGACGATCAGGTAGCCCTCCAGGTTCGCCTGCCCGGCGACCAGGTTTCCGTAGTCCTGGTCGTGGGTTCCGGTGAAGACGCCGGTGCGGCTGCCGCGCAACGAGGTCGGGTCGATCCCCGCGTTCTCGAACGCCTCCCAGCTCGTCTCCAGCAGCAGCCGCTGCTGCGGGTCCGTCGCCAGGGCCTCGCGCGGACTGATCCCGAAGAACTCGGCGTCGAAGAGCGCCACATCGTCCAGGAACCCGCCCGCCCGGGTGTAGGAGGTGCCGAGGTGTTCGGGGTCGGGGTCGTACAGCGCCTCGAGGTCCCAGCCGCGGTCGTCGGGAAACCCGGTGATCACGTCCCGGCCCTCGACGACCACCCGCCACAGGTCTTCCGGTGAGCGCACCCCGCCGGGGTAGCGGCAGGCCATGCCGACGATCACGATCGGCTCGTCGTCGGCCCGGACAGCGGTGAGCGGCACAGCCGTGCTCGTCCGCAGGCCGAGAAGTTCGGAGCGCAGGTAGTCCGCCATGGTCGTGGCGGTCGGGTAGTCGAAGAGCAGCGTCGCGGGGAGGGAGAGACCGGTCGCCTCGTCGAGCCGGTTGCGCAGTCCGACGGCGGTGAGCGAGTCGAAGCCCAGCTCCTGGAGCGGGCGGTCCGGATCCACCGCTTCCGAACCGCGGTGCCCGAGCACGGCGGCGATCTGGGCGCGGACCAGATCGAGGACCGCCCTGCGCTGCTCGTCCTCGGGCAGGGCCCGCAGCTGCCGCGCCGAGGTCCGGCTGTCCGCCGTACCCGCCGCGGCAGGCACACGGACCAGGTCACGGAAGACGGCCGGCAGGGTCAATGCCCGTACGTGCCTGCGGAGCTCGGCGTGGTCGAGCTCGACGGGCAGCACCTTGGGAAGTTCTCCATCGGCCAGGGCCAGGTCGAAGCCGGCGAGGGCGTGCTCCACGGATCGGGGCTTCAGCCCGCTGGGGACGGCCGGTTCGGTCCCGGCGGAGTCCGGCGCCCAGCCGAGCGCGAGAACGGGCCGGCCCTCGGCGCGGCGCCGGTCGGCGAGCGCGTCGAGGAAGGCCCCGGCGGCCGCCCGGTGCGCCTGGCCGGGTATGCCCAGGGTCGCGGCCGCGGCGGAGAACAGCACGAACGCGTCGAGCCCGGCGTCGGCAGTGAGCTGGTGCAGCTGCCAGGCGAGACCGGCGCGGCCGCGCAGCGCGGCGTCCAGACCCTCGGCAGTGAGCTCGGCGAGCGGGCCGGCGGCGGATTCCTCGACCGCGTACACCACTGCGGTCAGCGGATGCCCGGCAGGCACGGCGGCCAGCAGCGCCGACAGGCCGGCACGGTCACCGATCTCGCCGGGTACCGTGGTCACGCTCGCACCGAGGGCGGTGAGTTCGCCGGTGTCGAGCGGCGCGGTCCGGGCGGTGCGGGCGAGGAGCAGATGGCGGGCACCGTGCGCGGTGACGAGGCGCCGTACCAGCGGTGCGGCCAGCTCACCGGCCCCGTGCAGCACCAGAACGGTGCCGTCGGGATCGAACGGCCGCGCCGGCTGCGCCGGTTGTCCCGCGGCCACCGGTGTCCGGGCGAGCCGGGGCACGTACATCTCGCCGCCGCGGACGGCGATCTGGTCCTCCCCGGTCAGCGCCACCGCACTCAGCGCGCTGGGGGTGATCCGTTCGTCGACATCCAGCAGCAGGAACCGGCCCGGGTGTTCGCTCCGGGCCGAGCGCAGCAGGCCCCAGACGGCCGCCTGGCCCGGGTCCAGCACATCCTCCCCGGCAGTGGCCGCGACCGCACGACGGGTGGCGACCACCAGCCGCGCGTCAGCGAGGCTGTCCTCGGACAGCAGCATCCGCACACTGTCGAGGATCCCGGTGACCTGCTCGGACGCTGCCGCGCCGGGATCCGGCCCGCTGGCCGGGAGCGCCAGCAGCACCGCGTCGGGGGCGGGTGCCCCGTCCCGGACCGCCCGGACGAGAGCGGCGGGATCCGGGTGGCGCTCGCCGGGCACGCCGTTGGTGTCTTCGCCGTCGCCGATCGCGGCCCAGCGGGTCTCCGCCGGACCCGGAGCCGGGATCCGCGTCCAGTCGAGCCGGTACCCGGTGCCCGCGTCCGAGCCAGGAAGCGCGCGGGCCCGGAGTGGCCCGAAGGTGATCGAGCCGATGGTGGCGACCACCGTCCCGGCGGGGTCGGTGACCGTCGCCGTGGCGGTGGTGGGGTCGGTGCGTGCCAGTCGTACGCGCAGTTCGCGGGCGCCCGTCATGTACAGGGTGACGTCGCGCCAGGCGGTGGGAACGAGCAGTTCGTCCGCGGGTGCGCAGGCCGCGAGCAGTGCCGCCTGGAGCAGCCGCGGGTCGAGCAGGTATCCGCCCTGCTCGGCGTCCTCGGGCAGGCGGATCTCGGCGAAGCCGGTGTCACCGGACCGCCAGGCGGCCCGCAGTCCGCTCAGCGGCCCGGCACCGCTGTGGCCGAGTCCGGCGAGCCGGTCCGTCAGCTCCTCGACGTCGACGGGTGTCGCGCCCTCGCCGGGCCAGGGGCCGGCCGCGGCGGGCCGTGGCGCGGCGGGGCCGGTGAGGACGGCGGTGGCGTGCCGGATCCAGGGCCGGTCGGGGTCGTCGCCGGAGCGCGAGTGCACGGTGACGGTGACACGGCGGCCGCCCGGCGTCTCGCCCTGCTGGTCATGCCGCTCGTCGCTCGGCGCGTCGTCCTCCTCACCATCCCGCTCCCGGCCCTCCTCCGAGGACAGCGTGAGGTGCAGCTGTGCGGGCGCGGTGCCGGACAGCACCAGCGGGGCGTCGACGGTGAGTTCCTGGACCCGGGTGAGCCCGGCCTCGGCGCCTGCCCGCAGGACGAGGTCGAGGAGGGAGGCTCCGGGCAGTACGGTGACACCGTGCAGGGTGTGGTCGGCCAGCCAGGGGTGGGCGGCGGCGGTGACCTGGCCGGTCAGGATCCAGCCCCAGGAGTCGGGCAGTTCGAGCGCGCCGCCGATCAGCGGGTGCCGCACGGCGCTCCCGGACACGCCGGGGTTCTCCGTGGGATGCAGCCAGAACGGCTGGTGCTGGAAGCGGTAGGTGGGCAGATCGACGCGCTTGGCGGGCCCGAAGTAGGACGCCCAGTCCACCCGCACGCCCTGGCAGTGCAGCTGTCCGAGCCCTGCGACCAGCTCGGCGGCCTCGGCGTGGTCCCGGCGCATCAGCGGCACGAACACCGCGTCGCCCGCGGACTCCGGCCCCGCCGCCGAGAGCACCGCGTCCGGGCCGATCTCCACGAACGTGGTGACACCCGCACGCCGCAGCGCGCGCACCGCGTCGGAGAACCGGACCGTCGCCCCCACGTGCCGCACCCAGTAGTCCGCCGAGTCCCAGCCCGTGGCCGGTCCGCCGTCGACCGTGGACACGGCCGCGACGGCCGGGGCCCGGTACGTGAGCGACTCCGTGACCGCGCGGAACCGGTCGAGCATCGGCGCCATCAGGGGCGAATGGAACGCGTGCGACACCCGCAGCCAACTGGTCTTCCGCCCCCGCTCCGTGAAATGCGCGACGACCGCGGCGACGGCGTCACGCTCGCCGGAGACCACCACCGACTGCGGGCCGTTGACCGCGGCGATCCCCACCACGCCGGACAGCAGCGGCCGGACCTCCTCCTCGCTCGCCCGGATCGCGGCCATCGCGCCGCCCTCGGGCAGTTCCTGCATCAGCCGGCCGCGCGTGGCGACCAGCGTCGCCGCATCAGCCGCCGACATCACCCCGGCGACGTGCGCGGCGGCGATCTCGCCGACCGAGTGCCCGGCCAGGAAGTCCGGACGCACGCCCCAGGACTCGGCCAGCCGGAACAGCGCCACCTCGACCGCGAACAGCAGGGCCTGCGCGAAACCGGTCTGCCGTACCGCCTCCTCGTCGGTGCCCCAGAGCACTTCGCGCAGCGGCACGTCGTAGTGGACGTCCAGTTCGGCGAGGACGCCGTCCAGCGCCTCCGCGAACACCGGGAAGGCGGCGTACAGTTCGCGGGCCATGCCCAGCCGCTGGGCGCCCTGGCCGGTGAACAGGAAGGCGACCTTCCCGCCGAGCACCCGGCCGGGCCGCACGGTGCCCTCGGCGACCGCTGCCAGACCGGCGGCCAGCTCCGCCCGGTCGCCGCCGGTCACCACCGCGCGGCAGGCGAGCGCGGCCCGCTCCACGGCCAGTGCCCGTCCCGCGGCGGCGAGATCGCCGTCCGACAGGGTGTCCAGGAAGGACCGCAGCCGCGCCGCCTGCGCGCGCACGGCCCCGGGGGTCCGGCCGGAGAGCGGCCATGGCACCACAGCGGGCGCGGGCCCGTCCACCGGCGCCTCCTCCGCCGGGTCGAGCGCGGGTGGCTCCTCCAGGATGACGTGGGCGTTGGTGCCGCTGATGCCGAACGAGGACACGGCGGCGCGCCGCGGCCGGCCGGCCCGCGGCCAGGCCCGGCTCTCCGTGAGCAGCTCGATCCTGCCGGTGTCCCACTCGACATGCGGGGACGGCGCGTCCACATGCAGGGTCCTGGGCAGCACCGCGTGCCGCATCGCCTGGATCATCTTGATCACGCCGGCGACGCCCGCGGCGGCCTGCGTGTGGCCGATGTTGGACTTGACCGAGCCCAGCCAGAGTGGCTGTTCGCGGTCCTGGCCGTAGGTGGCCAGCAGCGCCTCCGCCTCGATGGGGTCGCCCAGCTCCGTGCCGGTGCCGTGCGCCTCCATGGCATCCACCTCGGACGGACGAAGACCGGCCTCCGCCAGCACCCGGCGGATCAGCCGCTCCTGAGAGGGGCCGTTGGGTGCGGTGAGCCCGTTGGAGGCGCCGTCCTGGTTGACTGCGGAGCCGCGTACGACGGCGAGGACCCGGTGTCCGTTGCGGCGCGCGTCCGACAGCCGTTCCACGAGCAGCAGGCCGGCTCCCTCGCTCCACGCGGCGCCGTCGGCCGCCGCGGCGAACGACTTGGACCGCCCGTCCGGCGCCAGGCCGCGCTGGCGGCTGAACTCGACGAACGCGGTGGGAGTGGCCATCACGGTGACCCCGCCGGCGAACGCGAGGTCGCACTCGCCGTTGCCCACCGCGCGGGCGGCCAGGTGCAGCGCCACCAGCGACGACGAGCACGCCGTGTCCACCGAGACGGCCGGCCCCTCGAACCCGAAGACATAGGACACCCGCCCGGACGCCAGACTGCCCGCGCTCCCGGTTCCCAGATAGCCCTCGAAGCCGTCGGGGGCGGCTTGGGTGAGCCGGTTTCCGTAGTCGTCGTACATGACGCCGGTGAAGACGCCGGTGCGGGTGCCGCGCAGGGTGGTGGGGTCGATGCCGGCGTTTTCGAGGGTTTCCCAGGCTGTTTCGAGCAGGAGGCGTTGTTGTGGGTCGGTGGCCAGTGCCTCGCGGGGGCTCATGCCGAAGAACTCGGGGTCGAAGTCGGCGGCGTCGTAGAGGAATCCGCCGTGGCGGGTGTAGCTGGTGCCGGGGTGGTCGGGGTCGGGGTGGTAGAGGGCGTCGAGGTTCCAGCCCCGGTCGGTGGGGAACTCGCCGATGGCGTCGACGCCTTCGGACACCAGTTGCCACAGGTCCTCGGGGGACCGCACCCCGCCGGGATAGCGGCACGCCATCCCCACGATCGCGACCGGATCGTTCTCCCTTGTCTCCAGCTCCTGAAGGCGTGCCCGGGTCCTCTTGAGGTCGGCGGTCACGCGCTTGAGATAGTCCCGCAGCTTGTCTTCAACCGTCATGGAGTTCATCCCCGTCTCAAGCCGTGCCCAGCTCGTTGTCGATCATTTCGAACATTTCGTCGTCGGTCGCCGCATCAAGAGCGCCGGAGAAGGAATCGTCCGCCGTACCCGTTCCGGAATGCTCGGAGAGCAGCAGACGCAATCGCGCCGTGAGCTCTTCCCTGGTGTCCTCGGACACGGTCCGCAACATGCCCTCCAGCCGGTCGAGTTCGGCGAGTACGGTCGCGTCGTCCGGTGCCGGCCCCGATCCGTCGGCGGAGCCCCCGGCCGAGCGGTCCCTAGCGAGACGCTCCCCGACGTGCTCGGCGAGCGCGCGGGGGGTGGGGTAGTTGAACGCCAGCGTCGCGGGCAGCCGCAACCCGACGGCGGCACCGAGTCGGTTGCGGAACTCGACCGCGATCAGCGAGTCGAATCCCAACTCCTTCAGCGCGCAGTCCGGGTCGACGCTCGCCGGCGAATCGTGCCCCAACGCGGTTGCCACGTGGGTGAGGACCAGGTCGAGCAGGAGCGCGCCACGTTCTTCCTGCGCCGCCTGCGCGAACCGGTGCATCCAGCCACTCGTGCCGGTCCCGTCGGCACGCCGGCCCCCGGAGCGCACCATCGCCCTGAACAACCCCGGCAGTTCCCCGCGCTCGGCCCGCTTGCGCAGCGCGCGGTGATCGATGCCCGTCAGCACGAGGTGGGGGTGGCGGGGGGCTTGGAGCGCGGCGTCGAAGAGGGCGAGGGCGTCGGTGGGTGTGAGGGCGGTGAGTCCGGTGGCGGTGAGGCG
>NZ_JBVJMF010000048.1:0-6031 GCF_055584345.1 Streptomyces sp. NPDC104106
CCGTGACTGGCCCGAGACCGGGCACCCGCGCCGCGCGGGCGTGTCCTCCTTCGGCATCAGCGGCACCAACGCCCACATCATCCTCGAACAGGCCGCCGACGAAACCGCCCCGGCCGGTACCGCACCCGGCGGCACGGCCGAGCGCGCCCTGCCCGAAGGGCTCGTACCGCTCGCGCTCTCCGCCAAGTCGGCCGGCGCACTGCGCGCCCAGGCCGCGCGCGTCGCCGCCCTCCTCGCCCAAGACCCCGCACCTGCCCTCGCCGACGTGGGCCTCACGCTCAGCACCCGCGCCGCCTTCGCGCACCGCGCCGTCGTGGTCGCCGACTCCGCACAGGAGGCCCGGCGCGCCCTGACGGCCCTGGCCGACGGCGACGACACGGCCGGCACCGCCACCGACGGCAAGCTCGCCGTCGTCTTCCCCGGACAGGGCGCGCAGCGCCCCGGAACGGGCCGCGAACTGTACGCCGTCTTCCCGGCGTTCGCCCGCGCCTTCGACGAGGTCTGCGCCGCCCTGGACCAGTGGCTGGACCGCCCGCTGCGCGACGTCGTCCTCGCCGAACCCGGCTCCCCGGACGCGGAACTGCTCGACCAGACCGCCTACACCCAGGCCGGCCTGTTCGCCGTGGAGGTGGCCCTCTTCCGCCTGGTGGAGTCCTGGGGCGTACGGCCCGACCTCGTCGCCGGACACTCCATCGGCGAACTCGCCGCCGCCCACGTGGCCGGCGTCTGGTCCCTCGCGGACGCCGCCGCCCTCGTCGCCGCCCGCGGCGCACTGATGCAGCGGCTGCCCGAGGGCGGCGCCATGATCGCCGTACAGGCCACCGAGGAGGAGATCGCCCCCGGCCTGGGCGACGGCGTCACCATCGCCGCGCTCAACGGCCCCGAAGCCGTGGTCCTCTCCGGCGACACCCCGGCCGTCGAGGCGCTCGCCGCCGCGTTCGAGGCCCGCGGCCGCAAGACCAAGCGGCTGGCCGTCTCCCACGCCTTCCACTCGCCGCACATGGAACCGATGCTCGGCGCCTTCCGGGAAGTCGCCGCCGGACTGACCTTCCACGCCCCCGCCCTGCCCGTCGTGTCCAACCTGACCGGAGCCCTCGCCGACCCCGCCGAACTGTGCACCCCCGCCTACTGGGTGCGCCACGTCCGCGACACGGTCCGCTTCTGCGACGGCCTGCGCACCCTGCGCGAACAGGGCGCCCGCACCGTGCTCGAACTCGGCCCCGGCGGCGTGCTGACCGCCATGGCCCAGGACTGCCTGCCCGACGACGTCGACTGCGTGGCCGCACTGCGCGACGGCAGGCCGGAAGACAGGACGCTGCTGACCGCCGTCGCCCGCGCGCACACCCGGGGCGCCCGCGTCGACTGGCCCGCGCTGTTCGCCGGCAGCGGCGCCCGGCGCACCGCGGTGCCGGCCTACGCCTTCCAGCACGAGCGCTACTGGCTGGACGCCTCGGACCCCGGCGCCGCCCGCGACCTGGACGCCGCGGGCATCACCGCCGCCGGCCACCCCCTGCTCACCGCCACGGTCGACCTGCCCGAGGCCGACGCCGTCACCTTCACCGGACGCCTCTGCCCGGCCGCACAGCCCTGGCTCGCCGACCACGCCGTCGGCGGCACCGTCCTGCTGCCCGGCACCGCCCTGGTGGAGATGGCCGTCCGCGCCGGCGACGAGGTCGGCCACGGTACCGTCCGCGAACTCGTCCTGGCCGCACCGCTGGTCCTGCCCGACAACGGCGCCGTACGGATCCGCGTGCACGTCGGCGCTCCCGACGACACCGGCGACCGCCCCGTCTCCGTCCACTCCCGCCCGGACGACGGCGACGCCCCATGGACCCGGCACGCCGGCGGTGTCCTGGCCAGGACGGCCCCCGACCCCCGCACCGACCCCGACCCGTGGCCGCCCACAGGCGCCACCGCCGTACCCGTGACCGACTTCTACCGGGAACGCGCCGCGGCCGGATACGCGTACGGCCCGGCCTTCCAGAACCTGCGCGCGGTGTGGACCCGCCGCGAAGAGGTCTTCGCCGAGGTCGTCCTCGACGACGAACTCCACCCGGACGCCGAGCAGTTCGGCCTCCACCCCGCCCTCTTCGACGCCGCCCTGCACCCCAGCGCCTTCGGCGCCGTCACCGAACCGGACGACGGCCGGCGGCTGCTGCCCTTCGCATGGCAGGGAGTACGGCTGCACGCCACGGGCGCCAAGGCGCTGCGGGTGCGGCTGACGCCGGCCGGACCGAACGAGGTGTCCCTGCGCATCACCGACGCCACCGGCGCCCCGGTCGCCGCCGTCGACTCCCTCGTCCTGCGCCCGGTGGCCGCCGAGCAACTGCGCCCGCCCGCCGAGCCCCGCCACGACGCGCTGTTCCGCACGGTGTGGACGGCACTGCCGGTGCAGGCACGCCCGGACGGGCTCGACGGCATCCGCGTCCTCGACGCCGTCGCCACCGGCACCGGCGCACAGGCCGTGCACGATCTGACCGCACACGTGCTGGCGAACCTCCAAGCGTTCCTCGCAGCCCCCGGCGACGACACCGCGCGGCTGCTCGTGGTCACCCGCGGCGCGGTCGCCGTGCGCGACGGCGAGACGGTCACCGACCCGGCGGGCGCCGCGGTCTGGGGCCTGGTGCGCTCCGCCCAGTCCGAGCACCCCGACCGCCTCATCCTCGTCGACCTCGACGCACACGCCGCCTCCCGCGACACCCTTACCGGCGTCCCGGCCGCCGCCGCGGCCCTGGAGGAGCCGCAGCTGGCGGTCCGCGAAGGCGAGGTCCTCGCACCCCGGCTGAGCCGGACCGCCGACGAGGAGCTGACGATCCCGGACGGCGCCCGCACCTGGCACCTGGACACCACCGGCCCCGGCACCCTGGACCACCTGACCCTCGTCCCGGACACCGAACCGGGACCGCCGGCCCCCGGCCAGGTCAGGGTCGCCGTACGCGCCGCCGGAATGAACTTCCGCGACGTCCTCATCGCCCTGGACATGTACCCGGGCCGGGCCCCGCTCGGCGGCGAGGCCGCGGGCGTCGTCCTGGAGACCGGCCCCGGCGTCACCGACCTGGCACCCGGCGACCGCGTCATGGGCCTGTTCCCCGGCGGGGCGTTCGGGCCCGAGGCCGTCACCGACCACCGCAGGCTCGTCCGCGTCCCGGCCGGCTGGAGCTTCGCCCAGGCCGCCGCCGCGCCCGTCGCCTTCCTCACCGCCCTGTACGGGCTGCGCGACCTGGCCGGCCTGTGCGCCGGAGAGAAGGTCCTCCTCCACGCCGCGGCCGGTGGCGTCGGCACCGCCGCCGTCCAAGTGGCCCGCCACCTGGGCGCGGAGGTGTTCGGCACCGCCAGCCACGGCAAGTGGGACGCCCTGCGCGCGAGCGGACTCGACGACGCCCACATCGCCGACTCCCGGACCACCGGCTTCGAACAGCGCTTCCTGGAGGCCACCGACGGCCGCGGCGTCGACGTGGTCCTCGACGCGCTGGCCGGTGAGTTCGTCGACGCGTCCCTGAGGCTGCTGCCGCGCGGCGGCCGCTTCCTGGAGATGGGCAAGACCGACATCCGCGACGCCGCCGAGGTCGCGCAACGCCACCCCGGCGTCCACTACCGGGCCTACGACCTCGCCGAGGCGGACGACGACCGGGTGGGGCAGCTGCTCGCCGAACTGGCCGACCTCTTCGCACGCGGCGTCCTCGGACCGCTCCCGGTGACGGCATGGGACATACGGCGTGCCCCGGACGCCTTCCGGCACCTCAGCCAGGCCCGCCACATCGGCAAGGCCGTGCTGACCGTGCCCCGCCGCCCCGATCCCGAGGGCACCGTCCTCGTCACCGGCGGCACCGGATCCCTCGGCGCGCTCGTCGCCCGCCGCCTCGTCACCGAGCACGGCGCCCGCAACCTGCTGCTCACCAGCAGGCGCGGCCCCGACGCACCCGGCGCGGCCCGGCTCGCCGCCGAACTGACCTCCCTGGGCGCGTCGGTACGCATCGAGGCCTGCGACGCCGCCGACCGCGACGCGCTGGCCCGGCTCCTGGCGTCCGTACCGGCCCGGGCGCCCCTGACCGCCGTCGTCCACACCGCGGGCGTCGTCGACGACGGCGTCCTGGCGGCCCTCACCCCGCAGCGGCTGGCCACCGTCCTGCGCCCCAAGGCCGACGCCGCCCTGAACCTGCACGAGCTGACCGAGGACCTGGATCTCGCCGCCTGGGTGCTGTTCTCCTCGGCCGCCGGTGTCCTCGGCAATCCCGGCCAGGCCAACTACGCGGCGGCCAACTCCTTCCTCGACGGGCTCGCCCGCACCCGGCACACGAAGGGGCTGCCCGCCGTGTCGCTCGCATGGGGCCTGTGGTCGCACGCCAGCGACATGACCAGCGCGCTCGCCATGGCCGACGTACGGCGCACCGAACGCGCGGGCATGCTCGGCCTCACGGCCGACGAGGGCCTGGCCCTGTTCGACGCTGCCCTGACGGCCGCGGAACCGGCCCTCGTACCGACCCGGCTCGATCCGGCCGTACTGCGCGGCCAGGCGTCCTCCGGCGGGCTCCACCCGCTGCTGCGCGCACTGGTCCGCACCCCGCGCCGCGCCGCGGCCGCCGACCCGGCCGCCGGCCGCACGCTCGCCGGACGGCTCGCCGCGCTCCCGGCCGACGAGAAGGCGGCCTTCGTCCTGGACGTGGTCCGCAGGGAGGCCGCGACCGTGCTCGGCCATGCCGACCCCTCGCTGGTCGTACCCGACCGCGCCTTCAAGGAGGCGGGCTTCGACTCGCTGACGGCGGTGGAACTGCGCAACCGCCTCGGCAAGGCCGCCGGGATGAGGCTGCCGACGACCGCCGTGTTCGACTATCCGGCGCCCACCGCACTCGCCCAGTACCTGCTCAAGGTCCTCGACCAGGAGTCCGACCCGGTCACGGCCAAACTCGACGCCCTGGAGCGCGCGCTCGACGCGCTCCTGACGGAGGAGCTCGCACACGCGGGCGTCCACTCCCGGCTGCGGTTCCTCGGCACGCGGATCCAGGAGGCCGCGCAGAGCGGCGGGTCCGCCGAGACCGCCACCACCGACGGACTCGAAGCCGCCACGGCCGACGACGTCTACGCCTTCATCGACAACCAGCTCGGACTCGGCTGACCCACCGCCCACCCGGAAGAGGAGACCAGGTTCCATGACCACCGACGAGAAGGCGCTCAGCTACCTCAAGCGGGTCTCGGCCGAACTGCACCAGACCAGGGAGACACTGCGCGAGGAGCAGACCCGGCGGACCGAACCCATCGCCATCGTGGCCATGGGCTGCCGGCTGCCGGGCGGAGTGACCTCGGCGGAGGGACTGTGGCGCCTGGTGTCCCAGGGCACCGACGCGATCAGCGCGTTCCCGGCCGACCGCGGCTGGGACCTCGACACCCTCTACGACCCCGACCCGGACGCGTCCGGCACCTCGTACGTGCGGGAGGGCGGCTTCCTCGACGACGTCGCGGGCTTCGACGCGGGCTTCTTCGGCATCTCCCCGCGCGAGGCGCTCGCCATGGACCCGCAGCAGCGGCTGCTTCTGGAGACCTCCTGGGAGACCCTGGAGCGCGCCGGCCTCGACCCCTCCACCCTCAAGGGTCACAGCGTCGGCGTCTTCACCGGGGTCGCAGGCCAGGAGTACGCGCCCCGCATGGGCACCGGCTCGCCAGAGATCGAGGGCTATGTGCTGACCGGCGGTGCCGGCAGCGTCGTCTCCGGCCGGATCGCCTACAGCTTCGGCTTCGAGGGGCCCGCGGTGACAGTGGACACCGCCTGCTCGTCCTCGCTGGTGGCCATCCACCTGGCCGCGCAGGCGCTCCGCAACGGCGAGTGCTCGCTGGCGCTCGCGGGCGGGGCGGCCGTGATGTCGACGCCCGGCGCCTTCGTGGAGTTCTCCCGCCAGCGCGGACTGGCCCTCGACGGCAGGTGCAAGGCCTTCGCCGCCGCGGCGGACGGCACCGGCTGGTCCGAGGGCGTGGGCCTGCTGCTGCTCGAACGGCTTTCGGACGCGCGCCGCAACGGCCACGAGGTGCTGGCCGTCGT
>NZ_JBVJMF010000049.1:1801-3749 GCF_055584345.1 Streptomyces sp. NPDC104106
AGCTCATGGGTGGAACGTTGACTATTCGGCACACTTGGTCTGCTTCTCTTCTTAGTACTGCTTCGGCGTGGAACGGTTGAGGAGGGGGCGAGGGTGTCGGGCACGCTGTTGGGTGTCTGAGGGAATGAGTTTCCTTCAGTCGCCGGCCCCAGTGCACTCGGATCGTTGGTTCGGGGTGATGGGTGGCTGGTCGTTGTTTGAGAACTGCACAGTGGACGCGAGCATCTGTGGCCAAGTTTTTAAGGGCGCACGGTGGATGCCTTGGCACCAGGAACCGATGAAGGACGTGGGAGGCCGCGATAGTCCCCGGGGAGTCGTCAACCAGGCTTTGATCCGGGGGTTTCCGAATGGGGAAACCCGGCAGTCGTCATGGGCTGTCACCCGCTGCTGAACACATAGGCAGTGTGGAGGGAACGAGGGGAAGTGAAACATCTCAGTACCCTCAGGAAGAGAAAACAACCGTGATTCCGGGAGTAGTGGCGAGCGAAACCGGATGAGGCCAAACCGTATGCGTGTGAGACCCGGCAGGGGTTGCGTATGCGGGGTTGTGGGATCTCTCTTCCACGGTCTGCCGGCCGTGGGACGAGTCAGAAACCGTTGATGTAGGCGAAGGACATGCGAAAGGTCCGGCGTAGAGGGTAAGACCCCCGTAGTCGAAACGTCAGCGGCTCGTTTGAGAGACACCCAAGTAGCACGGGGCCCGAGAAATCCCGTGTGAATCTGGCGGGACCACCCGCTAAGCCTAAATATTCCCTGGTGACCGATAGCGGATAGTACCGTGAGGGAATGGTGAAAAGTACCCCGGGAGGGGAGTGAAATAGTACCTGAAACCGTGTGCCTACAAGCCGTGGGAGCGTCGGACATCAGCTTGCTGGTGTCTCGTGACTGCGTGCCTTTTGAAGAATGAGCCTGCGAGTTTGCGGTGTGTTGCGAGGTTAACCCGGGTGGGGAAGCCGTAGCGAAAGCGAGTCCGAATAGGGCGTTTGAGTAGCACGCTCAAGACCCGAAGCGGAGTGATCTAGCCATGGGCAGGTTGAAGCGGAGGTAAGACTTCGTGGAGGACCGAACCCACCAGGGTTGAAAACCTGGGGGATGACCTGTGGTTAGGGGTGAAAGGCCAATCAAACTCCGTGATAGCTGGTTCTCCCCGAAATGCATTTAGGTGCAGCGTCGTGTGTTTCTTGCCGGAGGTAGAGCACTGGATAGGCGATGGGCCCTACCGGGTTACTGACCTTAGCCAAACTCCGAATGCCGGTAAGTGAGAGCGCGGCAGTGAGACTGTGGGGGATAAGCTCCATGGTCGAGAGGGAAACAGCCCAGAGCATCGACTAAGGCCCCTAAGCGTACGCTAAGTGGGAAAGGATGTGGAGTCGCACAGACAACCAGGAGGTTGGCTTAGAAGCAGCCACCCTTGAAAGAGTGCGTAATAGCTCACTGGTCTAGTGATTCCGCGCCGACAATGTAGCGGGGCTCAAGCGTACCGCCGAAGTCGTGTCATTGCAGCATGTACTCCCAACGGAGGCTGTGATGGGTAGGGGAGCGTCGTCTGCCGGGTGAAGCAGCACCGGAAGGTAGTTGTGGACGGTTGACGAGTGAGAATGCAGGCATGAGTAGCGATACAAACGTGAGAAACGTTTGCGCCGATTGACTAAGGGTTCCTGGGTCAAGCTGATCTGCCCAGGGTAAGTCGGGACCTAAGGCGAGGCCGACAGGCGTAGTCGATGGATAACCGGTTGATATTCCGGTACCCGCTGTGGAGCGTCAAACATCGAGCATCGTGATGCTAAGGCCGTGAAGCCGTTCCGGACCCTTCGGGGAATGGAAAGTGGTGGAGCCGCCGGACCAAGCGGTTAGTAGGTGAGTGATGGGGTGACGCAGGAAGGTAGTCCAGCCCGGGCGGTGGTTGTCCCGGGGTAAGGGTGTAGCCCGAGTGGTAGGTAAATCCGCC
>NZ_JBVJMF010000049.1:3845-5236 GCF_055584345.1 Streptomyces sp. NPDC104106
TGTGGTGAAGTGGATGATCCTATGCTGTCGAGAAAAGCCTCTAGCGAGTTTCATGGCGGCCCGTACCCTAAACCGACTCAGGTGGTCAGGTAGAGAATACCGAGGCGTTCGGGTGAACTATGGTTAAGGAACTCGGCAAAATGCCCCCGTAACTTCGGGAGAAGGGGGGCCAGCTCTGGTGAGAGGACTTGCTCCTCGAGCTGGGGGTGGCCGCAGAGACCAGCGAGAAGCGACTGTTTACTAAAAACACAGGTCCGTGCGAAGCCGTAAGGCGATGTATACGGACTGACGCCTGCCCGGTGCTGGAACGTTAAGGGGACCGGTTAGCTCACTTTCGGGTGGGCGAAGCTGAGAACTTAAGCGCCAGTAAACGGCGGTGGTAACTATAACCATCCTAAGGTAGCGAAATTCCTTGTCGGGTAAGTTCCGACCTGCACGAATGGCGTAACGACTTCTCGACTGTCTCAACCATAGGCCCGGTGAAATTGCACTACGAGTAAAGATGCTCGTTTCGCGCAGCAGGACGGAAAGACCCCGGGACCTTTACTACAGTTTGATATTGGTGTTCGGTTCGGCTTGTGTAGGATAGCTGGGAGACTTTGAAGCATGCACGCCAGTGTGTGTGGAGTCGTCGTTGAAATACCAGTCTGGTCGTGCTGGATGTCTAACCTGGGTCCGTGATCCGGATCAGGGACAGTGTCTGATGGGTAGTTTAACTGGGGCGGTTGCCTCCTAAAGGGTAACGGAGGCGCCCAAAGGTTCCCTCAGCCTGGTTGGCAATCAGGTGTTGAGTGTAAGTGCACAAGGGAGCTTGACTGTGAGACCGACGGGTCGAGCAGGGACGAAAGTCGGGACTAGTGATCCGGCGGTGGCTTGTGGAAGCGCCGTCGCTCAACGGATAAAAGGTACCCCGGGGATAACAGGCTGATCTTCCCCAAGAGTCCATATCGACGGGATGGTTTGGCACCTCGATGTCGGCTCGTCGCATCCTGGGGCTGGAGTCGGTCCCAAGGGTTGGGCTGTTCGCCCATTAAAGCGGTACGCGAGCTGGGTTTAGAACGTCGTGAGACAGTTCGGTCCCTATCCGCTGTGCGCGTAGGAGTCTTGAGAAGGGCTGTCCCTAGTACGAGAGGACCGGGACGGACGAACCTCTGGTGTGCCAGTTGTTCTGCCAAGGGCATGGCTGGTTGGCTACGTTCGGGAGGGATAACCGCTGAAAGCATCTAAGCGGGAAGCCTGCTTCGAGATGAGGACTCCCACCCACTTGATGGGGTAAGGCTCCCAGTAGACGACTGGGTTGATAGGCCGGATCTGGAAGCACGGTAACGTGTGGAGGTGACCGGTACTAATAGGCCGAGGGCTTGTCCTCAGTTGCTCGCGTCCACTGTGTT
>NZ_JBVJMF010000050.1:0-4894 GCF_055584345.1 Streptomyces sp. NPDC104106
GCCCCACCACCACATCCGGCCGCACACCCCACGACTCCACCAACCGGAACAACGCCGACTCCACCGCGAACAAACCCGCCTGCGCGAACACCGTCCGATCCAGCAGACCACCGCCCGCCTCACCCACCGCCCCGAAGACCACATCCCTGACCGGGTGCGCCACGAAACCGGCCAACCGCCCGTCCAACGCGGCACAGGCATCATCCAGAGCACGAGCGAACACCGGAAACCGCTCATACAACTCCCGCCCCATACCGAGCCGTTGAGACCCCTGCCCGGGAAACACGAACACCGTGCCGCCGGTGCTCCGGGCGCCGGTGACCACGAGCGGTGAGGACTCGCCCGCGGCGAGTGCCGCCAGCCCGGACACCGCCTCCTCACGTGAGCCGGCGACGACTACGGCACGTTCGGGCAGCACCGCCCGACGGGCGACGAGCCCTCCCGCGACGGCCGTCGCAGAGACCTCGCCCGTCCTGACGAACTCGCCCAGGCGTGCCGCCTGTCCGGCAAGCGCGCTGGTGCTCCGCGCCGACACCACCACCGGCACCACGCCGCCACCGTCGGCGGAGGCCGGCACAGCGGCGGCCGGCTCCTCCGGGGCTTGTTCCAGAATCACGTGCGCGTTGGTGCCACTGACGCCGAAGCCCGAGACAGCCGCCCGACGCGGCCGGTCGACGTCCGGCCAGTCGCGGGTGTGGTGGAGGAGCCGGACCGCGCCTGTGTCCCAGTCGACGCGGGTGCTGGGCTCTTCGGCGTGGAGGGTGGCGGGCAGGATGCCGTGCCGCAGGGCCTGCACCGTCTTGATGACACCGGCGACCCCGGCGGCGGCCTGGGTGTGGCCGATGTTGGACTTCAACGAGCCCAGCCACAGGGGTACTTCGCGGTCGCGTCCGTACGTGGCCAGGAGTGCCTGGGCCTCGATCGGGTCGCCGAGGACCGTGCCCGTGCCGTGGCCCTCCACCGCGTCCACGTCCGCCGCGGACAACCCGGCCGCCGCCAACGCCTTACGGATCACCCGCTGCTGCGACGGACCGTTCGGCGCCGTCAGACCATTGGACGCACCGTCCTGATTCACCGCACTGCCCCGCACCACCGCCAGCACCCGATGCCCCCGGCGACGCGCCTGCGACAACCGCTCCAGCACCACCACACCAGCACCCTCGGCCCACCCCGTACCATCGGCCCCATCCGCGTACGACTTGCACCGCCCATCAGCCGCAAGCCCCCGCTGCCGGGAGAAGTCGACGAAGGTGTGCGGGGTGGCCATGACGGTGGCGCCGCCGGCCAGGGCCATCGAGCATTCGCCGCGCCGCAGGGCCTGGGCCGCGAGGTGGATCGCGACCAGCGAGGACGAGCAGGCCGTGTCGACGGTCACGGCGGGGCCCTCGAAGCCGAAGACGTACGAGATGCGGCCGGAGGCCACGCTGGACGCGCCGCCGGTGCCGGCGTAGCCCTCCAGCTCGGGAGGGAGGTTGCCGCCGAAGAAGTAGTCGACGCCCATGATGCCGTTGAAGACGCCGACGTCCGCGCCTTTCAGGGACAGCGGGTCGATGCCGGCCCGCTCCAGCGCCTCCCAGGAGGTCTCCAGCAGCAGCCGCTGCTGGGGGTCCATGGCGAGGGCCTCACGGGGGGAGATACCGAAGAACTCGGCGTCGAACAGGCCGGCTTCGTGCAGGAATCCGCCCTGGCGGGCATAGGTGGTGCCGGTCCTGTCCGGGTCGTCGTCGAACAGCGCGTCCAGGTCCCAGCCGCGGTCGGCGGGGAAGTCGGACACGGCGTCCCGGCCCTCGGCGACCAAGTGCCACAGCTCCTCCGGCGTCGTCACGCCGCCGGGCAGCCGGCAGGCCATGCCGACGATCGCCACCGGCTCGTCCGCGTTCCGCGCGACCTGTCGGCGCAGGTCGTGCAGTTCGGTCGTGACGCGCTTGAGGTACTTGAGGAGTTCCTGCTCTGTGGCCATCTTCTCTTTCCTCACCGAGGTTTGACGGTCCGGGAAGACGTGGACTGGTCAGGCGATTCCGAGTTCGTCGTTGATGAAGTCGAGGACTTCATCGGCGGAGGCGGATTCCAGTTGTTCCGCCACGGCGGAATCCTGTGTCTCCTCGACCTCTCCGGTGCACTTCGCGACCAGGCCCTGGAGGCGAAGCACGATGTCGGCCTTCTTGGACGCGTCGGAAAGCAGTCCGGCGATCAGTGACTCGATGTCCTCGATCTTTTCCTGCACCAGCGACAGGGCGTCGTTGGTCGTGCCGAGTTCCGCGTGGAGATGGCGGGCCAGAGCGAGTGGGTTCGGGTAGTCGAAGACGACGGTGGCGGCGAGCTTGAGGCCAGTGGTCTCGCGGAGCCGGTTGCGCAACTCTACGGAGGTGAGCGAGTCGAACCCGGCGTCCTTGAACGCCGTCTCGGGACCGACCTGCTCCGCCCCGGCGTGGCCGAGGACGGTCGCGGCCTGGCCGCGTACCAGGTCCAGGAGCAGCGCCTCCTGCTCGGCCGGGGCGAGTCCGGTGAGCCGGCGGGTGAGTCCGCCGGTGCTGTCCCCGGGCGTGGCGCGCACCGGCTGGCGGCCGGTGCGCACCAGGCCGCGCAGCAGGGGCTGTACGGCGCGTCCCGCTGTCGCGTCGGCGCGCAGCGCCCGCAGGTCCAGTTTGATGGGGACCAGGAGCGCCTCGCCGGTGTCCAGGGCCGCGTCAAGGAGCCGCATGCCCTCGGCGGGGCTGATCGGCAGGACGCCGCCGCGGCTCATCCGGGCCTGGTCGGCCGCGCCGAGGTGGGCGGTCATGCCGCTGGTCTGCTCCCACAGTCCCCAGGCGAGCGAGGTCGCGGGCAGGCCGGCCGCCCGGCGCTGGTGGGCGACCGCGTCGAGGTAGGCGTTGGCGGCGGCGTAGTTGCCCTGGCCGGCCGAGCCGAACAGGCCGGCGCCGGAGGAGAAGAGGGCGAAGACTGGCAGGTCCAGGGTGCGGGTCAGTTCGTCCAGGTGCCGCACCGCGCTCACCTTGGGGGCGAAGACGCCGGCGAGGCGTTCGGGGGTGAGCGCGCCGATCACGCCGTCGTCCAGGACACCGGCCGTGTGGATCACACCCGTCAGCGGATGCTCCGCCGGCACCGAGTCCAGCAGCTCCGACACCGCCGTACGATCGGACACGTCGCACGCCACCAACGACACCGACTCCGCACCCAGCGCCCTCAGTTCGGCCACCAGCTCGCCGGCGCCCTCGGCCCGCGCACCACGCCGCCCGGCCAGCACCAGATGCCGCACACCATGCCGCTCGACCAGGTGCCGTGCCACCAACGCCCCCAGCGAACCGGTACCACCGGTCACCACAACCGTGCCCCCGGCACGGAACCCGACACCCGGACCGCCCTCCGCCGCCCGCACCAGACGCGGCACCGACAACACCCGCCCACGCACCGCCACCTGCGGCTCACCCGAGGCCAGCACGGGAGTGAGGAGCTGGGCGACGAGGTCGTCGGAGGGCGTGCCGGTGGCCGGGTCCAGGTCGAGCAGGACGATCCGGCCGGGGTTCTCGGCCTGGGCCGCGCGGACCAGGCCCCAGACCGCCGCGCCGGCCGCGTCGGTGACCGCGCGGTCGGCGTCGGCGGGCACCGCGCCGCGGGTGACCACGAGCAGCGGTACGTCCTCCAACTCCTCGTCGGCGAGCCACGCCTGGACGACCTCCAGCACGGCAGCCGTCCGGGCGAGCGCCTCCTCGTCGCCGTCGCCGGAACCCGCCGGTTCCAGGACGGCGGCCTCGGGCAGCTCGCCCTTCAGCGCGATCACGTCGGCAGGGGTGGCGACCCGCGTCCAGCCGGTTCGCGGTGCCGCCGCCTCGGGGGGTGCGGGGAGTTCGGTCCAGGCGACGCCGAACAGGGCGTCGCGGCTCTCGTCGGCCGTCGCGGCGGCGTCGAGCTGTCCGACGTCCACCGGGCGGAAGGTCACCGAGTCGGCGGTCAGGACGAGTCCGCCGTTGTCGTCGACCGCGACGAGGGACAGCACATCGGTTCCGCGCGCTTGGATCCGCACCCGCAGGGAGGCGGCGCCGGCGGCGTGCAGGGCCAGTCCGTTCCAGGCGAACGGCAGGACGTTGTGTCCGTCGTTGTCGGCTTGGACGAATGCGTCGGTGTGCAGGGCCGCGTCCAGCAGGGCGGGGTGGATGCCGAACCGGGCCGCTTCGTCGCGCTGCTCGTCCGGCAGGGCGACCTCGGCGAAGATCTCCTCGCCGCGCCGCCACACCGCGCGCAGCCCCTGGAAGGCCGGCCCGTAGGCGTAGCCGTGGCTCGCCAGGTCCGCGTAGAAGGAGCCGATGTCGAGGCCGACGGGTTCGGCGCCGGCCGGCGGCCAGACCGTGGTGTCGAAGACAGGGGTGTCCGGCGCCGAGGTGGTCAGGGTGCCGTTGGCGTGGCGGGTCCAGGCGTCGGTGCCGACCTCACCGGTGGTGTTCTCATGTGCGGAGTACACCGCGACGGTCCGCAGCCCGTCGTCACCCGGCCCGCCGACGGCGACCTGCACCCGCACACCACCCTGCTCGGGCACCACCAGTGGAGCCTCGATGACCAGTTCGTCCAGCACCCCGCAGCCGACCTCGTCACCGGCCCGGACCGCGAGTTCGACCAGCCCGGTACCAGGCACCAGCACCGCTCCCCCGACGGCATGATCAGCCAGCCAGGGATGCGTACGCACAGACAACCGGGAAGTACACAACACACCCCCGCTCTCCGGCACCTCCACCACCGCACCCAGGAGCGGGTGATCGGCGGTGCTCTGTCCCAGAGCCACGGCATCCGCGGCAGGAGCCATCCGCAGCCAGTAGTGCCGGTGGTCGAAGGCATACGTCGGCAGATCCACATGGGCCTCGGTGGCACCCTCGGGAAGCACCGCCGCCCAGTCCACCCCGGC
>NZ_JBVJMF010000051.1:0-4842 GCF_055584345.1 Streptomyces sp. NPDC104106
GTGTGGATGTGGAGTGGGGCGGGGTGTTGGAGGGGGTGGGTGCGCGGCGGGTGGCGTTGCCGACGTATCCGTTCCAGCACCAGCGCTACTGGCTCACGCCGCAGCGCGCCAGGGGCGACGTCTCCGCCGCCGGGCTCGCCGCTCCCGAACACCCCCTCCTCGGCGCCGCCGTGGAACTGCCCGCGACGGGCGGTGTCGCCCTCACCGGCCGCTGGTCCCTGCGCACCCACCCCTGGCTGGCCCACCACGCCGTCTGGGGCACGGCCCTGCTGCCCGGCACCGGCTTCGTCGACCTCGTCCTCACCGCCGGCGCCGAGGTCGACTGCGGCTCCATCGAGGAACTCGTCATCGAAGCACCCCTGATCCTCCCCGAGGACGGCGCCGTGCAGGTGCGCGTCGAGGTCGGCGCCGCCGACGGGTCCGGCCGCCGCACCGTCTCCGTCCACTCCCGCCTTGAGGCCGACGAGCCCGACTGGACCTGCCACGCCAGCGGCACCCTCGTCCCCGAGGACCCCGACTCCACGGAACCCGCGCTCCTCTGGCCCCCGGCCGGCGCCACCGCCGTACCCGTGGACGTCCAGTCCGTCTACCCGGCCCTGGCCGAACGCGGCTACGAGTACGGAGCCGCCTTCCAGGGACTGCGCGCGGTGTGGACCCGCGAGGACGAGATCTTCGCCGAAGTCGCCCTGCCGGACGCGCAGCAGGAGGACGCCGGGCGCTTCTCGCTGCACCCCGCCCTGCTCGACTCCGCGCTGCACGCACCGCTGATCTACGGCACCGGCCTTCCGCGGCTGCCCTTCTCCTGGAACGGCATCACCCTGTGGACCCGCGGCGCCTCCCGGCTGCGCGCACACTTCGTGCCCGCCGGCGAGGAGACCTGGCAGGTCACCGTCACCGACCAGACGGGCGCTCCCGTCGCCCGCATCGAGGCACTCATCGGCCGTCAGGTGACATCGGAGCAACTCGCCCAGGCCCGGCTGGCCCGCGAAACCGGCTCCCTGCGCCTCGACAACTGGGTGTACGGCACGAACTGGACCCCGGCCGAGGTGACGGAACCGGCCGCGGCGCCCACCGGCACCTGGCTGGTGGCCGCCCCCGCCGACCGGACGGACGACGCGGCCGTCACGGCCTGTGTGACGGCCCTCGGCGAGGCGGGAGCCCACCCCGTCCTGCTGCCGGTCAGCAGCGCCGACCGCGCGGCCGTGGCCGGACTGCTCACCGACACCGCGCCCGGCGACGGCACCGTCGCGGGCGTCCTGTCCCTCCTCGCCCTCGACGGGACCGACCGCCCCGACCACCCCGGCGTCACCGGCGGCCTGGCCACCACGCTCGCCCTCGTCCAGGCGCTCGGCGACACCGGCGTCGAGGCCCCCCTCTGGCTCGCCACCCAGGGAGCGGTCGCCACCGGCGACACCGACCTGCTGCGCGCACCCGGCCAGGCCGCCCTGTGGGGCCTCGGCCAGGTCGCCGCCCTCGAACACCCGGGCCGCTGGGGCGGCTTGCTCGACCTGCCCGACGAACTCGACGACCGCGTCCGCGCCGGACTGCGCACCGCGCTCGGCGGCGGCACCGGCACGGAGGACCAACTCGCCCTGCGCCCCGAGGGGTTCTACGCCCGCCGTCTGGAGCGGGTGGCCCTGAACCGGCCGCTGCCCGACCAGACCGGATGGCAGCCCACCGGGACGGTACTGATCACCGGCGGCACCGGAGCGCTCGGCGGCCACGTCGCCCGCCGGCTGGCCGCCATGGGTGCCGACCACCTCGTCCTCGTCAGCCGGCGCGGCCCCGACAGCCCGGGCGCCGCGGAACTGACGGCCGAACTCACCGGGGCAGGCGCCCGGGTCACCGTCGCCGCCTGCGACATCGCCGACCGGCAGGCCGTGGCGGACCTGCTCACCAAGTCGGCGGCCGACGGCGACCCGGTCCGCGCCGTGGTGCACGCCGCGGGCGTCAACGGCTTCGGCTCCCTCCAGGAGACGACGCTCGCCGACTTCGGCGCCGTCGTCTCCGCCAAGGTGGCCGGAGCGGCCCACCTCGACTCCCTGCTCGGCGACACCGACCTGGACGCGTTCATCGTCTTCTCGTCCATCGCCGGTGTCTGGGGCAGCGGCAGCCAGAGCGCCTACTCCGCGGCCAACGCCTACCTGGACGCCCTCGCCCGGCACCGCCGCGGCCTCGGCCGGACCGCCACCAGCGTCGCCTGGGGCGCCTGGTCCGGCGGCGGCATGGTGGACGCTGCCTCGGCTCCGCGCCTGCGCCGCCAGGGCATCGAGGCCGTCCGCCCCGAACTGATGCTCGCCGCACTCGACCGCGCCCTGACGGGCGACCAGAGCGGCCTCACCGTCGCCCACATCGACTGGAAGCGCTTCTACCCGGCGTTCACCACCGCCCGGCCCTCCGCGCTGCTCCAGGGCATACCCGACGTACGGCGCCTCGCCGCCGCCGAAGCCCGGGCCCAGCGCGCCGACCTCGCCACGGCCGACTCGCTGCGCCGGCGACTGGCCGGCCTCGGCGAGGACGACCGGCGGCAGATCCTGCTCGACCTGGTACGAGCCGAGACCGCCGTCGTCCTCGGCCACCAGGACGTCCGCGCCGTCCACCCGGACCGTGCCTTCCAGGAACTGGGCTTCGACTCCCTCACCGCCGTCGAACTGCGCAACAGGCTGTCCGCCGCCACCGGCCTGCGGCTGCTCGCCACCCTGCTCTTCGACCACCCGTCACCGGCCGTGCTCGTCGGCCACCTCAGCGACGCGCTCGCCCCCGAAGGCGGCCCCACCCTGCACCGGGCGGTCGCCGAGGTCGAGAAGCTGAAGGCCGCGCTCGCCTCCGTACCCGACGACCAGGCGGTCCGCGCCCAGGTCACCGCCGCCCTGCACGTCCTGCTGGCCAAGTGGTCACCGGACGCCGCCCAGGACGAGACGGACGACGATCTCGAGTCGGTCACCGACGACGAGGTCTTCGACATCATCGACAACGAGTTCAACGAATTCACCGCTTCCTGACGCCGTCCCCCGCTGCCCGCCCGCCGTCAGAAGTCTGTTCCGAGGAGCTGAGCTTCCCCATGGTCGACGACAAGAAGTACCGCGAATACCTCAACAAGGCCGTCGCCACCGCCCGGCAGGCCACACGCCGGCTGCGTGAGGTCGAGGAGAAGGCGTGGGAGCCCGTCGCCATCGTCGGTATGGCCTGCCGTCTGCCGGGCAAAGTGACCTCCCCGGAAGACCTCTGGCGGCTGGTGGCCGACGGCACCGACGCCATCTCCCCCTTCCCGGCCGACCGCGGCTGGGACCTGGAGTGCCTGTACGACCCTGACCCCGACGCGCCGGGCAAGTCGTACGTCCGCGAGGGCGGCTTCATCGACGGCGCGGCCGACTTCGACGCGGGCTTCTTCGGCATCTCCCCGCGCGAGGCACTGGCCATGGACCCGCAGCAGCGGCTGCTCCTGGAGACCTCCTGGGAGGTCTTCGAAAGGGCCCACATCGACCCCACGTCCCTGCGCGGGCGCCGGATCGGTTTCTACGCCGGCGTCATGCACCACGACTACGCCCCGCGGGTCCGGCAGGTCCCCGAGGACCTGGAGGCGTACCTCGGGCGCGGCAGCACCGGCAGCTTCGCCTCCGGCCGCGTCTCGTACATGCTGGGCCTGGAAGGCCCCTCGGTGACCGTCGACACCGCGTGCTCCTCGTCGCTGGTCGCCATCCACCTCGCCGTACAGTCCCTGCGCACCGGCGAGTCGGAGATGGCGATGGCGGGCGGGGCGGCCGTGATGTCCGACAGCAGGATGTTCGTCGAGTTCTCCCGCCAGCGCGGCCTCTCCCCGGACGGCCGGTGCCGCGCCTTCGCGGCGGGCGCCAACGGCACCGGCTTCTCCGAGGGCGTCGGCGTACTGCTCCTGGAGCGCCTGTCCGACGCGCGCCGCAACGGCCACGAGGTGCTGGCCGTCGTCCGGGGCAGCGCGGTGAACCAGGACGGCGCGTCCAACGGCCTGACCGCGCCCAACGGCCCCTCCCAGCGCGACGTCATCCGGCAGGCGCTGGAGAACGCGCGGCTCTGCGCCGCCGACGTGGACGCCGTGGAGGCGCACGGCACCGGCACCGCCCTCGGCGACCCGATCGAGGCCCAGGCCCTGATCGCCACCTACGGTCAGGAGCGGCCCGCCGACGGCCGGCCGCTGTGGCTGGGCTCGCTGAAGTCCAACATCGGGCACGCCCAGTCGGCCGCCGGTGTGGCCGGGGTGATCAAGATGGTGGAGGCGATGCGGCACGGCGTCCTGCCGCGGACGCTGCACGTGGACGCGCCGACACCGCAGGTGGACTGGTCCGCGGGCGCGGTCGAGCTGCTGACCGAGGCCCGGGAGTGGCCGGAGCGGGACGAGCCGCGCCGGGCCGGCGTGTCCTCCTTCGGCCTCAGCGGCACCAACGCCCACGTCATCCTCGAATCCGCCCCGCCCGCGCCCGACGAGTGCGCACAGCCGCCCGCCGGACGGGGCGCCCCGAACGGTGTGGTGCCGCTGGTCCTCTCGGGCAAGTCCCCCGACGCCCTGCGCGCGCAGGCCAAGCGGCTCGCCGCCTTCCTGGAGAGCCGCCCCGGCACACCGCTGGCCGACGTCGCCCTCTCCCTGACCTCCCGCGCCGTCTTCGACCACCGCGGCGTGGCGGTCGCGCGCACGCACGCCGAGGCGGTGGAGCGGCTGGCCGCCCTCGCGCAGGAGGCCGCTGTGCCGGCCGGTGGGCAGGGTGACACGGGTGTGGTGTTCGTGTTTCCGGGTCAGGGGGCGCAGTGGGTGGGGATGGCGGTGGGGTTGTTGGAGGAGTCGGAGGTGTTTGCGGAGTGGATGGGGCG
>NZ_JBVJMF010000052.1:0-4406 GCF_055584345.1 Streptomyces sp. NPDC104106
GACACCTCCGCGCCACCGACGAACCCCGCCAACCGCTCCGCCTGACCCGCCAGCGCACCCCCCGACGCCGCCGACACCACCAACGGCACCACACCGTCGAGCGGGGTCACCGGCTCCGCGGGTGGTTGCTCCGGGGCTTCTTCGAGGATCAGGTGGGCGTTGGTGCCGCTGACACCGAAGGAGGAGACACCGGCCCGGCGCGGGCGCCCCGTGGCGGGCCACTCCCGCTCCTCGGTCAGCAGCGCGACGGAACCCGCCGACCAGTCGACCTGGGACGAGGGGGCGTCGACGTGCAGTGTGGCCGGGAGGATGCCGTGCCGCATCGCCAGGACCGTCTTGATCACACCGGCGACGCCGGCGGCGGCCTGGGTGTGTCCGATGTTGGACTTCAACGAGCCCAGCCAGAGCGGCCGTTCACGGTCCTGGCCGTAGGTGGCGAGGAGCGCCTGGGCCTCGATCGGGTCGCCGAGGACCGTGCCCGTACCGTGGCCCTCCACCGCGTCCACGTCCGCCGGCGTGAGCCCGGCCTCGGCCAACGCCTTGCGGATGACGCGTTGCTGGGAGGGGCCGTTGGGGGCGGTCAGGCCGTTGGAGGCACCGTCCTGGTTGACCGCGGAGGCGCGGACGACGGCCAGCACCCGGTGGCCGTTGCGGCGGGCGTCGGACAGGCGCTCCAGGACGACCATGCCCGCGCCCTCGGCCCACCCCGTGCCGTCGGCGGCGTCGGCGTACGACTTGCAGCGGCCGTCGGCGGCCAGCGCCCGCTGCCGCGAGAACTGCATGAACATGCCGGGGCCGGCCATGACGGTCGCGCCGCCGGCGAGGGCCATGGAGCACTCACCACGGCGCAGGGCCTGGGCGGCCAGGTGCATGGCGACCAGGGAGGAGGAGCAGGCGGTGTCCACGGTCACCGCGGGGCCCTCCAGGCCGAAGACGTAGGAGATGCGGCCCGAGGCCACGCTTCCGGTGGTACCGGTCCCGGTGAACCCCTCCAGTTCCGGCGGGACCGGGCCGCCGGTGGCGTAGCCCTCGTTGATGACGCCCACGAAGACGCCGACGTCCGAGCCCTTGAGAGCCGTGGGGTCCATGCCGGTCCGCTCCAGGGCCTCCCACGACATTTCGAGGAGGAGCCGCTGCTGGGGGTCCATCGCCACCGCCTCACGCGGCGAGATACCGAACAGGCCCGCGTCGAACAGAGCCGCCTCGTGCAGGAAGCCTCCCTTGTCGACGTAGGAGGTGCCCGTCTTGTCGGGGTCGGCGTCGAAGAGCCTCTCCAGGTCCCAGCCCCGGTCGGTCGGGAACTCCGTTACACCGTCGCCCCGTTCGCGGACGAGCCGCCACAGGTCGTCAGGTCCGGTCACCCCGCCGGGCAGCCGGCACGCCATGCCCACGATCGCGATCGGCTCCGCTTTCTCGGCCTCAAGTTCACGGACGCGTTGCTGCGAGCGACGCGCGTCGGCGAGTACGCGCTTGAGGTAGTCGCGAAGCTTGCTTTCATCCGCCATTGCGGGTCAGCTCCTAGTGGGGCTAAGGCGTCAGGTGGACTGCGGGGCGGGCGGGCTGGCGTGGTTGTTGGTTGCTCGGTCGTTGGTTGTTCGGTCGTTGGTAGTTCGGTCGTTGGTAGTTACTTGTTCGCTATTCACCGAATTCGGTGTCGATGAGTTCGAACAGCTCGTCGTCGGAGGCGGATTCGAAGTCCAGGGCCTCCTCGTCGTCGTTCCCCTCGGTGACGGTCGCCGTGGACCAGGCGGTCAGCAGGCCCTGGAGCCGGGTGGCGACCTGGGCGCGGGTGGCGTCGTCGGGAGCGGTCTCGGTCAACATCCCTTCCAGCTTGCTGAGTTCGGCGAGCAGCGGGTGCGTGGTCGGGGCGGCCTGGTCGCCCGGGGCAAGCCGCTCGCACAGGTAGCGGGCGAGCGTCAGGGGGGTCGGGTAGTCGAAGACGGTGGTGGCGGGCAGGTTCAGGCCGGTGGCTTCGCGGAGCCGGTTGCGCAGTTCGACGGCGGTGAGGGAGTCGAACCCGGCCTCCTTGAACGCCGTTTCGACCCTGATCTGGTCCGCCCCCGTGTGTCCGAGTACGGTCGCCACCTGCCCCTGCACCAGCTCCAGCAGCAAGGTCTGCTGTTCGGCGGGGGACAGTGCGGCGAGCTTGCGGGCGAGCCCGCCAAAGTCCCCGGCACCGACTCGGACGGCCCTCCGGCCGGTCCGCACCAGGCCCCGGAGCAGGGGCGCGACACCGGCGCCCAGCGCGGCGTCGGCGCGCAGCGCCCGCAGGTCGAGCCTGACCGGCACCACCAACGCCTCGCCGGCCGACAGTGCCGTGTCGAGCAGTTGCATTCCCTCCGCGGGCGTGAGCGGTACGACGCCGCCGCGCCGGCCGGGCCGGCTCCGTACGGCGTGACCGGTGGCCGTGTCCTGGCCGCCCACCGGTTCCCACGGGCCCCAGGCCAGGGAGACGGCGGGGAGCCCGGCCGCCCGGCGCCGGTGGGCGACCGCGTCCAGATAGGCGTTGGCCGCCGCGTACCCGCCGGTGCCCGCGCCCAGGAAGATGGAGGACGCGGAGGAGAGCAGGATGAACGCGGCCAGATCCGGGGCGAGTTCGCGGGTCAACTCGTCCAGGTGCCGGACAGCCGTCACCTTCGGGGCGAAGACCCGGGCGATTCGGTCCTCGTCCATCTCGCCGATCATCCCGGCGTCGAAGACGCGTGCCGCGTGCACGACACCGGTCAGCGGATGCGCGTCCGGTACGGCGGAGAGCAGCGCGGCAACCGCGTCGCGATCGGTGACGTCGCACGCGACCACCGATACGGCGGCGCCCCGTGCCCCGAGTTCGGCGACGAGCCGGTCGGCGCCCTCGGCCTCGGGACCACGCCGGCCGGCCAGCACCAGGTGCCGTACCCCGTGCTGCTCCACCAGGTGCCGGGCGACCTCGGCGCCGAGCGTCCCCGTACCGCCGGTGATGAGGACCGTGCCCTCCGGGTCCAGCACCGGTGCCGCGGAGCCACCGACGGGAGACAACCTGGCCAGCCGCGGTACGTACAGCACCTCACCACGCACCGCCAGTTGCGGTTCACCGGTGGCGAGCAGCACGCTCAGGCCCACCGCCTCGATCCCCGTATCACTACCGGGGTCCGTGTCCACGAGAACGATCCGGTCCGGGTTCTCCGCCTGCGCCGCACGCACCAACCCCCACACCGCCGCACCACCGGGATCAGTGACCGCCCCCTCACCACCAGCCGGCACCGCACCCCGCGTCACCACCACCAACCGCCCCTCCTCCACCGGCCGGTCCTCCGCCAACCACCCCCGCACCGCCCCCAGCACCCGACCCACCAACGCCACCGGCACATCACCGCCCCCACCAGTACGCGCCTCCACCACCCTCACACCCGAAACCACACCACCACCAGCACCGCTGACAGCCGACGACAGCACCCCCCACTCCACCCGGAACAACGCATCCGAACCGGACCCACTCCCAGCCGCCGCCTCCAACTGCTCCCCGGAGACCGGCCGCAGTGTGACGGCCTCGGCCGTGACGACCGGGCCACCGGCCTCGTCGGCCGCCTGGAGCACCAGGGCGCCAGAGGCGGACAGCGCCAGGCGCACGCGCAGCGCCGTTGCGCCCTCCGCGTGGAGCGTCAGCCGCCCCCATTCCAGCGGCTGCCAGATCTCAGCGCCGTCGGCTGTCCCGGCTTCCAGGAGTGCGGGGTGCAGGGCGGCCTCCAGCAGTGCCGGATGGATGCCGTACCGGGCCGACGGGTCCCGCTGCCCGTCCGGCAGGGCGACCTCGGCGAAGATCTCCTCGCCGCGCCGCCACACGGCCCGCAGGCCCTGGAAGGCCGGGCCGTACTCGTAGCCGTGCCGAAGCAGCCGCTCGTCCGTTCCGGACAGGTCCTGCGCCTGGGCACCGGGCGGGGGCCAGTCCGTGAAGTCGTAGGTGCCGGGCGCACCGTCCGTACCGCTGAGGCTGCCTATGGCATGCCGGGTCCACGCATCGGCGCCGATCCCGCCGCCGATGTCCTCCCGCGCGGAGTGCACGGACACCGCGCGCCGGCCCTGCGCGTCCGGAGCCTCGACGGTGACCTGAACCCGCACCCCGCCCTGCTCGGGCACCACCAGTGGAGCCTCGATGACCAACTCCTCCACGACACCGCAGCCGACTTCGTCGCCGGCTCGTACGGCCACCTCGACCAGCCCGGCGCCGGGTACGACGACCAGTCCCCCTACGGTGTGGTCGGCCAGCCAGGGGTGCGTGCGCAGGGACAGCCGCGAGGTGAAGACCAGACCGTCCGACTGCGGCAGCGGAACCATCGCACCCAGGAGCGGGTGATCGGCGGTGCTCTGTCCCAGAGCCACGGCATCCGCGGCAGGAGCCATCCGCAGCCAGTAGTGCCGGTGGTCGAAGG
>NZ_JBVJMF010000053.1:0-4388 GCF_055584345.1 Streptomyces sp. NPDC104106
GACGGGCTGCGGACCGTCGCGGTGTACTCCGCACATGAGAACACCACCGGTGAGGTCGGCACCGACGCCTGGACCCGCCACGCCAACGGCACCCTCAGCACCACGGTTCCGGCGACCGGCGGCGCCTTCGACTTCACCGCCTGGCCTCCCCCCGGCGCCGAGCGGGTCGAGGTGGACATCGACGCCTTCTACTCCGGTCTCATCGAGAAGGGGTACAGGTACGGCCCGGCCTTCCAGGGGCTGCGCGCGGTCTGGCGGCGCGGCGGCGAGGTGTACGCCGAGGTCGCGCTGCCGGAGGAGCAGCGCGGTGAAGCTGCCCGGTTCGGGATCCACCCCGCGCTGCTGGACGCGGCCCTGCACGCCAACGGATTCGTCACCCCGGCCGACGCGACCACGCCCGCTGACGCACCGCGCACGGTCCTGCCGTTCGCCTGGAACCGGCTGGCCCTGCACGCGGCGGGAGCCTCGGCGCTGCGCGTCCGGGTGGCGCCGTCCGGACCCGACGCGGTGGCGGTGCAGGCCGCCGACGAGACCGGTGAGCCGGTACTGACGACCGAGTCCCTGGTGTTCCGCGCGGTCAGCGCCGAGCAGTTGGAGGCGGCGGCCGGCGCGCCCGGCGCGGACGCGCTCTTCCGCGTGGAGTGGGCCGATCTCACCGTGCCCGCCCGTGCGGATGACCCGGCGCCCGCCTGGGCGTGGGTCGCCACCGCCGCCGACCTCGCCGGTCAGGCCGCCGGCGACACCGTGCCGGAGCTGCTGGTCGTACCGGCCGACGGCACCGACGACGTCCTGGACCGCACGACCCGGGTGCTGGACGTCCTTCAGGCGTGGCTGGAGGGCGAGCGGTTCGCGGACTCCCGGCTCGTGGTCGTGACCCGGGGCGCGGTGCCCGTCGGCGCCGGGGACACCGTGACCGACCCGGCGGGCGCGGCGGTCTGGGGGCTCGTGCGAGCCGCCCAGGCGGAGAACCCCGACCGGATCACCCTCATCGACACCGACACCCAGGCCGCCCCCGACACCCACCTCAGCACCGGCACCGGAACCAACGCCCTGCTGGACGACGACTCCCTCGCCGCCCTCCTCACCACCGGGCCGGCGGCGGTCGGCGAACCTCAACTAGCGCTGCGCGGAACGACCGTGCGCGCACCGCGCCTGGTCCGGGCCGCCACCTCCCGTCCCGCCCCGAGGTCCGCGAGCTGGGATCCGGACGGCACCGTCCTCGTCACCGGCGGCACCGGTTCACTGGGCTCCCTGCTGGCCCGGCACCTGGTCGAACGGCACGGCGTCCGGCACCTGGTGCTGGCGAGCCGACGTGGTCCGGACGCCGAGGGCGCGCGGGAACTGGTCACCGAGCTGACCGCGCTCGGCGCGACCACCGTACGGGTGGCCCCCTGTGACATCGCCGACCGCGAGGCGGTCGCCGCCCTGCTGCACTCCGTACCCGACGAGCATCCGCTGACCGCGGTCCTGCACACCGCGGGCGTCCTGGACGACGGCGTGATCGGCACGCTCGACCGGGAACGCCTGGCCCACGTCTTCGCGCCGAAGGTGGCGGCCGTACACCACCTGGACGAGCTGACCCGGGGTCTGGACCTGACGGCGTTCGCGGTCTTCTCCTCCGCCTCCGGCCTGTTCGGCTCGGCCGGCCAGGGCAACTACGCCGCCGCCAACGCCTACCTCGACGCGGCGATGGCCCGGCGCCGGGCGGCCGGCCTGCCCGCACTGTCCCTGGCCTGGGGGCCCTGGGAGCAGAACAGCGGCATGACCACCGGCACAGAGGCGGCGGCCCGCGCTCGCGGCAGCCGGCGCGGTGGCATCCTGCCGCTGGCCCCGCAGGAGGGCCTGGCCCTCTTCGACGCGGCCCTGGCGGGCGACGACACGCTGCTCGTCCCGGTGAAGCTGGACCTCAGGTCCGTACGCGCCCAGGCGGCCACGGGCGCCGGGGTGCCACCGCTGCTGCGCGAACTCGTCCGCGCGGGGCGGCAGTCGGCGCGGGCCGCCGCCGGTGACAGCGGGGACGGTCTGCTGCGCCGGCTGGCCGGCCTCGACCACGACCGGCAGGAAGCCGCGCTGCTGGACCTCGTACGCGGCCATGTGGCCGGTGTGCTCGGTCACGCCGGAGCGGACGACGTCGGCGCCGAGACGGCGTTCAAGGACGCGGGCTTCGACTCCCTCACCTCCGTGGAGCTGCGCAACCGCCTGCGCGCCGCGACCGGGGTCGGCCTCTCCGCCACCGTGGTCTTCGACCACCCGACCCCGCTCGCCCTCGCCCGCCACCTGCACGGCGCACTCGTCCCGGAGGGCGCCGCCGGGCAGCGGCCGGCGGCGGAGGCGCACGAGGAACGGCTGCGCCACGCGCTGCTCACCCTCCCGCTGGAGCGGTTCCGAGAGGCCGGGCTGCTGGACGCACTGGTCGAACTGGCCGCCCTGGAACCGGGCGCGCCCGCGCCCGACGCACCGGACACGGCGCACGGGGCGCTGGCCGACCTCGACGCCGACCAGCTCGTACACCTCGCACTCGGCGACAGCGAATCCCTCGAAGACTGACGCGGCACACGACAGATTGGGGCAGGGAACGTGAGTGCTTCCTACGAGAAGCTTGTCGAGGCGCTGCGGAAGTCGCTGGAAGAGGTCGGCACGCTGAAGAAGCGCAACCAGCAGCTGCTGACCGCCTCGCGCGAGCCGATCGCGATCGTCGGCATGGCCTGCCGGCTGCCCGGCGGCGTCGACACACCCGAGGATCTGTGGGAGTTGGTCGCCGGGGGGCGCGACGGCGTGTCGGGCTTCCCGGAGGACCGCGGCTGGGACCTCGACACCCTGCTGGACGCCGACCCCGAGAAGACCGGCACCTCCTACGTCGACCAGGGCGGGTTCCTCCTGGGCGCCGGCCTGTTCGACGCGGAGTTCTTCGGTATCTCGCCGCGTGAGGCGCTGGCGATGGACCCGCAGCAGCGGCTGCTGCTGGAGACCTCCTGGGAGGCGCTGGAGCGGGCCGGTATCGACCCGCTGTCCCTGAAGGGCGCGGACGTCGGTGTCTTCAACGGCATCATGGGCGTCGACTACTTCGCCGGCGGCAGCGTACCGCCCGAGCTGGAGGGCTTCACCGGTACCGGCGCCGCGTCCAGCGTGGCCTCGGGTCGCATCTCGTACGTCTTCGGCTTCGAGGGCCCCGCGGTCACCCTCGACACCGCCTGCTCGTCCTCGCTGGTCGCGATCCACCTCGCGGCCCAGGCCCTGCGGCGCGGCGAATGCTCGATGGCCCTGGCCGGCGGCGCCACCGTCATGGCCACCCCCGGCCTGTTCATCGACTTCTCCCGGCAGCGGGGCCTCGCCTCCGACGGCCGCTGCAAGGCATACTCGTCGACCGCCGACGGCACGGGGTGGGCCGAGGGCGCGGGGGTCGTCGTACTGGAGCGGCTGTCGGAAGCGAAGCGCAAGGGCCACCGGGTGCTGGCCGTCGTGCGCGGCACGGCGGTCAACCAGGACGGCGCCTCGAACGGCCTGACCGCCCCGAACGGCCCCGCCCAACAACGGGTGATCCGCAAGGCGTTGGCGGCGGCCGGGTTGTCCGCGGCGGAGGTGGACGCGGTGGAGGGGCATGGGACGGGTACGGTCCTGGGTGACCCGATCGAGGCCCAGGCCCTGCTCGCCACGTACGGCCAGAACCGCGAACAGCCCCTGTGGCTGGGCTCGTTGAAGTCCAACATCGGACACACCCAGGCCGCCGCCGGTGTCGCCGGTGTCATCAAGACGGTGCAGGCCCTGCGGCACGGCGTGCTCCCGGCCACCCTGCACGTCGAGGGACCGTCCCCGCGCGTCGACTGGGACGCGGGCGCCGTACGGCTGCTGACGGAGGCTCGTGAGTGGCCGGACGTCGACCGGCCGCGTCGGGCGGCTGTCTCCGGCTTCGGTGTCAGTGGTACGAACGCGCACGTGATTCTGGAGGAGGTGCCGGAGGAGTCGGTGGCGGGGCGGGTGGTGTCGTCGGCGGGTGGTGTGGTGCCGGTGGTGGTGTCGGCGCGGGGTGTGGGTGCGCTGGGGGGTCAGGCGGGGCGGCTGGCGTCCTTGCTGGGGGAGGGGGACGCTGAGCTGGTGGCGGTGGCGGGGGCGTTGGTGTCCCGGCGTGCGGTGCTGTCGGAGCGGGCTGTGGTCGTGGCCGAGGGTCGTGAGGATGTGGTGGCGGGGCTGCGGGCGCTGGCCGAGCAGGAGACGGTTCCCTGGGTGGTGACGGGCTCGGGTGCTGGTGGCAGGACGGTGTTCGTGTTTCCGGGGCAGGGGTCTCAACGGCTTGGCATGGGGCGGGAGTTGTATGAGCGGTTTCCGGTGTTCGCTCGTGCTCTGGATGATGCCTGTGCCGCGTTGGACGGGCGGTTGGCCGGTTTCGTGGC
>NZ_JBVJMF010000054.1:0-4067 GCF_055584345.1 Streptomyces sp. NPDC104106
TCCAACAACTCCCGCCCCATCCCCAGCCACTGCGAACCCTGACCCGGAAACACCAACACCGTCCGCCCGACAGAAGCAGCACCGCCGGTCACCACGGCGGGGCTGTTCTCGCCGCGGGTGAGCGCGTCCAGTCCGGCGACGGCCTCCTCGCGGGTGCCTGCCACGACCACGGCACGGTCCGGCAGCGCGGCCCGCCTGGTCGCCAGGACGGCTGCGACGTCGGTGGGCGTCGCGTCGGTGCCGGCGAGGAAGGCGGCGAGCCGTGCGGCCTGCCCGGCGAGCGCCGTGGCGCCACGAGCCGACACCACGAACGGGACGACGGTGGGCGGTCGTTCCGCCTCGAACGGGACGACGCCGGCCGGTCGTTCTGCCTCGTCGGCGGGGTCCTCCCGGGTTTCGGAGGCCTCTTCGAGGATGACGTGCGCGTTGGTGCCGCTGAGCCCGAACGACGACACCGCGGCCCGGCGCGGTCGCCCCGGGTCGGCCCACTCACGGGCCTCGGTGAGCAGCCGTACCGCACCGGCCGACCAGTCGACCTGGGAGGAGGGCGCGTCGACGTGCAGCGTCGCGGGCATCTCGCGGTGCCGCAGGGCCTGTACCGCCTTGATCACGCCGGCGACCCCGGCGGCGGCCTGGGCGTGCCCGATGTTGGACTTCAACGAGCCGAGCCACAGGGGTCGTTCGGGCTCCCGGTCCTTGCCGTAGGTCGCCAGCAGGGCCTGCGCCTCGATCGGGTCGCCCAGGACCGTGCCCGTGCCGTGCCCCTCCACCAGGTCCACGTCCGCCGGGGTCAGCCCGGCGGCGGCCAGCGCCTTGCGGATCACCCGCTGCTGTGAGGGCCCGTTGGGCGCGGTGAGCCCGTTGGAGGCGCCGTCCTGGTTGACGGCGCTGCCGCGGATCACGGCCAGCACCGGGTGCCCCTTGCGCCGCGCCTGCGACAGCCGCTCCAGTACGACCACGCCCGCGCCCTCGGCCCAGCCGGTGCCGTCGGCGGCGTCGGCGTACGACTTGCACCGCCCGTCCGAGGCCAGCGCCCGCTGCCGGGAGAACTCCATGAACATCCCGGGCCCGGCCATCACCGTGGAGCCGCCGGCCAGGGCCAGGGAGCATTCGCCGGTGCGCAGGGCCTGCGCGGCCAGGTGCAGGGCGACGAGGGAGGAGGAACAGGCGGTGTCGACGGTCACGGCGGGGCCCTCGAAGCCGAAGACGTACGACACCCGGCCGGAGGCCACGCTGGCTCCGGCGCCGGTCAGCGCGAAACCGCCCACTTCCTCCGGCACGTCGCCGCCGGAGTAGTAGTCGACGCCCATGATGCCGCTGAACACGCCGACGTCGGTGCCCTTGAGCGCGGTGGGGTCGATGCCGGCCTGCTCCAGCGCCTCCCAGGACGTCTCCAGCAGCAGCCGCTGCTGCGGGTCCATGGCCACCGCCTCGCGCGGCGAGATCCCGAAGAACACCGGGTCGAACAGCGGCGCCTCGTGCAGGAAGCCGCCTTGGGCGACGTAGGAGGTGCCGGTGTGTTCGGGGTCGGCGTCGAAGACCGTGTCGAGGTCCCAGCCGCGGTCCGCGGGGAACCCGGTGACGCCGTCGCGGCCCTCGCGGACCAGGCGCCACAGGTCCTCGGGGCTGCCGACTCCGCCGGGCAGCCGGCAGGCCATGCCCACCACGGCGATCGGCTCGCCGGGGTCGTGCGGCGTGGCCACCGGCGCGGGTGCGGCCGGGGTCGCCCCCTGGAACTCGGCGTGCAGGTGCCGGGCGAGGGCGAGCGGGGTCGGGTAGTCGAAGACGGCGGTGACGGGCAGGTTGAGGCCGGTGGCCTCGCGCAGCCGGTTGCGCAGTTCGACGGAGGTGAGGGAGTCGAACCCGGCGTCCTTGAAGGCCGTTTCGGTCCTGACCCGCTCCGGCCCGGTGTGCCCCAGGACGTTCGCGACATGGGTGCGGACCAGGTCGAGCAGCAGTGCCTCCTGCTCGGCGGGGGCCAGCCCGGCCAGCCGCCCGGCGAGTCCGTCCCGGCCCTCGCGTCCGCTCCCGCGCGCGGCACGCCGGCCCGCGCGGACGAGGCCGCGCAGCAGCGGCGGCACGGTCGCGTCGGCCCGCAGACTCCGCAGGTCCAGTTTCACCGGCACGAGCAGGGTCTGTCCGCTGCCCAGTGCCGCGTCGAACAGCCGCATGCCTTCCTCGGGCCCGAGCGGCAGCACACCGCCACGGCGGCTCATGCGGCCGCGGGACAGTTCGTCCAGGCCGGCGCCCATGCCGGTGGTCTGCTCCCACAAGCCCCAGGCCAGCGACTGCGCCGGGAACCCGGCCGCCCGACGACGCGCCACCAGGGCGTCCATGCAGGCGTTCGCGGCACCGTAACTCCCGGTTCCCGCACCCAGGAAGACGCCGGAGACGGACGAGTACGTGATGAACGCGTCCAGGTCGGGGGCGAGTTGACGTGTCAGCGCGTCCAGGTGCTCCACGGCGGTGACCTTCGGCGCGAACACCCGGGCCAGCCGCTCGGGTTCGATCTCGCCGACCACCCCCGCATCGAACACACCGGCCGCGTGGACGACGGCGGACAGCCGCCGCCCGCCCCCGGTCAGCCCGGTCAGCAGGGCCGCCACAGCGTCCCGGTCGGTCACATCACAGGCGGGCACGGCCACCGACTCCGCACCCAGCCCCTCCAGCTCCGCCACCAACTCCCGCGCCCCGTCGGCCTCCGGACCGCTGCGACTGACCAGCGCCAGGTGCCGGACGCCGTGCCGGGACACCAGATGCCGGGCCAGCAGCCCGGCCAGCGAACCCGTACCGCCGGTGATCAGGACCGTGCCCTGCGGGTCCAGCACCGGTGCCGCGGAGCCACCGACGGGAGACAACCTGGCCAGCCGCGGTACGTACAGCACCTCACCACGCACCGCCAGTTGCGGTTCACCGGTGGCGAGCAACACGCCCAGGCCCACCGCCTCGATCCCCGTATCACTACCGGGGTCCGTGTCCACGAGAACGATCCGGTCCGGGTTCTCCGCCTGCGCCGCACGCACCAACCCCCACACCGCCGCACCACCGGGATCAGTGACCGCCCCCTCACCACCAGCCGGCACCGCACCCCGCGTCACCACCACCAACCGCCCCTCCTCCACCGGCCGGTCCTCCGCCAACCACCCCCGCACCGCCCCCAGCACCCGACCCACCAACGCCACCGGCACATCACCGCCCCCACCAGTACGCGCCTCCACCACCCTCACACCCGAAACCACACCACCACCAGCACCGCTGACAGCCGACGACAGCACCCCCCACTCCACCCGGAACAACGCATCCGAACCGGACCCACTCCCAGCCGCCGCCTCCAACTGCTCCCCGGAGACGGCCCGCGAGACGAGCGAGTCCAGCGTCAGCACCGGGCCGCCGGTGTCGTCGACAGCCTCCAGCGACAGCGTGTCCGGGCCGGGACGCAGCAGCCGTACCCGGATCGACGTGGCGCCGGAGGCGTGCAGTGTGAGCCCGTTCCAGGCGAACGGCAGCCGCACCACCGGCTCCTCGTCCGCCACGGCGCCGTCACTGGCCCGGGCGGCCGCGTCCAGGATGCTCGCGTGCAGCGCGGCATCGAGCAGCGCCGGATGGATGCCGAACCCGGCGGCGTTCTCCCGCTGCTCCTGCGGTACGGCGACCTCGGCGAACACCTCGCCCTCGCGCCGCCAGACCTTCCGCACGCACTGGAACGCCGGGCCGTACCCGTATCCGGCGTGCGTCAGCTTGTCGTAGCCGTCGGTGATGTCGACCTGCTGGGCGCCGGGCGGGGGCCAGGCGGTGAAGTCGAAGGTGTGGGTGGCGGCGGGCGGGACGGCCGTGACCAGGGTCCCGCTGGCGTGCCGGGTCCAGCCGTCGGGGCCGCTCCGGGGGCCGGCGTCCTGGCGGGTGGAGTACACCTCCACGCTGCGGGCACCGGCCTCGTCCGGCCCGCCGACGGCGACCTGCACCCGCACGCCCCCCTGCTCGGGCACCACCAGTGGAGCCTCGATGACCAGTTCGTCCAGTACCCCGCAGCCGACCTCGTCACCGGCCCGGACCGCGAGTTCGACCAG
>NZ_JBVJMF010000055.1:0-3990 GCF_055584345.1 Streptomyces sp. NPDC104106
CCCCTCGGGACGGGACAGCGCCTGGAACCCGGCGAGCAGGCCCGCCTTGTCCAGCGCGAGCTGGCCCAGCCCTTCGTGCAGGTCCAGCGTGCCGCTCGCGGGCCAGGGACCAGGGGGAAGGGGAGCCCAGGCGAATTCGCCCTATCATTCGGTCGCCGCGCAACAGTGCCGTACTCTCTGCTAGTCCTATTGCCTGCGTGGCGGAGAGTCACGCCAAGTGGGGGGAATTCCACCTAAAAGTGAGTAGAACTGCCGGGCACCGCGCGAGTCGGCGTGGTGCCCTTTTCGTGGCTGCCGCCGGCGCTATCACGGCGCTGGCTGGAACTCTCGTGGTCTCGGTCGATACGGCAGGCGCCACGAACGCCCCTCCGCCGTACACGTCCGCGATACCGGACGCCGCCCCGCGTCCTCCGTCTCCCATGCCGCCCTGGACAGCCCTTGCGGCCAAGCGGTTCTGGACCGCGCGGCGTATGGCAGAGGCAAAGCCGCTTCCGGACGCCAAACCGCGGACTGCGGGAAGGGCCGCCCAGCCCACGCTCCAGGGGCTCGTCAAGCCGCAGGCGTCCCTGAACACCCAGGATCTGCGCGAGGCCCCGATGGACGCCACGCCGACCGACACCGCCGGCCCGACGGACACACCCACCGGCACCTCGACCCCGGATCCCTCCGCCACCGCTACGGTCACCCCGACCGCCGCGCCGACGGACACCTCGTCCGCCTCCCCGAGCACCTCCCCCAGCGCGTCCGACTCGGCGAGCCCCACCGCCTCGCCCAGCCCGTCCCCCACGAACACGGGCGGGACAGGTCCGGCCAGCTCCTACTTCGGCGGGCTGCCGATGGTCGGCCGGATGTACATGCAGACCAGCAGCGGCTCCTACTTCTGCACCGCGAGCGTCATCAACAGCCCGCACCACAACATCGTCCTCACCGCCGGGCACTGCATGGACGGGCGGGCAGGCGGAGGCTCGCTCGCGTTCGTGCCCCAGTGGACCGCGGCAAATCCCCAGCCGTACGGCATCTTCCCCGTCGCCACCGACTCCGAAGGCCGCAGCCGGGTCTGGATCGATCCCCGCTACTACGACCGCGGACACATCCAGGGTGCCCCGTGGGACGTGGCGTTCGCACAGGTCGGTGCCCGCAGCGACGGCAAGCAGGTGCAGGACGTGGTAGGCGGCAACAACCTGGCCACCGGTCGCGGATACGCCTTCCCCAGCATTCGGCTGGTCGGCTACCCCGGCACCGCCGCGCAGCCACTGACCTGCGACAGCAACACCACGCAGTACACCCCGACCGACGGCACCCCCGGCTCGTACCTCCGGATCGCCTGCACCGGCTTCGCATCCGGCACCAGCGGCAGCCCGTTCCTGGAGAACTTCGACCCCACCACCGGCACGGGCGACGTGGTCGGCAGCATCGGCGGCTGGGACACCGGCGGACCGACCGACGACGTCTCCTACAGTTCCCCCTACGGCTCCGACGTCCAGAACCTGTACCAGGCGGCGGTCGCCGGCACCGCTCCCGCACGTCCCAATGTGCTGCCCGGCGCCTCCACACTCACCCATACCGCCCTCGTGACCTCCGGCTCCTTCACGCCCTCGCCTTCACCGGATCCGGACAAGAGCGACCTGATCGTGCGCTGGTCGGACGGCGAGCTGACGCTGTACCGGGGTGGTGGCAACGGACGGTTCGACAAGGAGATACGGCTCGTCGCGGCCAACACCACCTGGACGAAGGCCGTCTCCATCACGGCCGGCGACTTCACCGGCGCCGATACCTACGACCTGCTGGTGCGCTGGAGCGATGGCAGCCTCACCCTCTTCCCCGATGTCGACGCGCGCGGCCTGCACAGCCAGATCACACTCGTCAAGCCGGGCACGCTGTGGCAGCACGAGGTCGCCATGACCGCGGGCCGCTACACCACCGACGACCACTGGCCCGACGACCTGATCGTGCGCTGGTCCGACGGCGAGACCACTCTCTACAAGAACCTCAACTCCACCGGCCTGCACAGCGAGGTCCGGCTCACCCCTTCCAACTCCACCTGGACGCATGCCACAACCCTCACGTCCGCCGACTTCACCGGAACCGGCGAGTCAGATCTCGTGGTCCGCTGGTCCGACGGTGAACTGACCCTGTACCCGGACATCAGCCAGTACGGCTTCAACGGAGAGGTGCGACTGCGGGCCCCGAGCACGCTGTGGACCCACGCCACGCTCACCACGGCAGGCAATTTCACCAGCACCGACAACCGGCCCAACGACTACCTTGTGCGCTGGTCCGACGGCCAGCTGTCCATGTACCAGGACAGCGGCACCAGCCTCGGCACGGAAGCCGTACTCGCGAGCGCGTCCGGCTCGTCGCTGCCGTACTACCGGCGCTGACCGCGAAGTCCTCGGGGCCTCGGCTGCCTGAACTGCCCCCGCCCGAAGAGATCGAAGCCGCCCGGACGCCCGCCGGCGGCTGGAAGCGCGACCAGCTCGTCGCCTGGAGCGTCCCCTGGCCCTCGCCCAAGGGATGGAAGGACGAGCTGGTCGCGCGCTCCTGGGCGGTACGCCAGGACGGCGTACCGCCGCCGCCCCTGCCCAGCCCGGCTCCGGCCGACTTCGCACCGGAGACGCTCGACTTCGGCCGACCCGACGACAGCGGGGCCGGACAGGATGCCCCTGTCCGGCCCCGCTGCTCGTTCCGGTGCTCGCCGATGAACAGTTGCCCTCCGCGACGGCCGGGGCTTTGTCCAGCAGCGGCAGCAGCTGGGTGACGTCGTTGCGGTTGCCGCCGGTCAGCGACACCGCGAGCGGGATGCCCTGCCCGTCAGCTTCCGCGGCAGCCCCGGTGCAGTCTCTCCCACACCCCTGCCTCGTTCCAGGCGGCCGGACGCCGCCAGCAGGTCATGCCCGAACCGAAGCCAACTCCTGTGGCAGGTACTCCCACTGGATCCCGGTGTGCAGCACGAACAGGGGTCCCGCATAAGGCCTGCCGGTCCGAACCCGCGGCCGACCTGAGACCAGCCTTGGCCCGGCTCTGGTGACAACGGCTCGACCAGCGACCACAGTTCATCCGGCAACGACTTCTGTCAGGACCAGTTACTCGGGCAGAGGGCCGTTCATGAGAATCGGGACAGGGGGCCGCGCTGCGCCATCCCGGAGGAACGGGGCCAGGCCGCCGCCCACTGGAAGAAAATCGTGCCCTCGCCATTCCCGGCGGGCGCCGACGGGCGAATACCGACGTGCGCCAAGGTGGCGTCAGGCGGGCTGCGGTGCGGGCGTTGCCGGGGCGGACGCGACCTTGCGGGTCTCACGCATGATCAGCAGGCCGTTGACGACCATCAGTGTCGCGGTCAGGGCGTGGACGCCGAGCGCTTTGGCCACGGAGCCGTGGTGGGCCAGCACGGTGGCCATGTCGCCGTACGCGGCCAGGGCCTCCACCAGCAGCACCCAGCCCAGCGCCCGGCGGTGGCCCGTGACCAGCAGGATGCCCAGGACCAGGGCCATGACGACGTCGCGGATTCCCTTGATGACCAGGAAGCCGCCGCCATCGCCGGACGGCCAGCTCGGCAGGCCGAAGCCCGGCGCCGTCGTCTCGGGGCTCAGGATGAACTCCGTCCCGAACCAGAGGATGAAGAGGATGAAGGCGGCGGCCAGGACGGTGTTGATCTTCTTCAGCGACATCGTTCTTCTCCTTGCGAGTCTTCGTCGGCCTGGTGAGCTTCTTGGAGCTTGCTGAGTCGTGTGGGGCCTGATCAGGCCGCGCGGACGCGGCTGATCGAGGGGCGTGGTTTTCCGGCATCGCAGGTGTGGGATCTGAGCGGTGCGTTCCCGGATGTCGGTGGCCCGCTGCCGACCGGGGGAGTGGGGGTTGTGCATCGCCTGCGCGGTGTCGGTCCGCGGGGTCAGGTGAGGGCGGCGACCAGCAGGGTGAAGGCGGCGATGAGGACGGCGACGCGGACGTAGTGCCAGCGGTCCCAGCGGTTCGACTGCTCCTTCCAGTCGG
>NZ_JBVJMF010000056.1:0-3818 GCF_055584345.1 Streptomyces sp. NPDC104106
GCCGCGGACAACCCGGCCGCCGCCAACGCCTTACGGATCACCCGCTGCTGCGACGGACCGTTCGGCGCCGTCAGACCATTGGACGCACCGTCCTGGTTCACCGCACTGCCCCGCACCACCGCCAGCACCCGACGCCCCCCGCGCCGCGCCTGCGACAACCGCTCCAGCACCACCACACCAGCACCCTCGGCCCACCCCGTACCATCAGCCGCATCCGCGTACGACTTGCACCGCCCATCAGCCGCAAGCCCCCGCTGCCGGGAGAACTCGACGAAGGTGCCCGGTGTCGCCATGACGGTCGCACCGCCGGCCAGGGCCATCGAGCACTCGCCGTTGCGCAGGGCCTGGGCGGCCAGGTGGATGGCGACCAGGGACGAGGAGCAGGCCGTGTCGACGGTCACGGCGGGGCCCTCGAAGCCGAAGACGTAGGCGACTCGGCCGGAGGCCACGCTGCCCATGCCTCCGGTGCCGGTGAAGCCCTCCAGTTCGGGGGGCACCGGGCCCGAGGTGCCGTAGCCCTGGCCCATCAGGCCGGAGAACACGCCGACGTCCGTGCCCTTCAGGGACAGCGGGTCGATGCCGGCCCGTTCCAGCGCCTCCCAGGAGGTCTCCAGCAGCAGCCGCTGCTGCGGGTCCATCGCCAGCGCCTCACGCGGCGAGATACCGAAGAAGGCCGCGTCGAAGAGAGCGGCGTCGTACAGGAAGCCGCCCTCGCTCACGTACGAGGTACCGGCCTGGTCCGGGTCGTCGCTGAAGAAGCCGCCCAGGTCCCAGCCGCGGTCGGCGGGGAAGCCGGACATGGCGTCCCGGCCCTCGAACACCAACTGCCACAGCTCCTCAGGGCTGTTGACCCCGCCGGGCAGCCGGCACGCCATTCCCACGATCGCGATCGGCTCGTCCGGATCGGCGAGCGTGAGCGCCGCGCCCGGTACCGGAGCAGGAGCCGTCAGCGCCGTCTCCCCCAGCTCGCCGCACAGATGGCGGGCCAGGGCGAACGGCGTCGGATGGTCGAACACCACAGTGGCCGGCAACTTGAGGCCGGTGGCCTCACGGATGCGGTTACGCAGCTCGACCGAGGTGAGCGAGTCGAACCCGGAGTCACGGAACGCGGTCTCCGGCCTGATGCCCTCCGGGCCGGCGTGACCGAGCACGGCCGCCGCGTGCGCCCGCACCAGGTCCAGCAACAGCGCCTCCCGCTCCGCCGGACCCAACCCGGCCAGTCGCTCCGCCAGACCTCCGCCGCTGTCGCCGGTCGCGGCCCGGACGGTCTGCCGACCGGTGCGCACCAGGCCGCGCAGCAGAGTGGGGATGGCCCGGCCGGCGCCGGCGTCGGTGCGCAGCTGCCGCAGGTCCAGTTTGGCCGGTACGAGCAGCGGATCACCGGTGCGCAGGGCCGCGTCGAAGAGGTCCATGCCCTCCTCGGGAGACATGGGCAGGACACCTCCGCGCCGGTTCATCCGGCTGCGGGTCAGGTCGTCCATGCCGGCTGCCATGCCGCCGGTCGCCTGATCCCACAGCCCCCAGGCGAGCGAGGTGGCGGGCAGGCCGGCGGCCCGGCGCTGGTGGGCTACGGCGTCCAGGAAGGCGTTCGCCGCGGCGTAGCTGCCGGTGCCCGCGCCGAGGAAGACGGACGAGACGGACGAGAAGACGACGAACGCGGCGAGTTCCGGGACGTGTTCGCGGGTCAGTTCGTCCAGGTGCCGGACGGCTGTCACCTTCGGGGCGAAGACCGACTCCACCTGCTCGGGCCGGATGGTGCCGATCACTCCGGCGCCGGCGATGCCAGCGGTGTGCACGACCCCGGTCAGTGGGCGCCCGCCCCGGCGCACCTCGGCCAGCAGCGCGGCGACCGCCTCGCGGTCCGTGACGTCGCACGACGCCACCGTCACCTCCGTCGCACCGAGTTCAGTCAGTGCGGCGACCAGCTCTGCTGCGCCATCGGCTGTTTGGCCACGGCGGCTGGCCAGTACGAGGTGACGGACGCCGTGCCGGGCGACCAGGTGCCGGGCCAGGAGCCCGCCGAGCGAGCCGGTGCCACCGGTGATCAGGACCGTGCCCTCCGGGTCGAGCACCACGGGCACCTCGGGTTCGGTTGCCGGCCGGTCCGGGCCTGCGGCGGTGGCACGGACGAGCCGGGGCATGAACAACGTCGCGCTCCGCAGGGCGAGTTCGGGCTCGGTGCCGGTCGCCACCTGGCCCAGGGCGCGCTCGAGGGTGTTGACAGCGCCCGTGTCCGTGACGGCCGTGCCGAGCGGGAGGCCGCCCGGTTCGGGATCCTCTGCGGGCTCGGGAGCGGGGTCGAGGTCGAGGAGGAGGATCCGGTCCGGGTTCTCGGACTGCGCGGCTCGGATCAGGCCCCACACCGCGCCACCCGCCGGATCGGTGACCACGCCGTCGGCACCGGCCGGTACCGCACCCCTGGTGGTCACGACCAGCCGGGTCGATTCCAGGGCGGGGGCGGCCAGCCATGCCTGTACGGCCGCCAGCACCCGGTTCGTCAGCGCCAGCGCCGAGTCGTCCACGCCTTGACCGGCTGCGCCTTGGCCACCTGTGAGGACGGCTTCCAGCACGATGAGCGCGGGCGGCTCCGCTGCCGTGGCCATGCCCTCCGCCATGGCGAAGACATCGGCGGCGGAGCGCACCCCGGCCCAGGCCGGCGGTCCGCCCACCGGTGTACCGGCCCCGGGCAGCGCGGTCCACTCGACACGGAAGAGCGAGTCGTCGCTGACCGTGCCGGCGGCAGTCTCCAACTGGTCGGTGGACAACGGTCGTAGCTCCGCCGCGTCCGCCCGAAGCACCAGCCCGCCGGCCTGGTCGACCGCCTCCAGCGCCAGCGCGTCGCGGCCGTGCGGCGTGATCCGTACCCGCAGCTCCGTGGCCCCGACGGCGTGCAACGCGAGACCGTGCCAGGTCAGGTACTGCCACACCCGGGAGCCGCCGTCGGCGACGGCCGCGTTCAGCAGCGCGGGGTGCAGAGCCGCCTCCAGCAGCGCCGGGTGGAGCCCGAACCGCCCGGCCTCCGCACGCTCGTCCTCGGGTACCGCGACCTCGGCGAGTATCTCGTCACCGAGCCGCCAGAGCCCTCGTACGGCCTGGAAGAGCGGCCCGTGCTCGTAGCCGCGCCGGACCAGACCGTCGTACAGCGCCGTCACGTCCACGCGCTGCGCACCGGCCGGCGGCCAGGCGCCGAAGTCGCCTTGCGGGCCGTCACCCGGCTTGGGCGTCGCCGTCAGCAGACCGGTGGCGTGCCGTACCCAGGCCTCCCCCCCGCTCACCTCGGTGGTGTCCTCGCGCGTCGAGTACACGGTGACCGTACGACAGCCGTTCTCGTCCACTCCGCCGACGGCGACCTGGACGCGTATCCCGCCCTGCTCCGGCAGCACCAACGGAACGGCGATGGTGAGCTGGTCGACGGTTCCGCACCCGACCTCGTCACCGGCCCGCACGGCCAGCTCGACCAGGGCGGCGGCGGGGACCAGGACCACTCCGCCGACGGTGTGTTCCGCCAGCCAGGGGTGCGTGCGCAGGGACAGCCGGGAGGTGCACAACACTCCGCCCTTCTCGGGGACTTCCACGATCGACCCGATCAACGGGTGGTCCGTGGGCGCCTGCCCGAGGGCGGTGGCATCGGTCGCTCCGTTCAGCCGGAGCCAGTAGTGGCGGTGGTCGAAGGCGTACGTCGGCAGGTCCACCCGGGCGTCGAGCGCCTCGGCGGGCAGGACGCCCGTCCAGTCCACCGCCACACCCCTGACGAACACCTCCGCCATCGACATCAACAGCCGCCGCAGTCCCCCCTCCCCACGACGCAGCGAGCCACC
>NZ_JBVJMF010000057.1:0-3643 GCF_055584345.1 Streptomyces sp. NPDC104106
CCCACCCGGCCCGGCACCACACCCCCCGGACGCACCGAGACCAGGCCCTCCCGCGCCTCCGCCACCGAACCCGCCACCACCACCGCACGGTGACCCAAATGCGCCCGACTGGTCGCCAGCGAATACGCCACATCGGCCAGACACACATCACGAACAGCATCCAGATGAGACACCAACGCCCCCGCCTGAGCCCGCACCGCCTCCGGCGACTTACCCGACACCACCAACGGCACCACACCGTCCGGAGCGACCCCACGCTCACCCACAAGAGCCTGCGGCTCCACACCCTCCAAAATCACATGCGCGTTCGTGCCACTGATCCCGAACGCCGACACACCCGCACGACGCGGACGCCCCTCCACCACCGGCCACTCCCGCGACTCGGTCAGCAACTCCACCGCACCCGCCGACCAGTCCACCGCCGACGACGGCGCATCCACGTGCAGCGTCCTCGGCAGCACCCCACACCTCATCGCCTGCACCATCTTGATCACACCCGCCACACCTGCGGCGGCCCCGGTGTGGCCGATGTTCGACTTCAGGGCGCCGAGGAGCAGCGGGCGGTCGTCACCGGGCCGTTCCTGGCCGTAGGTGGCGATCAGGGCCTGCGCCTCGATGGGGTCACCCAGCGAGGTACCCGTACCGTGTGCCTCCACGGCGTCCACGTCGGCCGCGGACAGACCGGCGCTCGCCAGCGCCTGGCGGATCACGCGCTGCTGCGAAGGGCCGTTCGGCGCGGTGAGACCGTTGGAGGCGCCGTCCTGGTTGACCGCGCTGCCGCGTACCAGGGCCAGGACCTGATGGCCGTTGCGGCGCGCGTCCGACAGGCGCTCCAGCAGGAGTAGACCCACCCCCTCGGCCCAGGCCGTGCCGTCCGCGCCCGCCGCGAAGGCCTTGCAGCGTGCGTCGGGGGCCAGGCCGCGCTGCCGGGAGAACTCCACGAAGACGCCCGGGGTGGACATCACGGCGACACCGCCGGCGAGTGCGAGGGAGCACTCGCCGCTGCGCAGCGCCTGCATCGCGGAGTGCATCGCCACCAGCGACGACGAGCACGCGGTGTCGATGGTGAGGGCGGGGCCCTCCAGACCGAGGACGTACGAGATGCGGCCGGAGGCGACGCTGCCGGCGCTGCCGGTCAGGGCGTAGCCCTCGGTGCCCTCGGTGCCGCCGCCGAGCCGTGGGGTGTAGTCCTGGGCGCCCATGCCGGTGAAAACACCGACATCCTGGCCGCGCAGGGAGGACGGGTCGATGCCGGCCCGTTCGAAGACCTCCCACGACACCTCCAGCAGCAGTCGCTGCTGCGGGTCCATGGCGAGGGCCTCGCGGGGGTTGATGCCGAAGAACTCGGCGTCGAAGTCGGCGACGCCGCGCAGGAAGCCGCCCTTGCGGACGTAGGTCGTGCCGGGGGCGTCCGGGTCGTCGGAGAAGAGGTTCGTCAGGTCCCAGCCGCGGTCGGCCGGGAAGTCGACGAGTGCGTCGCGGCCCTCGGCGAGCAGGGTCCACAGGTCTTCGGGGGAGGTCACTCCGCCGGGGAGGCGGCACCCCATGGAGACGATGGCGATCGGGTCGTCGGTGGCGGGCGGCGGTACGACTGCGGGAAGGGCGGCGCCGGTGGGGTCGGTGGTCGTGGCGGGCCGGTCTCCGACGAGTTCGGTGCGGAGGCGGCCGGCCAGTGCCTTGGGGCTCGGGTAGTCGAAGACGAGTGTGGCGGGCAGGCGCAGCCGGGTGGCCGCGGTGAGCCGGTTGCGCAGTTCGACCGCGGTGACCGAGTCGAAGCCGATCTCCTTGAACGCCCTTTCCTCCTGGACGACGGCGGTATCGGCGTGGCCCAGGACGGCGCCGGCCTCGGCGCGGACCAGGTCCACGAGGCGGCGTTCCTGTTCGGCCGGGGAGAGTCGCAGCAGTTCGGAGCGGAGGGCGGAGGCGTCGGTGTCGGGGCGGTCCTCGGTGGTGCCGGCGAGGATGTCGGTGACCTCGGGCAGGCCGCGCAGCAGCGGGCGGGGGCGGGAGAGGGTGAAGGCGGGGGCGAAGCGGGTCCAGTCGATGCCGGCGACGACCACGTGGGTCTCGTCGTGCTCGACGGCCTGGACCAGTGCGGCGACGCCGAGGTGGGGCTCCATGAGGGAGATGCCGAGCTTGGCGAATTCGCCGGCCATGGACGCGTCGACCATGCCGCCGCCGTCCCAGGCGCCCCACGCGATGGAGGTGGCGGTGAGTCCGCGGGCGCGGCGGCGGTGGGCGAGCGCGTCGAGGTGGGCGTTGGCGCCGGCGTAGGCGGTGAGCCCGTTGCTGCCCCAGGCGGTGGCGCCGGAGGAGAACAGGACGAAGGCGTCCAGGTCGCGGTCGCCGAGCAGGCTGTCGAGGTGGCGGGCGCCGGCGATCTTGGCTCGGCCCATGTCCGCGAACTGCTCGACGGTGAGGCCGGACAGCGGCGATTCGGTCTGGGAGGCTCCGGCGAGGTGCAGGACGGCGGTGAGCGGCAGTTCCGCGGGGATGCCGTCGAGGAGGGCGGCGACCGCGTCGCGGTCGGCGACGTCGCAGGCGGTGATGGTGACCTGGGCTCCCAACTCTTCGAGTTCGGCCCGGAGTTGGTTGGCGCCGGGGGCGTCGGGGCCACGGCGGCTGGTGAGCAGCAGGTGCTCGGCTCCGTGCTCGGCGAGCCAGCGGGCGACATGGGCGCCGGTGCCGCCCGTGCCGCCGGTGACCAGGACGGTGCCGCGCGGCGTCCAGGACTTGGCGGCCGGGGCGCCGTCGAGCGGGGCGCGGCGCATGCGGCGGGCGTACAGGCCGTCGGGGCGTACGGCGAGCTGGTCTTCGTCGCCGGGGCCGGTGAGGGCCGTGCACAGCAGGTCGATGGTGTGGGGGTCGGGTTGGCCGGGGCCGGCGGGCAGATCGACGAGGCCGCCCCAGGTCTGCGGGTGGTCCAGCGCCAGGACGGTGCCGATGCCCCACACCACGTGCTGGGAGGCGTCGGTGAGTTCCGCGGATTGGGCGACGGCGACGCCGCCGGAAGTGACCGCCCACAGGGGTGCCTCGATCCCGGCGTCGCCGAGTGCCTGGACGAGGGCCACGGTGCCGATCGTGCCGCGTGACCAGGTGGTGTGGACGGGGTGCGGCCGGCCGTCGAGCGCGAGGAGCGACACGATGCCCGTGACGTGCTGGTCGGGCAGGGTGGCGGCCAGTGCCGCCCGGTCCGCGGTCTCGGTGTCGACCTCGATGCGCACGGTCTGTACGCCCCGTTCGGCGAGGCCGTCGGCGACCGCCTCGGCGAGCGGGTCGCCGTCGGTGCCGACGGCGAGGATCCATGTGCCGGATGCGGTGGTGGTGGTGTCTATGCGGTCCCAGCCGAGCCGGTAGCGCCATCCGTCGATGACGGTCCGCTCCTGCCTGCGGCGGCGCCAGGACGACAGCGCGGGCAGGACCTCGTCGAGTACGGAGGCCTTCAGCTGAAGGTCGTCGGCGAGGGCGCCGGTGTCGCCGGCCTCGATCGCGGCCCAGAACGCTGCGTCGACCGGGTCGGCCTCGACCGTGGGCCGGTCGTTGGCGTCGAGCCAGTAGCGCTGGTGCTGGAACGGATACGTCGGCAACGCCACCCGCCGCGCACCCACCCCCTCCAACACCCCGCCCCACTCCACATCCACAC
>NZ_JBVJMF010000058.1:0-3609 GCF_055584345.1 Streptomyces sp. NPDC104106
CTGGGCCTCGATCGGGTCGCCGAGGACCGTGCCCGTGCCGTGCGCCTCCACCGCGTCCACCTCGGACGCCGAAAGCCCCGCGTTCGCCAACGCCCCGCGGATCACGCGCTGTTGGGAAGGCCCGTTCGGGGCGGTCAGACCGTTGGACGCGCCGTCCTGGTTGACCGCGCTGCCCCGGATCACGGCGAGGACCCGGTGCCCCTTGCGCCGAGCCTCGGACAGGCGCTCCAGGACGATGACGCCCGCGCCCTCGGCCCAGCCGGTGCCGTCGGCGGTCGAGGAGAAGGCCTTGCAGCGGCCGTCGGGCGAGAGTGCCTGCTGACGGGAGAACTCGACGAAGGTGTAGGGGTTGGCGAGAATGGTCGCGCCGCCGGCCAGCGCCATCGAGCACTCGCCGTTGCGCAGGGCCTGCGCGGCGAGGTGGATGGCGACCAGGGACGAGGAGCAAGCGGTGTCCACGGTCACGGCGGGGCCCTCCAGGCCGAAGACGTACGACACCCGGCCGGAGGCCACGCTGCCCGCGGAGCCGGTGGCCGTGAACCCGGCGAGTTCGGGCGGGAGTTCGCCGCCGAAGCCGTAGCCCTGGGTCATCACGCCGGAGAACACGCCGACGTCCGTGCCCTTCAGTGACAGCGGGTCGATACCGGCCCGCTCCAGCGCCTCCCAGGAGGTCTCCAGCAGCAGCCGCTGCTGCGGGTCCATCGCCAGCGCCTCACGCGGAGAGATACCGAAGAAGCCCGCGTCGAACAGGCCTGCCTCGTGCAGGAAGCCGCCCTGGTCGACGTACGACGTCCCGACGCGTCCGGGGTCGGAGTCGAACAGGCCCTCCAGGTCCCAGCCGCGGTCGGACGGGAAGCCGGACATGGCGTCCCGGCCCTGTGCCACCAGCTCCCAGAGGTCCTCGGGGCCGGCGGCCCCGCCGGGCAGTCGGCAGGCCATGCCGACGATCGCGATCGGCTCGCCGGGGCCGGCCGTGGCGACGGCCGGTTCGGGTGCGGCCGGGGCGGCGGTGGCGTGGCCGAAGTGGCTGTGCAGGTGGCGGGCGAGGGCGAGCGGGGTCGGGTAGTCGAAGACGACGGTCGTCGGCAGGCTGAGGCCGGTGGCCTCGCGGATGCGGTTGCGCAGTTCGACGGAGGTGAGGGAGTCGAACCCGGCCTCCTTGAACGCCTTCTCCGCCCTGACCTGGTCGGCCCCGGCGTGGCCGAGGACGGTGGCGACCTGGGCGCGGACGACGTCCAGCAACAGCGTCTCCTGCTCGTCCGGTCCGAGTCCGGCGAGCCGGTCGGCCAGGGCGCCGCCGCTGCGGTCCGTGGCGGCTGTCCGGGCGGCCTGCCGGGTGACCCGGATCAGGCCGCGCATCAGGGGCTGGACCGTGCCGCCGGAGGCCGCGTCGGCGCGGGCGGCCCGCAGGTCGAGCTTGATCGGGACGACGAGGGCCTGCGCGGCGCCGAGCGCCGTGTCGAAGAGGGCCAGCCCTTCCTCGGGGGTCAGGGCGCGCACCCCGCCCCGGCCCATACGGGCCCGGTCCGCCGCACTGAGGTGGGCCGTCAGGCCGGTGCTCTGCTCCCACAGGCCCCAGGCCAGCGACACGGCCGGCAGTCCGGCGGCGCGGCGGCGGGCCATCAGGCCGTCGAGGTAGGCGTTGGCGGCGGCGTAGTTGCCCTGGCCGGCCGAGCCGAACAGGCCGGCGCCGGAGGAGTAGACGGCGAAGACTGCCAGGTCCAGGGTGCGGGTGAGTTCGTCGAGGTGGGCGGCGGCGCCCGCCTTCGGGCCGAAGACGCCGGCCATCCGTTCGGGGGTGAGGGCGCCGATCACGCCGTCGTCCAGGACACCGGCCGTGTGGATCACACCCGTCAGCGGATGCTCCGCCGGCACCGAGTCCAGCAGCTCCGACACCGCCGTACGATCGGACACGTCGCACGCCACCAACGACACCGACTCCGCACCCCGCGCCCTCAGTTCGGCCACCAGCTCGCCGGCGCCCTCGGCCCGCGCACCACGCCGCCCGGCCAGCACCAGATGCCGCACACCATGCCGCTCGACCAGGTGCCGTGCCACCAACGCCCCCAGCGAACCGGTACCACCGGTCACCACAACCGTGCCCCCGGCACGGAACCCGACACCCGGACCGCCCTCCGCCGCCCGCACCAGACGCGGCACCGACAACACCCGCCCACGCACCGCCACCTGCGGCTCACCCGAGGCCAGGACCGTGGCGAGCAGGGGTTCGACGGCGGTGCCGTAGGCGATGTCGAGGTCCGTGTCGGTGTCGAGCAGGACGACCCGGCCGGGGTTCTCGGCCTGGGCCGCGCGGACCAGGCCCCAGACCGCCGCGCCGGCCGGGTCCGTCACCGCGCCGTCACCGCCGGCGGGCACGGCCCCCCGGGTCAGGACGACCAGCCGGGACTCCGCCAGACTGGGCGCGGCGAACCACGCCTGGAGCATGGCGAGGATCCGGTTGGCCTGGGGCAGGGCGCCGTCGGGGGCGTCGTCCGCGATGCCCTCGGGGGTGACGGCCTCGACCACGGCGACCATGGGGCCGGTCACCGCGCCGGCCAGGATGTCGACCTCGTCCGCGTGGAACAGGGGCACCCACTGCGGTACCTGCCGTGCCTCGGCGGAGGCCGCGGGCAGTTCCGTCCACTCGACGCGGTAGAGGCCGTCGCCGCTGTCGCCCGTGATCGCCGCCAACTGGTCGGCCGCGACCGGCAGGAAACCCAGGGCGTCCAGGGTCACGACGAGACCGCCGGCCTCGTCCGCGGCCTCCAGCGCGAGCCGGCCGGCCCCGGCCGGGGCGAGGCGTACGCGGAGCGTGGTCGCGCCGGTGGCGTGCAGCGTGAGCCCCTGCCACGCGGCCGGCTGCCACAGCCGCTGCCCGGCACCGTCCGGGTCGGCTGTGGCCGCGTGCCGCAGTGCGGACTGCACGGCGGCGTCGAGCAGCGCCGGATGGAGCCGGAACCGCTCGGCGCCGGCCCGCTGTTCCTCGGGCAGGGCGACCTCGGCGAAGACCTCGTCACCGCGCCGCCACAACGCCCGTACGCCCCGGAAGGCGGGGCCGAGAGGGTGGCCGAGGCGGAGCAGGTCGTCGTAGAACTCGTCGGCGTCGGCCGGGCGGGCGCCGGTGGGCGGCCACAGTGCCAGGTCGGCGCTCGCCTCGGGGGTGGTGAGCGGGGCGGGCGAGAGCCGTCCGGTGGCATGCCGGGTCCATACGGCGGCCTCGGTGTCTTCACCGGCCGCGTATATGTCGACGGTGCGGGCGCCATCGTCGTCAGGGCCGCCGACGGCGACCTGGACGCGCACGCCGCCCTGCTCCGGCAGCAGCAGCGGTGTCTCGACGGTCAGTTCGTCCAGCCCGGCGGCGCCGGCCTCGTCACCGGCGCGCAGGACGAGTTCGACCAGGGCGGTGGGAGGTACGACGATGGCGCCGCCGACGACGTGGTCGGCCAGCCAGGGGTGGGTGCGCGGGGAGAGACGGGAGGTGAAGACCAGCCCGTCGGACTGGGGCAGCGGGACGACCGCGCCGAGGAGGGGGTGGTCGGTGCCCGCCTGCCCGAGCGAGGCCGCGTCCATGGCGGGGGCCGTCTTCAGCCAGTAATGCCGGTGGTCGAA
>NZ_JBVJMF010000059.1:0-3456 GCF_055584345.1 Streptomyces sp. NPDC104106
ACTCTATCAGATCTTTTCTCGATCCGATTTCCTCGGTGCTTTCCAGGTTCCCGCTCCGCTTTCGCTTCGCGTTTCCCTTTCCGGCGGTTCCGACTTTATCAGAAGTTCTTGGCCGGGCTGACTGGCCGCTCATTTCTGAGTAATCGGAGGGGTGCCTCTTCGTGGCGCCGCTATCGGCACTCTCTGAGGAAGCTTGTAGATTCTAAACGTTTGCCGCCAAACTTGTCCAGTTCCAGGCAACTGTTTGAATCTACCTCCCCACGCCACCCGTGTCAACAGGTCTTGCGGGGCGAAGAGGAGACTAGCAGCTCACAGGGGCCGGACGCACATCAGGCAGCCGTGGGGACGGTGGCGCTTCGGTCCGTTGCTTCGAGGTCACCCGTCTCGCCGGCGCGCACCGCTCGGCCGCCCAGGACGTAGACGTACGTCAGGAATGCCAGCTCGGCCATGACTCCGATGCCGATGCGGGCCCAGGTGGGCAGGCCGGAGGGGGTGACGAAACCTTCGATGGCACCGGAGACGAAGAGGACCAGAGCCAGGCCGATCGCCATGCCGACGGCCGCCCGTCCCTCCTCGGCGAGAGCCGTGCGCCGGGTGCGGGGGCCGGGGTCTATGAGGGTCCAGCCCAGGCGCAGGCCCGTACCGGCGGCGACGAAGACGGCGGTCAGTTCGAGCAGGCCGTGCGGGAGGACCAGCCCCAGGAATGTGTCGAGTCGGCCGGCCGAGGACATCAGGCCGAAGCCGACGCCCAGGTTGAGCATGTTCTCGAAGAGGATCCAGAGCACGGGCAGGCCCAGGAAGACGCCCAGGACCAGGCACATCGCGGCCGCCTGGGCGTTGTTCGTCCACACCTGGGCGGCGAAGGCGGCGGCGGGGTGGCTGGAGTAGTACGTCTCGTACTCACCGCCCGGACGGGTCAGCTGGCGCAGCTGGCTGGGGGCGGCGATGGACGACTGCATCTCCGGGTGGGTGCCGATCCACCACCCCAGGAGGATCGCGACGACCGTGGAGACCAGCGCCGTGGGCGCCCACCAGTGGCGCGCGCGATAGACGGCTGCCGGGAAGCCCTGGCCCAGGAAGCGCGTGGCGTCGCGCCAGGAGGCGCGGCGTGTGCCGGTGACGGCGCTGCGCGCGCGTGCCACCAGTTGGCTGAGCCGTCCCGTCAGTCGCGGGTCCGGGGCGCTGGACTGGATGAGGGAGAGGTGGGTGGCGGTGCGCTGGTAGAGCGCGACGAGTTCGTCGGCTTCCGCGCCGTTCAGACGGCGCCTGCGGTGGAGCAGGGCGTCGAGGCGGTCCCACTCGGCTCGGTGTGCGGCGACGAAGACGTCCAGGTCCATCGGGTCTGCCTGCTCCTCGGCTGGTCGTCGACAGCTCGTCCGCTCGTCGTGGATGCTCGCGTTCGCTGTCAGCTTGTCGTACTGCGGCGCGATGCGCCCACAGCTTGGCAGACTTGCGTTCCGGGGGCGGACCAGGGAAGGACGGCGGGCGTGAGTGAGCTGGTGACCGGCGAGGCGGTGGCGCTGGAAGTGCTGCCCGCGAGGCTGCCGAGCAGGGCGCTGGCCGTGTTGTTCGACCTCGTGGTGGCCGTGACGGCGTACACCGTCGTCACCGTGGTCCTGGTGATGTCGACGGCTTCCATGGACGAGGCCGCGCAGGTGGCGCTGTCGATCGCGACGTTCCTGCTGGTCCTGGTGGGCGCGCCGATCGCGGTGGAGACCCTCAGCCACGGTCGGTCGCTGGGGAAGCTGGCCTTCGGGCTGCGGGTGGTGCGGGACGACGGCGGGCCGATCCGGTTCCGGCACGCGCTGGTGCGCGGTGCGATCGGTGTGGTCGAGATCCTGCTGACCTTCGGCGTGGTGGCCTGTATCGCCTCCCTGGTGTCCGCGCGGGGGCGGCGGCTCGGGGATGTGTTCGCCGGCACGCTCGTCGTACGGGAGCGCGTACCCACCGGTCCGGCCGGGTTCGTGCCGCCCCCGCCGCCGTGGCTCGCCGGGCGGTTCGCCGAGTTGGACCTGTCAGCGGTGCCGGATGGGCTGTGGCTCGCCGTGCGGCAGTACCTGACGCGGATGGCGCAGCTCGATCCGCAGGTCTCCGTCGGGATGGCGCAGCGGCTCGCGGCCGATCTCGCGGCGCGTACGGGTGCTTCGGTGCCGCCCGGTCTGCCGGCTGCCGCCTTCCTCGCGGCCTTGGTGCACGAACGGCGGTCCCGTGAGGCCCGTCAGGCGTTCGGCGTGGGTGTCTTCACCCCATCGGCGGCATGGCCCGGCGCACCCGCAGCGCCGGCCGGGCATGAGCCGTCGGCCGTTCCCCTGGCCGGCCCGCCGCAGAAGTCCGCGCAGGCTCGGTCGGCCGGACCGCGGCAGCCACAGGGCCCGGCGCCCGTCGTGCCGTCGAGCGCAGCTGCCTCACCGGCGCGGGGCGAACCGTCGGCCGACCGTCCGCCGACCGGATTCGCACCGCCTGCCTGAGGTGGTGCCCGGAGGCTGATCAACGGTCGCGGCACCACACCCGTCGGCACCGTCCGCCGCCATCAGCGTTCATCCTCGTCGGTCGAACGTCGACGGCGGTGTCTCAAGGTCCTCCAGCTCGATGCCGGGCGCGGCCAGGACGACGTCGCCGGCGATGTGGACGCTGTGCCGCTCGCCGGTGTCCAGGGCTGTGACCTGGTATTCGTCCACGGTCAGAGGGCCGTTGTCAGTGGCGTGTGCTTCGCTGTTCAGCAAGGCCCAGGACTGGTCCACGGTGCGGGGGGCGAGGACCGGATCCGTGAAGGCGACCAGGCGTACGCGGGTCGCGGTGGACGAGGGGGTGAGGCGCAGGAGACGGGCAGTGGCGATGAGGAACGCGGGGGACGTGCCGGTGAAGGCGTGGGCGCGCACATTGCCTTCGGCGGCATGGGTTCCGGTGGGGTCGGTGCGGACCCAGGTGACGCCGTCGAGGGCGGCACCGCGCACCTGCCAGCCTCCCGCGTGCAGTTCGAGGCGAATCGGGCGGCCGAGGTCGTCCAGGGCGAGGTCGACCGAGCCGCGGTGGTCACCGGCGGGGCTGGTCAGCCGGGAGACGTAGCGCCAGCCGGACGGGCCGGGGGCGCACTGGAAGTGCTCTTCTGCGAGGGGGGTGTGATCGTGCGGGTCATGGAGCGAATAGCGGCCGCGGGGCATGGGGGTCCTGGGGCTTGACGGGCTGATCGCCCGGACCGGCCGGCGGTCCCGGACTGGCGCCGGGTCGGCTGGACGGTTCGGGGAAACGGGGCAGGCCCCCGGCACGGGGGTGCGGGGGCCTGCCACGGGGGACCTGCTGTCGGGGAGCGCGGCGGTGCACCGGCGTGCTCCCCGGCGGGCGGGACTACGGAGCCGGTGGCTCAGTAGCGGTAGTGGTCCGGCTTGAACGGGCCGTCGACCTCGACACCGATGTACGCGGCCTGCTCCGGGCGCAGCTTGGTGAGCTTCACGCCGA
>NZ_JBVJMF010000060.1:0-2699 GCF_055584345.1 Streptomyces sp. NPDC104106
TGGTCGACCGGGGCTTCAGGATCGACGTGGCGCCGATCGGCGACGTCCGGTGGGTCGAGATCGACAACCACGACGACCTCGCCAAGGGCCGGGAGCTCGTGGGCGGTTACTGACCCGCCCGGCGGCGCCGAAGGGTCCAGTTTGACCCCTGTGGCCGGGCCCCGTAACCTTGACCGTCGGCGTGTCACCGAGCGCGCCACATCCCCGTAAACCTCTTCCTCCCGGACGCAAGGCTGGCCGGGAGAGGTCGCCCCATGTGTGGTGGACGACTGGCCTGCGGGGGTTCCGGTTCTGAACGAGCGAAAGAGAGATCCGCGTGTACGCCATCGTGCGCAGCGGTGGTCGCCAGCACAAGGTTGCTGTCGGCGACATCGTTGAGGTTGACAAGATTTCCACCGCCAAGGTTGGCGACACGGTCGAGCTCTCGACCCTGCTCGTTGTCGACGGCGACGCCGTGACGAGCGACCCGTGGGTGCTCGCCGGCATCAAGGTCCAGGCCGAGGTCGTGGACCACCACAAGGGCCAGAAGATCGACATTCTGCGCTACAAGAACAAGACCGGCTACCGCCGTCGGCAGGGCCACCGCCAGCAGTACACGGCGATCAAGGTCACGTCGATCCCCACGGCTGCGAAGTAAGGGACTGAGGAGACATGGCACACAAGAAGGGCGCATCGTCCACCCGGAACGGTCGCGACTCCAACGCCCAGCGGCTCGGCGTGAAGCGCTTCGGCGGTCAGGTCGTGAGCGCGGGTGAGATCCTGGTCCGCCAGCGCGGCACCCACTTCCACCCCGGCGCCGGTGTCGGCCGTGGCGGCGACGACACGCTGTTCGCCCTCCAGGCCGGTGCGGTGGAGTTCGGTACCCACCGTGGCCGCAAGGTCGTGAACATCGTTCCGGTCGCCTGAGTCGTCTGACTTCACGGCTTCGACCGAACGTTTCGCGAGGCGGACCTCACTTCCCCTGTGGGAAGCGGGTCCGCCTTTCGCGTGTTGACATAGGCAGTACCCGCACGTATCAGGAGGCACTGAACCATGACCACCTTCGTGGACCGCGTCGAGCTGCACGTCGCCGCGGGTAACGGAGGTCACGGCTGTGCCTCCGTCCACCGCGAGAAGTTCAAGCCGCTCGGCGGCCCGGACGGCGGCAACGGCGGTCGCGGCGGTGACGTCATCCTCACCGTCGACCAGTCCGTGACGACGCTGCTCGACTACCACCACTCGCCGCACCGCAAGGCCACCAACGGCAAGCCCGGCGAGGGCGGCAACCGCTCCGGCAAGGACGGCCAGGACCTGGTCCTGCCGGTGCCGGACGGGACCGTGGTCCTCGACAAGGCCGGCAATGTCCTCGCCGACCTGGTCGGGCACGGTACGTCGTACATCGCCGCCCAGGGCGGCCGCGGCGGGCTCGGCAACGCGGCGCTGGCCTCCGCCCGCCGCAAGGCGCCCGGCTTCGCGCTGCTCGGCGAGCCCGGTGACCTCCAGGACGTCGTGCTGGAGCTGAAGACCGTCGCCGACGTGGCCCTCGTCGGCTACCCGAGCGCCGGCAAGTCCTCGCTGATCTCCGTGCTCAGTGCGGCCAAGCCCAAGATCGCCGACTATCCCTTCACCACCCTCGTGCCCAACCTCGGTGTGGTGACGGCCGGTTCGACCGTCTACACCATCGCCGACGTCCCCGGTCTGATCCCGGGTGCCAGCCAGGGCAAGGGCCTCGGCCTTGAGTTCCTGCGGCACGTGGAGCGGTGCAGCGTCCTGGTGCACGTCCTCGACACCGCGACCCTGGAGTCCGACCGCGACCCCGTCTCCGACCTCGACGTCATCGAGGCGGAACTGCGCGAGTACGGCGGCCTCGGCAACCGGCCCCGGATCGTCGTCCTGAACAAGGTCGACGTGCCGGACGGCAAGGACCTCGCCGAGATGGTCCGCCCCGACCTGGAGGCGCGCGGCTACCGCGTCTTCGAGGTGTCGGCCGTCGCTCACATCGGGCTGCGCGAGCTGACCTTCGCGCTCGGCGAGCTGGTCGCCAAGGCCCGTGCCGCGAAGCCGAAGGAGGAGGCGACCCGTATCGTCATCCGCCCCAAGGCCGTGGACGACGCCGGCTTCACCGTCACCCGTGAGGAGGTCGGCGGCGAGCCGCTGTTCCGGGTGCGCGGCGAGAAGCCGGAGCGCTGGGTCCGCCAGACCGACTTCAACAACGACGAGGCCGTGGGCTACCTCGCCGACCGGCTGGCCCGCCTCGGCGTGGAAGAGGAGCTGATGAAGGCGGGCGCCCGGTCCGGCGACGGCGTCGCGATCGGCCCCGAGGAGAACGCGGTCGTCTTCGACTGGGAGCCGTCGGTCATGGCCGGCGCGGAGATGCTGGGCCGCCGCGGCGAGGACCACCGCCTCGACGCGCAGCGGCCCGCGGCCCAGCGCCGCCGGGACAAGCAGGCCGAACGCGACGAGGCACAGCAGGAGTTCGACGGCTTCGAGCCCTTCTAGGGGGCTGTTCGCAGCCGTCCCTGAGGCCGTACGGAAAGGGCGGGCCGGAGGAGAACCTCCGGCCCGCCCTTCGCGCGTTCCCGCGTGTCAGCCGTCGACGTCCGTCAGTTCCTCGGCCACGTAATCGCGAAGCCAGGCCCGGAAGTCCGGGCCCAGGTCCTCACGTTCGCACGCGAGTCTGACAATGGCACGCAGATAGTCGCCGCGGTCGCCGGTGTCGT
>NZ_JBVJMF010000061.1:0-2630 GCF_055584345.1 Streptomyces sp. NPDC104106
CGGCCGTGGCGCGCACCCGGCGCTGCTTCAGTTCGGGCAGCTTCGCCCCGGGTACGCCGCGCTTGACGCCGATGAGGGCGTCCATCAGGCGCAGGCCCTCGAAGGCGTCGCGGGCGTAGCGGACCTCGCCCTCGTAGATCTCGTACAGGTCCTGCTCGACGTAGGCGCGGGTCAGGGCGGCACCGCCGAGGATGACCGGGAAGCGCGCGGCCAGTCCCCGCTGGTTCAGCTCCTGGAGGTTCTCCTTCATGATCACGGTGGACTTCACCAGCAGCCCGGACATCCCGATGACGTCGGCCCTGTGCTCGTCGGCGGCCTCCAGGATCGCCGAGACCGGCTGCTTGATACCGAGGTTGACCACGTTGTAGCCGTTGTTGGACAGGATGATGTCGACGAGGTTCTTGCCGATGTCGTGGACGTCCCCGCGCACGGTCGCCAGCACGATCGTGCCCTTGCCCTCGGCGTCCGACTTCTCCATGTGCGGCTCCAGATGAGCCACCGCCGCCTTCATCACCTCGGCGGACTGCAGCACGAACGGCAGCTGCATCTGCCCGGAGCCGAACAGGTCACCGACGACCTTCATCCCGTCCAGCAGCGTGTCGTTGACGATGTCCAGGGCCGGCCGGTCCCGGAGCGCCTCGTCCAGGTCCGCCTCCAGACCGTTGCGCTCACCGTCGATGATCCGCCGCTTCAGGCGCTCCTCGAGCGGCAGCGCGGCCAGCTCCTCGGCCTTGCCCGCCTTCAGCGACTTCGCCGTGGCGCCCTCGAACAGCTGCATCAGCTTCTGCAGCGGGTCGTAGCCCTCGCTGCGCCGGTCGTAGATCAGGTCCAGCGCCGTGGTGACCTGTTCCTCGTCGAACCGGGCGATGGGCAGGATCTTCGAGGCGTGCACGATCGCCGAGTCCAGCCCCGCCTTCACACACTCGTCCAGGAAGACGGAGTTCAAAAGGATGCGGGCGGCCGGGTTCAGACCGAAGGAGATGTTCGACAGACCGAGCGTGGTCTGCACGTCCGGGTGGCGGCGCTTCAGCTCCCGGATCGCCTCGATGGTGGCCAGACCGTCCTTGCGGGACTCCTCCTGACCGGTGCAGATGGTGAAGGTCAGGGTGTCGATGAGGATGTCCTCCTCGCGGATGCCCCAGTTCCCCGTCAGGTCCGCGATCAGCCGCTCGGCGATCTCCACCTTCTTCTGCGGGGTACGGGCCTGCCCCTCCTCGTCGATCGTCAGCGCGATCAGCGCCGCACCGTGCTCCCGCGCCAGCCGCGTGACCCGCGCGAACCGGGAGTCCGGGCCGGCGCCGTCCTCGTAGTTCACCGAGTTGATCACCGCGCGCCCGCCCAGCTTCTCCAGCCCGGCCCGGATCACATCCACCTCGGTGGAGTCCAGCACGACCGGCAGCGTGGAGGCGGTGGCGAAACGGCCCGCGAGTTCCTCCATGTCGGCGACGCCGTCCCGGCCGACGTAGTCCACGCACAGATCCAGCATGTGCGCGCCCTCGCGGATCTGCTCCCGCGCCATCTCCACACAGTCGTCCCAGCGGCCCTCCAGCATGGCCTCGCGGAACTTCCTGGAGCCGTTGGCGTTGGTGCGCTCGCCGATCGCCAGGTAGGAGGTGTCCTGCCGGAACGGCACCGACTGGTACAGCGAGGCCGCCCCCGGCTCGGGGCGGGGGTCACGGGCGGGCGGCACCACACCCCGCACCCGCTCCACGACCCGGCGCAGGTGCTCCGGGGTCGTACCGCAGCAGCCCCCCACCAGCGACAGCCCGTACTCCCGCACGAACGTCTCCTGCGCGTTGGCCAGCTCGGGCGCGGTCAGCGGGTAGCTGGCGCCGTCCTTGGTGAGGACCGGCAGGCCGGCGTTGGGCATGCAGGACAGCGGGATGCGGGCGTTGCGGGCGAGGTAGCGCAGGTGCTCGCTCATCTCGGCCGGGCCGGTGGCGCAGTTCAGACCGATCATGTCGATGCCCAACGGCTCCAGGGCGGTCAGGGCCGCGCCGATCTCGGAGCCCAGCAGCATCGTGCCGGTGGTCTCGACCGTCACCGACACGATCACCGGCAGGTCCAGACCCAGCGCCTCCAGACCCCGGCGGGCACCGAGGACCGCCGCCTTGGTCTGGAGCAGGTCCTGCGTGGTCTCCACCAGCAGGGCATCCGCCCCACCCGCCACCAAGCCCTCCGCATTGCGCTGGTAGGCGTCACGCAGGGTCGTGTACGGGGCGTGGCCCAGCGTGGGCAGCTTCGTCCCGGGCCCCATCGAACCGAGGACCCACCGCTGCCGGCCGTCCCTGGCCGTGAACTCGTCGGCGACCTCGCGGGCCACCCGCGCACCGGCCTCGGACAGCTCGTACACCCGCCCGGAGATCTCGTACTCGCCGAGCGCGGAGTGGTTGGCCCCGAAGGTGTTGGTCTCGACGCAGTCCACGCCCACCGCGAAGTACGCCTCGTGGACGGAGCGGACGATGTCGGGGCGCGTGAGGTTCAGGATCTCGTTGCAGCCCTCGAGCTGCTCGAAGTCGTCGAGGGTGGGGTCCTGGGCCTGGAGCATCGTGCCCATGGCCCCGTCGGCGACCACCACACGCGTGGCGAGCGCCTCTCGGAGCGCGGACGCACGGGTCCGGCTGTCGGCG
>NZ_JBVJMF010000062.1:0-2023 GCF_055584345.1 Streptomyces sp. NPDC104106
GTCGGCGGGCTGCTGGGTTGCCGGGTGTGTCGCTGGCGTGGGGGCTGTGGGAGCAGGCCACCGGCATGACAGCCCACCTGAACGACGTCGACCAGCGCCGCCTGAACCGTGGCGGATTCCAAGCGATCAGCCCAGACGAGGGCCTGGACCTCTTCGACGCGGCCCTGCGCACCGGTGAGAGCCTCCTCGTCCCGATCAAGCTGGACCTGCGGGCCCTACGTGCGCAAGCGGCAGCCGGCGGCGGCATACCGTCCCTGTTGCGCACGCTGATACCGCACAGCCGGCGCGCCGCCGCCCGCATCTCCGCCGGACGTGTCAGCGGCCTGGCCGGCCGGCTCGCGGGCCTGGCCCCGGCCGAGCGGGAAGCCCTGCTCCTGGACCTGGTCCGCGCCCAGGTCGCGACCGTGCTCGGCCACACCGGCCCCGAGAAGATCAAGGCCGACAAGGCGTTCAAGGACGCCGGTTTCGACTCCCTCACCGCCGTCCAGCTCCGCAACCGGCTCCGCGAGGTCACCCAGCTCAGTCTCCCCGCCACCCTTGTCTACGACTACCCGACCCCGGTCGCGCTCGCCCGCTTCCTCGGCGACGAGCTGGCCGGACCCATCGGTGACGCCACCGGCGCGGGCGGGCCCACGGTCGGCGTGGCCGATCCGGACGAGCCGATCGCGATCGTGGGCATGGCGTGCCGGCTGCCCGGAGGTGCCAACAGCCCCGAAGAACTGTGGCGGTTGGTGATCGAGGGCCGCGACGCCGTCTCCGGCTTCCCGGCCGACCGGGGCTGGGACGTGGACGGCCTCTTCGACACCGACCCCGAGAACATCGGCACGTCCTACGTCGACCAGGGCGGCTTCCTTCACCAGGCAGGCCTGTTCGACGCGGGCTTCTTCGGCATCTCGCCGCGTGAGGCGCTGGCGATGGACCCGCAGCAGCGGCTGCTTCTGGAGACCTCCTGGGAGGCGCTGGAACGGGCGGGCGTGAACCCGTCCGCACTGAAGGGCACGGACGTCGGCGTGTTCTCCGGCGTGATGACCCAGGGTTACGGCATCGGTGGTGACATCCCGCCCGAGTCGGGCGGCTTCACGGCCACCGGCTCCGCGGTGAGCGTGGCCTCGGGCCGGGTGTCGTACGTCTTCGGCTTCGAGGGCCCCGCGGTGACCGTGGACACCGCCTGCTCCTCCTCGCTCGTCGCCATGCACCTGGCCGCCCAGGCCCTGCGCAACGGCGAATGCTCGATGGCCCTGGCGGGCGGCGCGACCGTCATGGCGACACCGGGCACCTTCGTCGAGTTCTCCCGGCAGCGGGCCCTCGCCCCCGACGGCCGCTGCAAGGCCTTCTCCTCGACCGCGGACGGCACCGGCTGGGCCGAGGGCGTCGGCGTGGTCGTCCTCGAACGCCTCTCGGAGGCACACCGCAAGGGGCACCGGGTGCTCGCCGTGCTGCGCGGCAGCGCGGTCAATCAGGACGGTGCCTCCAACGGTCTGACCGCTCCCAACGGTCCGTCCCAGCAGCGGGTCATCCGCCGGGCCCTGTCGGCCGCCGGTCTGGCCGCCGCGGACGTGGACGTGGTGGAGGCGCACGGTACGGGCACCGCGCTCGGTGACCCCATCGAGGCGCAGGCGCTGCTGGCGACGTACGGCCGCGACCGCGAAATGCCTTTGTGGCTGGGCTCGGTGAAGTCCAACATCGGGCACACCCAGGCCGCCGCGGGCGTCGCCGGGGTGATCAAGATGGTGGAGGCGCTACGGCACGGTGTTCTGCCCCCGACCCTGCACGTCACCGAGCCCACCCCGCAGGTCGACTGGTCCTCGGGCTCCGTCGAGTTGCTGACCGAGGCCCGGGAGTGGCCCGAGACCGGCCGCCCGCGCCGGGCCGCCGTCTCCTCCTTCGGACTGAGCGGTACCAACGCCCACCTCATCTTCGAACAGGCACCGGAGGAGCCGGTCGGTGTGCGGGTGTCGTACGAGGGTGTGGTGCCGTTGGTGGTGTCGGCGGCGTCGGGGGGTGCGCTGGCGGGTCAGGCGGA
>NZ_JBVJMF010000063.1:0-1869 GCF_055584345.1 Streptomyces sp. NPDC104106
TTGGAGGCGCCGTCCTGGTTGACCGCGCTGCCGCGTACCAGGGCCAGGACCTGATGGCCGTTGCGGCGCGCGTCCGACAGGCGCTCCAGCAGGAGCAGACCCACCCCCTCGGCCCAGGCCGTGCCGTCCGCGCCCGCCGCGAAGGCCTTGCAGCGTGCGTCGGGGGCCAGGCCGCGCTGCCGGGAGAAGGCTACGAAAGCGCCCGGCGTGGCCATCACGGCGACACCGCCGGCGAGCGCGAGCGAGCACTCGCCGCTGCGCAGCGCTTGGGCGGCCAGGTGAATGGCAACCAGTGACGACGAGCAGGCCGTGTCGATGGAGACGGCGGGGCCCTCGAAGCCGAAGGCGTACGAGACCCGGCCGGAGGTGACCGCGCCGGCGCTGCCCGTCAGGGCGTACCCCTCGGTGCTGGACTCCCCGTTTTCGAGGCTGGAGATGTAGTCCTGGGGTTTGGTACCGGCGAAGACACCCACGTTGCGGCCACGCATCGACGTCGGGTCGATACCGGCCCGCTCGAAGACCTCCCATGCTGTCTCCAGCAGCAGCCGCTGCTGCGGGTCCATCGCGACCGCCTCACGCGGGCTGATCCCGAAGAAGGCGGCGTCGAAGTCCGCGGCGTCCGCGACGAAGCCGCCTTCCCTGACGTACGACTTCCCGGCGCGCTCCGGGTCCGGGTCGTACAGTGCGTGCACGTCCCAGCCCCGGTCGGTCGGGAAGGACGAGATACCGTCATTGCCTTCGGCGACCAGCTCCCACAGGTCCTCGGGCGAGGACACCCCTCCCGGGAGACGGCAGCTCATGGCGACGATCGCGATCGGTTCCGTCTTCTCGGACTCCACATCGCGCAGCCGCTTGCGCGCCTGGCTGAGGTCGGCGAGGGCACGCTTGAGGTAGTCACGCAGCTTGTCGTCGTTCGTGGTCATTCGGAAGTCCTTCTGCTCAGCAGGTGTGGGGGCCGGCGCGGCTGTCAGGAGGTGCCGAGTTCGTTCTCGGCGAAGCTGAAGAGTTCGTCGTCGGAAGCGGATTCGAGGTCGAACTCCTCCTCCGTCTCGAACCCGGAGTCCTCCGACGCACACCGTGTGGCCAGTGTCTGGAGGCGCTTGGCCGCCTGGGCCATGACCGCGTCGTCCAGCGTGGTCGAGGCCAACACGGCTTCCAGGCGGTCGAGTTCGGCGAGAATGGACACCGGTGAGGAGCCCAGTTGCTCCGCCAGTACGTCTGCGAGGGCGGCCGGTGTCGGGTGGTCGAACACCGCCGAGGCCGGCAGCCGGAGGCCCGTGGCCGCGGTGAGCCGGTTGCGCAGTTCCACACCGGTGAGCGAGTCGAACCCGAGGTCCTTGAAGGCACGCTCCGGTGCGATGGCTTCCCGTTGGCGGCGGCCCAGCACGGCCGCGGCGTCGGCGCACACCATGTCGAGGAGGGTGCGCTGCCGGTCGGCCTGGGGCATCGTCGCCAGCCGGTCGGCCAGCGACTCGACCGCCGCACCGCCGGTTCCCACGCCGGCCGCGCCGGTCCGGACACTTCGGCGGGACTGCCGTACGAGACCTCGCAGCACGGGAGCCACCCGGTCCGTGGCGGCCTGTTCGGTCAGGGCCGCGAGGTCGAACTTGGCTGCGACCAGGGCCGGTTCACCAGCCGCCAGGCCGGCGTCGAACAACGCCATGCCCTCCCCGACCGACAACGACCGAATACCACCACGACTCATCCGAGCCTGATCAGACACCCCCAGCGAGCCCGTCATCGCACTCGCCTCACCCCACAACCCCCACGCCAACGACACCGCAGGCAGCCCCTGCCCCCGACGCCACCCCGCAAAAGCATCCAAGAACGCATTCGCCGCCGAATAATTGCCCTGCCCCGGACCACCCA
>NZ_JBVJMF010000064.1:0-1654 GCF_055584345.1 Streptomyces sp. NPDC104106
TCTCCGGGTACCGTCAGCGTATGAGTCATCCGCACCCCGAGCTGAAAGCCGCCCCGCCCCTTCCCGAAGGAGGGCTGCGGGTCATCGCCCTGGGCGGCCTGGGGGAGATCGGCCGCAACATGACCGTCTTCGAGCACGCGGGCAAGCTGCTCATCGTCGACTGCGGCGTACTGTTCCCCGAGGAGACCCAGCCCGGCGTGGACGTGATCCTGCCGGACTTCACCTCGATCCGGGACCGGCTGGACGACATCGTGGCCGTGGTCCTCACCCACGGCCACGAGGACCACATCGGCGGCGTGCCGTACCTCCTGCGCGAACGGTCCGACATTCCCGTCGTCGGCTCGAAGCTGACCCTGGCGTTCCTGGAGGCCAAGCTCAAGGAACACGGCATCCGGCCGCGCACGGTGCGCGTGCGGGAGGGCGACCGGCGTGGTTTCGGGCCCTTCGACTGCGAGTTCGTGGCGGTCAACCACTCCATCCCCGACAGCCTCGCGGTCGCGATCCGCACCCGGGCCGGGATGGTGCTGCACACCGGCGACTTCAAGATGGACCAGTTCCCTCTCGACGACCGCATCACCGATCTGCGCGCCTTCGCCCGCCTCGGCGAGGAGGGCGTGGACCTGTTCCTCACCGATTCCACCAACGCCGAAGTACCCGGCTTCACCACCTCCGAGCGTGAGCTGAACCCGGCGATCGAGCAGGTCATGCGCACCGCGCCGCGCCGCGTCATCGTCTCCAGCTTCGCCAGCCATGTGCACCGCATCCAGCAGGTCCTGGACGCCGCGCACCAGTACGGCCGCAAGGTCGCCTTCGTCGGCCGGTCGATGGTCCGCAACATGGGCATCGCCCGTGACCTGGGCTATCTGAAGGTCCCCTCCGGTCTGGTCGTGAGCACGAAGGAGCTGGAGAAGCTCCCGGACCACAAGATCACTCTGGTGTGCACCGGCTCCCAGGGCGAACCGATGGCCGCGTTGTCACGGATGGCCAACCGCGACCACGTGATCCGCATCGGCAAGGGCGACACCGTCCTGCTCGCCAGCTCCCTCATCCCCGGCAACGAGAACGCCATCTACCGGGTGATCAACGGACTCACCCGGTGGGGCGCCCACGTGGTCCACAAGGGCAACGCCAAGGTGCACGTCTCCGGGCACGCCAGCGCCGGCGAACTCGTCTACTGCTACAACATCGTCAAGCCCCGCAACGTCATGCCCGTGCACGGCGAGTGGCGCCACCTGCGGGCCAATGCCGACCTCGCCATCCGTACCGGTGTCGACCCCGAACGGGTCGTCATCGCCGAGGACGGCGTCGTCGTCGACCTGGTCGACGGACGCGCGTCCATCACCGGCAAGGTCCCCGCCGGCAACGTCTACGTGGACGGCATGGAAGTCGGCGGCGCCACCGAAGCGTCCCTCAAGGACCGCCTCACCCTCGCCGCCGAGGGCGTGGTCACGGTGGTGGCGATCGTCGACGCGGACACCGGCGCCCTCGCCGAGGCCCCCGACTTCCTCGCCCGCGGCTTCGTCCACGACGACACCACCTTCGAGCCGGTCATCCCCGTCATCGAGAAGACCCTGGCCACCGCGGCCGAGGAAGGCGTCGGGGACGCCCGCCAACTCGAACAACTCCTCGCCCGCGCCGTGGCGAACTGGGCGTT
>NZ_JBVJMF010000065.1:0-1608 GCF_055584345.1 Streptomyces sp. NPDC104106
GCGAAGACCGGGATGCCCTGGGGGTTGTCGGGCGTGCCGTTCGGGCCGACGGCGATGGCGGCGGCCGCGTGGTCCTGGGTGGAGAAGATGTTGCACGAGACCCAGCGGACCTCGGCGCCCAGGGCGACCAGCGTCTCGATCAGCACGGCCGTCTGGACGGTCATGTGCAGGGAACCGGTGATCCGGGCGCCGGCCAGCGGCCGGCCCTTCGCGTACTCCTCGCGGATCGCCATCAGGCCGGGCATCTCGTGCTCGGCGAGGGTGATCTCCTTACGGCCGAACTCGGCGAGGGAGAGGTCGGCGACCTTGAAGTCGGTGAAGTCAGCGCTGGGCCGAGAGGACATGCCGGGGGCTCCTTGAGTTCAGTACGTTGCGGTGGATCTCGAGCGTCGCCGTCGAGCGGTTGAGAGTGATGTAGTGCAGGCCGGGGGCGCCTTCGGCGAGCAGCCGCTCGGCCATGGCGGTGGCGTACGCGACACCGATGCGGTGGCCCTCGGCGGGCTTGTCGCGCGCGGCTTCGAGCCGGTGGGCCAGTTCCTCCGGGAAGGCGGCGCCGCTCAGTTCGGCGAAGCGGGCGATCTGGCGTACGTCGGTGGCGGGCATGATCTCCGGGATGATCGGGGTGTCACAGCCGGCGGCGGCCACCCGGTCCCGCAGCCGGAGGTAGTCCTCGACCCGGAAGAACATCTGCGTGATCGCGTAGTCGGCGCCCGCCTTGCACTTGGCGACGAAGTGCCTGATGTCGCTCTCCCAGTCCGCCGAGCGCGGATGGCGTTCGGGGAAGGCGGCCACACCGACGCTGAAGTCCCCCGACTCCTTGACCAGCCGCACCAGTTCGTGGGCGTGGGTGAAGCCGTCGGGGTGCGGGATCCAGGGAGCGTTCGGGTCGCCGGGCGGATCACCGCGCAGCGCCAGCACATCCCGGACTCCGGCGTCGGCGTACTGGCCGATGATGTGGCGCAGCTCGGCCGTCGAGTGGCCGACGGCGGTCAGATGGGCGACGGGACGCAGGGTCGTCTCGGCCGCGATCCGTTTGGTCACCTCGACGGTACGGTCCCTGGAGGAGCCGCCCGCCCCGTAGGTGACCGACACGAACGTCGGCGCCAGCGCCTCGATCCGGCGGATCGCCCGCCACAGGGTGCGGGCTCCGGCGTCGGTCTTCGGCGGGAAGAACTCGAAGGAGAACGACGGGAGCGAAGGGGCCGCCCCGTGAAGGACGTCGCGCAGGGTGGTCACTCCCGGCCTCCGGCGTTGAAGTAACTGGCCTCGGGATGGTGCAGGACGATGGCGTCCGTGGACTGCTCGGGGTGGAGCTGGAACTCCTCGGACAGGTGGACCCCGATCCGCTCGGGCTGGAGCAGCTCGGCGATCTTGGCGCGGTCCTCCAGATCGGGGCAGGCCGGGTAGCCGAGCGAGTAACGACAGCCCTGGTACTCGGTGCGGAACATGCCGTCGAGGTGGGCCGGGTCGTTGCCGCCGATGCCGAGTTCGGCGCGGACGCGGGCGTGCCAGTACTCGGCGAGTGCCTCGGCCAACTGCACGGACAGGCCGTGGAGTTCGAGGTAGTCGCGGTAGGCGTTGGCCTCGAACAGCCTGGCGGTCTCCTCA
>NZ_JBVJMF010000066.1:0-1570 GCF_055584345.1 Streptomyces sp. NPDC104106
CTGTAGGCGAACTTCTGGTCGCCGTGCACCACCCGGCTGTAGTCCAGGCCCAGCTGCGGGTCCTCGATCACCTGACCCGCGGCCCGGAAAGTGATCGCGAACACGAGGGTGGGCGGGGCGATCACATCGGGGTGGCCGAGCGCACGGGCTGTCTCCGGGTCCGTGTACGCCGGGTTGGTGTCCCCCACCGCCTCCGCGAACTCGCGGATCTTCTCCCGGCCCAGCTCGTAGGGGGCGGTGGGCGGGTAGGTCCGTCCCACGAAGGACTGGTCGAGCGCCATGGCCCGGCACCTCCTGGTGTGTCGGTGGCGGACGGTCAGAAGCGGCGCATGACGAAGCCGTCGCGGGTCTCGGTGCCGCCGCTCTGGAAGAGGACGTTGACGTTGCTGCTGAGGACGTAGTCGCCGAAGGGCGTGAGCGACACGGTCGTGGGGGCCGCCTCGGGGGACGCCTGCTCGCTCACCACGTGGGCGCTCTTCCACCCGTCGTCGGAGCGGAGCTTGAACAGGGCGGGCACGCCGCTGGAGCGGATGGTGTTCGTCGCGGCGTAGAGCGTGCCGTCCGAGCCGAGGGCCATGCCGTCGGCGCCGGGGATCCGCCGGTCCAGCGTGATCTCCTGGACGTCCTTGGGCCGGTGCAGCGGAATCCGGAAGAGCTGACCGGTGTCGTAGCGGACGACGATGAGGAAGCCGGCCCGGTCGTAGACGATGCCGTTCACGCCGACGTTGGGCATGCCCGTGGAGTCGTAGCCGGCGTCGAGGATCGTGTCGTACGCGAACTCCGACGCGGTGCCCGACGGGGTCACCTTGAAGATCTTCCCGGTGAACGAGTCGGTGACATAGGCGTTGCCCTGCGGGTCGAGGGCGAGGTCGTTGGCCAGGTGCAGGCCCGGCGACTGGCTGAGGTCGACGCGCTTCTCCAGGGCGCCGGTGGTCAGGTCGAAGATGGCCAGCCCCGCGTACCGGCCCCGGGTCTGCGGGCTGGAGCCCACGCTGAGCAGGGCGTTGGGGCCGGCGTAGACGTCGCCGTAGGTCGCCAGGAGGCGGTTGCGGGCCGCGTCGACCCGGATGCCGCCGGTGGCGATCAGGCTGGGGTCGCTGACCAGGGTGTGCGGTATGCCGTCGGCGCCCACGACGGAGATGGTGCCGTACCGCAGGGAACCGATCAGGAAGGCGTGGCGGGTCGGGTCCCAGGTGAAGCCCTCGGGGTGGATGGCGTGGCCCACACCGTGGATCACCTGCGGCAGGGCTGTCGTGGGCGCGGAGTGCCGGGTCGGCAGGTGCCGGGCCTGGGCCTGGGCGGCCGGGGTCACGGACAGGGTCACGGCCGCGGCGGCGGCGAGGACTGCGGAGGCCGCGGCGTACACGCGTCGGCGGCTGGGGCGGTGGGACATGGTGGCTCCTTCACAGAACAGGGAAAGGGAGAGGGGAAGTGAGAGAGAAGCGGCGACGGCAGGGTCCGGGGGCGCCTTCGCGTCAGTCCTTGATCTCGCAGATGGGGGCGCCGGAGGTGAGGGAGGCGCCGACTTCGGCGGTCAGGCCCTTGATGGTGCCTGCCTTGTGGGCGTTGA
>NZ_JBVJMF010000067.1:0-1520 GCF_055584345.1 Streptomyces sp. NPDC104106
GGGACGGTGCGGGAGGCGCGCGGGTTGGCCTCCAGGACGTAGAGGATGTCACCGGCCATCGCGAACTGGATGTTGATCAGTCCGCGCACCCCCACCCCCCGGGCGATGGCCTGCGTCGAGGCGCGCAGGCGCTTGATGTCGAAGCCGCCCAGGGTGATGGGGGGAAGGGCGCAGGCGGAGTCGCCGGAGTGGATGCCGGCTTCCTCGATGTGCTCCATCACGCCGCCGAGGTAGAGCTCCTCGCCGTCGTAGAGGGCGTCGACGTCGATCTCGATCGCGTCGTCCAGGAAGCGGTCGACCAGCACCGGGCGGGTGGGGCTGATCTCGGTGGACTCGGCGATGTACGCCTCCAGGCGGGTCTCGTCGTAGACGATCTCCATCCCGCGCCCGCCCAGGACGTAGGAGGGCCGGACCAGGACCGGGTAGCCGATCTCGTCGGCGATGGCCTTGGCCCCGGCGAAGGTGGTGGCGGTGCCGTGCTTGGGGGCCGGCAGGCCCGCCTCGGCCAGCACCCGGCCGAAGGCGCCGCGGTCCTCGGCGGCGTGGATCGCCTCCGGCGAGGTGCCCACGATCGGCACGCCGTTGTCCTTCAGCGCCTGCGCCAGGCCCAGCGGGGTCTGCCCGCCCAGCTGGACGATGACGCCCGCGACCGGGCCGGCCTGCTGCTCGGCGTGGACGATCTCCAGCACGTCCTCCAGCGTCAGCGGCTCGAAGTACAGCCGGTCGGAGGTGTCGTAGTCGGTGGAGACGGTCTCCGGGTTGCAGTTGACCATCACCGTCTCGTACCCGGCCTGCGACAGCGCGAAGGAGGCGTGGACGCAGGAGTAGTCGAACTCGATGCCCTGGCCGATACGGTTCGGGCCGGAGCCCAGGATGATCACCGCGGGCTTCTCGCGCTCGGCGACCTCGCTCTCCTCGTCGTAGGAGGAGTAGAAGTACGGCGTCCTCGCGGCGAACTCGGCGGCGCAGGTGTCGACCGTCTTGTAGACCGGGCGGATGCCCAGGGCGTGGCGGACCTCGCGGACGACGTCCTCGCGCAGGCCCCGGATCCCGGCGATCTGCTGGTCGCAGAAGCCGTGCCGCTTGGCCTCGGCGAGCAGCTCGCCGGTCAGCTCCGGCGCCCCGGCCAGCTCGTCCGCGATCTCCTTGATCAGGAACAGCTGGTCCACGAACCACGGGTCGATCTTCGTGTACGCGAAGACCTCCTCGGCCGTGGCGCCCGCGCGGATGGCCTGCATGACCGTGTTGATCCGGCCGTCGGTGGGCCGTACCGCCTCACGCAGCAGCGCGTCCTTGTCCCCGGGGTCGCCCACGAACGTGAACTGGCTGCCCTTCTTCTCCAGCGAGCGCAGCGCCTTTTGGAAGGCCTCGGGGAAGTTGCGGCCGATGGCCATGGCCTCGCCGACCGACTTCATGGTGGTGGTCAGCGTGGAGTCGGCCTGCGGGAACTTCTCGAACGCGAACCGGGGGGCCTTGACGACCACGTAGTCGAGCGTGGGCTCGAAGGAGGCCGGGGTCTC
>NZ_JBVJMF010000068.1:0-1490 GCF_055584345.1 Streptomyces sp. NPDC104106
GTACAGTTCCACCACACCATCACCCACCTCCTGACCACCGGACACACCCACTTCATCGAAACCAGCCCCCACCCCGTCCTCACCACACCCCTCCAGCAAACCGCCGACACCACCGACACCACCACCCAGACCGTCGTCATCCCGACGCTGCGACGCGACCACGACGGCCCGACCCAGTTGGCCATCGCCCTGGCCCAGGCCCGGACGTCCGGCCTCACCGTCGCGAGCGGCCCACGCCCCGGCCCGCACCCGGTGCTGCCGTCGTACCCCTTCCAGCACGAGTCGTACTGGCTGCACCCTGCTGCCGCGGCCTCCACCGCTCCCGGACAGACCAGCACGGGCCACCCGCTCGTCGCGGCCGCGGTCGAACTGGCCGGCGGCTCGGGACACGTCCTCACCGGGCAGGTGTCCACGGCCACCCAGCCGTGGCTGAGCGACCACGCCGTCCACGGCACCGTCCTGCTGTCCAGCACCGCCTTCCTGGAGATGGCCCTGCGATCGGGCCAGGAGGTCGGCAGCGAGTACGTCGAGGACCTCACGCTGGAGGTCCCGCTGGTGATCGACGAGGGCGACGCGATCCGGCTGCAGGCCGTGGTGGAGGAGCCGGACGACGACGGACGCCGGGCTTTCGCTGTCTACTCAAGGTCCGCCGAGGCCCCGGTCGACGCGCCGTGGATCCGTCGGGCCGGCGGCTCACTCACCTCCGTACCCGCTTCCGCTCCCACCGCGGGGCCCCGCGACGGGACCGATACCGGGGCCGCCGCCTGGCCGCCGGCCGGCGCCGTCCCGATCGACCTCGGCGATGCCTACGAGCGGCTGGGTGCCAGGGGCTACGACTACGGGCCGGCCTTCCAGGGTCTGCGCGCCGCCTGGCGGTCGGGCGACGACGTGTACGCCGACGTGGTGCTGCCCGACCGTGAGCAGTCCCTGTCGTACTGCCTGCATCCTGCGCTGCTGGACGCCGCCCTGCATCCCATCGCCCTCGGCCTGCTTCCCGGCCAGGAAGACGGTGTGCTGCCGTTCGCCTGGAGCGGGGTGTCACTGCACGCCGTGGGCGCGGACACGCTACGGGTGCGGCTGTCGCCGGCCGGGGCCAACACGGTGGCCATCACCGTCACGGACGCGGCGGGCGCGCCCGTCGCCGACATCGCGTCTCTCGCGTTGCGGCCGGTCGACACCGAGCGACTGCGCGGCACCGCGGGCGCCGGCGTGCCGTTCTCGGTGGAATGGACGCAGGTCGACGCGCCGGCCGGACCGGGGCTGCCGACCGAGGCGGTGGAGGTGTTCCTCGTCCGCAACGACGGTGACAAGAGCCTCGAAGCGGACCCGGTGGCGGCGGCGCACGCGGTGAGCGAGCGGACGCTGGCGCGGCTCCAGGAATGGCTCCGGCGGGAGCGCACCCCCGACGAACACCTCGTCATCCTCACCCACGGCGCGGTATCGACCGGCCCCCACGACCCCCTCCGCGACCTCGCCGCCGCCACCGCCTG
>NZ_JBVJMF010000069.1:0-1350 GCF_055584345.1 Streptomyces sp. NPDC104106
GCTGTTCGTGCGCGGTGCCGGGGTGGACTGGGCGGCGGTGCTTCCCGAGGGTGCCACCGAGGCCCATGTGGATCTGCCGACGTATGCCTTCGACCGCCGGCACTACTGGCTGCGGATGCCAGAGTCCGTGATCGACGCGGCGGCCCTCGGGCTGGCCGGAGCCGGGCATCCGCTGTTGGGTGCGGTGGTTCCGCTGCCGCAGTCGGACGGCCTGGTCCTGACCTCGCGGCTGTCGCTGCGTACGCACCCCTGGCTGGCCGACCACGCCGTCGGGGGAGTGGTCGTCGTACCCGGAGCCGGGCTGGTCGAGATGGCCGTACGAGCCGGCGACGAAGTCGGCTGCGGGGTGCTGGACGAACTCGTCGTCGAGGCCCCGTTGGTCGTCCCCGAGCAGGGGGGCGTACGCCTGCAGATCACCGTCGGCGGACCGGACGAGACCGGTGCCCGCGGGGTGGAGGTCTACGCGGCCCCCGGCGACACGACCATGACGGGCGAGCCGGTCACCTGGACCCGGTACGCCACCGGAATCCTCGCGCCTGCCGCCGGTCCGGCCGAGACGGGCACCTTCGACTTCACCGCGTGGCCGCCGCCCGGCGCACGCCGGGCCGAGACGGACGACCTCTACGCCGAACTGATCGCCCACGGACACGCCTACGGTCCGCTCTTCCAGGGCCTGCGCGGACTGTGGCGGCGCGGGGACGAGCTGTTCGCCGAGGCCGCGCTGGCGGAGGAGGACCAGGCCGAGGCCGACCGGTACGGAGTGCACCCGGCGCTCCTGGACGCGGTTCTGCACCCGGCAGTCCGGGAGGCCGTCGTCGGCGACGACGCCCAGGCGTGGCAGCCGCTGGAGTGGAACAAGGTCGTCCTGCACGCCACCGGCGCCACGGTGCTGCGTGCCCGGCTCGTACGGTCCACCGCCGGCGTCCTGTCGGTCGAGGCCGCCGACGAGACCGGTGGCCCGGTCCTGACCGCGGACGCCGTGGCCCTACGGCCGGTGTCCGTGGACCGTCTGGCGACGGCGGACTCCGCTGCCATCGCGGACGACGCTCTGTTCCGGGTGGAGTGGACCGAGTTGCCCGCGCCGCGGCCGACCGGGCCGCCGGCCGAGTCGAGCACGCTGTCCGACCCGAGCGACGTGGCGGCACTCGCGGACGGCGCCGAGCTGCCGGCCCTCGCCGTGCTCGACTGCGTCGCGGACGGCGAGGACGCGGAGGACGTCGGGGACGACAGCGTGGCGCTCACGCTCACCAGCAGGGTGCTGGCTGTTGTCCAGGCGTGGCTGGCCGAGCCCCGGCTGGAAGCCGCATGCCTGGTGGTGGTCACGCGGGGTGCGGTGCCTGCGGGGGGTGA
>NZ_JBVJMF010000070.1:0-1330 GCF_055584345.1 Streptomyces sp. NPDC104106
CGGGTGAGGTGGCGGACGCCGGGCGGTTGTGCTCGCCCGGGTACTGGGTGGAGCACGTGCGCGGCACCGTGCGCTTCCACGACGGCGTGCAGGCGTTGCGCGGCCAGGGTGTCACGACGTTCCTGGAGTTGGGCCCGGACGGTGTGCTGACGGGGATGGTGGCACAGGACTGTGTGCCGTCGCTGCGTCGGGATGTGTCCGAGGGGCGGGCGTTGATGGCTGCTGTGGGGCAGTTGCACGTGCGTGGGGTCGGTATCGACTGGGAGCAGGTCTTCTCGGGCACCGGCGCACGCCGCGTGGACCTGCCCACCTACGCCTTCCAGCACCAGCGCTACTGGCTGAGCCCGACGGTGTCCGGGGGCGACCCGGCGCTGGCCACTGGGCATCCGTTGCTCGACACCGTGATCAGCGTTCCTGAGACGGGTGGTGTGGTGTGTACGGGGCGGTTGTCTGTGGTGGGGCAGCCGTGGTTGGCGGATCATGTGGTGTCGGGTGTGGTGTTGTTGCCGGGTGCGGCGTTGGTGGAGTTGGCTGCTCGTGCTGGTGATGAGGTGGGTGCGCGGCAGGTGCGGGAGCTGGTGGTGGAGGCTCCGTTGGTGGTTCCTGATGAGGGTGCTGTGCGGGTGCAGGTGTCGGTGGGTGAGGACGTGGGTGGTGGTGTGCGGTCGGTTGCGGTGTATTCGCGGTCGGATGGTGGGGAGTCGGGTGGGGTGTGGGTGCGTCATGCGAGTGGCTTGTTGAGTGAGGATGTGGCGGGGGCGGGGGTTGGGTTGGGGGTGTGGCCGCCGGAGGGGGCGGTGGCGGTGGATGTGTCCGGTCTGTACGGGGAGTTGGCGGGGCGTGGGTATGGGTATGGGCCGGTGTTCCGGGGGTTGCGTGCGGTGTGGCGGCGTGGGGACGAGGTGTTCGCCGAGGTGGTGCTGCCGTCGGGCGAGGCGGACTCCGCGGCGGGGTTCGGTCTGCACCCGGCGCTGCTCGACGCTGCACTGCACGCCGGCGCCTTCTCGGGCGCGCGCGAGTCCGATGGTGACGGCCTGTTCCTGCCGTTCGCGTGGAGTGGTGTGTCTTTGCATGCTTCGGGGGCGTCGTCGTTGCGGGTGCGGTTGTCGTCGACGGGTGCGGAGTCGCTGTCGCTGGAGCTGGCCGATGGTGAGGGTGCTCCGGTGGCGTCGGTGGAGTCGCTCGTGCTGCGCGCTGTCAGCGAAGAGCAGTTGAGGGCGGCTGGCGCTGGCGGTGGGAGTGAGTCGCTGTTCCGGGTCGAGTGGTCTCCTGTGCCGGTGCGTGCGGGCGCCGGCGTTGTTGAGGTGGAGGTGTTCGAGGTCCGGTCGGC
>NZ_JBVJMF010000071.1:0-1312 GCF_055584345.1 Streptomyces sp. NPDC104106
CCACCGTCATCCCCACCCTCCGCCGCAACCACGACACCCCCACCCAACTCACCACCGCCCTCACCCACGCCTGGACCCACAACACCCCCACCACCCACCCCACCACCAAAAACAACAACACCACCACCACAACCCACCCCCACACCCCCCTACCCACCTACCCCTTCCAACACCAGCGCTACTGGCTCCATCCGGTCCCCGACTCCGGGGGCTTCGGCAGGCAGGGATCCGGGCATCCGCTGGTCGATGTCGTCATCGAAGTGCCGGGCAGCGAGGCGCTGTTGCTCACCGGTCGGCTCTCCATCGAGGCGCAGCCCTGGCTCGCCGACCACGCGATCCTCGGCACCGCTCTGCTCCCGGGCACCGCGTTCCTCGACATCGCCCTGCGCGCCGGAGCCGTGGCGGGCTGCACGCGCGTGGAGTCCATCACGCTCGACCACCCGCTGCTCATTCCGAAGAACAGCACGGTGGAGGTCCAGGTCCAGGTCAACGCGGCTGACATGAGCGGCGAGCGCGAGTTCACGGTCCACTCCCGTATCGGCGACGCCGAGTGGGTCCGGAACGCGACCGGCGTGCTGTCGGCCGAGGCTCCGGCGACACCGCCTCGCATGATCTGGCCCACGCCCACGGCCTCGCCGCTCCCGATCTCGGACCTGTATCGCCGACTGGCCGAGCAGGGCTACGACTACGGGCCCGTGTTCCAGGGTCTTCAGGCCGCGTGGCAGGACGGGGACGTCGTGTACGCCGAGGTGGAGCTGACCGAGGACACCGCCGATGCCGGGTTCGTCGTCCACCCCGCGCTGCTCGACGCGGTGCTCCACGCGCGGCTCGCGTCCCTCGGTGACGACAGCGGCTTCGAGTTGCCGTTCTCGTGGTCGGGTGTGCGTTCGTACGGATCCTGCCCGCGGACGGTGCGCGCCCGGGTGTCACTCAACGACGACGCGACCTTCGCCCTTGATGTCTCGGACATGGACGGCAGGCCCGTCCTGACCGTCGACGCGCTGGCCACACGGCCGGCCGACCCGGCAAAGCTCACGGCGGCCGACATCACACCGTTGGCGGTGGAGTGGGTCCCGGTCACCACGACCGACCCCACCACCACACCACCCCCCTACACCACCTTCACCGTCACCGCCGGCACCACCACCGACCCCGCAACCGCCCACACCACCGCCGAACACACCCTCCACCACATCCAGCAATGGCTCCACCAGGAACGCACCCCCGACGAACACCTCGTCATCCTCACCCACGGCGCGGTATCGACCGGCCCCCACGACCCCCTCCGCGACCTCGCCGCCGCCACCGCCTG
>NZ_JBVJMF010000072.1:0-1079 GCF_055584345.1 Streptomyces sp. NPDC104106
GTGGTGGTGCCGGCGGTGACGGTGAAGGTGGTGTAGGGGGGTGGTGTGGTGGTGGGGTCGGTCGTGGTGACCGGGACCCACTCCACCGCCAACGGCGAAGTCAGCGGTCCGCTCGCAGCTCCCGTCAAGTCCCCCGAAGTGAGCGGGCGGCCTGCGATCGCGCCGACGACGAGAAGGGGCGCACCGGTCGGGTCCGTCATCTCCGCGCCCAGAGTGCCGTCCGCCCGGAGGGACAGCCGGATCCTCGCCGCGGCGGCACCGGTCGCGTGCAGCGTCACGTCCGCGAACCGGCTCGGCAGTACGGCCTGTCCCTCCTCACCGGCCAGCACACCGTCCAGCACCGGGGCCCACAACGCCGGATGGAATCCGAACCCCTCGGCGGCAGTGCCCTCGGCGAGGGCCGTCTCCGTGTACTCCCCAAAGAGCCCGCGGACGGTCTCGAACGCCCCGCTGTGGTCGTACCCGGCTGCCTCCAGCCGCTTGGCCGACTGCTCGGGGGCCGTCCCGGCGACCTGGCCCGGGCCGGCTTCGACGGTCCCGCCGGAGGCACTCAGCACACCGGTGGCACGCCGGGTCCAGCCATCGGCCTGCCGGGTGTGCACGCGGACGTTGTGCTTCCCGCCCTCGTCCGCGCCGGACACCTGAACACGGAGATCCACCCCGCCTTCCTCGGGCAGGACGAGCGGCTTGTCCAACGTCAGCTCGTCGAGGTGATGCAGTCCCAGACGGCCGCCGGTGGCCAACACGAGGTCGAGCACCGCGACCGCGGGAAGGACCGTCGTGTCCTGCAGCGTGTATCCGGCCAACCAGGGATGGCTCTCCACGCCGATGCGGCCGGTCGCCACCACTCCCTGGCCTTCGGGCAGTTCCACCAGTGCGGTGAGCAGCGGATGGGCGGTGTCGTCCAGCCCCGCCGATGCGGCGTCTTCCAGACCCGTCGTCCCGGCCGCTGCTTCGAGCCAGTAGCGCTGGTGTTGGAAGGGGTAGGTGGGTAGGGGGGTGTGGGGGTGGGTTGTGGTGGTGGTGTTGTTGTTTTTGGTGGTGGGGGTGTTGTGGGTCCAGGCGTGGGTGAGGGCGGT
>NZ_JBVJMF010000073.1:0-1032 GCF_055584345.1 Streptomyces sp. NPDC104106
GTGGTGTTCGTGTTTCCGGGTCAGGGGGCGCAGTGGGTGGGGATGGCGGTGGGGTTGTTGGAGGAGTCGGAGGTGTTTGCGGAGTGGATGGGGCGGTGTGGTGAGGCGTTGGCTCCGTTTGTGGGGTGGTCGTTGGTGGATGTGTTGGGTGATGAGGTGGCGTTGGGGCGGGTGGATGTGGTGCAGCCGGTGTTGTGGGCGGTGATGGTGTCGTTGGCGGGGTTGTGGCGTTCGGTGGGTGTGGAGCCGGTGGGTGTGGTGGGGCATTCGCAGGGGGAGATTGCGGCGGCGTGTGTGGTGGGTGCGTTGTCGTTGGAGGAGGGTGCGCGGGTGGTGGCGGGGCGGAGTCGGGTGATTGCGTCGGGGTTGGCGGGTGGGGGTGGGATGTTGTCGGTGGGGTTGCCGGTGGGTGTGGTGGAGGGGCGGTTGGGTGAGGGGTTGTCGGTGGCGGCGGTGAATGGTCCGTCGTCGGTGGTGGTGGCGGGTGGGGTGGGTGTGTTGGGTGTGTTGGAGGAGGAGTTGCGGGGTGAGGGGGTGCGGGTGCGTCGGGTGCCGGTGGATTATGCGTCGCATTCGGTGGAGGTGGAGCGGGTTGAGGGTGAGTTGGGTCGGGTGTTGGGGGGTGTGTCGGCGGTGTCGTCGTCGGTGCCGTTTTTTTCGACGGTGACGGGTGGTCGGGTGGATACGGCGGTGTTGGACGGGGGGTATTGGTATCGGAATTTGCGGGAGCGGGTGCGTTTGGAGGAGGTGGTGCGGTTGTTGTTGGGGTCGGGGCGGCGGGTGTTCGTGGAGGTGAGTCCGCATCCGGTGTTGGGGTTTGTGGTGTCGGAGACGATGGGTGCGGTGGGTGTGGAGGGTGTGGTGGTGGGGTCGTTGCGGCGTGGTGAGGGGGGGTTGGATCGGTTTTTGCGGTCGGTGGGTGAGGTGTATGCGGCGGGTGTGGATGTGGAGTGGGGCGGGGTGTTGGAGGGGGTGGGTGCGCGGCGGGTGGCGTTGCCGACGTATCCGTTCCAGCACCAGCGCTACTGGCTC
>NZ_JBVJMF010000074.1:0-1025 GCF_055584345.1 Streptomyces sp. NPDC104106
CCGAGCCGTTTCACCAGTCCCTGGCGCTCTCGTTTGCCCCACGAGGTCAGCGCATGCACTCGCCGGTCGCAATGCCCCGACGAGGCCGCGCAGCCGCGGAGGCCGTCATCGCGTTTGCCGGGCTGTGCCGGTGCGGGTATCGCCCCCTCGGGTCCTGAGCGGTACGTCCGCTTCGGTGAGTACACGATGCACGAAGCCGTAGGACCGACCATGTGCGTCGGCTATGGCCCGGATCGATCGCCCCGCCTTGTATTCCCGGGCGAAGACTTCCGCCAGCTTCTCGCGCGCGCTACCGGTGATCCACTCTCCCTTGCGCATGTCCTTCTGCACGAAGATCTCCTCTCCAGAAGTCGAAGTGTGATCACTGGTGCCCACGTCGCCGCCTTCCATGTGGCAGAGCTGTCCGCTCACTGCTCGGCGGCACGTGACCACCGCATCACAGGCCGAGGTCGGCTCAGGACTCGATGCCGGTCTGCTGCCACGGGCTCGGGCCGGTGCCGTGGCACCACGCCACGAGGCCAGGACCGTCCACGCAGACGATTCCGCACTGCCGTGCGTACTCGAGAGCAGGTTCCGTGAACTCGCTCGTCGTGACGAGCACTGCGACATCGGCCTCGTGGATGGTGAAACAAGTACCCCCGAAACGCTGGACGTCCTGTGAGCCGACTTTGTGAGTGTCGCCGTACTGTTTGCACTGGATGACCAGACGCCGTCCGTCCGGTGTGACCGCCATGACGTCCGCTCCCAAATCGCCCGCGCCTCCCACCACTTCCACCTCTCGGCAGCCGTAGCCGGCGCACAGGTCGGCTATGGCTCGCTCGAAGGCGTCGGGGTCGAGGTCGGCGTAGTCGGCCAAGCAGCCGTCAGTGAACGTCGACTCTGCGGCACTGACGTGCTCTGTCGGTCCGCCGATCTGTGCCGCGGGCGGGTCGGCTTCGACCACCGCGGTGTCGCGCAGGTCGGCGGACGCCATCTCGGCTGCCTCCTGCAGTGCCCGGGCGGCCCGGCCGGCGCAGCGCGTGACA
>NZ_JBVJMF010000075.1:0-1002 GCF_055584345.1 Streptomyces sp. NPDC104106
TCCAAGGCCATCCTCAAGGAGGCCGGCTACGTCGGTGCGGGCACGTGTGAGTTCCTGGTCGGGCAGGACGGCACGATCTCCTTCCTGGAGGTCAACACGCGTCTGCAGGTGGAGCACCCGGTGACCGAGGAGGTCGCCGGTATCGACCTGGTGCGGGAGATGTTCCGTATCGCCGACGGTGAGGAACTCGGTTACGACGACCCGGTCCTGCGCGGTCACTCCTTCGAGTTCCGTATCAACGGCGAGGACCCCGGCCGGGGCTTCCTGCCCGCCCCGGGCACGGTCACGCGGTTCGACGCGCCCTCGGGTCCGGGGGTGCGCCTGGACGCGGGCGTGGAGGCCGGCAGTGTGATCGGACCGGCGTGGGACTCGCTGCTCGCGAAGCTCATCGTGACCGGCCGTACCCGCAAGGAGGCCCTTGAGCGGGCCGCCCGTGCCCTGGACGAGTTCCGTGTCGAGGGCATGGCCACGGCCGTGCCGTTCCACCGCGTGGTGGTGCGGGATCCCGCCTTCGCTCCCGAACTGACCGGTTCCGGTGATCCGTTCACGGTCCACACCCGGTGGATCGAGACGGAGTTCGTCAACGAGATCAAGCCCTTCGCCGCCCCGGCCGACGCCGAGGCGGAGGAGGACAGCGGCCGCGAGACGGTCGTGGTCGAGGTCGGCGGCAAGCGCCTGGAGGTGTCCCTGCCCTCCTCGCTGGGCATGTCCCTGGCCCGCACCGGCCTGGCCGCGGGTGCCAAGCCCAAGCGCCGCGCGGCCAAGAAGTCCGGCCCCGCCGCCTCCGGTGACACCCTCGCCTCCCCGATGCAGGGCACCATCGTCAAGATCGCGGTCGAGGAGGGCCAGGAGGTCCAGGAAGGCGACCTGATCGTCGTCCTGGAAGCCATGAAGATGGAACAGCCCCTCAACGCCCACAAGGCAGGCACCATCAAGGGCCTGACCGCCGAAGTCGGCGCCTCCCTCACCTCCGGCGCCCCCATCTGCGAGATCAAGGACTGA